>JAMCXS010000001.1 GCA_023474345.1 Acidobacteriota bacterium | reverse complement strand
CCAGTTCGGGAAAGCTCTGGCAATGCATAGCAACGAGCTGACCCTGCTGACGCGCCGGATGAATTCGAGCGACGATCAGTACGCCCAGTTGAGGGCACAGTTCGATGTGACAAGCCAGAAGCTGGGTATGACCCAGCAGGAGCTGGCGCGCGCCCGCCAGCTTGCCGCGAACATTCAAAAACAGCAACGGGCGTCCGTGCAGCAGTTGAATCAGGCGATTGAACAGAAGGCCAGCTCGCAGGATCTCAACAAGCTCCAGTCAGAGGCGAACAGCAAGTTCGGCACGCTTTCGACCGATGTTGCAGGAAACAAGAAGGACCTGGAGGCCACTCAAGCGGCTCTGACGGGCGCCAAAGGCGAGCTGTCCGGCGCGATCGCCCGGACGCACGACGAACTGATCGCCCTCGCTCATCGCACGGACCGTGACTATTTTGAATTCAGCCTGCCGAAAAAGCACGCCCGCAAGAAAATCGGGGGCGTCATGATCGAATTGCTGAAAACCAACCAGAAACAGAACCTTTACACGATCGATCTCTTTTTCGATGACAAGCGCACCATGCGCAAAGACCAGGCGCTGGACGAACCCGTCTTCTTCTACGTCCAGGGAGCTTCAAGCGCGCTGGAACTGGTGGTGAACAAGCTGAATAAGAACCAGATCAGCGGGTATATCAGCACACCGAAAGGACTCTTTCCAAACACTCCAAGCGTGCTTTCCACTCGGCCGTCGTAGACACGGTGATCTGTGGCGAGACCCGGTTGCTCGCCGGTCAGCGATGGGGGTTTTGTGGACCGGAAAGGGTTGCCAGCAGGAAAGGCGTCCGTTCTCAGGTGGACGCCTTCCCGCCAGGGGATGCGAGGGGCTGCTACTTGCTGACAACTGGCGTGTGGGCTTCGAGGACCCGAGCCAGTTCGCTGTAAGGCCGCGCTCCGATGAGCTGCTCGGTGACCTTTCCATTCTTGATCAAGAGCAGCGTGGGAATGGACCGGATGCCGAACTTGCCGGCCAGTTCCGGCGCTTCGTCTACGTTGACCTTGGCGAAGCTGAACTGGTTCGTATAGTTTTCTGCCAGCTTTTCAAAGGCGGGCTCCATGGCTCGGCAAGGCGCGCACCATTCCGCCCAAAAGTCCACAAGGGTCGGTTTTGGGTCGTTTTCAACGGTGTGCCATTGCTCGATGTTCAAATGCTTGATGTTTGACATTTCTTGGTGTCTCCTCAAATTAACCTGCTCTTCTTAGAGATGCACCTCGAAGGAAAAAGTTTCGGCAGGAAAGCACCGGAGACGAAGTAATCAACCCGCGCTTGCCGTGGTCTCCGGCAGCCGCGTATTCACGCCCGCGAGGGCGGCAGGAGGAATCGATGGCGAATAGATGGCTCTTCAAGTCCGATCCGGAACACTATTCCTATCAGGACCTCACGCACGACAAGAAGACCGTGTGGGACGGGATCTCGAACAACCTTGCTCTGAAGCACCTTCGAAATGTGCGCCGGGGCGACGAAGTGATGATCTACCACTCGGGCGGGGAACGGTCTATCGTCGGATTGGCGGAGGTGCTGAGCGATCCTTATTCCGATCCGAAAAAGAAGGAATCGCGGCTGGTGGTGGTCGATATCCGGGCGCGTGGAGAGATTCCGCGGCCGGTCGGATTGGATGAAATCAAGAAGCATGCTGAACTGAAGGATTTTGACCTGGTCCGTCTGCCGCGTCTGTCGGTTATGCAGGTGTCGGACAAACAATGGGAAGCGTTGCTCGCTTTGGCCAAAGGGTAAGCGGACAGCGATGTTATACAGGCTGCTCTTGAGCATTCCATGATGACTAAATGTGGCTCTCCTGTTCGGGAACTCGAAAAGCTCCAGCAAAAGGTTATTCGGTGCACGCTCTGCCCGCGCCTGGTGCGATACCGCGAGAAGGTCGCGCAGGAGAAGCGCCGGATGTTTCGTGACTGGGAATACTGGGGGAAGCCGGTGCCCATTTTTGGCGACCCGCAGGCGGAACTGATGATCGTGGGGCTCGCGCCGGCTGCGCATGGAGCGAACCGTACCGGCCGGATGTTCACCGGCGATCGTTCAGGAGAGTTCCTCTTCCGTGCTCTCTATGAGGCGGGATTTGCCAGCCAGCCCGAATCGCACAACCGGGAAGACGGACTATGGCTTCATCGGTGTTACATCACCGCGGTGGTGCGTTGTGCCCCACCCGGAAACAAGCCCTTGCCACAGGAACTGCGAAGCTGCCAGCCTTATCTGGAACGCGAGCTTGAACTTCTCGGTCGGCTTCGCGCCGTCCTGGCGCTTGGTCGAATCGCGTTTGACCGATATCTCAATGTGATTCAAGATCAGGTGGATCTGCCTCCGCGCTCGAAGATGCGATTTGCTCACGGAGCCAGTTATGCCTTGCCGGGCGAACTGCCCCGGCTGTTTGCATCCTACCATCCCAGCCAGCAGAACACCCAGACGGGCAAGCTGACACCTGCGATGATGCATAAGGTGCTGCTGGACATCGACAGGTACCTTCGAGCGTCCGGGTGATCTAATGCTAATCCATCAGCATGCCGCCGTTCACTTCCACGGTTTCTCCCACGATGTAGCTCGCGGCCGGCGATGCCAGGAACACAATCACGCTGGCAATTTCTTCGGCGGTCCCAGCGCGGCCGAGGGGGATGCTGGCCATGAACTTGTTGAAAATCTCAGGAGGGCTGTACCTCTCATGATAAGGCGTGGCGATGACGCCTGGGGAAATGGCGTTCACTCGAACGCCCTGGGGCGCCAGTTCCTTTGCGAGGCTCTTGGTGTAGGTGATCATTCCGCCTTTTGCCGTGGCGTAGGCACCAGAGCCGGGACCGCCGCCGTTGCGTCCGGCGATGGAGGTGACGTTGATGATGCACCCGCTCTTACGCGCCGTCATTTCTTCCCAAACGGCCTTCACGCAGAGGAACACGCTCTTCAGATTCAAATCCATGATCTGGTCCCAGTACTCTTCGGTCATGTCGGCAAGCATGCGCCGCGCCAGAAGATCGCCGGCGTTGTTCACCAGGATGTCAATGCGGCCCCATCGTTTGCGCACGCTTTCCACCATCGATTGAACCTGCGCCGCAGAGGTGACGTCGGCGTGAATTGCCTCCGCGTCTCCGCCGGCTTTTCGGATTTCTTCCACCGCTTGTTCGGCGCCGGCTTTGTTCTTATGATAGTTAACTCCAATGCGGGCGCCTTCGCGCGCCATTGCGATCGCCGTCGCGCGGCCGATGCCGCTGGAAGCTCCAGTGATCAGTGTGACTTGGTCTTTGAGAACCATAGTATCCTCCAAAGTGGTCTGAGCGTTCTCTTGATGCTGAAAGTCCGTTCGAATCCCGTGGAAGAACAAGTTTCAGGTAAACACAAAATAAACAGGTTGGCAACCTTTGGCGTTTTCTGATAATCCTTATAAGTTGCGGCTACAGTTAAAGCCTGCGTTTGCGATGGGGAGAAATCAGGTCCAAATTCCAGGGACACATGGCTCATGGTTATGAGGATGCAATCGTATGATTGAAGTTGAAAATCTGACTAAACGATACGGCCCGACCCTTGCGGTTTCAGGCGTCAGCTTCCAGGTTCAAAAAGGGGAAGTCCTCGGCTTCCTGGGTCCTAATGGGGCGGGGAAGACGACGACGATGCGGATCATCACGGGCTTCCTTTCGGCCAGCTCCGGCCGCGTGCGTGTGGCGGGCTTTGACGTGGCCGAGGCGCCGCTCGAGGCCAAAAAACGTGTCGGCTATCTTCCTGAGAATCCCCCTGTCTATACCGACATGACGGTTAATGAGTACCTGGCATTTGTGGGGCGCATTAAAGGCGTTGCGCGCACCGAACTCAAGAAGCGAATCGCGGAAGTGAGTGAGAAATGCGCGGTTGCTGACGTGCAGAACCGGCAAATCGGGAAACTTTCAAAAGGCTATCGCCAGCGCGTCGGGTTGGCGCAGGCGATGATCCACAACCCTGAAGTCCTGATTCTCGACGAACCGACGGCCGGCCTGGATCCCAAGCAGATCATCGAAACGCGCGAGCTGATCAAAGGATTGGCAGGGCAGCACACCGTGATCTTGAGCACCCATATTCTTCCGGAAGTGTCAAAGACCTGCCAGCGCGTGGTGGTGATCAACAAAGGAACCGTGGTTGCCATGGGGGCTCCGGATGAGTTGACAGCGCGCCTGCAGGGCTACGGGACGGTCCTGGTGACTGCAGAAGGTCCTGCGCCGGAGATCACGAGCAAGCTGCAAACCGTGCCGGGCGTGACCCTGGTTGAGCAGCGGGAATCTTCAGGCCCGCGGATCACCCTGGAGGTTCACACCGAGAAGAACCACGACGTACGTGCAGAACTGGCCCGCGCGGTCGTGCAGTCCGGATGGGGCTTGTTCGAATTGAAGACCAGCGGAATGAGCCTGGAAGACATCTTCCTGAAACTGACGACACGGGACCTGGGTGAGGAAGCAGCAGCCCAGAAGGAATTGCCGGCCGGGGGCGGGGAAGCGAAAGCCGAGAATTAACCCTTCGGTGTCCGGACGCAAGGCGTCTGGCCGGAATTTGGCAGTCGCCAATGATCCTGGAGAGGAAATCGAAATGCGCAATATTCTGGCAGTAGCGGGCAAGGAACTTCGTTCCTACTTTCATTCGCCCATAGCCTATCTGGTGATGGCCGTTTACTCGGTGCTGTGCGGATTCTTCTTTTACAGCTTCACGGCGACTTACGTGGTACAGACCTTTCGGATGCAGGCGATGGGCGGTATGGGCATGCCCAGCATGACCATCAACGATTATGTCATCCGGCCGTTGTTTGAAGGTGTTCTGGCGATTGTCCTGCTGCTGCTGATTCCGCTGATCACGATGCGGCTTTACGCCGAGGAGAAGCGGTCCGGCACCATTGAGCTTTTGCTGACCTCTCCGATTACCGACCTTCAAATTATCCTGGGCAAATTCCTGGGAGCTCTGCTGCTCTATGGCACGATGATTGTCATTACGTTTGGGTATCTCGGCGTCCTGTTCATCTATGGCAACCCCTTCGCCAAGCCTTTGATCGCGCAGGCCGTGGGGCTTTTCCTGTTTGGTGGCGCGCTGTTAGCCCTGGGCATGTGGATTTCGACGTTCACAAAGAATCAGATTATTGCAGCGGTGGTTTCCTTCGCAGTGTTTCTGCTGTTCTACGTTTTGAACTGGGTAACCGCCTATTCCAGCGGAGCCGTAAGCCGCGTGTTGGCCTACTTGTCTCTGACCACGCATTTTGATGCCTTCTCGAAGGGTGTCGTTGACTTGAAGGATCTGGTCTACTATTTGTCTGTGATTGTACTTGGAATTTTCCTGACGGCGCGGTCCGTTGAAGCTTTGAAGGGGAGGGTCTGACGATGGCTCGCAAAGATCGACCGAAAGGAGGGCGCGGCCAGCGAATTCTGCAAGGCGCAAATCTGGCTCTCTACACCCTGATCGGCATTGCGATTGTTGTGCTGGTCAACTGGTTTGTGAACCGGCACGACAAACGCTGGGACCTCACCCCCGACCATGAATACAGCCTGTCGCCTCAAAGCAAGAAGATCCTCAAGAACCTGAAGCAGAACGTTACCATCTATGCGTTTGACCGCAAGGGCGCTTTCAGCCAGCGGCGTGATTTGCTGGGCGAGTATGCCGACGCCTCGCACCGCGTTAAGGTCCGTTACGTAGACCCTGACCGCCAGCCCGCCTTGGCAAAGCAGTTCGGTGTGCAAAACTATGGCACCATCGAAGTCGTCTCCGGGACGCGGCACTTTCAGGCGCAGAGCACCAACGAAGAGGGCGTCACGAATGCGCTGATCCGCGTTCTCATGGGAGAGAAGACCATCTATTTCATGCAGGGCCACGGTGAACGCAATGTAAACGGCACCGGCCAGGACGGCTTCCAGAATTTCAAGAGTGAGCTGAACAATGAGAGTTACAAGGTTAAGACCTTGATGCTCTTCCAGAAGAACGAGATTCCCGCGGATTGCGAGGTACTGGTGGTTGCAGGACCCAAGCACGACTACCTGCCTCCGGAAATTGCTACCATCCAGAAATACATCGAAAACGGCGGCCGCGCTTTGTTCATGTTGGATGCCGGTGTCAAGTTGCCCAATCTGGATAAGCTTCTTGACGGGTGGGGCGTGGGCGTGCGGGATGACCTGGTTGTGGACTTGAACCCCGTTGCGCGGCTGTTCGGGACCACCCCCGACATGCCTTTGATCATCAAGTACGGCTCCAATCCTATTGTCCAGCCGATGCAGAATGTTGCGACCCTTTTCCCGCTTTCACGGTCGATCGATGTCAGCAAAGGCGCCAAAGGCAATGCGTCTCCTGAAATGCTGTGTGAGACGTCAGGGGATAGCTTCGGAGTCGAAAATTTTAACCCAAGCATGCACCAGGTCTCCTATCGGCCCGGCAAGGATATTAAGGGACCCCTTACAGTTGCCGCGGCGGACACCATCAGCAACCCCGGCGGTAAAGGCAACAAGAGCGAGGGCCGGCTGGTCGTGACGGGAACATCTCTGCTGGCTGCCAACGCGTACCTGGGATTTCAGGGCAATAAAGACCTGGTCATGAACATGATCAATTGGCTTTCCGCCGAGGAGAGCATGATTTCCATCCGGCCGAAGGCTCATGAACACCAGACTCTGGACATGAACCAGCGGCAAATGGGGCGCCTGCTCTACCTGGGAGTCTTTGGCCTGCCGCTGGCCATTATTCTGGTGGGGACCGGAGTGTGGTGGCGGCGTCGGCGATGAATAAGAAATATCTCCAAACCTTAATTGCACTTGTTGTCCTCGCTGGACTCTGGGGTGTCTTCACTTACTTCGGGCGTAAGAAGAGCACTTCGACTTTGAAGACGAAGACCTCGTCATCGCAAAAGATCTTTCCGGTCAAGCGTGATCATATCGTGTCGTTCACTCTGACTCCGAGCACCGGCAAGGCGATTACCTGCGCGCTGAATGGCAAGGTCTGGCAGATCACGGAACCTGAAAAGCTGGCCGCCGATTCCTCGACGATTGACGGGCTTCTGAGCAGCCTGACTGGCGCCACCCCGAGTGAAGTCGTCAGCGAACATCCCACCGACCTGAAGGAATTTGGCCTTGATCCCCCGCAGACTACGATTGAGGTCAAGACGAATACCAAACCATCCGAGTTTACTTTGCGTCTGGGAAGTTCGACGCCCACCAGCACCGGCATCTACGCGCAGGTTGGAGGCGAACAGCGCGTCATCACGCTCGCCAGTTACATGAAAGATTCGCTCGAAAAGAGCCTGTTCGACCTTCGCAACAAGAAGGTGGTCACTCTTACGTCGGACAATATCCAGCGGATTGATGTCTCTTCGAAAACCGGCAGCTACCAGCTTGTCAAGAATACCGATGGCATCTGGGACCTGATGCTGCCGCCTCCTGTTCGCGCGGACCGCTTCAGTGTTGAGGGCCTGGTCGATGAGCTGGGCAGTGCTTCCATGCAAAGCATTGTCGACGAGAGCAAGACGAACCTCAGCCGCTACGGCTTTTCGAATCCCACGCTGACAATTCACATCAGCGGCGCTGACGGTAGCCAGACCCTGGTGCTGGGCAAGAAGGACGGAAGCAACTACTACGCCATGAATACGGCTGTCGGTCCTGTCTTTACGCTCGGTTCTGATTTCCTTACTCAGTTCCAGAAGAAGCCTTCTGACCTGCGCGCCAAGAGCTTGTTTACCTTCTCCACTTTTGAGGCGAACAAAGTCACGGTGGACGGCCCAAAAGAGCATCGGGTGTTCGTGCAGCATAAGAACAGCAAGTGGGAGCAGACCGAACCGGCCAGCATGGTGGTCTCTGGCGGCAAGATGCAAACGCTGCTGCAGGATCTGACCGGCTTGAACGCAACGTCGTTCCCCGAAGAGCATCCCACCGATCTGGCTGCTTACGGGCTGGCCAAGCCGGCGTACACTTTCCAGGTTCAGTATGGCAGTCATAATAAGACTCAGACCGTGGAATTGTCCGAGGTCCAGGGTCACGTCTATGCGCGGCGCTCCACGGACCTCGTGCCGTCGGAGCTTCCGAAGGACTCCATCACCAACCTGCAGAAAGACCTCGGAGCGCTTTAATGGCATTTCCCGCCATCCCCTGATATAGTACCGTCCCTTGTGCAAGACTCTCGCGCCAGCGGATTTGCGGCGGCGCGCGGAGCCTTTGTGTGATTGATGACATACGGCCAGAAAGCAAAAGAGAGTACTGAGGCAGACCATGCGAATCACTAAAATCGAGACTGCGGTTATTGAAGCCAATTACGACTGGACCATTGTGAAAGTGAGCACCGACACTTCCATCGCCGGATGGGGCGAGGCTTTCTTCGCTCCCGGCCTGACGGGTGTGATCCGCGAATTCAACGAATTCCTGCCCGGTGAAGATCCTCGCGATGTGGACCGCCTGGCGCGACTGATGCGCACGGCGATGGGCGCTACCGGAACTGCGGGCATGGGCTTCCATGCCATCAGCGGCGTGGAGACTGCCTTGTGGGACATTGTGGGCAAGGCTTCGAATCTTCCGGTCTATCAATTCCTGGGCGGCAAGTACCGCGACCGCGTGCGGATCTACGCGGACTGCCACGCGGGCAAAGGCCTCTCCAGCCTTTCGCCGGTTCTGCTGCCGCGCACGCCCGGCTGGGCGCAGAAGACTCGCGGAGCCGGGGCCGGGGAAAAATGGCGAAAGGATCTGTCCGAGAGGGTCGAGCTGAGCCCCAAGTATCATGGCGGGCAGAAGTCTGAGGCGCGCAAGATTCGCCCGCAGGATTACGCCCGGCACGCGGTCGTGATGAAGCGGCGCGGCTTTACGGCGCTGAAGTTCGATGTGGACGTTCCCAGCGAATTCTCGCTGGACGACTACAACCGCTCGCTCACTCGCAAGGAGATCGAGCTGATGGCGGGGCTGGTGGGCACGCTGCGCAAGGCGATCGGTCCGGAAGTTGATTTGGCCATCGACTGCCATTGGAACTACGGCGTGAATGATGCCATCAAGCTGGCGCGGGCCTGCGAGTCGTTCGACCTGCTGTGGCTTGAAGACCCGGTGCCGCCGGAAAATACCGACGCCATGCGCCGCGTGACGGACGCGACTTCCACGCCCATCGCGACGGGCGAGAACCACTACCAGCGCCACCACTTCCGCGAACTGCTGGAGCGCGGCGCGGTGGACATCCTGGCTCCCGATTACCAGAAAGTGGGCGGACTGCTGGAGGGCCGGCGCATCGCCGACATGGCGGAAGTGCATTACGTTGCCGTCGCTCCGCACAACATCTCCAGCCCCATCGGCACCATGGCCTCCGTGCACCTCTGCGCGGCCACGCCGAACTTCCTGGCGCTCGAGTGGCACGCCGAATCCGTTCCGTTCTTCGACGAACTCATCAAGGGTCGCAAAAAGCCCTTGATCGAAAAAGGCTACGTTGAAGTGACGGATAAGCCGGGACTGGGAATCGAACTCGACGAACAAGCCGCCTACAAATACCGCAAGCGCGGCGAGCCCTTCTTCGACCAGCCGGCGTAGTGTTTTGGCGAACTTGCGCAGCGGTGGCCACGGCACCGGGTTTGCGCTTTGGGCATTCTGCCGAAGAAACATGGCATGGAGAGCTTTGCGTGGCCAACATCAAATGAAGAACCGCAGCGTAATGCGCTCTGCGCGCGACCCTGATGCATTACTGTCTGAGCCCGACGGCAATTCTGTGTTTCCGTGAGCCGGGTGTTCAGAAAGGACGTTAGGTCATGAATCGTAGAGAGTTCGTTGGATACTTTGGCGGCGCGGCAACGGTGGCTGCCTTGACGATGACCTCGCAGCTTGCTTTCGGGTCGTCCGGAGTGTCAATGGAGTTCCCATGGCAGATTGGCCCGTTTGAGCGTCCCGCTGGCGGCCAGCCCATTCTGAGGCCGAATCGAAAGGAGACCTTTCGCGATCCGATCATCCATCAGTTGGTCCACTGGGAGTACACGCACGCCTTTAATCCGGCGGCCATTGCGTGGCGGGGAAAACTTTACGTCCTGTATCGGGCTGAAGATACGACGGGCCATGGTGTTGGCCAATATACATCGCGCGTGGGCCTGGCGGAGAGTTCGGACGGCAAACACTTCAGCGCCCTGCCGCATCCGGTGCTATATCCCGAGCCGGGGCGATGGGAGAAATATGAATGGCCGGGCGGGTGCGAGGACCCACGGATCGTCCAGTCGGAGGACGGCACGTTTGTCTTGGCCTTCACGATGTGGAACCGGAAGGTCGCGCGTCTAGGCGTTGCGACTTCAAAGGATTTGCTTCACTGGCAGCATCATGGTCCGGTGTTTCGCACGGCTTATGGCGGCCGTTTCGAAAGCGAGTGGTCGAAATCAGGCGCCATCGTGACAAGGAAATCGGGCGAGCAAATCGTCGCCGCGCGAGTGGCCGGAAAATACTGGATGTACTGGCACACGGACCGCCAGACCGCCCTGGCCTATTCCCATGACCTGATCAACTGGACTCCTGTGCTTGATCGGGCCGGCAAACCGCTGTTCGTGCTGCCCAAGAACAGTCCGGGGCATTTTGATTCCTTGCTGACCGAATCCGGGCCACCAGCGCTGCTGACAGAAGCCGGGATTGTGTTCTTCTACAATGGCATGAGTGATGGGCGAATTACCGCAGGCCCGCGCATACCCGCCCAGCGATACTCGGCCGGGCAGGCATTGTTTGCCGGCGATGACCCGGCGCGGCTGCTGCAGCGCCCGCAAAGACCCTTCTTCTGGCCGCAGGAGCCCTGGGAAAAGACCGGCCAATACAAATACGGCACCACGTTCATCGAAGGCCTCGCCTGGTACCAGGACAAGTGGTTCCTGTTCTATGGCGGCGCAGATACCGACGTGGGAATGGCCGTAGCAAAAGCGAACTAGCTGTATTGCCGGCGATATTCATCTATCATGGACAGATCATGGAGACGGTGCAGAGAACTCACATCAATCGCGCACTACTTTTCCTGATCACCTGCGGGCTGGCCCTGTCAGCTTCCGTTGCGAAAGCCGTGAGCCAGCCGATCTATAACGAGCACGCCAACGCTCGCCACGAGATTGCTGCTGCGATCTCGCAAGCTTCCAAAACGGGCAGGAACGTTGTGCTGATTTTCGGTGCCAACTGGTGACCGGATTGTCATGCGCTGGATGCGCAGATGCACACGCCGGAGCTGGCCCGCCTGATCGCGCGGGACTTTGTGGTCGTGAAGATCGACGTCGGAGTCTTCAACAAAAATCTCGACGTCGGCAAAGAATATGGTGTGCCCATCAGCAAAGGTATTCCCGCCATGGCCGTGCTCGACCCGCACGGGAAACTGCTCTACGCGCAGAGCCAGGGCCAGTTCGCCAACGCCCGCCAGATGCCCTATCAGGATTTCAGAGAGTTCTTCGAGAAGTGGAAGCCGAAAAGGTAAGGACGATCGCGTCGCGTTAAACCCGCTACAATGCATCGGGGCGCTACAACTGCTGCCGCGGGACTTCGACTTTATTCCCTACGCCTGGGGTTGTTCCGCGCCACGCCGCTGGAAGATTTCGATATAAACGTTGACCAGTGAAACCGCGGCGGGAGTGATGCCCGGGATGCGGAGGGCCTGGCCGAGGGTGAGCGGGCGGACGCGGGTGAATTTTTCCACCACTTCGCGCGAGAGGCCGGAGACCTTGCCGTAATCAAACCATTCCGGAATGCGGCGCTGCTCGGCGCGCTTCATGTGCTCGATGTGCTTTTCCTGCTGAGCCAGATAGCCTTCATACTTGAGGTCGGTCTCAATGCGCCGTGCCTCTTCGCGGGCCATCAGGGATGCCAGCCCGTCGCCGTTGTGGGTTGCGATGGGTTCCCTTCCGGCTTGCCGCAGGCCTTCATTGATCCATTCCATCAGATCGTCAATCGCTAATTCCGGCCGCCTCAGGAGTTGAGCGCCGCTTAAGGGCGCGGCGGCGTTGAGCTGGCTGTCGTTCATCAGGCCGAGACGGGTGTAAATCTCGCGGCCGGCGCGCGACTCCGGATCGAGCCGCGTTTCAAGCAGAAAGCGAGTGGCGGCGGAAATCCGCTGCTGCTTGCGAACAAAGTCGTCGTAGTCCTTCTGCCGGATCGTGCCAGCCTTGTAGCCGATGGGGACCAGGCGCTCGTCGGCGTTGTCGATGCGCAGATGCAGGCGAAATTCGGCGCGCGACGTGAACATGCGGTAAGGCTCGTCAACACCCTTGTTGACCAGATCGTCGATCAGAATTCCCGTGTAGCCCTGCGTGCGCCCGATCACCAGCGGCTCGCGGCACTGGACGCGCAGCCCGGCGTTGATGCCCGCCATGATGCCCTGGCAGGCGGCCTCCTCGTAGCCGGTAGTGCCGTTGATCTGCCCAGCCAGAAAGAGGTTCTGAATCTTTTTCGTCTCGAGCCACGGATAAAGTTCAGTGGGCTGGATCATGTCATACTCGATGGCGTAACCAGGCCGGATCATCTCGGCGTTTTCGAGGCCGGGAATCGATTTCACCATGGCCACCTGAACGTCAATCGGCATCGAAGTGGACATGCCGTTCACATAGATCTCATTGGTGTCCAGTCCTTCGGGTTCGAGAAAAAGCTGGTGATGCGGCTTGTCAGGGAACTTTACGATCTTGTCTTCAATCGACGGGCAGTAGCGCGGGCCAATGCCCTTGATCTGGCCGGAATAAAGCGGTGAGCGGTGAAGGTTCTCACGAATCGCGCGGTGCGTTTCGCCGTTGGTAAAAGTGATCCAGCAGACGGTCTGCTCCTGCCTGATGGCGCGCGTGCGAAAGCTGAAGGGCGTGGGCACGGGGTCACCCGGCTGCACCTTGAATTGGGAAAAGCCGATGGTGCGGCGATCGAGCCGCGGTGGTGTGCCGGTCTTCAGGCGGCCCACTTCAAAGCCCATCCCACGCAAGGCTTCGCCCAGCATCACGGCCGGGGGCTCGCCCGAGCGCCCCGCGGGATACTTCTGCTCGCCGCAATGAATGAGCCCGTTCAGGAATGTTCCGGTGGTGACCACCACGGCGCCCGCCTCGACGGTGCGCCCGTCGCGAAGCACCACTCCCAGAACGCGCCGCTGGGGCGCCCGGCCATCCTTTCCCGGCGATGGATGCAGATTCGAATCTTCCAGGATCAGGTTGATAACTTCTGCCTGCTTGATGCGCAGGTTGGGCTCCTGCTCGAGCACCTGGCGCATCTTGACACGGTAGAGCTTCTTGTCGGCCTGCGCGCGTGGCGACCAGACGGCCGGCCCGCGGCTGGTGTTGAGCAGCCGGAACTGGATGCCGACCGCGTCAATCACTTCGCCCATCACCCCACCCAGCGCGTCCACTTCGCGCACCAGGTGGCCCTTGGCAATGCCACCGACGGCAGGATTGCACGACATCTGGCAAATCAGGTCGAGGTTGATAGTGCACAGCGCGGTCTTCAGCCCCATGCGCGCCGCAGCCATCGCGGCTTCAACACCGGCGTGCCCTGCGCCTACGACCACCACGTCATACTTTTCAGTAAAGGTAGAAGCCATCGCCCCAAATTCCCGAAAGGTGTAAACAGCTATTCTAACAGGATGCGATCGGGGATTCATCTTTGCGCACGTGAAGGCAGGAAAGTGAGTCGAAGGTAAAATTTACGCACTGTACGCCAGAGAGACAATTTTTGAAACAGTGACCATGCATACCACCTGCAACATTCGCTAAGCGATTTACTATCAGCACATTACAAAATTCGATGATTCTGATGGCGAAAATCCCATGCGTCCCATTTGCGAGGGGGCGGAAAGTGCCTAGCCTAGAGAAAGAGGCTCTTCTCTGGAAATCGCCGCCGCCCCTCAACGCGACGCTGGCCATCAGGCAATAAATGCTTGCCGCCGGTTGCCGCTAGGGCTGGCGGTGAGGTCTGATTCCTGGACTCCCATGGGGCCGACGACCTTCTAGATGCGCCACCCGAAAAACCACTTATCGACGACTCAGATTTATGCAGAGACAAGCTTGCGGCGGCTCGGAGAGAGCTACATCCGTGCTTTGGGAGGGAAACTGGCGCCTGCCAGGGGGGTTGGTTGATTTTCCCACGCTCTGGGCACCTTACTTTGCCGAAATTTCGGGCTTCGCTACCTTAAGGCCTGGTTGTCATCGGCCTAAACGAAAGAGGTTCATTATTCGGTACGGAGTGCCTCTACGGGATTGACGCATGCAGCGCGCCGAGCAGGGAAATAGCTCGCAAGCAGAGCGGACGTTATGAGCACGGCGGCGACGGTGCCCAGAATCGAAACATCCCAGGAGCGAACACCGAAGAGCAGGCTGCGTATGAACATTCCGGCAGCTATCGAGCCTGGAATGCCAATAACGACTCCGATGAGGGTCAACCAGCCAGCTTCCTTCAGAATCAGTCGGTATACAGAGCCACGGCTTGCACCCAGCGCCATCCGAACTCCAATTTCACGGGTCCTCCGGCTCACTGAGTAGGCAATCACTCCGTAGAGGCCGACGATGCTCAGTAGCAGCGCGAGTGCAGCGAAGCCCCCCGCCAGAAAAGCCGAAGCTCGATGCCAGTAAGCTGCCGGTGAGTCCTGGATAATCTCAGGCATGGTAGCGCCACCCGAGGTCACGATTCCAGGGTCAATTTTATGGATGGCGGCGATCAGCGTCGGCAGCACTGCAGCAGCTTCTTGCGACGTCCGAACTGCGATGAAAAAAGAGGGACCCGGTTCCTGATCGAAAGGGGTATACACGACAGGAGTTGCAGGCCCATCCAATGCATTCTGTTTGACGTCCGCGATCACGCCTACAATCTGTGTTGGGTGTCCCGGTCCATCTAATTTCGCGTCACTCCCATGGCTATGATAGAAAAATTGCTTACCGATCGGGTTTTCCCCCGCGAAATACCGCCGCGCCAAAGTCTGATTAATGACCGCGACAAGAGGCGCGTTGGCGTTGTCATTTTCATTGAAATACCGGCCTCGCAGTAATCGGGCTTGCAGAACAGACAAATATCCCGGGCTAAGTAGGATGTGCCCTACCGCGTTATTTTCGCCGAGGCTTGGCCTACCCACAAATCCTATCTGCGTGCCGCCTTCTCCACCAACAGGCAAGTCGCTTGCCGCACCTGCCGCAGTCATGCCAGGTAAGCTCTGGAGGCGGCTTACGATTTCTCTTTGCAACGCGATCGCTTGTTCGCTGTTTGAATACTTCGATTCCGGCGCCAGAATCGAAAGCGTGGCTACGTGACTGGGAACGAATCCGAGATCGACATGCATCAGCCTGGAGAAGCTTTTGCCAAGCAGTCCTGCACCTGCCAGCAGCACCATCGTCGTAGCCAGTTCCAGAACAGCCAATCTCGCTCCAAGGCGCCGCCAGGCCGTTCCTGCGGCGCCGCGATCACCCTCCGCCAGGGCGGCACGCAGGTTGGCGAACGGAAGCCGGGTGGCAGGCGTAATCGCAAACAACGCGCACGCGACCAATACAAGCACCATTGCGAATGCCGCTACATGCCAACTCCAGCCAGATCGGCGCAGATAAGGCATGAGATTCAGCATGTCAGATGGAATCAGCCTGAGTAACAATCGTCGCACCAGCATCGCAGCTAAGAGGCCCAGGCCGCCGCTGATGACCACCAAGGCCAGCCCTTCAGTCACAAACTGCTGCACGAGTCGTCTGCGCGGGGCACCGAACGCTCCGCGCACGGCGAACTCCCGCCTGCGATTCTCAGAGCGGACCAATAGGAGACTTGCCACGTTGAAATATGCAATCAGCAATAGCAATCCCGTGCCACCAAACAGCGCCAGCAAGACCGGTCGTATGTTGCCGAGGATCACCTGGCTTAGAGGAACGATATTCGCGCCTCGGTCTCTGTCCGGATCTGGATGTTGCCTTGCTTCTTGTGCGGCAATGGCCCGTACATCGGCCAATGCCTGTTGTAGGCTGACCCCGTCCTTCAGCCGGGCAATGACACCCATCGCCATGCACCCGCGGCTCAATTGGCAGGGATCGCCGGCAAAAGGACGAAGCGTTGTCCAGAACTCACTGGCTCCGGTCGGAGCGAACTGAAAGCTGCGCGGCAGCACGCCGATCACGGTGTAAGATTCCCCATTCAACGTGACTGCTTTCCCCAGCACATCCGGCCTTCCGCCAAACCACTTCTGCCATGCGGCATAGCTCAAGATGACCGTTGACGGGGCCGCCAGCAAATCTTCACTCGCAGAATGGGCAACGAAATCTCTTCCAAGAATCGGCGTAACACCAAGAATGCGAAAGAAGTTACCTGTCACGCCAATTCCATTGACCGGATGTACGCTTCCTGCATCGGAGAGAACGAAGTCTTTGTCACCATCATAGGCAGCAATCGAAGCAAATACGGTATTGAAACGCTCCAGGTCAAGGTAATCGGGATAGGAATACCCCAATTGCTGGCCGCCTAGCGCCGACGTCTTGAAGACTCCCATAAGCCGCGCGAGGTTGGGGTACGGCAACGGCCGGATCAACGCTGAGTCCACGAAACCAAAGATCGCTACAGCGGCAGCCATGCCGAGCGCCAATGTGAATACTGCCACTATCGTGAAGCCGGGGTTGCTGCGAAGCTGGCGGAGGCCGTAGCGGAGGTCCTGGGCGAGTTCATTGATGAATCGCACGCCCCAACTGTCGCGGCATTCTTCCTTGATTGCTCCGACGTTGCCAAACTGCCGCAGAGCGGCATAGCGGGCTTCTTCCTTACTCATGCCGCTGGCGATGTTCTGCTCGATTTGCTTTTCAAGATGGAAGCGCAGCTCGTCGTCCATTTCCCGCTCGGCCCGGTTTTTGTGAAACAGTGCATGCAGGTTGAACATTGTTACCTCGCCTTTGTAGCGCCGGGCTTCAGCCCGGCATGTCCCAATGGGCGGATATAAAACCCGTCCCTACGAACCCCCGCGGGGGGCCGAGTTCTCCCCTGCCAAGCGACCGCACGGGTAGCCGCGACGGTGGTGTTTCCGTCGCGGGGTTTTCACCCAATCAAAATCCCACGACACATAAGGCAGTGTCGTGGCTACCAAACCCGGCGGTGAGGACACCGCCGCTACAATGGGCTTCATGACGCGGCCTCAAGAACCTGGGCGATGGCGGCGGAGAGGCGCGTCCAGTTGGAGGTTTCGCGTTCGAGCTGCTTCCGGCCGCTGGCGGTCAGTCGGTAGAACTTTGCCCGGCGATTGTTTTCTGACGCGCCCCATTCCGCCGCGATCCAGCCCTGCTGTTCCAGCCGGTAGCGCGCCGGATCGAGCGAGCCCTGCTGGACCTGCAGCACGTCCTTCGAGATTTGCTGAATGCGCTGCGCGATGCCCCAGCCGTGCATGGGCTCGAGCGCCAGCGTTTTGAGAATCAGCAGGTCCAGCGTGCCCTGCAACAGATCAATCGACTTGCCCATTGTGTGGTTCTCCTTTTTCTCCTCACGCAGAACCCATAACCCATAACCCAGAACTCATAATTCATAACTTGCAATTCACTCGTATCTCAGCGCCACCATGGGATCGACTTTGGCGGCTCTGCGAGCCGGGATGTAACAGGCAAGCAGCGAGACGGCTGAGACGACGAGAACAGCGCCGATAAACGACCGCACATCATACGGACTGATTCCATATAGCCCACTCACCATAAACCGCGTGGTTGCAAAGGCAGCGATGGCTCCGATCACAGTTCCTACCGCGGTCATCCGCAGTCCTTGCCGGAGAATCGTGGCCACGACGTCCCAAGTGCGGGCGCCGAGTGCCATGCGAATACCGATTTCATGCGTCTGTCGCGTCACGAGGAAAGAAATCACTCCGTAGAGGCCAATGGCCGCGAGAAATACGCCGAGCAAGCTTAGCGCGCCCGCAACTCTTGCGAGCATGGCGTCGTCCCAAGTGGCAAAACTGAGCAGTTGCTTCGAGGTCTGGACCTGCCGGATGGCAGTGGCAGGATAGGCCTGGCGGATTTCGGTTCTCACCGCCGGGACCAACGAGCGCGGATCGCCGCGCGTTTCGAGTATCAACGTGCCCCAGGTCGAGGGACTCTGCGCAATAGGCAAGTACATGTACGGTGCGGGGGGCTCATGGACGTGGACGATCTTTGCGTCTTCCGCGATTCCGACGATTTGATAATGCGCTCCCGCAATGTTGAGACTGCGCCCGATCACGTCGCCGTTGTGCCAGAAGCGCTTGGCCATCGTTTCGCTGACTATCGCCACCTTCTGCGACTGAGGCCCGTCGCCGAGTCCGAAGTCGCGCCCTGCGAGGATTTGGGTTCCCACGGTCCTGAAGTATTCAGGACCAACAGAATTGAACAAGATCGGGATGGTCGATTCCCCGCCGGGAAGCCGAACGCCCGGAATGGACACAGGCGCAGTGAGTCCCCCGCCCGATCCGCTCAGGAGAATCCGCCGCGCACAAGTCGCCCGCTCCACCCCTGGCAGGCTTCCTAGTTTCTCAGCAAGGTCTGGCAGGAAAGTCCAAGCTGGTATATTGGGTTTCGTGGTCGGGAAAAGGTTTACGACCAACAGATTCCTGTGAATCTCGAATCCGACCGGGAGGTGCAGCGTGTAGTCGAGGCTTCTTACCAGGAGCATAGCTGCCGTCAACATCACGACCGAAACAGCGATCTGTCCCGCAACCAAAACGCTGCGCAGCGAGATTCGCCGGCCCGCCCTCCGCCAGCCGGCCTCCTCGTCCTTCAGGACCGCTGATGGCCTCGTCCTCAGACCTTGAAGCGCCGGCGCGAGCGAAAACGCCACCGTTGCCAGGACGGTGATCGCAAGCGTAAATAGCAAAAGGCGTCCGTCAATCTTCAGAATCGGGCCGATTTGAAATGGGCCGAAGGGCGGCATCAACGACGCCTCCGCTCCGATGAACCAGCATGTGACGAGCAGACCTAATCCTGCTCCAACGATAGAAAGCAGAAAGCCCTCCGTTATGAGCTGCCTTGTGACTCGCATTCGCCCAGCGCCCAAGGCGACACGAATGGCCAGCTCTCTCCGGCGCGCTTCACCCCGTGCCAAGAGCAATCCCGCCACATTCGCGCATGCGATCAAAAGGACAAGCGCAGGGAGCGCCAGGAGCAAGGAGGTTACCGCAAATTCCTTGAGCGGACTCATGCTTTCCGGGACCAAATCGAACGCCGTTGTCTTGTGGGTTGCTGAATAAGCCGCGGCCAGGCGACGCCCGATCGTATCCAGTTGTGTCCGAGCTTGGGCGACGGTTGTTCCCTTCTTGAGTCGGCCCAATGCTTCAAAGAAAAGATCTCCGCGCTGGTGCAGCGTGCCGGGCTGGCGCTGGCTGGCGAGCACCCACGCGTCGGTAGGGACAAAGCGAGAAAGACCCTGAAATCCCGGCGGCGCAATTCCCAAGACCAGCGTGGGCTTGCCCGTCAGCTTGACGGTCTTGCCGACAATATTGGGGTCCGCGCCGAGGCGAGTCTTCCACAGCCGGTAGCTGATAACAATGGTGCGCTCCTTTGGCGAGCCTGAGTCCATTTCCGGCAGGAACGTTCGGCCGCGGAAGGCCGGAACGCCAAGAGTGGTGAAGTAGTCGGGCGAGACAACGTCCAGGGGGATTTGACTGGATTCATCCATGGAATTCAGGAATGCGCTCTCCCGATCCCAGAGCAGGAAGCCTGCAAAGTCGGAGGCCTGCTGGCGAAGGTCTTTGTAATCCGGGTAGGAAATCCTGTCGTTGGACCCCTGCGGCGTTTTTATGCCGATCCGAACCAATTGGTTCGGACTCGCCACGGGAAAAGGACGAAGAATCATGCCATCAATGATCGCGAAGATGGCTGTGTTTGCTCCGATGCCGAGGGCGAGAGTGAGCACGGCCACAGCCGTGAAGCCGGGATTTCGTCTGAGCTGGCGCAGGCCGTAGCGGAGGTCTTGGGCGAGTTCGTTGATGAAGCGCACGCCCCAACTGTCGCGGCACTCTTCTTTGATCACTCCGACATTGCCGAACTGTCGCAGCGCGGCGGAGCGGGCTTCTTCGGCGCTCATGCCGCTGGCGATGTTCTGCTCGATCTGCTTTTCAAGATGGAAGCGGAGCTCGTCGTCCATTTCCCGCTCGGCCCGGTTTTTGTGGAATAGCGCACGCAGGTTAAACATTGTCACCTCGCCTTTGTAGCGCCGGGCTTCAGCCCGGTATGTCCCAATGGGCGGGTATAAAACCCGCCCCTGCAATTTCCCGGGGTAGCCGCGACGGTGCTGTTTCCGTCGCGGGGTTTGTCACGCCATCAAGAACCCGCGGCACACAACCC
The DNA here is from genome assembly GCA_023474345.1 of Acidobacteriota bacterium. GTDB lineage: Bacteria > Acidobacteriota > Terriglobia > UBA7540 > UBA7540 > JAMCXS01. The sequence goes on along the minus strand of JAMCXS010000001.1, from coordinate 104 downwards.
AGTGCCGCGGCTACCAAACCGGGCGGTGAGGACACCGCCGCTACAGCAAAAGCCGGCGATCAGGCAAGCAGTGCTTGGCGCCGCTTGCCGCTACAGCTTCTCGT
>JAMCXS010000019.1 GCA_023474345.1 Acidobacteriota bacterium | reverse complement strand
CAGAGCGCTCACATGGTTCAAGACGGCGTTTGGCTGGGGCGAACCGCTCTACACCGTGACTTACGTTCTTCTGATCATCTTTTTTGCGCACTTTTATCTCTCGATTATTTATAACCCGGACGAGGTCGCTGACAATGTTCGTAAACAGGGCGGGTTTATTCCGGGCATCCGGCCGGGCAAGCGCACGGCGGATCACCTTGATGACGTCCTGACGAAGATCACCTGGGTCGGCGGGCTATATCTGGCAATTATTGCATTGATCCCAGAGGTTATGCTTGCCGGGGTACGCCTGAACGACCTGCCGGTCTGGTTGGGAGGCGCATGGTTTGATGCTCACCTTCCTGTTTGGTTTCTGCACGGGTTGAATATTAATTTCTATTTTGGCGGCACCTCGCTTCTTATTGTGGTGGGGGTTGCCATGGACACGATCCAACAGGTGGAAGCGCAGTTGATCATGCGCCATTACGAAGGGTTTTTGAAGAAAGGGCGAGTGCGTGGGCGGCGCGCCGTCTCGTGACTGCTGACAAACAAAAAGACGGGAATGATAGCACACATGCTAGTTTTTCTGGGCCCGCCCGGCGCGGGCAAAGGCACGCAGGCGCGAGTAATTTCCAAGGAGCTTGGAATTCCCCACATCTCTACCGGGGATATTCTACGGGAGGCTGTGCGGAAAGAAACCAGCCTGGGTCTGGCAGCAAAGGCTAAAATGGATAGAGGGGACCTAGTGCCGGATGACGTGATCAGCGGTATCGTGGAAGAACGCATTGGAGAGCCTGATTGCCGGGAGGGTGCGATTCTTGATGGTTTTCCGCGGACTATTGCGCAGGCGCAGTTTCTGGACCAGGTGCTTCAAAGAAGCGGACGGAACAACGTGCTGCTGCTGAACCTGCAACTGGATCCGAAGGTAGTGATCAAACGGCTGGCGGGGCGCCGGACGTGCTCCAAGTGTGGAGAGATATACAATATCTATTTCAATCCTCCGAGGCAGGAAGGAATTTGCGATAAGGACGGCGGCCCGCTTGTGCAGCGAAAGGATGATAACGAAGAGACAATTCGACAGCGGTTGCTGGCCTACGAGCAGGAAACGGTGCCGCTGATCGAGTATTACCGGCGGAAAAACGCTTTGCACGATATCAACGGAAACGGGGAACCTGAAGCTATCACGGAAAGGCTTCTGGGCATTTTGAAGAACGCATGATCATTTGTAAGTCGGCTGCCGAAATTGAGAAGCTTCGCCGGAGCGGGAAACTGGTTAGGGAAGTTCTGGAAGAGACGCGAGAGCGAGTTCGGCCCGGAGTGACCACATTGGACTTGGAATCATTTGTTGAGCGGCGTCTGGCGCAATCTGGTGCTCGACCAGCCTTCAAGGGCTACCGAGGGTACCCTTGCTGCTTGTGCGCATCGGTGAACGACCAGATTGTTCACGGCATTCCTTCCGACTTGCGGCTGAATGAGGGTGATATCATCAGCCTGGATTTAGGCGTGATCATCGATGGGTACTACGGTGACGCTGCTGTCACGGTTCCTGTTGGGGAGATATCCGAGCCGCTTCAAAGGCTTCTTCGCGTGACGGAGGAGTCGCTTCATCTTGCGATTGACCAAGTGCGTTTGGGAAACCGGTTGGGTGACATATCTTCTGTAGTTGAAGAGCACGTCGTCAGTAACGGATTTTCGGTTGTACGCGAGTTCGTGGGCCACGGGATCGGTCGCCAACTCCACGAGGAACCGCAGATCCCGAACTTCGGCCTGCCCGGCTACGGGCCGGTCCTGAAAGAAGGCATGGTTTTTGCAATCGAACCCATGGTCAATGTCGGCGGTTCCGCGATGCGGATCTTGGATGACCATTGGACGGCCGTCACCGCTGACGGTACCTGCTCCGCGCATTTTGAGCACATGGTAGCGGTGACGCGAAACGGACCGGATGTTTTAACACGTTTGTGATCCCCCTGGCCGAGGCAGCGTTTGGATGGCTAACAGAGGGTTGCAAGCCGGCGAACAAATCATATGGCCAAAGAAGAAGCCATTGAGGTGATGGCGACGGTGATTGAATCACTCCCGAATGCCATGTTTCGTGTGGAACTGGAAAACAAACACCGGGTCTTGGCGCACATTTCGGGAAAGATGCGGAAGAATTTTATCCGAATTCTTCCTGGTGATAAGGTTGCCGTGGAGTTGTCCCCTTACGATTTGACGCGAGGTCGAATCGTCTATCGGTATAAGTGACTTGCCGGCTTTGCCGTTTGGGCAGCCCTGCAGTTCCGACGACCGGCGCGAATTCGATTATGAGGCTCTGATTGTAAACGAAGGGTGACGGAGCAAGAGGACAAGGATGAAAGTACGCTCATCGGTGCGAAAGATTTGTGCTAAGTGCAAGTTCATTCGGCGCGGCGGGGTGCTGCGGGTCATTTGCGTGAACCCGAAACACAAGCAGCGGCAGGGCTAGCAGGCTTCGGAAAGTATATTCGAACCGCGAGGTTTCGCTCCGATTCTGAAGGAGAGTGACGGCGGTTCGGGCGAAGAGGTTGGAGGTTTTTTATGGCACGTATTGCAGGCATCGATCTACCGAACCAGAAGAGGGCGGAGATCGGGCTCACTTACATTCATGGAATCGGGCGCGCAAGGTCTCTCTCGATTCTGGTCCGCGCCGAGATTGATCCGAACAAACACGTTAAGGATTTGACTGAGCACGAAGTCACGCGGATCCGCCAGATCATCGAGGAAGAGGGCAGCGTTGAAGGCGACCTCCGAAAAGAGGTCGGGATGAACATCCGCCGGCTGATTGAAATTGGCTCCTATCGCGGCATGCGGCATCGCCGCAGCCTGCCCGTGCGAGGGCAGCGGACCCATACTAACGCTCGCACACGCAAAGGCCCGCGTAAGGGAACCATTGCTAACAAGAAGAGGGCTACGGCAAAAACATAGGCTTGCCTCGGGGAGCCCTGCGGTGGGGCAAGGCCGGAACATCTGACGGAGGAGTATGGCGAAGGAGACAGCTAAGGCGAGTAAGAAGAAGGCATTCAAGAAGAAAGATCGGCGTGTGGTGCCCTTCGGAGTTGCGCATATCCAGGCAACTTTTAATAACACGATGGTGTGTATTACGGATCCTGATGGTAAGACTTTATGCTGGTCCAGTGCGGGAGCGCTGGGATTTAGAGGCTCGCGGAAAGGGACACCGTTCGCTGCGCAGCAGGCGGCATCGCGGGTAGCCAGCGCCGCTCGGGATCATGGGATGCGGTCTGTGGAAGTCCGCGTGAAAGGCCCTGGAGCTGGGCGTGAATCGGCGATCCGGGCTCTCGCGGCGGCCGGGCTGGAAGTCCGGCAGTTGAAGGATGTGACCCCGATCCCGCACAACGGTTGCCGTCCGCCGAAACGCCGCCGGGTGTGAGCGCGATGGGTTGGAGAGGAGGTAAGCAGAGAAGCTTCTGTTGCCTCTGCTCCGGTTGAGAAATCAGAGGAGGGTTGTTTGGCAAGATACCGCGAAGCTGTGTGCCGGCTATGTCGCCGGGAAGGACAAAAGCTCTTTTTAAAGGGCCAGCGTTGTCTGGCGGATAAGTGTGCCATCGAGAAGAGGAATTTTCCTCCCGGCGAGCACGGGAAGGCGCGGCGCCCGAAGCCCATAGGGTATGGCGTTCAGCTTAGGGAAAAGCAGAAAGTCCGCCGCCTCTATCAGATTCTCGAGGATCAGTTCCGCAACTATTTTGAGAAGGCGGCCAGCCGAAAGGGTGTGACGGGAGAAACGCTGCTCATGATGCTCGAACAGCGACTCGATAACGTCGTCTACCGGCTGGGGCTCGCGAGTTCGCGGGCGGAAGCTCGCCAGTTAGTTCGGCACGGTCACATCGATGTGTCGGGAAGGAAGGTGAGCATCCCCTCTTTCCAGGTGGTTCCTGGGCAGACAATCGCGGTTCGTGAAAGAAGCCGCAACTTGCAGTCGATTCAGAAAGCGCTGGACCTTGCAGGGAACCGCGGTGTTCCCCCCTGGCTGGCATTTGACCGGGAGAACCTGAAGGCTCAGGTGGTTTCAGTTCCCAAACGAGAGGATGTGAGTTTCCCCATCCAGGAACAGATGATCGTCGAGCTTTATTCGAAGTAATCTTAACCCAAGATTCAGGACACTGGAGATCGCCGTAGCGGCTTCAGGGAGGTAAATGAATATGCTCTGGAAAGGTTTTCAAAAGCCCAAGCGGCTAGTGTGCAATACGGATACTCTGACCGACAAGTACGGTCAGTTTACGGCGCAGCCCTTCGAGCGCGGCTTCGGAACAACCATCGGCAACGCGCTGCGCCGAGTCTTGCTATCCTCGATCGAAGGGGCAGCGATTACCGCGGTAAAGATTGAGGGGGTCATGCACGAGTTTTCTTCCATTCCAGGTGTGGTGGAAGACGCGACGGACATCATTTTGAACCTCAAGCAAATTCCCTTGAAGATGGATGTCGAGGGACCCAAGACTCTAGTGCTTGAGGTTGATAAGCCCGGCGAAGTGAGTTCCCGTATGATCCAGGAGAATGCCGACATTGAAATCTTGGATAAGGACGCCTATATCGCCACGGTGAGTGAAGGCGGAAGCCTGCGGATCGAGATGCGGGTTAAAAACGGGCGTGGCTACACTTCGGCAGAAAAGAATTTTGATGAAGATCTGCCCATCGGTTATATCCCGGTTGACTCTGTTCACTCGCCGATTCGCAAGGTAAACTACGGCGTGGAAGCAGCGCGGCTAGGGCAGATGACGGATTACGATAAGCTCACGATGGATGTGTGGACCAACGGTGCAGTCACTCCTCAGGACGCCGTTGGCTTGGCGGCAAAGCTTCTCAAAGACCACATGAACATTTTTATCAACTTTGAAGAGGGCTCGACCTCCGAGGAAGTTAGCGAAGAAAAAGCCCCAGTGGTCTACAATGAGAATCTCGACCGCTCCGTTGAGGAACTGGAACTCTCCGTACGTTCTTACAATTGCCTCAAGAACGCCAACATTTCTACCATTCGCGAGCTGGTTCAAAAGTCCGAACAGGAAATGCTGAAGACCAAGAATTTTGGCCGTAAATCTCTAAACGAGATCAAAGAAATCCTTCAGTCGATGGGTTTGGGTTTGGGCATGAAGTTTGACGAGCGGGGCAATCCGCTTCCTCTGCCCCCACCGTCTTCTGAGCAACAGACTTGGGAACAGGAAAGCTAACAATGCGCCATCGCAACTATGGAAGAAAACTCGGCAGGAATACTGAACACCGCCGGGCGCTTTTGCGGAATCTGGTAACTTCCCTCATCCTCGATGAACGGATAGAGACGACAGCTCCAAAAGCCAAGGAAGCCCGTGCCGTTGCTGAGCGGGTTATCAGCCTGGGTAGACGGGGCGACCTCCACGCGCGGCGGCTTGCGGCAAGCTACTGCTTGTCTGCTGCGGCTGTCAAGAAGCTCTTTGAGGACGTCGCCAAGCGCTATGAATCCCGGAACGGTGGGTATACGCGCATCGTGCGAACGGGATGGAGGCGCGGTGACGGTGCCGACACTGCGGTGTTGGAGCTCATTGGAACTCAGGTCCTTCAACGAAGGGCCGAGCTTCGCGCCAAGAGGGCCGAGCGGCGAAAGAAAGCTGCTGAAGAGGCTGCCGCCCAGCAGCAGCAACTCCCACCCGATACTAGGGAAGAGGAAAAATAGTCCCATTTAATTTAGACCTGGGCCACGGTCAACTTTCAACCCTCTGTTAGTCCGGGAAATGTCCGGCGGCTATCCGCTTCAACTCTGCCGTAGAAACATTCGCGTTCTTCACTGCATAGGTGAGCAACTGGGCAAAGATCCGCGTGGCTACGGGATCTTTGTCTAGAAAAGGGACCAGGTTCAAGGAAGAAAAGAGTATTTTCCCTTTTCCATACCCGAGTTCGCCCATGGTGGCCGCCACCTGTGGCGGCGCGTTGATCAAGCCCGCGATGAGAGTTCCGGTAAAAGGCGTGATCCCCCAGTAGCCAAAGGCGCCGGAAAAATTCTGGCCGTAAATCACCGGCGCAGGCAAACCGGAAAAGATCGGATGCGGAGTATCGAATTCCCATCCTCCGAACCAATTGATCACCAGGGGAACCATCGAAGCGTTCGAAGGCAACACCTTCAGTGTTTTCATAAATTCAACGATCGCCTGCCCGCTCCGCGCCGACGGCGCCAGAATCAATAACGTCCGGCCCTGCTCGGAGACAGACTGCATCATGAGGGTCTTGAGGAATGCCGCCCCGGGGTTGTAGACCAGATCGACAGGCTGCCAAAGCGACCGGGGACTGCTAGGGTCGGGATAGAAGATGTCCTTGGCCTCGAAATACTTGTTCAGCGTATTGGTGGGGTCCTGGACTTCGATGCCACTCCTCGGCAGGCTCCAATCAGAACGATTTTCGACCAGCAAAGGACGATCCTGTTTGAGGACGTTGTGTGTATTTTGAAACTCCAATTCCGCTCGCAAATGATAGTTTCCAGTTGCTTCCTCAGGCTGAACCGTGACTTGGTCGATGTCTTGAACAAAGTGAATCTCGCTTCCTTGAATCTCCACCTCCTTGGTGTCCAGTACTCGAGTGGCCCCGTCCGGACTCATGAGCGCAAGGACCAGCTCGGCCGGCCCACGGACTTGTCTTTCATTGATTAAGGCAATTCGAACGTGAACTCTTTCACCGGCAAAAGCTTTGCTTGGCAGGGGTACCACCGCCAAGTGAACGGGCTCAGATGCCTTGGCAAGTATCTGGGGAGGGAAGTTGGGATTTCGAAAGGGATCAACAATCCCGGAAAGCCAAAAAGCCGGGAACTTGCCGATATGGGAGTCCCACCCTTGAAAAGCAATCCCGCTGGCAGAGTCAGAGAGCCGGATTGATTCGAGTTCATGAGCGACGTTTTCTCCTTGCGCGATCCCAATCTGCCGGCAAAGCTCTTCCGGGTCCTTAAAGTAGCGCTCCAGGTGATATTCCTGAAAACTATTGGTCAGCATTCTGTTCCACTGAGGCCAAAACGCGCCGTAGGATCCCTGGGGCGCGTGAGCAAACTGGCGCGCCAGAGCCGGCATGTTGCTTAGAGCAGTGAAGGAACGGCTTTCGCCGTTGTAAAACGCTTCCCGGGGATCAGGAGCCTTGAAATGGGAATGCTCAATGGTCAGCACGTCGCGCCAAACGCCCGGGAGGGTGTCAATGGTGTGGTAGTCGAAGGTCAGGCCGTAGGTGTTTTGATAGGGCAGCAGCATGACCGTTGCCCGCCTCGCCGAGGTGTAGGTCACGAATCGCGAAGGGTCCAGGCGATGAGTCAGCCGCATCATCGCATTGATAAAGGGCTTCAGGTGCTCCGGATCATTCGAGATGTCTCCGGCTTCGTTGGCCATGTTCCACCAGATCAATGACGGATGATCGCGGTCACGTTTGACGAGGCGGGAAACTTTCTGTAGAAACAGGTCGCGTTCAGCGGCCTCGGCGGGGGACCGAGGCTCGGGCGGTTGGTTCCTCGGGGCGCCTCCCGGCTCTTCGTAAATCATCAGGCCCAGCCTGTCCGCTGCCTTGAGCAAGGCGGGCGTGCAGGCGGTGCGATGGCAGGAGAGCATGTTCAGGCCCAGAGCCTTGGCCGTTCGGACCTCCTTCTCCGCCAGCACCGGAGTTGGGAAGGCAACCGTGTTGGGATAATAGCCCCAATTGATGGCGGATCGGATAAAGACTCGGTGGCCATTCAAAAAAAACTTTCCATCCCGTTCCGTAAAGAAGCGCAGGCCAAAGATGGTGTGCACGGTGTCGACATTGTGGCCGTCAGCTATGCTCGTCTCAAGCCGGTAGAGATGCGGCGAGCTGGGAAGCCAGGGCTGAGCATCAGGAATCCTGATTTCGGTCGGGACTTGTTCCCGCCCTTCGGGTTTGAGTAAAACGCGGGAGTGAACCGCGGCGACAAGTTTCTGGGTCGCGCTGTCGTAGACCCTGTAGACGAGCCGGGCATGACTTGCGTGGGTCTCGTTTGCGACAGTGGCTATCACCCGGATGGTCCGGAGATCTTCGAGCGGCATTACGTAAACGTTCTGAACATAGATGCGCGGGGTGATCAACAGGCTGACGTTCTGCCAGATACCTCCGAAATCATGGCTATCGGGGATATCGACATTGCCCCAGGCGATAGCGTCAAAATCATGCCAAGACGTACCCCCTCCCGGATTAGTGATCCGGACGGCCAGAAGATTGTCAGCCCCGAAACGCAAAAAATGCGTGATATTGACCTCAAAGGGCGTGGAGCCCTCCAGGCTGTAACCCACCAGGCGCCGATTGAGGTAGACTTCTGCCCGAAGACGAACCGCCCCGAACTTCAGGCGGATGACCTTACCCTTATCGCTCTTGGGGAGGTGGAAAGTGCGCCAGTACCAGCCGACTCCGTGATGCCGGGGATAGACCTCATCCCAGGTTGCGGGAACCGGGAAGGGCCGGCCCAGCTTCAGCATCTCATCCCACCCAACCGAAGGCGGATATTGGGGAACTTGGCTGATGTCCTTAAGATCGACAACAAGTTTTTCCTGCTTCCAGTTTGCCTTGGTATCGAACCACAAGTTCCATGTGCCATCCAAAGACTGACTGCGAGCACTCGGTCGCGGAGCAGCCATCACACTCATACCGGAAAACACGCCGATCAAGAACAGTAGACAAAATAGAACGCTGGCGACTGGCTTCGGCGGCACTCGTACCTTCCGATTCATCATTGATTGTTACCCCTCCAGGATTCGCATAATTGAACGCGTTGCATCCCTGATAAACGCTGATGAGCTTAGAGATTGTACTCGTATCCAGTGAGTGGTGTTCAGCGCTTTTGATGGTGAGGGGGCCGTCTCCAGGCACATAGACGTGCTGATTCAGGCGACAGGGACTTGCGGTGTCCACCAGTTCGCGCTGCAACTCTTTGTCATAGATGCTCTTGATCGCTCCGCTCTCGGGGTCCACCTTAACCCGATAGAACTTGTTTTCGATGACGTCGCTGATCGGCAAGGCAGTATCCGCCTTCGCGAAAGGATCGGATGCTTCCTTCTTGATGATGCGGTAGCATTGTACCGGACGGAATATCCCGCGCCACAAATCGCACGTCGTCATAGTGCGACGCGCGTCGCAGAAAGCTCCTTAAGAGCGGCGAGAGGCGGGCTCCAAAATCTCCGGTTCGTTTTAGCTTCGTTTTTTGGGACATCCTTTATTTTCAACAACTTGGCTAGCTTCGTTTTAGGTTCGTTTTCGGTTCGTTTTGCCCGTTTTTCGCGCAGCCATCCTTTATTTTCAACAACTTCCCAGCTTCGTTTCCGCAAAAAAAGAATTCTTTTTTTTGTGCATTTCCTCGTCCATCTCCTCCGTTCTCCTTGTTTTTCAATAAGTTATCCTGTATCGAGCGGCAACTGATTGCGCGCAGCCTTTTGGGCGTGTCGATTAAGTAGCTTTTTTTCAATTGATTACGGCTTTTGTTGGCGCACATGTTAAACATCACTGGGCTAGACATATCTGACAGCAAAAGTTTTCTTGCCGATACTGTTCAGAGGCACGTGGCATTCGCGTGCAACTTTCCGCTTCATTTTCGCTTTGCCTCGCGCGCCCCTCAGCCCCGCCGGCAATAGCGACGGTCAGGAAATTACTGGCCGTCGGCTCCTCAAATGGGAAACGTTCACGGCTGGAAAGGCGCCAGCCGCGACTTTAGTTAGGCTAGCATACACAGCCTACTGTGTCAAGCTTTTTCCGCGGCAGGCTGGCGCAGCAAGCCGGTAGCGCCGACCGCCGCGGCTGCGGTCCGCGGTTTTCCTTCTGGCACGGGACGTGATGTGCTTCGACGGCTACAAAAAAGCGGCGGAGCCTCGAAATGGCGCTAGAATACAAAAACCCCGCGAACGCTATCACCACAAGGACTGCGGACCCGAAACCGGAGGGTCGCGCTTGTATTGCCTTCGGGACAGATGTAGCATCGGCATATTCTAATGTTTGATTGCTGAGCGAAGAACGTCCAAAACAAGGAGGATTCTCGCGATGAACAAGCAGGCTTATCGCTGCAGTTGGCGGATTGGAGTTTGTGCGTATCTGGTGCTGGCGACAGGGGTGCTCATGGCTTCTGCCGCGCAAGCCGAAGCGGCGGGCAAAGGGCAAGCGGCACCAGCCCAGAAGGACATTCCTATCAAGCACGTCATTATCATATTTCAGGAAAATCGTTCCTTTGATTCCTACTTTGGCACGTACCCGGGAGCGGACGGCATTCCGATGCGGAACGGAGTGCCCACGGTTTGCAGTCTCGATCCCAAGACGGGCGAGTGCGTCAAGCCCTATCTCGATCACAACGACGTGAACTGCGGCGGCCCACACGCCGCAGAAGCGTCTTTGGCGGATGTGGCAAACGGCGCGATGAATGGGTTCATCGGAGAAGTGCAGGCAGCGGGAGGATTCGGCTTATATCCTCTTGGGTGGGCTCGCCAGTATTGTCAACATCCCACTGACCCGAAAGAGTCCGATCCAGTCATGGGATACCACGATGGTAGCGACATCCCGAATTACTGGGCCTACGCGAAAAATTTTGTGCTCCAGGACCATATGTTCGAATCAATTCACTCCTGGAGTTTTCCTTCGCATTTGTTTCTTGTTTCCGCGTGGTCGGCGACTTGCGGTCAAACCAACAACCCCATGAGCTGCGTGAGCACTCTCATGCCGCCGGATAGGACTCTCAAAAATCCTACCCCGTTCGCGTGGACGGATATTACCTACCTGCTGCACAAATATCATGTGAGCTGGGTTTACTACCTGGACCACGGTGCGCTACCGCCGCCTTCCGGCGTGCCTCGGAGGGTTGCCGGACGCTTTCGAATGCCCCGTGCCCACCCGAAGGCCGAAGAGGCCGTTAAGGGGGTTCCTGTCATCTGGAACATACTGCCCGGCTTTACAGACGTCCATCAGGATAATCAGCTGGCCAACATCGAAGACCTTAGCCGCTTTTATGAGGAGGCCAAAGCCGGAACCCTGCCCTCCGTTTCATGGATTTGCCCAAATGGCGAAGACAGTGAGCACCCTCCCGCCAAGGTGAGCGTGGGGCAATCCTACGTGACGAGGATTGTGGATGCGGCGATGCGAAGCCCCGACTGGAAGAGCACCGCCATCTTCATCACCTGGGACGATTGGGGAGGGTTCTACGACCACGTTCCGCCGCCTCGCGTTGATTCCTTGGGCTACGGTATCCGCGTTCCGGGCCTGGTTATCAGTCCTTATGCGAAACGCGGGTATATAGACCATCAGACACTGAGCTATGACGCCTACCTGAGATTTATCGAGGACGTTTTTCTCCATGGTCAGCGGCTCAACCCCAGGACGGATGGCCGACCGGACCCCAGGCCGGATGTGCGGGAAGACAGCCCGATGCTCGGGAATCTGGTGAAAGATTTTGATTTTTCCCAGCCGCCCCGGCCGCCACTGCTCCTGCCAGTTCATCCCAAGACCACGCTGGTGGAAAATCCTCCATGCGGACCCGGTCAATCGTCTTGTGATTGACCTTGGCTTCTCCTTCGGCGGGTTGTACATTACGGCGTTCGCGAGGTGTGCAGAGGGTGAGAGCTTGGCATCAGATCCGGGCTGGTAGTAGCAGAGCCTCGTCTTTCAGAGACTCTGCTGTTTGTAATATTACAAATAATTTGTCATCTACAAATGCTCGTCTTACATCTAATGCATTAAAAAACAACATCTGCGAATCGTCCCACGGAAAAGCCACAGAGTTTCCCAGCCCGAAACTCTGCGTTACCTACTACGCTGTGGCGGCGAGAACAAGGGGCGCTGGAAAATGAGTGTGGTGGGAGAACTCATCGGGTCTCGCGATCAAAGGGTTGACCGAAGAAATTCTTCCTCTCGAATACCGGTTCAACCTTTTCCGAAATTATCGCCTTGTACTTGCGTGGGCGCCGAAAGGCATTACCCCAAATCGTTTTCTTCCGATGTTCTCTCAACTCGTGCAGGTTAATCCGGGCAATCTGTATTTTTTCAGCGCCCGCGCTAACGGGATCGACAAGACTCTTGCCTGTGGAATCGTATGCTAGAGAATTCCCGTCGAATGGAAGGCTTGCGTAGTTTGTCATCGCAACGGCCACAGCATTTTCAAACGCGCGCGTTTTGAGTTGATCAGTTCTCAACTGGTCGATGACACACGCGTTGGGAACCAGGATCACCTCAGCGTTATTCAACATCAGGATGCGCGCAGACTCGGGGAACTCGCGGTCATAACATATCATGCACCCAACTTGAACCGGGCCGACCCTGGTGTCGAGAGCACAGACAGGAAAATCATCTCCCGGCGTAAGCGAAGCTTCCGTAGGAGTAAAGTCGCAAGTGTGAACTTTCGCGTACGTCAGCACGATTTCTCCGGAGCGCGAGATGATGGAAACAGTATCGCGTGGAGCCGGGTTCCACTTTTGCAGATAGGTGACGGCGATGGCGATATTCAATTCTCGAGCCAGCGCAGTGAAGTGGCGTATATAGGCGCTTTCGTTGTCGACGGCCAATTCGAGCCAGCGCTCTCTTGCATTTTTCTGCTTCACATCAAAACCGGCGTAGCCGATGTTCCACATCTCCGGGAAGAGAGCGATGTCTGCGCCCAGAGCTGCTGCCTGGCGGCAGCAGGCGTCTGCGTGTTGGACATTTGCTTTCTGCCGCTGCCTCACCGCATCCGCGTCCATTACAACCATCTTCCCCGGCGATGATGCCTCCGGATTGATGATGGAGGACGTCATTTGCAACAGTGCAACTTTTAGTGACTCGCTATCTTCGCACTGGTCCGGTTTTGCCTGAGCCTTGGCCTCACTCACCGAGAGCCCCTCACCGGCGGCCAGGGCCGTCGCACCAATTGCAGCCGAGGTCAAGAAACCACGTCGGGTAATTTCACGCTGGGTCATGTTGTTTTTGCGCTCCGCATTAATTGAATTGCCTTGCGTCCTGAGCGGGAGATGCCATTTCGGAGCTCAGCCCCGTCAACAAGACTTTCTCCCGCGCCTAGATGATTCTTCTCCACAAATCAAGTCGAGCTCTTGCTTGCATTCGTCTGTTGCTCGATACCTGATGTCTTCGGCGACAGACGGTCATGCCAGACTGGCCACTTCTCGCTGAGCCGGTAGCGAAAAAAGGACGGCCGCCGGAGCCGCGACATGGCGATAGGATACAACCCCACGAAAACAATGGCCAGAAAAACCGCGGGCCTATGAACCAAAGGTTCTCGCTGCCCGCCTGCTTCGCGAGACAACAGACACTCCAAAGCAAAATGCACCACCCAGCTATAACAAAGGCGGCGAGATTCCAGGGCAGCGGTGAGGACAGCGCCGCTACAGCCTGCCGGCTCCGCCTATTGTCCTCCGCACGGCTGGCTTGTTACAGTAATTATTTTGCAGTCCCTAACGCGAAGCGGGAAGGGGAGGCGCAAGTTGGCAGGAGAATCGTTACCGAAGCTGGTGGAGTTGATGGCTCATTTGAGAGGTCCGGAGGGCTGCCCCTGGGACCGGGCCCAGGATTATGACAGCGCCAAGGGCCTGTTGCTGGAAGAAGCTTACGAGGTTATTGACGCGATCAACCAGCGCGACTTCGCAGGGGTTGAAGAGGAACTCGGCGACCTGCTCTTCCAGGTGGTGTTTTATTCGCGGCTGGCGGAGGAAGAGGGCAAGTTCGATATCGACCGCGTCATCGAGGGCGTTTATGAGAAGCTGATCCGGCGGCATCCGCACGTTTTCGGCGAGAAGCGCGCCCGCACGCCCGAGGAGGCTTTGGAGAGCTGGACCGCCGTAAAGGAGAATGAGCGCGGACCGAACGCGCGAGGCGCCTCAGTGCTGGACGGCATCGCTCCGGCGCTCCCTTCCACGCTGGAAGCCTACGAACTGGGATTGCGAGCTGCGGAGGCAGGCTTTGACTGGGCCAAGCTTGAAGATGTTCTGGATAAGGTCGAAGAAGAATTGCGGGAGTTCCGGAAAGAAGCTGCTTCGCACCCCGCAGCAGAACATCCAAAACTCGAAGAGGAGCTTGGCGATTTGCTGTTCGCCGTAGCAAACGTGGCCCGGCAGATTCGCTCGGATCCGGAGAGTTGCCTGCGCGCGGCCAATCAGAAGTTCCGCAGGCGCTTCCAGGCGCTTGAGGAAGAAGTGAAAAGGCGCGGGAAGTCCGTCCGGGCTTGCACACCGGAAGAATTGGACAATATTTGGGAACTGCACAAGGCGCGAGAAAATCGATGAACTAAGTTACTCGCCGCCGCGGTAGAGGTGTCCATTCTGGCGGATCTTGATGCGCCGGTAGAAAGTGAGCCTGGCCCGGGCGTGGGAATGGCAGGCAGCCGTCCGCGACCGGCTTCAGAAGTGCTTCGGGTGGAACTTGCGATTGCGGGGTTTGAGAAGGCGGGCGGGGAGGCACGCTATCTCGTGGATCTCCTATGAAAATTGAGCGCGTGGAATTGCTTGAACTCCGCATGCCTCTGGTGCACTTTTTTGAGACGAGTTTCGGGCGCACCGCCGACCGAAGAATCGTTCTTGTTCGAGCGGAGGCGGGCGGCCAGGAGGGTTGGGGCGAGGTCACGTGCGGTGAAGCGCCCTTTTACAGCTACGAGACTCCCGAGACGGCCTGGCACATCCTGCGGGATTTCTTGATTCCCTGGGCTCTCGAAAAGCCCTGGAACTCGCCAGCGGAAATCGCCCGGAGGTTTCAGCCGGTGCGTGGCCACAATATGGCCAAGGCGGCGCTGGAAAATGCGCTCTGGGATATTCAAGCGCAGCGGCAAAGGGTGCCGCTTGCCCGGCTTCTTGGCGGGACGCGTGAAGAGATCCCTTGCGGCGTTTCCATCGGCATCCAGAATTCACCGGAAGAATTGCTCGAGAAGATTCAGCGGGAGCTTGACGCGGGTTACCAGCGCATCAAAGTCAAAATCAAGCCGGGATGGGACATTGAAATCCTGGAGAGGATTCGCAACCGCTTTCCTGATATTGACCTGATGGCGGACGCCAACTCGGCATATACTCTCGAAGGCTTACCGCATCTAAGGTTACTGGACCAATTCCGCCTGATGATGATCGAGCAGCCTCTCGGCTGGTACGATTTGATTGATCACGCGCGGTTGCAGCGTGAAATCAAGACGCCGATCTGCCTGGACGAATCGATCCACAGCGCGGAAGACGCTCGAAAAGCCATTGAAATCGAAGCGTGCAAAATCATCAACGTAAAGTTGGGCCGCGTTGGCGGCTATACGGCGGCGCGCGAGATTCATGACGTGTGTGTGGCCAGGCAGGTTCCCATCTGGTGCGGGGGCATGCTCGAATCCGGCATCGGACGCGCCCACAATATCGCGATGTCTTCTTTGCCGGGGTTTACCCTGCCGGGAGATGTTTCTGCCAGCCGCCGTTACTGGAAAGAAGACATCATTGACCCCGAAGTGACGGTCACCGGCAAGGGCACCATTGCCGTCCCGAAAGAGCCGGGCCTCGGATACAGGCCGAACCTCGCGCGCATCGCGACGGTTACCGTGCGGAAGGATCTCTTTGAAAGCCGTACTTGAGCTTGGCGCCGAGCGGCCGGCGACGTCGTCTGCACGTAAACGCCACCGCCTGATGCACCTTGCGATGCTGGGTGCTGTCCTATGCTGGGCGGCCAACATGGTGGCCATCAAAGAAGTTTTACTGGGCTTCAATCCTTTGGCTCTGGCTCAGGTCCGTGCTATTTTTACCGCTTTATTATTCGGGCTTCTCTTCATCATTTTTCGCCGCCCGCCTTCGCTGCGCCTCACCCGGCGCGAGTGGCTCAATTTTGTGCTCATAGCGTTGTGCGGTGTCACCGTCGGTCAAGTTCTATTTATTCAGGCGATGTCCCGGACCAGCGTTCCCCACGCGGCGCTCATCGTTGCGATGGAACCTGTTATGGTACTGATCTTGTCGGTTTTGATGCGACTCGAGCCGCTGACCTTGCTCAAGTTATTGGGCATGCTGATTTCGTTTTCGGGTGTTGTCCTTTTGACTTACGCCAGGCCGGGGATCGGAAGCCATGCTCACTGGTTGGGGGACGTGATCTTGCTGGCTCAGATTCTGGTCTTTGCTTATTACACCATCCTGATGAAGGGCGTGGCTGACCAATACGATGTTTTGACACTGAACACGCTGGTGTTCGGATTGGGCGCGTTGATGATGGTTCCTTTAGGCGCCAAAGCTGTTTGGCACGTGAATTGGTCCCACGTTCCGGTCCGGGCGGTGCTGGGGCTGGCCTTTATGGTGGTGTTCTCATCAGTGGTCGCGTATCTGCTTTTCGCCTCGGCTTTGGCGGGGCTTACAGCCTCGCGCGTAGCGGCTTTTACGTTTATTGAGCCCATCATTGCCACGGCGCTGGGAATCTGGTTGCTGAACGACAGAGTCAGCTTTCAAGGGTTGTTCGGCGGCGCGCTGATTCTTTTCGGTGTCTATTTTACCGAGCGAGAGAAGGGCGAAGAGTCCAGCGACGCCGAGCAACTCCCAATCCCGGAGGTAAGCCTGTCCGGAAAGAGACAAAAGCCGCGCGTCTTCCCGAGCGGAATTGCTACGCCCAGGATGCGACGGCCCGGACTTGGCGGCGCTTGGGAAGTACAACCGCCAGAATCATGCCCAACAGGAAACCGCCTACATGCGCCCACCAGGCTACGCCGCCGCGGGTGGCGGATTCAATGGCCAACATCTGAAATCCCGCGATGAACTGAATCAGGAACCAATATAAGAGAACCAGCAAGGCCGGCAGTTGCACCGTCCAGAAGAAAAAGAGCAGAGGGATCAAGGTGGTGATGCGGGAGGTGGGGAAGCTGACCAGATAGGCGCCGAGTATGCCGGCAATGGCGCCACTGGCGCCGATCGTGGGCACTCGCGAGCCCGCGTTGAAAATGATGTGGGTTACCGCAGCCCCAAACCCGCTAAGAAAATAGAGCATCAGGAACCTGGTGTGACCGTAACGGTCTTCAACGCTTCGCCCGAAGACAAAGAGGAAAAGCATGTTGCCAATCAAATGCAACCAGCCGCCGTGGATGAACATTGAGGTAAAGACCGGGACCAGGAAGCCAGCAAGACTTGTGATGACGATCCCGTGCGCGGTGGTATAGCGCGCCGGAATGAGTCCGAAGAGGAAAATAAACCGGTTGATCTGCGCACCAAGCGATAGCTCGTACACAAACACCGCAGTATTGGCAAGAATGAGCGCCAGGGTCATAAACCAGAAAGTCTGGCGCCGAATATGGTCGTTGAGCGGAATTGGAACCATGCGGAAGGCATTCTAACCTGACGGCCTCTTTCGCCCAAGAAAATTCAGAAAACGGCCCCCGGCGCTCTCGGCTTCTGCAAAACCGGATTGCGGAGCAGGCCGCACTGAAGCCGGTGCTGCCCGACCTCCTTCGGTGATCTGAAGAAAATAGCGTCATGTCAGCGGCCGTTCCCGGGTGCTTGAACATGATTGAAGTTGAGGATAAGGCGGCTTCCGGAAAAAGTTCCGCAGGCGCAGGGTTGCTGCGGCGCTTTGCACGTGCATGCGGGCATTCGCGAAGTGGCCCGTGAACTTGCCAAGCGAAACATTCAAACCTTTCTGGAAGGCGGCTATGAAGCGACCATTACCAACGCGGTGGTTTCCGGCCTCGAGTTGGTCGAGCTGAAAGAATCTGAGGTGTGTTGTGGCAGTGCGGGGATTTATAATGTAAATCGTAGTGAAATGGGTGAGCGGCTTCTCGAGGCGAAGATGCGGCGGGTGGATGAGACGGGCGCGGGATTGATCCTGACTGCTAATCCTGGCTGGCTCTTGCAATTGAGTGCCGGTGTGGCGCGGCCTGGGCAGAAACGCCGTGTGATGCGCGTGATGGAGTTGCTCGATGAAGCCTATGGCAGGCAAGACATAAACTGGGGCGGAAGAACCTGACAAATCGATTCCATTGCCAAGGGTACGCGGAATACGAGGGTGAGGTGCAGCCCAACGGGATTGTGCCTTGGCCTGCCGCCCGCCAGAGCGCCCGGGTGGAATGAGGCTCTGGCGCCTTGGATGTTTCATGGCTGGGTTTTCGATTTCTGAACCAAAGTCAAGGGAGAGTTGACCATGAGCGATAAAGCGGCAACCGCACAAGAAAGTTTGGAAGCTTTGTTGAAGGAGGCTCGGAGCTTTCCGCCTTCTGAAGAATTTCGGCGTCAGGCGAACGTCTCCGACCCGATGATTTACGAGGCGGCGAGGCAAGACCTCGAAGGGTTCTGGGCGGAAGAGGCCAAGCGGCTGGACTGGTTCCAGACATGGAGTAAGGTGCTTGAATGGAACGCGCCGTGGGCCAAATGGTTTGTGGACGGCAAACTCAATGCCACGTATAACTGTGTTGACCGGCACGCGAAATCCTTCCGCCGCAACAAGGCCGCTATTATCTGGGAAGGCGAACCCGGGGACTCGCGCACTTTGACGTTCGAAGCTCTGGAGCGGGAGGTGAACCGGTTCGCGAACGTCCTCAAGTCTTTGGGAGCGAAGAAGGGCGACCGGGTGGCGATCTACATGGGCATGGTGCCGGAACTCGCCATCGCCATGCTGGCCTGCGCCAAGATCGGCGCGCCGCACAGCGTGGTGTTCGGAGGATTCTCCGCCGAGTCTCTTCGGGAACGCATCAACGACGCCCAAGCCAAGATTCTGATTACTTGCGACGGAGGGTGGCGGCGCGGCGGCGTCGTGCCCTTGAAGGCGAACGCCGATGAGGCTCTTACCGGCACGCCTACCATCGAAAAAGTGGTGGTGGTTGAGCGCGTGGGCAAGGCGGCGCAGATTGCCATGAAACCCGGACGCGATTATTGGTGGCACGAACTTGTGGCAAATGCCTCGGACCAGTGTGATCCGGAGCCTATGGATGCCGAGGATATGCTCTACATCCTTTATACGAGCGGCACCACGGGAAAGCCCAAAGGCGTGGTTCACACCACGGGCGGGTATCTTGTGGGAACCTCCACTACGCACCGCATGATCTTTGACATCAAGGAAGACGACGTTTACTGGTGCACGGCGGACATCGGCTGGGTGACGGGCCATTCGTACATTGTTTACGGGCCGCTCGCGAACGGTTGCACCACTGTGATGTACGAAGGAAGCCCGGATTATCCGGACCGCGGACGCTTCTGGTCGATTGTGGCCAAATACCGCGTCAACATTTTTTATACGGCGCCCACTGCCATCCGCAGCTTTATGCGGTGGGGTACGGAGTGGCCCGCCAAGTATGACCTCTCTTCGCTGCGCGTGATTGGAACGGTTGGTGAGCCCATCAATCCCGAGGCGTGGATCTGGTATCACCAGAATATCGGGCGGGAGCGCTGCCCGATCGTCGACACGTGGTGGCAGACGGAGACCGGCATGATCCTGATTACTCCCTTGCCGGGACTGACCGCGACGAAGCCGGGTTCGGCAACGCAGCCTTTCCCGGGCGTCGAGGCGGAAGTGCTGGACGGCAAAGACCGCTCGGTGGGGCCCGGCGCCGGAGGATACCTGGTGCTCAGCAAACCCTGGCCGGCCATGTTCCGGACCATCTATGGCGATCCCGACCGTTACGTCCGGCAATACTGGTCTCAATATGACGGCAAGTATTTTACGGGCGACGGGGCCAAGGTGGACGAAGACGGCTATTTCTGGCTGCTGGGCCGCGTGGATGACGTCATGAACGTCGCGGGCCATCGAATTTCCACTTATGAGGTGGAAAGCGCGTTGGTGGACCATCCGGCCGTTGCGGAAGCCGCCGTCATCGGCAAGACGCACGAAGTCAAGGGGCAGGGCATCGCCGGCTTCGTTACGCTCAAGGAAGGTATCCGCGCCAGCGCCAAGCTGAAGGACGAACTCAAGCAGCACGTCGTCAAAAAGATCGGGCCCATCGCCCGGCCGGATGACATCTTCTTCACCTCGGAATTGCCCAAAACACGCAGCGCCAAAATCATGCGCCGCCTGCTGCGCGATATCGCGGAAGGAAGAGTTCTCGGCGATACGACCACCCTCGCCGACCCCGCCGTGACCTCCCGGTTGAAGCGGCAGTACGAAGAGGAAGGGAAGGGAGACTAGGCTAGAGATTTTCCGTGAGGCCACAATTTTTCCGCTTGGCCGGCCAGCTTGAGCCTGGAAGCCCTGGAAGCTTTTCACGGTTTCCAGGCAGTGCGCGGACGCCAGGCGGGCCTTGGGAGAGTGCTTCGGTCTTCGGTTCGTTTTGGTTTCGTTTTTTGGCCAATCCTTTATTTTCAACAACTTGGCTAGCTTCGTTTTAGGTTCGTTTTCGGTTCGTTTTGCCCGTTTTTTCCGCAGCGATCCTTTGTTTTCAACAACTTCCTCGCTTCGTTTTCGCAAAAAAAAGAATTCTTTTTTTGCGCGTTTTTGCGCGATTCTCAGGATATCTCATTCATTCTAAAGCGCGTTATCCTGATCTTGAAATTTGCCAAAGCTCTCGTGTTTTCCCTTCCCATGTTCGTACTGTCGAGTAAGTTATTTAGTATCAATCAATTGCGGCAAGCGGCTTTTGCGTCCTCAGCAAGCCACCGCGGGCCATCTACATTGGCGGCTGTAGAGACGCCCCGCTGGGGCTTCTGAGACGTTCCAGCGGAACGTCTCTACGGGGACCGCACGGGCGGCGGTGGAGACACCGGCGCTACAAGCCCAGAAGTTAGACTAGCACGATAGCCGATGATTGTCAAGACGTTTTTTCAAGACAGATCATGCTTAACGGGGCCGCGCGGGGTATATAATGCGCGGCGAAGGCAAGTGTGGCACATGGCGCCCGAGCCGGAAGAAGCGAGAACGCTAACCTACAGGCTTGCCATCTGTCACAAAGAAATAACGGTCAGAAAGAAAAGGGCGCCGCAGCCTCAACATGCCGCTGGAATACAACACTGTGAGCACGCATCCCCAGAAGAACCGCGGACCTTTCTATAACGTCGTCGGCGTTGTCAAGCGAAATTGAGGCAGACGAGCGCAACCTTGCTTCGGGCCGTTCGAAGTCTGCGGCGTTTGCAATCGAAATCTCGAAAACCCACAGAGTTTCAAAAACCTGAAACTTTGCGCTACCTGCTAAGCGCGGCACCAGGCCTAACCAGACGAAGCGAGCGGAATGGGTAGGGGGGAAGCTAATTGTGAAATAAATCTATTGACACGGGGTTTGCAAGCTGTATATTTATTGGCTGTATATTTGATGGCGGGTAGGGAAGCTAAGTGGGAGTTGCGAACGTGCTCTCCAAGGGGAGTGGCCGCGGATGCACGCAGGCCTTGCGAGCATATATGCTCGATCAAGAGGGTGCGTTTGTTTCCTTAAATCCGCCTTCGGCCTTGGGCCTTTTTCCATTTCATCTGGCGGTGTGGGGTGGCCGGGAGGCGGAATTTCGCCCACGAGGGGAAAACCGCCTAAACCAATTAACGCGGGATTTCACGTCTCAAGGACAAATAGAAGCCAATCCGGTCAAATTGGGTTGGGGTCGCGGGAAGCCAAGCGTAAGAGCGCGGCACAATCTGCGCCCGACGTTTCGTCCAGAACCCTCAAGCTTCAAGCGGATACTCGGGGGGAAGATGAGAGTTCCTCGTGTTAAGAATCTGAGTTCACTCATTACACAGAAAGTTGTGGCGGCATTCGATAGCAATATGGTCATTGGGGTCGTCGGCTCGAAATTCGAGTATGAGCACACATCAGGGGAGGTGGATCGTGGCACAGACAGCAGCAAGCCAGTTGGAATTTGAGCGACAGCTAAAAGTTGCATGGTCGTGTCTCAAAGACGTGGAAAGCAAAGTTGATGAAATACGTAAGGCCAAAGACGCAAGCGACAGAGAGGTCAACGAGGGGACATTTCGCGGCACGATTGCGATGACAGCCTTGCAAGGAAAACTGGAAGGCGAGTTCAACGAAAATTTGGACATGGCCTGGAAGTCGGCAGAGAAAGCCTCTGAGCTCGACGGCAGCGGGCATATCCAGATCGCCGAAGGAACTATCACGCCAAACACAATTAAGGGGGCAGTCTGTAGTCTCCGAGGAGACCTGAAGTTCGCGCTTGAAAAATGGGAGGAGGCAGTTAACCTATACAACCAAGCTCTCCAGTATGTCCCGGATGACGCGGGATGCTACTACAACATTGGGGCATCATACACGAACAAGCACGAGGCCGCATCCGCGATGAGCGCATTCCACAAGGTCATCGAGCTAGAACCGACAGGTCGGCTCGGCATAGAGGCGGCAAAGACCCTGGAGAAATTGAAAGCGGGAAAGCTTGGCAAAAAAGCGTTCTCGGGCTCATGGATCGTATTGGGAGTGCTTGGCTTATTCACCGTGACTAGCTTCTTCTTACTGTTCCAGAAACCAGGCGTCGGAGTGTTCGGCTTCATATTCTGGGGCGGCATTCTGGCATTATATTGGCACAAGAAGTTCAAGTAGGAGCGAGCAGTGGCCGGTTCACGGCTGGGAAGGAGCGGCAGAGGTCGTGGGGGAAGAGCCCGCCGCGAATGAGGTATGGTGTGACCGGACGCAGAGGCGAGCACCCGCTTCCTACGACGCTTTATGTGGAGAGGAGCAAGGAATGACCAGTTACAAATGTGTGCGGTGCAGCAAGACCATCACGCGGAACGTGTACTATTGCCCGCAGCATGGTTGGTATCTTTGTTGGGATTGCGTGGCCAAATCTCCGTTCACCAATAAGCTGACATGCTACAAGTGCGGCAAGGAAGTTAGCCGAGTAGACGAGTGAGACCAGGACGGACAGTGGCTTGTCCTCGGTTGCTGACCATTCAGCGGGTAGCGAAGGGCCGGTAGTGGGCTTGTCCTTCACAAAAAGGCCCACGGTCAGGAATGCGCTGACCGTGGCTACCAACACCGCCTACGAACCCGCGACACGAAAATCAGTGTCGCGGCTACCCGTGCTTACAACGGCAAACGCCGCAGGCGCAGGGCGTTGGAAATCACCGAGACCGAGCTGAAGGTCATGGCGGCGCTGGCGATCAAGGGACTGAGCAGCAGGCCGAAAAACGGATAGAGCACGCCGGCGGCCAGCGGAATGCCCAGCGAATTGTAGATGAACGCGAAGAAAAGGTTCTGGCGGATGTTGCGCATGGTTCCGTGGCTCAGCTTGCGGGCCTTGGCGATGCCGCGCAGGTCGCCTTTCAGCAGCGTGATGCCGGCGCTTTCGATGGCCACATCGGTGCCGCTGCCCATGGCGATTCCCACTTCCGCCTGAGCCAGAGCGGGAGCATCGTTCACGCCGTCGCCCGCCATGGCGACAATTCGTCCTTCGCCTTGCAGCCGCTTGACCACGTCGCCCTTTTGTTGCGGCAGGACTTCCGCTTCCACTTCATCAATGCCAAGTTTCTTGGCGACGGCCTCAGCGGTGGTGCGGCTGTCGCCGGTCAGCATCACAATACGGATTCCTTCATCGTGCAGAAGCTTGATGGCTTCGGGCGTGGACCTCTTGATGGGGTCCGTCACGCCGAGCAGACCAGCCGGCTTGCCGTCGACAACGACAAACATCACCGTCTGCCCATCCTGCCGCAGGGCTTCGGCGCGCTGCTCGAAATTGGCCGCGTCCGCGCCCTGTTCCTCAACCAGGCGGCTGTTGCCCAGGCCCACCGTGCGGCCATCCACTTTTCCCGTAACACCTTTGCCGGTGACCGACTGGAAATCACGCGCGTCGAGAAGATCGAGTCCATTTTCGCGCGCGCCTTTCACAATCGCCTCGGCCAGCGGATGCTCGCTGCCGCGCTCGAGGCTTGCGGCGAGGCGCAGCATCTCCTGCTCGCTCCAGCCTTCCATCGGCTCAACTGATACCAGGCGCGGCTTGCCTTCCGTCAACGTGCCGGTCTTGTCCACCACAACCGTGTTAACCTTTTCCAGAACCTCCAGGCTTTCGGCATTTTTGATCAGTACGCCCGCCGTGGCTCCGCGGCCGGTGCCCACCATGATCGACATCGGTGTGGCGAGTCCCAGCGCGCAGGGGCAGGCGATAATCAGCACCGCAACGGCGTTGACCAGCGCATAGGCCATGGCGGGAGCGGGCCCCACAATCGACCAGACAATAAAGGTGATGATGGCCGAGCCCACCACCGCCGGAACAAAGTACCCGGCCACCACGTCCGCCAGCCGCTGGATGGGCGCGCGGCTGCGCTGCGCCTCGCTCACCATCCGGACAATCTGCGCCAGCAACGTATCGCTGCCCACGCGCTCGGCGCGCATCACCAGGCTTCCCTTCCCGTTCACCGTTCCGCCCGTCACCCGCGCGCCGGCGGTTTTTTCGACGGGCGTCGGCTCGCCGGTCATCATCGACTCATCGACAAAGCTTGAACCGTCGAGCACCTCGCCATCCACCGGAACTTTTTCTCCCGGCCGTACGCGCAGGCGGTCGCCGGGATGGACGCGGTCGAGCGGCACATCCTCTTCCGAACCGTCATCCAGAAGGCGTCGCGCCGTCTTTGGAGCGAGACCCAGCAGCGCCTTGATGGCGCTGGAAGTTCGAGCGCGTGCCCGCAACTCTAGAACCTGACCGAGCAGAACCAGTGTGGTGATGCCTGCGGCCGCGTCAAAGTAAACCGCGACGGTGCCGCCCGCGCCCCGGAAAGACGCCGGGAAGATTTCGGGAGCAATGGTCGCAATCACGCTGTAGAAAAAGGCCGTACCCGTGCCGATGGCAATCAGAGTGAACATATTAGGGCTCTTGTTCAAAATGGAGGCCCAGCCGCGCTTGAAGAACGGCCAGCCACAATAGAGCACCACCGGCGTCGATAAAATGAACTCAATCCAGGTCCTGGCTGCGCTTGAAAGCATACGCCCCACGGGAACCATTTCCGACAAGGCCAAGATAATCGTAGGAACCGTCAGGACCAGGCTGATCCAGAACCGCCGCTTCATGTCTACGTATTCGGGATTGGCTTCTTCCTCAAGAGTTACCGTTCTTGGCTCGAGTGCCATGCCGCACTTGGGACAGGCGCCCGGTTCGTCCCGGACCACTTCGGGGTGCATGGGGCACACATACTGAGTTTTGGTCTGCGGGGCCGCGACCATCGCCGGTTCCAGAGCCATGCCGCACTTAGGGCATGGCCCCGGCTTCGACTGATGAATCTCGGGGTCCATCGGGCAGGTGTAATCAGCTCCGGCTGGCGCCTCGGCAAGTTGAAGCACCGGCTTTGCGGGACCCAGGTACTCCTCAGGCGCTGCGCGGAATCGCTCAAGGCAGGATTCACAGCAAAAATAATAGGTAGTTCCCTTGTACCTGTAGCTTCCTGCCGCCGTCGAGGGATCGACGTCCATATTACAGACAGGGTCCTTCAGGGCTTCGTTGTCATTAAGCTTGGGAAACCCTGCCAAAGATTCTCCGGGGTGCGATTCGTCACTCATTGTTCAGCCCTTTCCCGTCGGGAAATTGTGGCTATTAGGATTGTTTCGTTACCCAGCCATCGTCGTACTCACAATTATAGCTCTCAGCATTGAGTTGCTCGCCACCAGATCTGATACGCTCCTTCATGGGCAATTCATCCCGTAGCAGGTTACCCTATTCAATTTGCAGCTTACACTTTTCCGCACGCCCGTTTGAAAGAACCGGGATGGTACAGCGCAAAATCCGGCATTTGGCGACTGCCGTCTCTAATAGATTCGAGAGTTCGTAGGAAGTTACACGGACGGAGATAAGAACACGCCAAGTCTTGCCAAACAGCCGCAAGACATCCGGATTGCACCGCACCAGGGACTACCTTGCCGCCAACCGCCGCCAGCAAAAGGGATCAGTCAGCAACGTGGATCATGGCTTTTACCACCCCATCGCGGCGGTCCGCAACCAGATCGAAGGCCCGCTGAGACTCAACCAGCGGGAAATGATGGGTCACGATTTGGTCCACATTGATCTTCCCGCTCGTAATCAGCTCTATTGCCGCAGCCGTGCATTCGTTTTGCCGATGCACGTTTTGCAGCCGGATTTCCTTTCGCCGCAAGTCGTGGGCATTGAAGCTCACCCGGTCTGTCTCTGGTATACCGATGATGAGCAATGTTCCGCCTGGTTTCAGGATTTCGACGGCCTGGTCTAAGGTTTCCTGCTGGCCTGCGCACTCGAACACAAAATCCATTCCCAGGGGCTCTATTTCCTGGAGGGCACGCGCGACGTCGATTTTGCTTGCGTTACCCACCCAATTCGCTCCGCATTGCCGAGCCATTTCCAAGCGCTCATCAACTAAATCTGTAAGGTAAGCCTTACAATCGCAGGCCGCGCGGCTGGCGAGCAGCACGCACAAACCAATCGGACCGCTACCCAGGATGGCGATCTTAGCTCCGGGTTGCATTCCGGCCAGTCGCTGGGCGTATACGCCAACCGAAAGCGGTTCCGTCGCCACGGCCTGCACCATGGTCATAGAGTCAGAAATCGCAAAACAAGACTCCTCCGGCATCACCAGATATTCCGCCAGCGCACCCGTGGCCCGTCCGGCCACGCCCAAGAATCTCTCGTAGCGGCATGTGTGTTCCCGCCCGGACAGGCACTGATCGCACTTCCCGCACCTGATCAGCGGATCGATAGCCACGCGTTGGCCCACTTTCAGGCGCTTCACTTCCTTCCCAGTAGCCACCACCGTCCCCGCACATTCATGTCCGGTCCATTCCGGATATTTGGCCACGGAGGATCCGATCCGCCCCATGGTGTAGAAATGCACGTCCGACCCGCACACGCCTACCGCGCCCACACGCAAGAGGACGCTGCGGGAATCCATGATTTCCGGCGGTGCCGTCTCCTGGATTGCTATCTGTCGTAACCCCGTTAAAAATGCCGCTTTCATAATAGCTCCTTAGTTGAAGTAAACTCCGTTCCGTCACATGGATGAAAAAGCAGAAGTGGGTTTCGCCCGGCAGATATCATATGTCGGCTGGCAACAACCCGATCTGACCCGGACCGTATGGAAAAAATCCCGTCGGCGGCCTCTCCACCGCATTATCGGCCATGCGTCAAACCCGAGTTCTCACACAGGCTCCTAAAGGTCGTGATTTTCACTCTCTAGCGTATACACTCAAGCTGGGTTTAAGGTCAAGAGTTGCGGCGGGCTTTGTAGGCTGAGCGTTGCCAAAGCCTAGGTTGACCGCGGCGAACTGTGCGGTTAAGCTCCGATAGAGGATCAACTCATGGCGAATAATGGGCATATTCCAATAGAACACTTCAGGATTCTGGAGAGAGTTGGTGCAAGCATGCCCGAGGTGGCCGATCTCAGCGGCAAAATCCGGCAATCGCTCACGGGGCTTGGACTTCCTCGTGAAAGACTTTTGGGTCGCCGGATCGCTGTCGCTACAGGAAGCCGCGGCATTGCGAACCTGAAAGCAATTGTAAGAACCGTCTGTGAGTGGCTGAAAGAACAAGGCGCGAGACCTTTCGTTATTCCAGCGATGGGCAGCCACGGTGGAGCAACGGCCGAAGGCCAGCTTGCGGTTCTTGCAGATTACGGCGTCACCCCTGAAGGTGTTGGAGTCGAGATCAAATCCGACATGGCAACTGTCGGCCTGGGCCAGACTCCCGAGGGTTTTCAGGCGTTCATAGACCGTAACGCCTGGGAAGCGGACGCCGTGGTCGTGTTGAATCGAGTCAAACCACACACGGATTTTTCCGGAAATATTGAAAGTGGTTTGCTGAAGATGATAGCGGTCGGCATGGGCAAACGAGAGGGCGCCCGTGAGACTCATCGCTGGAGCCGAAAATTCGGATTCGAGCGAGTTATTCGAGCCCTCTCAAGCGTCACCCTGGCCAAGGGAAAGATTCTGTGCGGCTTGGCTGTTGTTGAAAACGAAACGCACCAGATCGCGGACGTACAAGCTGCCCCGCCGGAAGGCATTGTCGCCATGGAAGAGGCAATGCTGCCCGTGGCGCGCAGGCTGGTTCCTCGGTTACCTTTTTCAAAATTTCAGCTCCTCATTGTGAATGAAATCGGGAAGAACATCAGCGGAACAGGCATGGACACCAAGATCATCGGAAGAGGGGTGGAGCTTCAGCCGGGCGAGGCGCCCGAAATCGGCCTGATTTACGTCCGCGATTTGACGCCGGAAAGCGCAGGTAACGCGGTGGGTGTTGGGTTGGCGGACGTCATGCACGAACGCTTGTACAGAAAAATCGACCTCCAAAAGACCTATGTGAACGTTCAAACTTCTCTGAACCCTCAGATGGCCCGTTTGCCCATGTATTTGGCATCCGATCGCAGTGCGCTCGATTTTAGCCTGGCAACTCTGGGCAGCCCTGGCATGGGAGAGCAACGCATTATTTGGATTCACAATACTCTTGGCCTCAACCGGATTGCGGTTACAGCAACTCTTGCCCTGGAGAGCGCGGCGATCCGCGGTTGGCGGCTTGCGCCTGAGGATTGTTCACTCCAATTTGACTACGAGGGTAATCTCAGCTCTTCTTTTTTTAGCTCGCGGTGACATTTCGATGTAACTTGACTCGTCCCAATATCTAGCTCAGAATAGGGTACATTGGCGGGGGGATGGCATGAGCCGAAAGTCACTTCAGGCCGCGATATTTACCGCAACTGTGGGCTTGTGGCTGCCTATTGCCGCTACAGCCCAGACCAAAGCGCAACGATCCAATCCTTCTGATTCAGCGGTTGCAAGCGCGAAGGCCGCAAAAGCCGCAAAGACTCCTGCTAAGTTAC
The DNA here is from genome assembly GCA_023474345.1 of Acidobacteriota bacterium. GTDB lineage: Bacteria > Acidobacteriota > Terriglobia > UBA7540 > UBA7540 > JAMCXS01. Next base: position 39,008 of record JAMCXS010000019.1, on the reverse strand, counting down.
CGCTCAAGGACATTACATTCATAAGCACCTCTGAGGCGGCCCGCGAAGCTGCCGAGACAACCGAAGCTAAGAAACCAGGACAATCCGCCTCAACTCCGCGCACTTCAAAGCTCGGGCAACCAGGGAACGGCGGCGTGCTGGAGTTTCATCACGCCCAAAATAAATCGTCCACCAGTTCTGAATCCGGGGCCGTCCTTTTGAAGAGTCACAAAAAGACCATACTAAAGGGCATTCACGGTTCAGTTTATGGCTCTACTGCCACCACTCAGGGTGCTGCGGACCGCACCGTTGACGGGGCCATCGGTGCAGGTTCGGGTAACGGAAAATTTAACATTTTTGTCGAAACACAGCACTCCCAGGCAAGCACTCCGGCTCCTCATTAACCGATGAGGATTCGCTTGGGCTCAAGAAGTGGAGGCCATGTGCGCGTTTGCCTAATGACATATGTCCTGCCTGCGTTCGCGGCGACTTTCCTTCTTTTCTATCTCAGTTGTTTTAGTCCACTGCTTGCGGCTTCTCCGACTACGGTCGAGTGTGGTTCCGTGCCGAGCTCGATTCTTCGTCGCTCCGTGGGTTACTGCATTGACCTCCCGGCTGATTACTCTGCCACAACTCCGAGGCGCTATCCCACTCTCTATTTCCTTCACGGCTTGTTTGGCAACGATCATCGCTGGGTAGATCGTGGAGGAAAGGAAATCTTTGATGAGCTAACCGCCAAGGGTAGAATCGGTCATTTCCTGGTGGTCATGCCTGACGGTGGCGAGACGTTCTATATCAATTCCGAAGACGGTCGCGTTCGCTACGAGGATTTCTTCATCCAAGAATTCGTTCCTTACATTGATCAGCACTATCGGACCATTGCGAAACGCGATGCGCGCGGGATCAGCGGCCTCTCGATGGGAGGCTACGGCGCGCTGCACCTCGCGATGCTCCACGCGGATATTTTCGGTTCCGTCAGCGCCCATAGCGCCGTCTTGTTACCTAAGTTCCCGAATCCCATTCCCACGGAAGGACGCTGGGGGTTTTACGCGCGGATTCTTCAGCACGCTTTCGGATCGCCTCTCAACCAAGCGTATTGGGAAGAAAACAGTCCCCTCACCCTTGCCAAACATCCTGAACGGTTCCAAGGATTAAAAATCTATTTTGACTGTGGAGACCACGACCGTTACGGTTTTGAAAAAGGGGCTGCACTACTCGATGAGATCCTCAATAAGGAAAATTATCCCCATGAGTATGTCCTTCGGCCGGGGGGGCACGGGTGGAGCTTCTTAGACAAATACATGAAGTATTCTCTGCTTTTCGAGTGGCGGATATTTCGGAAAGCCGAGCAGGATTCAACCCTTTCTACTGAGGCTGGCAGTCATTGAAGCAGGCGAGCAGACTGGTTCTGGTTTCCGTGACGATTCTTGGGTTAAGTATCTCTTGGGCTCTTGCCGGGTCCGATCCCGAAGCACGCATTCTCAACTATATTCGCGACCATCTCAAGGCCGGCCAGCCGGTCAAGATCACTGAGCTCTATAACAACGTATTTACCAAACCGGACGAGCGACAAGCGCTGAACAAACTCTACAATGCCTTCTTCAGGATTCCGATGTTTATCGTCCAGTATCAACAGAAATTCTCCACTCCTCCCAGCCTGGAGATCATCGCACAGCAGTTCGCGCTGAAAAGCCCGGAGGAAGCCGACACCCTGCTACGCATTATGGAATCGGATCCCCGGGTGCCGAAGTTCATCACCCGCAATCCCAAGACAGGTGAGATTACGGGTGTTGATATCGCGAAGATTCTTGGCGATCCCCGTTTCGGACAGGGGGCAGCTCATCGCCTTGCGGGATGGCAAGGGGTCTCTGCGCCGCCGTTTGACCTGGTGCAACTTGACGGCAGCAGCCACTTGACCTCCGCCGAACTGCGCGGAAAAGTTATCTTGCTCTACATCTGGTTTACAGGCTGCCCGCCCTGCATGAAGGAAACGCCCGCGCTTGTCAACCTTCAGCACGAGTTCGGTCCCAAGCGTTTCACAGTCCTGGGAGCAAACGCCGATGACATGCTGGGATTGAGTTACAGCGAGCAGGCCCACCGCCGCTACCTCCAGGAAGAAAAAATTTCTTTCCCCGTAGTTCGATGGACCCGCGAAACGGACGACGCTTACGGCGGCATCGCGATCTATCCAAGCCTGTTTCTAATCAACCAGAAGGGTATTGTTACTGACCATTGGGTGGGCTATGCAGCTCCCGCGGTGCTGCGGCAAGCGGTTGCAAAAACAGTAGCGAAGCAGCCCGAGAAACAGTAATCTTAACCCATCGCGTCTTCGTCGGGAAGGTGACACCGCTTGTAGTTTTTAGGCGCGTTCCGTCGAAACAGACTTCGGTGCAAACATGAGGATTGGAAACATGACTTCAAGAGAACGAGTTCGCGCGGCATTCGATCATAAGGAATCCGACCATGTCCCCATCGACCTTTCCGGACATCGATCATCAGGAATCGCAGCTATAAGCTATGCAAAATTGCGCAAGCACTTAGGACTGCCGGGCAAACCGATTCGCGTCTATGACCCTATTCAGCAACTCGCCATCGTCGACGAGGATGTCCTGGATCAATTCGGGGTTGACACCATCGAACTTGGCCGCGGCTTTGCCCTGCAGGACGACTCGTGGGCGGATTGGGTCTTGCCCGATGGGACCCCTTGCCAAATGCCCGTGTGGGCTCTGCCTGAACGAACTGAGGGACAATGGGTGTTCCGGTCGAAGAGCGGAAAGGTTATTGCCCGGATGCCGGATGGAGCATTGTATTTTGAGCAGGCGTATTTTCCGTTCGCTGACGAGCGAGGTCCGAAGACAGTTGTTGCGGCCATGGAAGAATCGATGTGGCACACCATAGCAAGCCCTCCCGGTCCTCTGGGGGATGGCCCAGAAGGCCTCAGTCGCCTCGCCGACGGGGCAAGAAGCCTCCGGGCTAAGACGGACCGAGCAATCCTGGGGTTGTTCGGTGGAAATCTCCTCGAGTCAGGACAGTTCCTTTATCGAAATGACAACTTCTATTTGCTCTTGGCCGGCGAACCTCGAAAGGCTCACGAGTTTCTTGACCGGCTGGTGGAGATACATCTTGCCAATCTGGAGAAATTTCTGAAAGCGGTCGGCCCCTACATCGATATAATTGTCTTCGGTGACGATCTTGGGATGCAATCTGGACCGCAGATTTCTCCCGGCATGTATCGGGAGTTTTTTAAGCCCAGGCATAGCCTGATGTGGAGGCGCTCTAAAGAATTGGCTGACGTAAAGGTCATGCTTCACTGCTGCGGCGGCGTTCGACAACTTCTTCCTGACCTCATTGACGCAGGTTTGGATGCCATTAATCCTGTCCAGATTACCTGCGCAGGAATGGATCCAGAGCAGTTAAAACGAGAGTATGGGAAAGATCTGGTCTTTTGGGGGGGAGGATGCAACACGCAGGAGATTTTACCGAAGGGCACACCAGAGGCAATTCGCCGCCATGTCAGAAAGCAGGTCGATATTTTCAGCCCTAAAGGCGGGTTCGTTTTCCAGCAGGTACACAATATCCTGGCTGATGTTCCTCCAGAAAACATCGTTGCGATGCTTGAGGCCGTTCGTTAGCAACAAGGCTGTCGCGGTCCTAAACGTAACTGGAGTATGAAAACCATACGGCGGAATCACGGAGATTTGCCCTTCCGCAGTTTCCGCCCTGGGCAACAAGTCGCACGTATTCGAGTTTCCGATCAAGGACGTCCGCTGGAGTGAGGCACGAATCTACCGCCGGGCGGCGGCCGCTATCAGCACAGAAAGGAGATTCAGGTTCTAACACCATGGTGAATTCCATTAGCGTTCTTGCCCTGTTTGCTCATCCGGATGATGCGGAATTCCTTTGTTCCGGAACACTGGCTCATCTTGCCGCCGGCGGCGCACGTGTTCACATTGCAACAATGTCAGCAGGCGACTGCGGGAGCACGACACTCCCTGCCTCAAAAATCGCTGGCATACGCCAGCGCGAAGCCAGGGAAGCCGCCTCGCTAATTGGGGCCAGATACCATTGTCTAAAGGGAAAAGACCTGCTCATTTTTTATGATCGTGTCCATCTGAACAAGGTGATGGAACTCGTTCGCCAAGTGTGCCCGTCCATCGTTTTCACGCACTCCCCGTCTGATTACATGGTCGATCATGAGACTGTAAGCCGTCTCGCTCAGACCGCTTGCTTCGGTGCGATGGCTCCCAACTATAAGACCGGCATCCGACGTCCGGCGCCAGCCCTTTCCGACGTTCCGCATCTCTACTACGCCGATGCCTTCGGCAGACGCGATATCCTGGGCAACAAAATAGCGTCCGGGCTCTATGTCGACATCAGCAAAACCCTCGAACGTAAAGAACAGATGCTGGCCTGCCACAAGAGCCAGCAGGCGTGGCTCAAAGCACAACAAGAAATCCCCGAAACGCTCACAACCATGAGAGAGATGGCACAAGAGGTTGGAAAGTGCATTGGGTTTCGTTGGGCGGAAGGTTTTCGACAGCACCTTGGCCAGGGATTTCCTTCAAACAGTCTCCTCAAGCGAGTCCTCGGGAAATTGGCTCGATAGCCTGCGTTGAGGGACGCGAACGGACCACTTACTCGTCCGGCGACGTTGGCGGGGCCAGCCGAGACGGGTGGGGCCTTGAGGTTAGAAGGTATTTTGAGCCGGACTCGGGCCGGGCGAAGAATTCGGAGCAACCTGGGTTGCATACGGCGGGGTTGTTCGGGTTTCTTCGACGGATTCATCAATGAAAGCTATAATGAGTGTGGCCGAATTGACTTTATTGATTATGGCATTCGGGGGTGAAGCGCAATCTCTTGGAGAGAACTTTACGCCAAGCGATCCTGCCTCAAGGTCTTTTGCCCGCGGTCCTATGCGCTGGGTAATGTGAAGGGGTGTGCGTTCGTAGCTATGCTTCTTGGCCGTGCGGGTATCATGCTGGCTTTTGCATGGCTTGGATGCGCGGGACTGGTTCTGGGCTCTTCGCCGGAATGGGGCCGCACTGTTACTCGGGTAGACCTTAAGAGCGACGCCGAACTGGATCTCTCCCAATTCAAAAAACAAATCGTCCAGCAGATTGGTAAGCCCCTGGATCCTGCCAGAGTCGATGAGAGCCTTAAAGAGCTTTATGCCACAGGCCGATTTACCGATCTCCGAGCGGATGCCGAACCCGCTCCCGGTGGCGTTGAGCTGGTTTTTGTTGGAAAAGCACAGTATTTTGTCGGACTTGTGCAGGTTGCCGGAACATTCAAGCCGCTTGGCCCGAGTAGTCTTGTCGCAGCGGCGCGGCTGCCTCTGGGGAATCCTCTAAACGAACAAGTTCTTGCCCGCGCAAAAATCAGCATGCAACGCGTCCTGGCGGACAACGGTTACTACCGGCCTGAGATTCAGACCAGGATTGTTCGCGATCCAGTGAACCAAGTAGCAAATGTCCTGTTCACCATTAATTCCGGTCCGCAAGCCAGCGTCAGCAAGATCATATTCGAAGGCCAGTCCGTCTACCCTGCGGCGCGCTTGAATCGGGTAGCCGGATGGAAGGCAGGTGATCATCTCACCTCATCCGAAGTCGAAAAAGGGCTCTTCAAGATCCACGAGTTCTACATGAAGCGGGGCTATCTTCAGGCCAATACCACTATTCGAAAACGAGTCTTCGAACCTAAAACCAACACAGAAGAGCTTCACATAGAATCAGAAGCCGGTCCTATGATCCTGGTTCGCGTGCGTGGAGCTAAAATTTCAACCTCAAAACTGCGGAATGTTCTCCCGCTGTATCAGGACGGCGTGACTGACGAACCAGCGCTAAGAAGAGGAGCCGAAGCCCTGAGGGATTTTTTCCAACAGAAGGGCTATTTCCATGCCTCGGTCAGCGTGGCACCCATCACTCGTCCGAAACCGAACCAACTCCAGATCACCTATACGGTGAATCGGGGAGCATGGGGCGAATATGTAGGGTATAAATTCGTTGGCAACCATTATCTTCCAGATATTGATCTTCTGCCCGCGATGACCATCCACCCCGCCGGATTGTTTTTCGAAAGCGCCGCTTTCAGCGAGAAACAACTCGCACAGGATATCGATTCGCTGAAGGCACTTTATCAATCGCGAGGCTTCTTGGATACGACCATCACTCCCCATTTCGACTACTACTACCGTGACCAGCCCAATCACCTTTTCGTGACGCTGGACATCCAGGAAGGAGTACAAACACTGGTCGGAAACCTCACGCTGCAGGGCGTTACCGCAGATCGACAAAAAGAGCTTTTGCCCCACCTGGCCAATAGACCCGGACATCCCTATTCTCCTCAAAACGAACAGAAGGATCGCAACACCATTCTTCAGTATTTCGCGAACCACGGATATACTCACGCCAAAGTTGACACAAGCAGTTCCCCATCGTCCACGAGCCATGTTGTTGATGTCGATTATAGAGTTGAACCAGGCCGTGAAGAGTACATTCAGCGCATTGTCCTGCTGGGCAATACGCATACGCGCGACGGGGTCGTCCAGCGCGAGCTTTCATTCCGTCCGGGCGAGCCCGCCAACGAGAGCAACCTTCTCGAGTCCCAGCGACGGCTTTATGACCTGGGACTTTTTAATCAAGTACAGATTGCACCTGAAAACCCCGGCACGACCGAGACAAAGAAATCGATCCTGGTCAATATGGAAGAAGCGCGCCGTTGGACTCTTGGTTACGGGGGCGGGCTCGAAGTGCAACGCCTGGGAAGTAATGAACCGCAAGGCCAGTTGAAAGCCAGCCCACGCGTCTCCCTTGACCTTTCGCGCCTGAATGTAGGCGGGCGAAACCAGACGGCGAGTTTTCAAGGCAGATTTTCCGCTCTCGATAAAGCCGCTACCCTCGGGTATCTCATCCCGATGCTCCCTTCCCACCGCGACATCAGCGTCCGCTTCAACGCATCGGCAGAATACAGCCGGAACGTTCTGACCTTTACGGCAAAGCGCGAAGAAGCTTCCTTTCTGGTTGAAAAGCGCTGGAGTCCGGCAACATTTTTGTCGGCCCGGTACTCTTTTCGCAATGTCCAGGCACTGGATTTGTCGAACCGCATTTCGGCCAACCAAATTCCGCTGTTCAGCCTTCCCGCCCGGATCGGCATGTTTGCATTAAGTTACGTCAACGACCACCGGGATAACCCTGTCAATCCCACCCGGGGTTCGTATTCAATGGCTGACGCGGGTGTTTCCTGGTCCGGCTTCGGGTCTGAAGCGGATTTCCTCCGCTTTTCGGCCCAGAATTCGACCTATTACCGATTGGGCCCACATTTGATTTTTGCCCGCGATACTCGCTTCGCCGTTGAGTCACCATACGGCGGGCTCAGAAGCGTCGTCGTTACCGATGCTAACGGTCAGAAACAGGTAGTCCTGACCCATGACATTCCGCTGCCGGAGCGCTTTTTCATGGGTGGGAGTGATTCTCACCGAGGGTTTTCCATCAATCAAGCGGGGCCGCGCGATCCTGAAACCGGCTTTCCCATTGGTGGCAACGCGTTGTTTTTGAATTCACTCGAACTGCGCATGCCCTTTGACAATGACCGTTTTGGAGTGGTGCTTTTCCACGACATGGGAAACGTATATTCGTCAATTCGAAAGATGCGGCTGTTCAAGGTCACGCAAAATTCGCCCACTGACTTTGACTATACCGTTCACGCGGTCGGCGTGGGACTGCTTTACACGACACCCGTGGGACCGCTGAGCTTTGATGTCGGTTATGCCCTGAATCCGCCGAATTACCAGGTCGCGGTACCGGGCGGAACGGAGGTCCGCCAGCTATCACACGTACAATATTTCTTGAGCATCGGACAAAGCTTCTGATCACCTGGATAGTAGCTTGCACACTGACGCTGCTGCCCAGGCCCGCCGGAGGAGAGACTCTGGACCGGGTAGTTGCCTCCATCGGCCATGTCGCCATCACCCAGCGTGATGTCGAAGAGGAATACCACCTTGAACTATTCCTTCAGGGCCAGCCTCCGACAGGCTCGCCCGACCCCGCCGTCCGTAAAGCCGTCCTGAACAGATTGATTAGTCAAAAGCTGCTTGCAGAGCAGATGAGCGTTGAAGCCACGGGATCAGCAAACTCTAAAAAAGCGGCCGAGAACACCTTGAGCCAGGTCCGCAAGGAATTTCCCAGCAACGCAGCATACCGATCAGCACTCCAGGCGCTTGGCATGACCGAGCAGCAGGTGCTGAAGCGGCTGGAGGTTTACCAACGGACGCTAAGAATGATCGATGAACGGCTGAGGCCCGGCGCGTACCCCGACCCGAATGAAGTCGAAACTTACTACAAAGAGACTTTTGTTCCGGAGTATGCCAGGAGTCATAGCACGCCCCCGCCGCCGCTTGCCGATGTTCGCGACAAGATCCAGGAAATTGTTGTGCAAAGAAAAATAAATCAACTGCTCGAGCAGTGGCTGGAACGGTTGAAATCCGTTAACCGGGTCACGATTCATTCGAACTGAGCCTTGGGGGAAGAAGAAGTGGAATTCAGAATCCGAGGGGTACCGAAACTTGTTGATTGGCTCATCCGTGCGATGGGAATTACCCTCGTCGTATTTGGAGTGCTGATAGGCTTGGCAAGCACTCCCAGGTTTCGGCACGCCCTTGAACATCGCATCCAGGGAAGCCTGGAAGAGATCACAGGCGGAAAAGTTGAAATCGTCGGAATGGGTTTCCGCCCCCTGGACCTCAGGGTCAGTGCCCGGCAACTCATCATTCACGGCCGCGAGACGAACTCCGGGCAGCCCCTTTTTTCTGCACATGAGGTCGTTGTCAAGATTAGTCCTGCTTCTTTGCTCCGATTTCGGCTGCTATTGCGAGTCCTCGAGTGGCAACAGGCGGAGATCCGGCTAATAAGCTACCCCGATGGCTCAACCAACCTGCCAGGGGCTCGAATCACGCCAGAGAACAGGCGAACCATCAAGGATTTAATGGACCTCAAAATTCGCCAACTAACGTTAGCCCACACCACCCTGAACTGGAACAATCGTCGTTTGCCTTTTGAAGTTGCGGCCCGCAATGTAGCAATTCAGTTGCGACTGAGTCACGATCAACATTATCTGGGGACAATCGCTTCCTCGAATACGGTCCTCAACTGGAAGTCTAGAGAGTTGCCACCTCTATCATTCGCCACCACATTTCAGCTCTCGGGCAATCACGTCCAGGTATCTTCATTAAGCTGGCAAATAGCGAACCTTCGGGGCCAGGCAAGCGGCTCATTCCACTGGGAGCCTCAACTCACCGGCAACTTCGAATTTCGGAGCAATGGCGGCCTCGAGCAACTCACAAGGGATCTGCGCATCACCGCAGTGCAAAAGGGGTACCTGTATGTCGAAGGAAAGGGCTCTTACGGCGAGGCGGGACTGAAGGTCCGCGGCCGTGCCGAGGCGCGCGAACTTGAGTTGACCATTCCTCGATTCAAGCCCGGTGTGATAAGCCTTTCGTCGCGTTACATATTTGAGCAACAGCACCTGAAGCTGACCAACGTCGTTTTTGCCGGACTTGAAGGAAGAGCGCAAGGCGAAGCGACCGTTTCCTTGCAGAATTCTTATCCCAGCCTCGATTTCAGCGGTCAGGTCGAGGATTTGAACCTTCATACCCTTCTCGAATCAATTCCAGAAGCTTCCGGCGTAATCGCGGTTTTGCACCCCTTGGCGCAGATCCATGGGAAGGTACAGGCGAGTTGGCAGCAACGCTCCGGATTCCAAGGCCAATTTGATCTTCAATTCCGTGCCCCGACGGTAGCTGCTCGGGGCGGGCTTCCGCTCAACGGCCTGGCGCAAGGATCTGTCGCAGTAGGGCGCGAAACCCTGGTGAATCTCGAGGATGCTAGAATTTCCACCCCTCATTCCACCTTAGAAGCTCAGGGTGCATTCGGTGCCCCTCAAACATCGTTGGCAGTCAAGGTGGTGACTTCAGATTTTGATGAATGGCGTCCTCTGGCAAGGATTCTTATCGAAACTAAGAAACCGTTGTCCCTTGTCCTCAGAAGCCAGGCAATTTTTGCCGGCAAGATATCCGGAACCTTCAGCCATCCGGAAATTGACGGTTATCTGGAAACCGGACCTTTCGATTACGGCGGGTGGCCCTGGGATGGTTTCCAGGCAAATATTTTCGGAGCCCCGGACCGCACGAGCATAAGCTCAGGTCGCTTGAAACTGGGCACAAGCACTTTGACGCTTGACGCCCAAGCAAGCCTGGATAATTGGACACTCCATAGTAATAGCCATATCCATCTTAAGGCCGCAGCGCGGGAGACTCCGATCGCGGGGCTGCGCGCTGCCTTGAATCTGAAGCCTGCCATGCAAGGTTTTTTGACAGGCCAGGTTCAGGCCGGGGGCACGCTGGAAAACCTTTCGGGGGTAGGTACGTTCACGGTTCACAACGGCGACTTTGCCGGTTTTCCATTCGATTCGCTATCCGCGCAAGTCCGCGTCAGCGGCTCCGCATGGGAAGTTGACAAGCTCAAAATCGTCGAAGGACGCGGTCAGGCCAGCGGCCAACTGCGTCTTGATCCTGCCCAGCGAACCTTCTCCGCCCAATTGCATGGACGGGATTTCCCTCTCAGCAAACTCCAACTCCTCCATCCCGAACGAGCCGTCTCCGACTCTGCCGGAGCAGTCCTGGGCCTTGTCAATTTTGACGTGAACGGCGAAGGGACTTTCGATGATGCGCGAGTCCGTTCCACTCTGGACATAAACCAGCTCGCTTGGAAAGGACAATCATTTGGAAGCATTCACGGCAACGCCAACTGGCAAGGACATCAAATCCAGTTGCAAATCGAGGGGGTAGGAACAGGAGGCAGGGTTCAATTTAGCGGAAATATAGAGACGCGCAACGAGTGGCCTATGCAGATGTCCGGCCAGTACACGGATTTTCACTTGGACCCGTGGATCGAGCAGTTTGTAGCGCGCACGCTGGGCGCACAGGTTGTCGCGAGCGGATCCTTCACCCTAAAGGGACCCGTCAGGCAGGCAAGCCGTATAACGGCAAGCGGCCAAGTGCGACGTTTGGAAGTGAATTTTCCCGCCATCAAGATGGCGAATGAAAACCCCATCCAGGTTCAATATGCCGGCCGCCGGCTGGAGTTTAACCGGTTTCGAATGCAAGGACCGGCGACGAACCTCGAAGTCGGCGGCTCTATCCATTTCGCCCACCCTCCCGCACTTGACTTGACAGCCAAGGGAACGACGGCTGCAACCCTCCTGAGCATGGTGGCAGCCAAAATACAGGCGACGGGAGGATCAACTCTGGAAGTGCATGTCGGAGGGACACTGGCGCAGCCGCGAATGGCGGGGATGGTCGAAATTCACGACGTGAATTTGGGATACGGGGATCTCCCCTTCCGTGTGAATGCGCTGAACGGCACGATCAAACTTGAAGGAGAAAGAGGAATCATCTCTTCCTTGAAAGGCACGATTGGCGGAGGAACGGTAAGTTTCGCCGGTTACGTCGCGCTGCAGGATATTTTTCGATACACGATTCGGACCAAGCTCTCCCAAGTGCGTGTGCGCTTCCCTTCGGATTTCACGTCTCTGTTGGATGGGGACTTGGTACTCCGAGGAACGCCAGCCCGCGGACAACTGAACGGAGAGATTACAATCCGCAATATTTTCGCGAGCGAAAACCTGAGTCTTATCGACCTGATCACGGGAAGCAATAAGCCCCTTGAAAATTCTTCCCTCGGGGTCGCTTTGCCCTTCGCCTCCAGGATCAATCTGAACGTCCGTGTCGCCTCAACCCGGCCTGTGCGGATCGAGACGCATAACCTGCGCGTCGTTTCGGATATCGATACGCGCCTGCAAGGAACGCTGGCCAACCCGGTAGCAGTGGGAAATGTGTATCTGCGGAGCGGAGATGCAATTTTCCGCGGCAATCGCTACACGCTTTCGCGCGGCGAGATATCGATGACGAACCCCTTTCAGACTGAACCTGTCGTTGACCTCCAGGTCCAGACGCGTATCGACAAGTACGAGTTAACCCTGGAAGTCTCTGGTCCGCCCGACCGAATTCGACTCTCCTACCGCTCTGATCCCCCGTTACCCACCGAGGATATCCTCTCGCTGCTGGCGTTCGGATACTCCAGACGACTGAATGAATTTGCTCCTGCCAGCGGAAACTCCTTCTCCTCTATGGGTGCTAGCGCCCTGCTTTCCCAGGCACTTTCCAGTCAGTTTACGGGCAGAGTTCAGCGCCTGTTTGGCGTGAGCCGCGTAAAGCTTGTTCCGTACTCAGCTGAGCTCGGAACGTTGGGAGGACCTGTCTTAACCATTGAACAGCAAGTCTCGCCACAGCTCACTATTACGTACGAAACCACCACGGCAAACTCGCAGTACCGGATTTTCGAGTTTGAATGGACTGTCAATCCGCGTATGGCGGTGCGCGGCTTTCGCGACCAGAACGGAATCTTCGGTCTTGAACTGAAATTCCGGAAGCGTTTCAGGTAAGAAACGCTTCAAATCTTCCGGGATAAAGTAATCCCTAACATTGTCCAAAAACAGGCTCTGCTGTTTCCTGAAACGGAGCCTGGCCGTCAGTCTGAGGGAGTTTTTCGCTTACTTCTTTGTATGCTACGGCAGGTTTCCGGCTGCCTCAGCTTTTTGAAACTCAGCCAGATGAAATTTCCTCTTCGTTGATGGGATCTTCGTCTCTGCACACACCAATGCCCTGAAACAATGGGATTTGCATCTGAAAAAGGGAGCGTAGCGCGTGTTCTTTTTTGACTGCCGTTTGAATGCGTTGTTATAATTTATTTTTGCTGTAATTAGGAGGTGGCATTGCCTCTATACGAATATAAGTGTGGCAAGTGTGGTTCGCGAATCGAGAAGATACAGAAGTTCAGTGATTCCCCTTTAACAACTTGTGAAGCTTGCGGCGGTGAGCTGGCCCGCATCATTTCCGCCCCTGCGATTCAGTTCAAGGGGACAGGATGGTATGTGACTGACTATGCCCGAAAGTCATCGAGCGAGGGGGGCCGAAGATCCAACCGGTCATCGGCAACGGAATCCGCAAAGTCTGGGGAAACATCTTCCTCGTCCGCTAGCAAATCGGTCGAGCCCACATCGTCCTCGAGCAAATAGAACCTGGCGCCATAACGGGAAGAAAATCCTGTGCCATCGGCTGGCGAGCCGTCCGCTTGTGTTTCAAGGATCCTTCAGCCTTCCGGCCAAGCCCCCAACAAGCGCCGGACCGTAACGAGTTCTCCCAAGTGATATGCGTTGTGGTCGGCGACCAGCAACGCCTCCCGTAAAATGGTTTGCCCGTCTGCGTGGGCAATTCTCGCAAGAAGGTCGGTCGCAGGGTCAGCCACCAGGTCTTGCATTTCCTTAAGATCCCGGCGAAAGGCTCTCACGGATTGCGCCCAGGAGTTCCTGCTGGGAGGCGCATCTCCCCGGGGCCAGTATCCCTCCGGGAATTCGGGAGATGCGTGTTTGGGATTTCGGCTGAATTCCAGGACATCCCATTGGGCGATCCGCATATGCTCAAGCAATCGCCATGCTGTGTGTGGAATCCCTGCCGGCTTTACTCCTTGCAGCGCTGCAGGAAACTTGGCAACAGCCGTATCGAAATCGACGTGCGCGCCGCCGCCTTGGAGTAAATAAGCTAAGTGCTTGCGTAAGGACGCTTGATCATCCTTCATCTTTCCTCCTGCCGTGGCTTCCGATGCCCTGGAGTTCTTCCCCTCGACAGTAGAAAACAGTGCATTAGCAGGGTAAGCCGCCTTGGCTCAAATACAAGAACGGCATCGTCGCCTCTTGCCTAAGGATCGAGCGATTTGAGGTACTTGCGAAAATGTTTTCCGAGGTTCGGTTCCTTCAGGGCAAACTCGACTGTGGCCTTAAGAAAGCCGAGCTTGTCGCCTGCGTCGTAACGTTTCCCTTCGAAGATCAATCCGTAGACCGGTTCGTCGTCGAGCAAGCTCTTGAGTGCGTCTGTCAACTGCACCTCGCCTCCCTTGCCTCGCCGAGTTGCAGCAAGCTTTTTGAAGATCGTGGGAGTCAAAATATACCGGCCAATGATGGCCAAATTCGAAGGAGCTTCTGCGGGAGAAGGCTTTTCGACCATGTTTCTGATTCGGAATAAACGCCCATGCCACTTTGAGTTTGGAACGGGCTCGGCATCAATAATCCCATAGTTTCCCACGGCTGATTTTTCAACCCGCTCAACCGCCAGGATGCAGCCGTTGAGTTCCGCAAAAACGTCGGTCATTTGCTTCAAACAGGGAACACGGCTATCGATCACGTCATCGGAGAGCACAACCGCGAACGAGTCGTCCCCGACCAGATGGCGCGCCATCAGAACTGCATGCCCCAACCCTCGTGGGTGCTTTTGGCGGAGATAGACAACGTCGCACAGTTTCGAGATTTCGCGCACTTGCTTGCGCAGGTCCTCCTTGCCGCGGCCGGCAAGTTCGTGCTCCAGCTCGAAAGAAACATCAAAGTGATTTTCAATGGCCGTCTTGCCGCGGCCTGTCACAAATATCGTTGTGGGAATGCCGGATGCAGCCACTTCTTCAACTGCGTATTGCACGAGGGGCTTGTCTACGATGGGAAGCATTTCTTTCGGTTGCGCCTTGGTCGCCGGCAGAAATCTCGTCCCCAGTCCGGCCACGGGTAGCACAGCTTTACGAATCTTCATGGTCATCTCTCTAAAGATTGTCGATGCATTGTCCCTGAAAGTCTTCAGTCTATCGCCAATGTTACACTGCAGTCAAAACATCGTTTTGCTTAAGCATGCTAAGATACCTCAATAGGTTAGACGCATGTTGCTCCTGGGCATCGAATCCAGTTGCGACGAGACGGCAGCCGCCGTGGTAGCGGACGGCACGCGCATCCTCTCAAGCGTGGTCGCGTCGCAGATTCCAATTCACGAAAAGTTCGGCGGGGTTGTGCCTGAACTTGCGTCCCGCGAACACCTGAGGAAAATCGTTCCGGTAGTTGATGAAGCATGCCGCCAGGCCGGCGTCAGCCTCGGGGAAATCGAAGGCGTCGCGGTCACGGAAGGGCCGGGCCTGATCGGTTCGCTGCTGGTCGGGCTAGTGTATGGTAAGGCGTTGGCTCTCTCTCTGAAGAAACCACTGGTCGGAGTCAACCATCTGGAGGGCCACATTCACGCCGTACTACTCCACAACGCCGCGCAAAAGCAGGCAGGCCCATCGGTTCTCAGCTCCAGTTTCCCAAACGTAACTCTCGTTGTTTCCGGCGGACATACAATCCTGTTCCGAGTCGAAATTAGTGCCTCCCAGGGTGCCATCGCCCCGCTGTTCTCTTACCATCGCATGGGACAATCGCGAGATGACGCAGCCGGCGAGGCGTTCGACAAGGTCGCCAAGCTGCTTGCCCTGGGCTATCCAGGAGGACCGGTTATCGACCGTCTGGCTCGTTACGGCAATCCGCATGCCTACGACTTGGGGCGTATCCGCATGAAAGGCAACCCTCTCGATTTCAGCTTTTCGGGTCTGAAAACGGCGGTCCTGTATCGCGTGCGGGGAACGCCGTTGGCCTCGGAAGCGGAAGAACGCGAGGCATGGCGTAAGAGCCTCAGGAATCAGCTAAATAGTGAAGACCTCCGAGCCCATTGCTCCCAGGCGACCCTCGACATGGTGGCAAGTTTTCAGGAGGCGGCAATCACCGATTTGGTTCAGCGCACAATCGCGGCTGCGTTGGAGACAAAAGTCAACACCATTTTCGTATCGGGCGGAGTGGCATGTAATTCCCTTCTGCGGCAACGTTTTTCTCAGGCAGCGCAGGAACACAACTTCGGGGTTTTCTTCCCCTCCCCGACGCTTTCCACTGACAATGCCGCCATGATTGCCGCGGCTGGATACTATAAGTTGGTGAGGGGCGAACAGGCCGACCACTCCCTCACAGCTCACGCCTCCTTCCCTTTGGGCGATGGCCGCCTCTAACAAGCAATTCCGTACCATGAGCGCCGGTTCTCTGCCCTAAAATGCATCGCATAGGGAGCAACTGTGGAGTCCGGCTCAGCGATGTTTTTCGCGGGTGTCGAAAACGAGCACTTTTGGGATAGGTGAGTTGAGGAAATCCGCTCCTGTAGGGTCACTCATCACCGGTTGGTTTAGGCCAGAAAGGGTGCTACGCTTCCAAACAGGAGGGGCATATGCGCAGGTTGGATATCGTTCTATTGTCGTTGGCAATTGCCTTCTGTGCCGCCGGCATAAACACCTGGGCCCGAGGTGGTAGAGGCGGAGGCTTCCATGGCGGAGGCTTCCACGGCGGCGGTTTCCGTGGTGGAGGCTTCCATGGCAGCGGTTTCCACGGCGGTGGCTTCCATGGCAGCGGTTTCCACGGCGGGTATGGCTATGGTCGCGGAGGATTTCACGGTGGTTACGGTGGCGGCTGGTTCCGCGGTGGTTATGGGGGTTTCTCAGGCGGATACGGTGGCTGGGGATATGGACGGGGTTACGGCTACGGGGGCGGTTGGGGGATCTCCTTCGGGTTAGGATGGGGGCCATGGGCCTACTGGCCTTATTGGGCGTATGGTAGTTACGGATATCCCTACTATTCCTACTACCCCTACTATTCGTACTATCCTGGCTACTCGGCTTACCCCTGGTACCCTTACGGTCCGTACAATTACCCGATGCTTGGGTATGGCGCTGCTTATGGTCCGCCCGACCCGACGCCGGTTGGAGCAGATCCTTCGATATATTCCCAAAGGAGTACATCGCCGGCAACGCCCGGAACCTACGTAGCGGACGGCCAATGGCACCATTTCGGCTCCCAGCCCGCTCCGGTCATACGCGTCGCTTCGCCTCAAGCAGCGCCGCGTTCTCAGACGGGCAGCCCGGCGCGCATTTACAGCGCCTCTGGCGCGGACGGCCAATGGCACCATTTCGGCTCCCAGCCTGCTCCGGTCATACGCGTCGCTTCGCCTCAAGCAGCGCCGCGTTCTCAGACGGGCAGCCCGGCGCGCATTTACAGCGCCGCTTTGGTTGAAAGCCGGTGATTCCGCTTCCCGGAGAGGAAACGGAGGGTGGCGTCTCTGCGCCACCCGTACAAGGACTGCGGTGTAGGACACCCGCGCCAGCCGCCGCCCGTGGGTCGCCTCAGCCAAAACCGCCAGTTCGGCGCCGCTCAATTGCTGGCGCGATGCGTGAACCCGGCAGGTAGCTGGTAGCAGAACTTCGAGTTTTGAAACTCTGCGGCATTTCCGCCGAGCACACTAGCTGCCTTTGCCTTTGTGAGCATACTCCGAACGCACGCTCTTTCTTACATATTATTGCATGCCTTATAAACCGCAGAGTCTCTGGACAACGAGACTCTGCGCTACCCGCTGTCGCCGCTCCGCGGCTTTGGGGTTAGTGGTAGCCGCGACACTGGTTTTTGTGTCGCGGGTTTTTGATGGCAAAAAGGCCCGCGACGGGGAACCCACCGTCGCGGCTACCAATTGTTAGGGATCCGCGCCAGCCCACGCATAAAATGTTCACGGCACGGTGTCGGTCTGGTGCCAATGATCACCGCGAGGCTTGGCGGTTGTTGGTGAGCGATTTGACGAAGGCGATCATGCGCGGGTCAACCCAATCCGTTGTGCCAATGATCTTTTCGGCGACATGGCCGTCGCGGCCGATGATGTAGGTTTCAGGAAATTTGTAGGTGCCGTAGCGGTGGGCGAGTGCGGCGTTGGGGTCGCGAGCGATGGGATAAGTGAGATGGTATTCTTTAACGAATTGCCGAAGTTGCTGCCCGCTCTGGTCGACGCTGACACCGATGACGCTAACCCCGTCGGATTTCAGCTCAGAGTAAAATTTCTCAAGGCTGGGTGTTTCCATGACGCAGGGCGGACACCAGGTGGCCCAGAAGTTTAGAATGACAACTTTGCCACGAAAATCTCGAAGCGATAGATTTCCCGACGGCAGGCGCGGCAGAGTAAAGGCAGGGGCGGAATCACCCAGGACAACGGGGCCGTGGGAATGGGGACGCAAAACGAGCCACAGAATAACCACCCCAGCGAGCCCAACTACAACCCACTTTGCGATCGTGATTTTACTCATGATGCCAAGCTCCATTATAATCGCTTTGTTGCACCCGTGACCGCAGCGTTCAATCACAAAAAAGAGCATCTGGTAAGGGATGGGAACGATTCCGGCAGCGTATCCGTAATCGTCCCAGCTCGAAACGAAGAACAGAATATCGAGCGCGCCGTCCGGTCGATTGCCACCCAAAAAGGAGTTCGAGAAATCATCGTGGTTGACGACGACTCGAACGACCGGACGAGTGAGATACTGGCTACGCTTGGGCAGGAGATTCCGCTGCTTCGCGTCATCCGACTTGACTACTTGCCTGAGGGTTGGGTGGGGAAGAACCACGCGTCGGCGGCGGGAGCGGCAACAGCTAAGGGCGAGTGGCTGCTCTTTACCGACGCTGATACAGAACATCTGCCAGGCAGCCTGGAGGCGCTGCTTTCTCGCGCCAGGGCTGAAAATACCGATCTGCTTTCGCTTTCCCCGGGCCAGCAGACGCCGACCTGGTGGGAAAAGGCGATCATTCCTTTTGTCTTCGTGCAATTGGCGAAACTTTTCCCATTTGAAGAAGTGTCCGATCCGGCATCGCCGCGCGCCGCCGCGAACGGACAATACCTGCTGGTCCGGCGAAGCGTTTACAATAGGGTTGGTGGGCACCGAGAGGTGCGGGGTGAAATCCTGGACGATGTTGAACTGGCCCGGCTCGTGAAAACGTCGGGCGGGAAGCTTGTTTTCCTGCCGGGCGCCCGATGGGTCCGGACGCGCATGTACGGCACTTTCCGCGAGATGTGGCAGGGCTGGAGCAAGAATCTTTATTTGCTGTACGGGCGGAAGCGATGGCCGATGTTAAAAGCACTGGCCAGAACATTAATTCTGGGTGTGTTTCTTCCGCTGGCATTCGTGGCTTTTGCGGCTCTGGCTGCGGCGCGTGTGGGAGGCCGGACGACGCCTATTGCTGCTGTGCTATGCTTTGCCAGCGCGATTCTGCGACAATGGAACTATCACCGGGAACTGCGTCGGCTGGGTTTTGATAGCAGGCTTTCGGCCTACGAATTCCTGGGGTCGGGGCTCTACGGCCTGCTTCTGCTGAATTCGATGTGGGCCTACGGCGTGGCGGGCGGAGTTCGCTGGAAGGGCCGTAAATATCAGGCATCGGGGCAGGGACGGAGAACAGGATGATTTATCTTACGCGGCGCGCTGAGTTTTCGGCTTCACACTTTTACCAGAATCCGCAGTTGAGCGCCGAGGAAAATCGCCGGATTTTCGGCAAATGCAACAACCCTCATGGCCATGGGCACAATTACACGCTTGAAGTTACCGTGGCCGGCGAGATAGATGAAACCACCGGCATGGTCCTCGACCTCAAGGAGTTGAAAAACGTGCTCGAAAACGAAGTCCTGCGGGTTATGGACCACCGATTCCTGAACCGGGAAGTCCCGATATTTGCGACCAGGATTCCGACCACGGAAAATATCGCCGTGGAAATCTGGAATCTTCTTGCAGAAAAACTTCCTTCCGGCCGACTGCATCGTATACGTCTGTACGAGACGCAGGACCTATACGTCGATTATTACGGGGAATAATGGTTTTTCTGACACGCCGCTACCGATTTTCTGCAGCGCACCGCCTGCACAACGAAGCGCTCAGCACGGAGGAGAACGCGCGTCTCTACGGCAAGTGCAACAATCCTTACGGGCACGGGCATAATTACACCGTTGAGGTTACGGTGTGCGGCCCCATTGATGCGTCTACCGGGATGTTGATCGACTTGGAGACACTGGACCGGATCGTTGAGCAGGAGATCCTGGAGCGGTTCGATCATGCTCACTTGAACCTGGATGTCGCGAATTTCAAAGGGCGAGTGCCCACCACCGAGAATCTGTGTGTTGAGATCTTCAATTTGCTCTGGGACAAACTCAATGGACGCGGGTTAGCCCGTCTCGAGAAAGTGCGACTCGAGGAGACAAGTTCTAATTTTGTTGAATATATGGGGCAGTCCCCAAACCCTGTAAAAGGGGTGATAAGCGAGAAATGATGAAAACAAACTCTACATCCACACGAAGCGAACCGGAACGCGCAACGAGGCGCGACCGTTTCCAGGAAGCGGTGCTTTCTGTGCTTCGCGAAATTGGTGAAGATCCGGGCCGGGAAGGCTTGGTCAAAACACCGCAACGCGTGGCTGATTCGCTGAGGTTTCTCACTAGTGGGTACAAGCAGGACATCCACCAAGTTCTGAACGGCGCAGTCTACTCGGTGGCATACGATGAGATGGTCATAGTGAAGGACATCGAAATTTTCAGCCTTTGCGAGCACCACCTGCTTCCGTTTTTTGGGCGTTGCCACGTAGCCTATATTCCAACCAAGAAAGTAATCGGGTTGAGTAAAATCCCCCGGCTGGTGGATGTCTTTGCGCGCAGGCTTCAGATTCAGGAGCGCCTGACCAATCAGATTGCAGAAACCATCATGGAAGCCATCAGCCCACAGGGTGTTGGTGTCATTATCGAAGCCCGGCACCTCTGCATGATCATGCGCGGCGTAGAAAAACAGAATTCCGTCGCCGTAACATCGGCGATGCTGGGAGCCTTTCGGGATTGCGAGCAGACGCGAGCCGAGTTTTTGCGTCTGGCGCGGGAACGCTGAAAGAAGAGGTGGCCGACGTCCAGTCGCTTAAAAGCCTTTCCAGTGCACTTTTCGCGGATCCCTGCAGAATGTGATGGGGAGAGTCGCTCGCGCGTCGATCTATGACCCGCGTCCTTCCACGATGAGGCAAGCGCTGCCTGCTGGCCGACCGGTGCTTCGGGGAAAGCGGTAACTACAGAGGGGGCACTTCTTTTGTTGACTCATACCGAGCACCTGCATGTTGTCAACATCCTCTCGATTTCAAGTTGTCGCGCTTTCCCCAACTTTTCGGCATCAGGGGGGTGCGCGTGATGGCTATTCTGCCCGGGATTACCGAATACCCAAGTGCTTGATGAAATTTGGTCTTGAGATTTCTCCTGGCGAGTGATGTAGCCGGAGGACTTTGCTGACGCTGTTTTGCTGTGTTGAGGCAGCTTGTTCGAACGGCGATGGAAGAGATTCTCTTGATGCCAGCAAGTGGGGTAGTCTAAGCTATACAAGTTGCAGCATACGTTCGCTTTAGAGGCTTGAAAAACGAAGTCCGACAGGCAGCGCAATTCCTTTGCCAAAATAATGCGAAAATGTTATGCTACATGTCGATAAAAGAGGGAGAATCTGTTGGAAACGAGGAGAATGGGCGGATGGCGTTAACCCGTGAATCAAGGTCAAAACTAATAGAAACTTACAGAGTGCATGCTTCAGACACGGGGTCGCCGGAGGTGCAAATTGCTCTGTTGACAGAGCGCATCTCCTACCTGACGGAGCATTTTCGTGTGTACCGTAAAGATCACGCCTCAAGACGCGGGCTTTTGACCATGGTTGGGAAGAGAAAGCGCTTGCTTGAGTACTTAAGGCGCCACAATACCGAGCGTTACAAACAAGTGATCGAGCGGTTAGGGATCCGCAAGTAAACCGGTTGTGAAAGAGGAACCAGGCGAGGCCGGTTCAAACTGTCTCTTAGGCTCAATCGACCCTCGGCATTTTGTGCCTCGGGTCGTTTTTGTTTAGGTTGAAAGTGGCCATGTCCAAGTGAAAGCTACTCTTGATCTTGGGCGCTTGCCTCGATCCACGATCCCCTACTTAAAAATTCAAGGTCTATCTGAGGTCCCTGACGCAAGTGACTGGTAGCGGGGCACAAACCCGGTCTATTTTTAGAGCGCGAAGGGGCTCGAGTGAGGGGCTGACGAAATTGTGAAGGAGCGAGTTATGGAACAAGTTAGTATTCCATTAGGTGGAAACACACTTACTATTGAAGTGGGCAAGCTTGCCAAGCAGGCGAAGGGTTCGGCCTATGTCCGCTACGGAGACACGGTCGTATTAGCGACAGCATGTTCGACAAAGCCGCGGGAGGGAATAGATTTCTTCCCTCTCACGGTGGATTACCGCGAATACAACTACGCAGCAGGTAAAATTCCCGGCGGGTTTTTCAAGCGGGAAGGACGTCCCACAGAAAAAGAGATTCTCAGCAGCCGTTTGATTGATCGGCCCGTTCGACCTATGTTTCCCGAAGGCTACAAAGACGAAACCCAGGTGATTGCGATGGTTCTCTCGGCGGATACGGAGAATAACCCGGACGTAATTGGGCTTGTGGCGGGTGCCGCGGCCCTTTACCTTTCCGATATTCCGTTCCCAGTACCCGTCGCCGCTGTACGCGTTGGATTGGTTGAAGGCAGTTTTGTGACGAATCCGTCCTATTCGGAAACTCGGGCGAGCGCTCTCAACATGATCGTTGCGGGAAGTGAAGACGCAATCGTGATGGTGGAAGCAGCGGGCAACGAGGTTTCCGAAGAGGTTGTCAACGATGCCATCCAGTACGCCCACGGCGAAATTAAGAAGATCATTGCGGCTGAGAAAGAATTGTTTGAAAAGTTGGGACTCAAGAAGCAGGTTTTCGAAGGCCCCGCTCGTGATAAGGAGTTCGAGAACGAAGTGAGGCTGAAAGTGGAAGCGAGTCTTCACGATGCAATGGGTACCTCGAAGTATCCCAAGCTTGAAAGCCAGCAACGGATAACTGAACTTCGGGACACACTCATTGCCAGTTACCCTGAATCTGATGAAGAAGCACGTCGTAAAGCGGCCGAAGTTTTTGAACGGCTTGAGGAACGGTTGTTCCGGGATGACGTTCTGCTGAAGCGCCAGCGGCCGGACCGGCGGGCTTTTGATGAAGTACGTTCGATTACATGTGAGGTGGGTATGCTGCCGAGAACTCACGGCTCGGCACTGTTCACGCGAGGCGAAACACAGGCTCTGGTAACAGCTACGCTCGGAACAGCCGAAGACGTGCAGCGTCTTGATGTGCTGGAAGGCGAATCTTTCAAGCGCTTTATGCTCCACTACAATTTTCCTCCTTTCAGTGTAGGTGAGGTGGGATTTTTGCGAGGTCCGGGACGGCGGGAGATTGGCCACGGCGCTCTCGCTGAACGTGCGCTATCTTCTGTAGTCCCTGAAGAAGGGGACTTTCCTTACACGGTGCGAGTTGTTTCCGACATTCTCGAATCCAACGGTTCATCTTCCATGGCGACGGTATGTGGGGGTTGCCTAGCCTTGATGGACGCTGGAGTTCCTATCAAGGCGCCCGTCGCGGGTATTGCCATGGGACTGGTCAAAGAGGGAGACCGTTATGCGATTCTGACTGACATTGCCGGTGCTGAAGATCATTACGGTGATATGGACTTTAAAGTTGCGGGCACACGTGACGGAATCACGGCTCTTCAGATGGATATTAAGATAACCGGTGTTACTCCGCAAATCATGGCGGAGGCGCTTTCCCAGGCGAAAGCCGCGCGGTTGCACGTTCTAGGCAAAATGCTGGCAGTGCTTCCTGAAGCTCGTACCAGCATTTCTTCTTACGCCCCGCATATCCACACGATCCATATCAACCCTGCGAAGATCGGTGAACTGATTGGACCGGGTGGAAAAGTTATTCGTGGAATCGTGGAGCAAACAGGGGCAAAAATCGACGTCGAGGACGATGGCCGCGTGAATGTGGCTGCCGTTGATGAGGCCTCGGCCAGCAAGGCGCTCAAGATTATCAAAGACATGATGGCAGAGGCCGAACTTGGGAAGACGTACCTTGGCAAGGTTGTTCGTTTGGCTGACTTCGGAGCTTTTGTCGAAATCTTTCCTGGTACGGATGGTCTGCTTCATATCAGTGAGATTGCCGAGCACCGAATTAGGGACGTTCGCGACGAGCTCAAAGAAGGTGACCAGCTTCTAGTAAAGGTTATTTCGATTGACGGCAACAAGATTCGGCTGAGTCGTAAGGCAGTCTTGCGGGACCAGCGCAAGAAAAGCGGACGGGAAACCCAACAACCTGGGCAGGTTGAACACTCTCACGAGAGGAGCTGAAAGGGCCGCTTAACATTGACACTTTCGCCCTGTCGATGTTAGAAAAATGAGAAGGCCTTCGCTTGCTGCAGGCAGATACGTATGGTGAGCGTAGCTCAGCTGGTAGAGCGCCAGACTGTGGATCTGGACGTCGCGGGTTCGAACCCCGTCGCTCACCCCACTTCTTTGTTTCGCTGAAATGAAATCCGTCCTGCCCTCCGGCAGAGTGCCATTGGCAGGACGGATTGATTGCTCTATTAGATATTCTTTTCTTTCACGTTTTCAAGGTGGGTGTCAGCAATCGGCCTGCTCAGGTAGATGCTGAAGTCCTGGACGTTTTCGAGCCTGAAAGCACGTCCGGCCGGAGCCCGTTGCATCTTGATGTTGATGAAGTCCGCACGCTCGACGTCGTCAAGAATGAATGCGGGCCGGGTATCTTCCTTCATCGTGCGCACCTCGATGTTGTTCATCTGGAGGCCCTTCACGTGCCGGATGTAGAACCCGTAAGCGGGCATGGGACCGAACATCGTAGGTTCGGGATAGCCATTGGCTTTCTCCGGAGGCTTGATGGCAGCGTCTGCCGGTGTACCGCCGCCCTGGCTGAGGATGATGATATCGCTTAGCCTTACATCTTCAATTTCATGGCCGGGGATACCGCTCAGGATGGAACAGTAGCGGCCATTGGTGTTGGAAGCTACGATATTGCTGATACTCACGCGCCGCAACTGGCCAATCGGCCTTCCCGCAGGGCCGCGCATCCGGCTGCCAAGCCGCATGAAGATGGGCAAATCGGAGATGCCGCGCATCGTGATGTTGCTGATCGAAACATCTTCAAGCAGCGCGCCATCCACTGTCTCAAGCGCCAATCCCCGGCAGTTGTCAAAAACAGAGTTCGAGATGGTAATGTTCTGGAAGCCGCCATTTGATTCGGTCCCGAACTTGATTCGACCGGTCGGAAAAGGACGCTGGCCAGCAGGAAAATGCTTGAAAGTACCGTCGAGCACTGTGCCTAGTTCATAGCCACCGGTGACAAAACAGTTGGTGAGGGTCAGATTTTCCGTGGAGCGGGGATAGCCGAGCGCATATGAGCTTTTCAGGCAGATTCCATCATCCCACGGCGAGTTCACTGTCATATTCGAGACCCGCACGTTATGACAGCAGTCGATATCGATGCCGTCGCGATTCGTATCCAATATCACATTTTCGATCGTAAAGTTGTCTACGCCGGTGGCCAGAATGCAGAAGTGCCCGCCTTGTAGAACGGAGACATCGCGGATCGTTACGTTGTGGCAGTTCTTCAAGCTGATGCTCTTGTCTCCCACTCCCGGATTCTCCTGGCCCGGGCCGCGTGTCAAGCCTTTGCCCCAGATGAGCCCCGGACCGAGGATCGAGATGTTCTCCAGTCCCACGCCCCAGAGCAAGGCATTGTGCCAGTGCCGGTGGCCGTAATCCTCGTAGTGGCCCGCCTCGGGATTGGGCTCTGCCGCATCGTAGTTTCCTCCCTGACCGGTTTCACCGGCCAGGATCGTGGCGCCCCGATCAAGATACAAAGCGACGTTGCTCTTAAGGTGAATCGAGAAGCACAAATAAGTGCCCGCCGGGAAAAGCACCGTGCCGCCGCCCGCGCGCGCAGCCGCTTCGATTGTCTTGTTGATCGCAGGCGTGTCGACCGTTTTGCCGTCGCCGGTAGCTCCCATCGCCCGCACGTTATAGACGCCCTTGGCTGAGGGATCAACTGTGGCGCCGGGCATTTGCGGAAGGCCTAGTCCGGCCGCCGGGCTCGCGTTGGGAAGCAGGAGGTCGGCAGTTACCAGTCCCGCCCCAATTCCAAACATCTTATGTAAGGCTTGACGCTTGCTGGTACTGATGCCTTCATGATTCTTATTAGTCATTATTTATCCTTTGCGAATTGTAGTGGGGATTTAGATTTGCTTGCCCCGGGTTGCATTTTACAAAGCTAGGATCATATCGCCCGCCCCCATGTTCCGCAACCAGAGAGCGAGGCCGGCGCTGACCCCGTTTTGTAAGGTCGGCGATTCCCTGAAATGGCGGGTTAGCTCGTAGGGGCAATTCATGAATTGCCCCTACATCTCGGCGCCCGAATCACGGGAACAACGACCGGGCCGTGAGAGCACATCCCCTACAGCAGACCGCGCATGTCACAAAATTTGCGATGTCTGCCGCCCGCCGCAGATGAGAATCACCAATTTCCAAGCTGTTGCCTTGCCTTCGATGCGCGCGGGTGTATATAGTTGGCGTTGAATATCGCGGTAATCGGACATCGCACAGATGGCTGACGGCACGATATCTGCGCCATCCGGGCGTCTTGGATGACGGACCGGAAACTCACGCAGATGAAAAGTCGAGAAAGGAGCCAGCCTTGTTCTACGCCCCGCAGCAGTCGTCACGGAACAACGAATTTTATCCCGCAGTGAGAGGACTCCGGAACGCCTGTCATCATCAGTCTCGGCTGAGAAACAACTCCTCTCCAATTACGGTCGCGCTGCTCTGCCTTTTTTTCACCTTGTGCGCCGGCCTTGCCCGCGCACAAACTCCCGGCCTTGAAGGTCTGGATAAACTGACGCCGGGACGCACCCAGGACGAAAACGCCCTGTGGATCGAGAACGCGCGTAACGTCCAGTTCACTTCTTCGAAGACCGTCGTGGTGGCGGACCTGAAAGGTCCAGGCGTTATCACGATGATCCATTTCGCCTTGCCGCAGGCACTCAAACTAAACCGTGATGTCTGCTTGCGCATGTATTGGGACGGCGAAACCTCGCCCAGCGTGGACGTTCCGCTCGTGGATTTCTTTTGCGACCCGGATGGTCTGCGTGATAGGGTCAATACGGCTCTGGTCAACAAACGCCGCGGCTACAATGCGTATTTCCCCATGCCGTTCCGGCGCTCGGCGAAAATTGAACTGGTATATGACGGCCCACTCGAACCGGGCAAGAAGCTATGGTCAACCATGCCCTGCTACAGCTATGTGCTCTGGCGGAGCTTAAAAAAGGTTCCCCGCGACGCCGCATACTTCCACGCCTGTTGGCGGCAGGAAACCTTGTTGCTGGGCAAACAGGACTATGTCGCTCTCGAAGCGCGGGGCAAAGGAAAGTTCATCGGCTGGAATGTCACGGTGCGCAGCCTAGAGGGCCCCTCGTACCCGGTGGATGAAAACGAAAAATTCTATGTTGATGGAGAAACGAAAGCGTCAGTGGAGTTTCAGGGACTGGAAGATTCCTTCGGCTTTAGCTGGGGATTTCCCAAAACCGCCAACTTCTTTCCGCTGACGGGATATTTCAAATTTCTTAACGGCGCCGCGGCGTATCGCTTCTTCACCCAGGATGCAATCACCTTTGACAAATCGCTCCGCGTGGCTATCGGGTTCGGTCTGCACGAAGATCCGTACTTCCGGAAAGTTTTCTCCCAGCCCGGCAGGAGCTTGCAATTTTCTTCTACCGTTTACTGGTACCAAGTTGAGCCCCACGCGCCTTTGCCCCCGATGCCTCCCGCCGCCGAACGAGAGCCAACGGTCTCCGAAGCCGTGAATCCGGGTGTCAAATAACGCAGGCAAAAGGACAGGTAAGTCCGAGTTGCTCTGAAGCTCCGGCCCTGACCGAGATCCGGGTTTTAGATGTCTGCGGTTTCCCGAAAGGACGGGTCAGGTTGGCACGGAAGGGCAATTCATGAACCGCCCTGCATCGCGAGATCGCGGACACTACAACGCAGGCGCATGTCCCGGCAGCCGCGAAAGAATTTTGATTGTCCGCTTCTGATCGCACATATCATCAAGACGGCGCGCTCTATGCGCTCCCCGCGGCGGGCCAGGATTATGGTTACATCCGATTATCCAGGCGTCCATCGCACGGGTGTATAATGCGCGGGGTGATTTGGTAACCACCGCTAAAGCGCCGTGGCTGGCGGGGGGGCCTGAGAAAATTCCGTCGGAGAGAAGGAGTAAGGATGTCCATCACACGCCGTAATTTTATGCACAAAGCCGTCGCGGGCTCGAGCCTGCTGCTGGGAGGAGTCGGTAGTCTGAAAGCTTCGGACTCGCTCGCTGCGGGCGCTCCCGCGGCGGGCGAATCCGTCTCTCCACAAGGCGCGGCGCCGGATCCGCTCTATGAAAAACCTGCTCCCATCACGGTGGCGGAACTGGCCAAGCGCGAGACCGCGGGCGTCTCGGCGTATGAAGTCAACGATTATGCCCCGGGCCTTTATAAAGGCCCGCTTGAACCAAGCCCGCCCCACGCGGATCTGAACCCCAGAAAAGCCATCATCGTCATCTGGAAGGATGGGTCGCACCGGTTTGTTTTCAGCCACGAGGCAAGCTACTGTCCCTGGATGGAGC
This sequence comes from Acidobacteriota bacterium, assembly GCA_023474345.1. Taxonomy (GTDB): domain Bacteria; phylum Acidobacteriota; class Terriglobia; order UBA7540; family UBA7540; genus JAMCXS01. The sequence continues at coordinate 10,703 of JAMCXS010000019.1, read as the reverse complement.
TTCCGAACGGCGTGGGCCTTTGCAATCAGTTTTTCGAGGGAAACAACGGCTGGGCGGAGCTTTTCAACCAGAACGGCCGGAAGGAACACAATAGCTCCGTGGATATCATCGAGAGCGGGCCGGAGCAGGTGTGGGTTCGCTGGAACTACTGCTGCGTGAACCTGTGGGATGATTCCAATCCTGCCTTGCGCGGGACGGAAGATTACGTGGCCCTGCCCAACGGTCACGTCTGGCGCCGCCTGACGTATGAAACCTTAATGCCGGATAATCCGGACGGCTATAGCTGGCAGCCAATCGACTTTTTTGCGCTGGCGCCGAGCGGGACCACGTGGAAGGATCTGTTTCCCCAGGACCCTCAGCACGGGGATTACCACGTAGGCTCCGTGATTGCCGCCTACCGGAACTTGCAGTATGACGTGTACTGGAGCGACGAGGGCAAGCCGCGGCGACGAGGTAACGCCGAGCTCCTGTTGGAAATCTCCCATTCGCCGGGATTCGCCATGGTGATGCCTTTCAAGGCGGGATACTTGTTCGCTGTCTTGGGAGGCGCGGGCGGGTTCCCGCCGGAAAAAAGCCAGGTGGTTGACCACTCCTTCACGGATACCGGTGGCTGGGGATGGGGCGCGGCACGGTGGGACCACTGGCCCGTCGGCTGGCTGAACTCCCAAACCCACTTTTACAAGCCCGGCTCGCCTTACCCTTATAGTTTTGGCCCGTTTTCGCACTACATCGTGGACGAGCCTCTGAAGGATGTCAAACATGACTACGCCATTGAGGCACGCGATATGAAGCTCAACCGATGGTCGGAGCGGCATGTCTATTACACTCTGACGGGAATGAGCCACGACCTGGAATCCATCCGGAACCTGGCCCGCACGTGGCTTGACCAGGGTAATGACTGCGCGAAGCCTAAAAGCGTTGCGATTCTGGCGTAGCAATTTATCCTGATGCTCGAATCAGAAAGCGAGGGGTATGACTTCCATCGAACGTGTGCAAGCTGCCATCGAACTGCGGCCACCGGACCGCGTGCCGGTGGACCTTCACAACTTCCAACCCGCCGCCTACGCCACGGGACTGCCGATGCGGGAAGTTTTTCGGGACGGCGGACTGCTGGCCGAAGCAATGCTGAAGGCGTGGCGGGAATTTGGCCATGACATGATCCTGCTGGAGAACGGCACGGCCTGCAACGCCCAGGCGTGCGGCGTGGAGGTGATCTACCGCGACGATGCTGCTCCCGCCACCGGTAAGCCTCGACTGCGAAGCCTTGAGGAGGTCTCGGACCTGGAAGTTCCGGACCCCTATACGACTTTCCCGATGTCGGAGATTTTGAAGGCCACGCGGATATTGTCAAAAGAAATCGGGGACAAGGTTTGGATTTGCGCACGGGCGGATCAGGGGCCGATGGACCTGGCAACGCAACTGCGCGGCATGAGCGAACTGATGACGGATATCGCTCTCGGCGAGCAAGAGGAGTTGATTCATGGGCTGCTCGATTACGCGCGGCGGGTGGCGACGCGTTACGCCTATGCGCTCATCGAGTGCGGAGGCCATTCCACCTCAATCGGCGAACCCGCCGCCGGGCCGGATTTGATTTCACCCCAGCACTACCGCAAGTACCCGTGGGTGCATGAGAGAAAGATGGCAGAGGAACTGAAGGAACACGGCATAATCCTGCACAACCACATCTGCGGCAACACCGGCGCCATCACGGATGACTTCATCGCCACGGGCGCGCAGGTGCTCGAAGTGGATCACAAGACCGACCCGGCTAAGATTAAGCAGGCGGCACGGCACAAAACCTGCCTGCTGGGGAATATCGATACGCGCTTGCTGACGTTTGGCAAGCCGGCTGAAGTTGAAGACGCCTGCCGGGAGTTGATTGAAATCTGGAAGCCGGATAGCGGATTCATCCTCGGCCCCGGTTGCGCTATGGGCACTGAAACGCCCGCCGAAAATATTCACGCGCTCGTAGAATCCGCCAAGAAGTACGGCGCGTATGCTAGCTAGCGATTTCCTTGCGACAAAGTCAGCGGCGTCGAGCACAGCTCGACGCTACAGCACGGTCATAGGCCGGCACTACGGTAAAAGCCGCGGTGCGCCAACCACACACCACTACCCGCTAATCCCTGTTCAGAGGAGAGAGCTCCAGCAGGACCGTCCCGTGCGATGGGACCGGGGCGCTGTATTGACTTGCGAACGTCCCTTTATCCCGGTGCTCCCACAGGTCGCGGACACGCCATTTTCCGGATATGCCAAGGTCGATCCAGTTGACTGTCATCAGGTGAACTGTGGCGTCCCGATTTAAAAGGGCGACAGCTTTGGAGCCGTTTTTGAGTTCCTTGGCCCACACTTGAAGTTCGCCATTGTCGGACTGCTTCACGACGTTGCCCTGGATGCCAAGCGGGTCCTGATCGACCGCGATCACTTCCTTGTTCATGACAATTTCCCTGGCATAGCGCGGCATGTTGAAGACGTCGTTGCCAAGGAAGAGCGGCGCGGCCATTATGGCCCACATGCTGAACTGAGTTCTTTCTTCGGTTTCATTGAGTCCACCCGGAACCCCAACCTCGAGCATGTCAGGGTAATTCCACCCTTTCCCGGGTCCCACGTATTTCGGGTCAGGATGCCGGTTGGCATCGATATTCCTCAGTAAGCCCTGCCAAGTCCCGCCGATCGTGGACTTGCGATCCCAGTTATCAATATCATCGCTGGTTCGCCAAAAGGTCCCGGCATCTCTTCCCCACTCCCAGGGGTCTCCTCTGCCCCAGGAACAGATTTCCACGCAAAAGGTGTGGCCGCTCTTTTTCATTGCGTCAGCAAACTGCAGATATTGAGTTTTGGGATCCAGGTGCAGGCTATTTCCACCGCACCAGTCGATCTTCACTCCGTCAAAACCAAATTTTATCCACTGATGGACATCGTCATCATAGTGGCCTAAAGATCCTGCGCCCTGAAAGGTATTGCCACATTTCCCTTTCCCCGCGTCCGTATAAGTTCGCACCTTTAACCCTCTTTTGTGAATGTATTCGGTTATGGCCTGAAACCCGTGAGGGAAAAGATGCAGGTTCGGCTGAATCTGGCCATTCTGATCCCGGTAGTGATCGTTGCACTCAATGGTCAGGTACTTGTACCCCAGATTCCTCAGGCCGGAAGTCACAAAGAAGTCGGCAAGTCTTTTGTAATATTGTTCATCCCATTTGTACATCGTGCCGCAATGGTCAAAATTCCAGGGTTCCCACCCCATGGGAGGCACTCGATTGCTGGGCGGCCAAGCTCCGGCAACTCTTGCCAGCGTCAACATGAGAAAAACGGCTAATCCCAGCCTGCGAGCCCTAAAAGATCGCATGGGTACCGCTTGAGAATCACGCGCACTTGATATGAGATTTTCTTCCTGATGCTTCATGGCCACGCCCACTCCTTGTCTCCTGAGAATAGAGATCGTTACAAATTGAGTCCGACGCCTTCGGCCGCAGCGACCAACCCGAACGCCAACCGGTTCATCTACGGCATCAGGCGCTTGAATTGTAGCGTTTGTAATCCCGCATGGCGAATTGTTTTTGTCAGAGCTTTTCTTGTCCGGGGTCGCCAAAGCCAGCATATTTCGTTTCGAAAAATTCTTGCTTCCCAGCCAGCAAGTGTCCCTTCGAGAAGGCGTAGCCCGCTGGCGCGTGAGCGGAGGGAGAAATCATGGTCGTTTACCGCCTTTCAACCGAAGATTTCTGTCTTGGAGTTTTCGGCTGGCTTCAGTCTACACCCCACGGCCGGGCTTGAAAACGTTCCCGATCAGGCTGGCGGCCTGGATACTTATACCCCGGCTAGCCACTGACAATGCAATGCACAAATTGCCGTCTGATTTGCAGATGCGGATATAATCAAGAACCGCGGATCTGATGATCCGCGTTACGCGCTTCGGTTCCGGGGGCCGGGGAGTCTACGTTCCCGGAGAGGAGAATGACGATGGCAAAGTTTGAGACCAAACGCCTTCCGTTGGAGCGCGATGCGGTGGCGCCGGACGGGTCGGACGTCAGGGTTTTGCTCAAGCTGAAAGGCGGGAGCATGGCTCATTTTGAGCTCGGGCCAGACTTCGCGGGCAATCACGCACCGGACCGTGGAGGAAATCTGGTTCTTTATGGCCGGCCGGGGTAAGATGTGGCGCGAGCAAAACCGGATAGCGCAGCTCGTGGATGTCTATCCCGGCGCGTGCTTGAGCATACCCTTGGGCACGCGTTTCCAGTTCCGATGTCAGGGGCAGGAACCGCTCGCCGCCGTAGGCGTGACGATGCTGCCGTGGCCGGGGAGGACGAGGCCGTACAGGTTGACGGGCCATAGCGGCCGACCGTCGGGAACAGGTAGTGAAATAAAGATTGCGAGGGAAAGGTGATGGATAAAGCAAATTTGTTTGGCCGGCGGCAATTCGTCACGTCCGCTTTGGCAACGCTCGCGCTTGCGCGGCTGAGGGCGTGGAGCGCCGCGTTCGCCGGCCCATCCGAGGAACCAGCGCGATTCCGGCAGGACCGTTTCGCCATCAGTTTCTGGGTTGACCCGCCGGCGGACTCGCGCATGGACGAATACTACGCGCAGATCGCTGCGGCGAACTTCACGGTGGTAATGGGCGGGTTTGGTGCGGCGACGCCGGAAGCCGCCTCGCGCCAACTGGACCTGTGCGGCAAGTACGGCTTGAAAGCGTTGGTAAATTTGCCGGGTTATTCCGGCCTGCCCGCCGCCGGCAGCATCCCAGGTGAAAACGCCGCGGGGCGGTTCGCGAATTTACCGGGCTACGGCGGCCCTCGCACCCCGGGCATCGTGGCCACGGAGGACCGGATCAAACAGGCGGACCAATTTCCCGATCATCCGGCCTGCTGGGGTTATCGCATCTGGGACGAACCGAGCACGGCGCTGTTTCCTTATCTGCGCTTCATGGTGAAGCATCTCAGAAAGACACGCCCCGGCAAGCTGGGCTTTATCAACCTGCTTCCTACTTACGCGAACGATCAGCAACTGGGCGAACAGGGCGAACAGCCGTATGAAAAATACGTCGCGGGGTTCGTGCGGGAAGTGAACCCCGACGTGCTCTGTATGGATCACTACCCCTTTATGCAACCGGGGCGGGATACGCGCGACGCCTATGGCGCGAATCTGGCCGTGCTGCGCAAATACGCCCTGGCCCGGAAGATTCCCTTTTGGAATTTCTTTAATGATATGGCCTTTGATTCGCACTTTGACCCCACCGAGGAGCAAATCCGCTGGCAGATCCACACCTCGCTGGCATACGGGGCCAAAGGAGTGCTTTATTTCTGTTATTGGTCACCACCGAGTTTCAAGGCGGGGGCCCTCCTTACCCAGACGGGTCGGCCCACCCACCATTACGCCCAGGCGCAGCGCATCAACGCCCGCCTGAAAAACTGGGGGCCGACCCTGATGCAATTGACCAGCACGGCGATTTACCGCGTACCGCGCGGCGCCGACCCAGCGCCGATCCTGCGAAGCGCCCCGCTGCAACTGCGACCCGGATTGACGCCCGGGAATTATTTGATCGGCGTCTTCAAACACGCCGACAGCCGCACCGCGGTGCTCCTGACCAATTACAGTTACGCTTACACCGCCTGGCCGGCGGTTAGCTTCGCCGCCGATCCCCAAAACGTCCGCGAAGTGGACCCGGCCAGCGGGAAGGAAATACCCGTCCGGCACGACGCGGCGAACCCAGGGGGCGTACCCATATGGCTGGGCGCCGGAGACGCGCGCTTGTTTTTATTTCACCCTAAGCGGATTTAAAGACGCGTTACCCGGCGGTTTCGGTTTCTTCGACGTAAAGGGTGGTGCGGTTGCGGCCGCCGCGCTTAGACTCGTAGAGAGCTCGGTCAGAAGCCTGCAAAACTTCTTCGAGGGAAGTTCCGTGGCTGGGGTAAACAGCCACTCCGAGGCTGACCGTAATTTGCGGCAGAGGCTTATCGGTGCCTGACGGCACGGTCATGTGCGCCACGGCTTTGCGAATGCGCTCCGCGACCATCTGGCAGGCCTTGGGTCCGGTATCGGGAAGCAAGACCACAAACTCTTCCCCGCCGATCCGCGCGGTAAGGTTCGTTTCCCGCATGGCCTGGGTGACGGTCTTGGCGAAATGCCGCAGGATGCGGTCCCCGACCTCATGCCCGTAAATGTCATTGAAGCTTTTGAAGTGGTCGAGGTCCATCATGATGAAACCCAAAGGCGTGTCTTTGCGCCGGGCCATCGCCATCAACTTGCGAGCATAATCTTCGCAGAACCGGCGGTTATAAAGCCCGGTGAGCGGATCGATATTCGCCTGCTCGCGCATGGTCTGCAGAAGGCGAAGGTTGGAGAGGACGGACGCGGCACCGCTGAGATAGCTCTCCAGAAGACTTTCGCGCTCCGGCGTCCAGAAGTCGCGCGCACCCTCCAGGCGCACGGCACCGATGATGATGCCGCCGGCGATCAGGGGTCCGCAATAATAGCTGCCCTCGCCGGGCAGAGCGAATTTTCCGGGACACAGCGGCTCCAGGGTGACGTCGTTAACGCGGAACGGCCGGCCCATCCGCACCGCTTTACAGCTATGCTTGCCCTCCATCACCGGCCAATCCCGCAATTCCTTCGGCAACGGAACCAGGGTCGCCACGGCTTCGAGCAGATCCTCTTCCGGGCGCAAGCGGAAAATGATGACTTGGCTGGGATGAAAGCGCTCCTGTAAGGAATGCAGAATATGATCGTAGACTTCGTTTTCAGAAGTGCACTGAGTAACCGCTTCGGAAAATCGCTTGAGCGCGGAGAGTTCCTCGCCCTCGTGCCGGAGAGCTTGGGTCATGTGGAGGAAGCTTCCTGCCAGCGTGCCGAATTCGTTTTGGACCTCGAGCGGCAAGCGAGAATGGAAATCACCGCGGGTGACCCGCTCCGAAGCATCAATAAGCTGCTGCACGGGATGCTCGATCATACGGCCCACGATGCGCGCCAGGACAAAGAGCATTCCGCCAAACAATAAAGAAACCAGGACGCCCAGCGCGAGCGCGCCGTGCATCATCCGCTCTGCACCGGCGATTCGGCCTTCCGTGGCTTTTTGTTCTTGCCGCAGCAATTGCAACAGGGAATCCCGAACCATCCGGAACTGCCGATTTTCCTCTTTCTCCCCAGCCATCTTCGCTCGCGCTTTGCTTTCTGCCCCGCCCTCAAGGAGCGGCGCCACCCACTGTTGTTTCCACCTGGCGATCTCCGCCTGGATTGCCTCAAGGGCTGCGATTTTGGAAGGGTATGGTGACTCAAGAGCGCGCAGCGCGGCGAGGTCGTCGGCCACAGAGCGTGCCGATAAATGGTAATCGGTTAAAAAAGAGGAAGGTTGCCCGGTGAGCAAGTAATTACGAATCCCCATCCGCATCTCGGTTGCGTGCCGCAAAAGCGTTTCCGTACGGACCACGCTTTCTTGCGCTTTCTCGACGGAATTCGTGGTTTGCGCCACCAGCCAATAGCCGTAGAACAGAAGGCCTACAGCCGTAAGCAGAGCGAACAGCGGAGGCACGGTGAGCAGGAGGATCTGGTCTCTGATTTTGAGGTTGCTCAGTCGAAACGCCATCGATCCCTCGAAAGCTTCCTGTACGCCGCCAAACGTAACGCACTTGGCGCCCTGCGTCAACCGGCTTCACCGACGCCCAGGCTGAATAATTCATGACATGGCGGAAATTTGCAGAAAAGCACGGCAGCGGGTACCGAAACGGGAACCCTTACCCGGCCCTCTGCCAGTCGTCTTGCAGAGCACGTCCAGGATCATCCCAGCTTTCTCACGAAACTGCCGAGGTCCCGAAGCTTCCTGGCCAGCGTCGGGAAGCGTTGAAGGCTCAGCGACGTCGTTGCATCGGACAATGCCTTCTCGGGATGATCGTGGACCTCCATGAAAATGCCGTCGGCGTCCACCGCTACGCCCGCCCGAGCCAGCGTCTCGATAAATTGAGGCTGGCCGCCGCTTCTCTGGCCTCCCCCGCCCGGCAACTGCAAGGCGTGGGTACAATCCAGAACCACCGGGTAGCCCCACTCGCGCATAATGGCAAGCCCGCGCATATCCACCACCAGATTGTTATACCCGAACGTCGTTCCGCGCTCTGTGAGCAGGATGCGGTGGTTCCCGGTTTTCTCGATCTTCTCAACAGCATGGCGAAAATCCCACGGGGACAGGAATTGTCCCTTCTTGAGATTGACGACCGCGCCGGAGCGCCCAGCCTCCGCGAGCAAGTCGGTTTGTCGGGAGAGGAAAGCCGGAATCTGCAGCACATCGCAGACTTCCGCCACCGGGCCTACCTGCCGGACATCGTGAACGTCCGTGAGCACCGGAACGCCTACTTCTTTCCGGATTCGTGCCAGAATCTCTAAACCCCGCTTGAGTCCGGGACCGCGATAGGACGATGCGGAAGTTCGATTGGCTTTGTCAAAGGATGATTTGAAGATATACGGGATGCCGAGCCGGTGAGTATAGGCGCGCAGCCGCTTGGCCATCATCAGGGCATGCGCTTCGCTTTCAATGACGCACGGACCGGCTATAAGAAAGATCGGCCGACCGGGTCCTAGCGAAAGCTTGCCAATGCGAACCAAGCGATTCATAAATTGCGTGCGGCCACTACAAGGAAGCCGGGGCCGAATTCGGCTCGGAAACATCCGCGCCCATGTTTTCAGCGGTCGGGAGGCACCGCCTGGCGGGGAACTTCGGAGCCATCCTCAACCAACTCCTGCGCGGAATTCGAGGCTGCCGCTTTCCCGGCCTGGCGCCTCTCGTGGTAGTCGAGCGTCGCCCGAATAAACGCCTTGAACAGGGGGTGAGGATCAAGCGGACGCGACTTGAACTCAGGATGGAATTGGCACCCCAAAAACCAGGGATGATCCCGAAGCTCAACAATCTCAACATAAGTGCCGTCCGGAGTCTCACCGGCAACCTCCAAGCCGTGTGCCACCAGCGTGGTCTCATACTCGCGGTTGAATTCATACCGGTGGCGATGGCGCTCGGATATCTCAAGCTGCCCGTAGGCTTGGTGCGCAAAAGAGCCTTCCTTGAGCCGGGCCGTCCAGGCCCCCAGGCGCATCGTTCCGCCCAGTTCATCGACTCCCCTTAATTCGCGCAGCTTATAGATCACCCGATGAGCTGTGGAAGGGTCAAACTCGGAACTGTTCGCGCCCTCCAGCCCACAGACGTTGCGCGCGTATTCGATCACCGCGCATTGCATCCCCAGGCAAATTCCGAAATACGGCACCTTGCGGGTGCGGGCATAAGTAATTCCCCGCAGCATTCCGGAAATACCCCGCTTGCCAAATCCTCCCGGCACCAGGATTCCGTCGAACTCTTCCAACTGCTGTTCCCAGTTCTCGGCGTCGAGGCCTTCAGCCTCAACCCAGACCACGTTGACCCGGGCATCATTGGCAATGCCGCCATGCACAAGAGCCTCGTGCAGGCTTTTGTAAGAGTCTTGATACTCGACATACTTGCCCACAATGCCGATTGAAACCTCCCGGCCGGGATGGCGAAGGCGCTCGACCAGATCGGCCCAGGAAGTCATATCGCGTTCGCCTGCCTTCATTCCCAAGCAGCGAAGAATCTGGATATCCAGTCCTTCACCCCCCAGAACAATCGGCACCTCATAGATGTTTTTCACATCTTTTGCGGTAATCACCGCCTCGCGGGGGACGCTGCAAAATAGCGCAATCTTGGCTTTCAACTCCGGCGAAAGATAGCGGTCCGTCCGGCAAAGAAGGATATCCGGCTGAATACCAATTTCTCGCAGTTCCCTGACCGAATGTTGCGTGGGCTTCGTCTTCAGTTCTCCCGCAGCGCTAATGAACGGAACCAGGGTCAAATGGACAAAGACGACGCTCTCGCGCCCGTGTTCCTGCCGCATTTGCCGCATAGCCTCAAGGAAAGGTAACGATTCGATGTCGCCTACTGTTCCTCCGACCTCGACGATTGCAACATCGACGTCAGAGGCAACTTTTCGAACTGCGGCTTTGATCTCATCGGTGACGTGGGGAATCGCCTGAACGGTTTTCCCCAGATAATCTCCCCGCCGCTCCTTGGTGATGATGGTTTCATAGATTCGTCCCGCCGTGCAGTTGTTCTCACGGCGCATGCGAACATGAGTAAACCGCTCGTAATGACCGAGGTCGAGGTCGGTCTCGGCGCCGTCGTCGGTAACGTAAACCTCGCCATGCTGGAAAGGACTCATCGTTCCCGGATCGACGTTCAGGTAGGGGTCAAACTTCAACAGGTTAACCTTGAGACCGCGGGCCTCCAGCAGGCATCCGATGGACGCTGCGGCAAGGCCCTTTCCCAGCGAACTGACGACGCCCCCGGTTACAAAAATATACTTAGCACTCATGCTGCTCCTTTGAGCCGCCGACGCAGGAAACCAGACTTATCCACTCCGCGGCTCTCCTGAAATATTCAGATCTCTCTATCGCTGCGCTCATTCGAATAATTCTGGAAGGTGATGACACCCGCCATTATGAGTTTTCCCGCGAATTCTTGTCAACGACAAATCGGCCGCCGAGGAGCATTGATCTTGCATCTAAAGGGTGTGTTAAAATAACCATGGGTTCTGTCAGGTACGGCGCTCAAAGAGGGGTGTTGCGTGTTGGACTGGACCCGAGGAAGGTGCGTGAATGCGTAGGTACGCTACATGGCGCGCACCCTGGATGTCATTGGTCCTGCTTGTTTTGTGGGGCGT
>JAMCXS010000003.1 GCA_023474345.1 Acidobacteriota bacterium | reverse complement strand
TATCGCCTCCGTCAACGAGATCCGACGCTCTCCCGAAAAACTCCGCAGTTGCATCCTCGAATCTGACCTGCCTCATTTTTTGTCCTGAAGCGTTGCATTAGTTATACAGCAGACTATAGGAGGCCCCCCGGCTCTGCCGGGATGGCAGTAGAAGTTTGACAGGTCCCGCAGTCCATCGCGGAAACTCCGAAACGTGAGCCGCCAAAGCACACGAAAAGGAGATCCACGAGGGACGAGAGAGAAAGCTTAAACCACAAGCAGTGGGAGTGCAAATATCACATCATTTTTATCCCGAAGTACCGTCGGAAGGCGTTGTACAAGGAGTTGAGGCGGTATCTGCGGGAGGTGTTCCGACGGTTGGCGGAGCAAAAGGAGAGCCGGATTGAAGAAGGGCACCTGATGCCTGATCATGTGCACATGATGATCGCGATTCCGCCCAAGTATGCGGTGTTGCAAGTAATTGGGTATATCAAAGGCAAGAGCGCGATTCATCTGGCCCGGGTCTACGGAGAGCGGAAGAGAAATTTTGTGGGCCAGCACTTTTGGGCACGCGGATTCTTCGTGTCCACAGTAGGCAGAGAAGAAGTGATTCGAGAATATATTCGCAGGCAAGAGGAAGAGGACAACCGCCTGGATCAAATGGGGCTTTGGTAAGCGGCCACCTTGGGTGGCCCCAGAACGACGGGGCCGCGTTAGCGACCCCGAATAGCCGATTTGAGCGGCCGGCAATCGGGATAGGGGGGAAGCCTCACGGCTCCTCCCCTCCCACACCACCGTACATGCGGGTCCGCATACGGCGGTTCCGTGACTTAAGCCCGTAAAGACTGGAGGTTCGTGTCGCCTTTCGCCAATGGAGGCTTCGCCGCTGCCAGGTTCCTTTCGGGCTTCACCCTATCCGCCCCTGGTAAGCTCCGCCGAGGCGGATTGGCTGGCGCATGACCACCATGAGAGCCGCGCACTACTACCCACGATCACGGTTCCGGCCTTCGTCCCTTGCGGGACTACTATGCCCTTTGCTGACTTCTGCTGCGAGATCAAAGCACCTTGCGATGCTTGCAGTCACGGATCCGCGACGCGCAGTAGATCTCCCGAGGTAAGCTCGACCGCCTTCGACGCACCGCCGCCGGATTTACAACCAGTGCCCTTGATGGATTTGGGCTTCGCGGTCATCTGCCCGCTCGCCCGGCACCGTATGCCTCTTATCCGGTTTTTGTCCATCGGCCCGCGCCTTTGCTCCACGCTTCTTTCAGACCCCGCTTCGCAGCGACGCCCTTGCACTTCGCTATCACTTCACCTCCATCAGGTTGTGAAGGGGACTTCCACCCCCAAGCTGTCGAACATGCTCGGCACACAGAAATCGGGGTTGGACTCAATCCAACCCCGGTTTCGGTCGTTTGGCTTTCCATCTCGGCAATACCCCCGAAACCTTAATACCGGCCAGCAGGAGCAAGACACGCCGAGTATGCCAAAAATATGCCAATTTTTTCGCCGTTTCCTCAACTAAGTTAGGAAACGCCACTTACGATTAGATGTCGTAGTAGAGAGCGAACTCGTAAGGATGGGGCCGCGTATTGACGGCCTGCACCTCATTCGTCATCTTGTACGAGATCCAAGTTTCAATCAACTCTTCGCTGAAGACATCGCCTTTCAGCAGGAAGTCATGGTCCTTCTCGAGCGCCTTCAACGATTCCTCGAGCGAGCCCGGAAGCGAAGGCACCTTTTTGAGATCCTCGGGGCCGAGGTCGTAGATGTCCTTGTCGAGCGGTTCACCGGGATCGATCTTGTTTTCGATTCCGTCCAAGCCCGCCATCAGCATCGAGGCAAAGGCCAGGTAGGGATTGCAGGATGGGTCGGGCGGCCGGAACTCGACGCGTTTGGCCTTGGGACTGGGCGAATACATCGGAATGCGGCATGCAGCACTGCGGTTGCGGCGCGAATAGGCCAGATTTACAGGCGCTTCAAAGCCCGGCACCAGGCGCTTGTAGGAATTGGTGGTGGGCGCCATCAGGGCCGCCAGCGCCGGCGCGTGATGGAGCAATCCGCCAATGTACCACAGGGCCATCTGGCTGAGACCGGCGTAAAGGTCCCCGGCAAAGAGTGGCTTGCCTTCCTTCCAGAGGCTCTGGTGTGTGTGCATGCCGGAGCCGTTGTCTTGGAAAAGGGGCTTGGGCATGAAGGTTACAGTCTTGCCGTACTGGTGCGCGACGTTGCGGATGATGTATTTGTAAATCATCATCCAGTCGGCGGATTTCAAAAGAGGACTAAACCTCTGGTCGATTTCAGCCTGGCCGCCCGTGGCGACTTCGTGGTGATGGCACTCGATGTGCAACCCGGCTTTCTCCATAGCTATCACCATTTCAGACCGCAAATCCTGGTAGTGGTCTGTGGGCGGTACCGGGAAATAACCTTCCTTGTAGCGCGGGCGGTATCCGAGGTTGTCTTTTTCGCGGCCGGAATTCCAGCGCCCTTCCTCGGCGTCGATAAAGTAGTAGCCGTGCTGCTGGGCCTGGTCAAAACGCACGTTGTCAAAGATGAAGAATTCCGCCTCCGCGCCAAAATAAGCGGTGTCGGCGATGCCCGTGTAGGCAAGGTACGCTTCAGCTTTCTTGGCGATGTGGCGCGGATCCTTCAAATAGTGTTGCTTGGTGACCGGGTCGGTAATATCGCCGATCAGCACCAGCGTGGGGACGTCGGTGAAAGGATCGAGCATGTGCCAACTGGGATCCGGAATCAACAGCATGTCGCTTTCGTGAATGGCTGCCCAGCCCCGAATGCTGGAACCGTCCATGCCAAACCCCTCTTCAAAAGAAGATTCCTCCAGTTGGTGAATGGGAAAAGAAACGTGATGCCAAAGCCCCGGAAGGTCGGTGAACCGGATATCGACCATTCTTACGTTGTTGGCCTTGGCAAATTCAAGCACAGACTTCGCGTTCATGTAGCCTCCATAAAAGAAATTTCTACGTCCGATAAGTGCTACTAATGATTGCCCCACATCGGAGAGAGCGCGATAACATAACCTGTCCACCCCCTTTAGTCAAGCTTTATTCTAACCCCATTTTAGAGGGCCATTTGACGCGCTTGCAAGAGACTTCATTTTCGGTGCGGGTCCGCAGAAGCAGGTTTCGCATGCAATGTCGTGCAATTCGGTTCAGCGCCTTTCTGGAAAATTACTTTTGGCTAAATAGCTATTATGCTAGCCTATACACCCTTTGTGCGTTGTCGTAGAAGAGTTTTCGCCGGTTTGCAGGACTTTCGCTTTGCGTGAGGAAGATAAGCGTTGCCACCCACTTTTCGAGCGTGGCGGATTGAGTGCAGACGGGCCAGTCGCTGCCGAACATCACGCGCTCCCAGCCGAAGCACTCCAACGCGTGGTCCACAAACGGACGGAGATCCTCTGCGGTCCATGTTTCGGGATCGGCGTAGGCCACCAGACCGGAGATCTTACAGTTGACGTTGGGAAACCTGGAAATCTCGCGTAGGTGCTGGCGCCAAGGATCGAGGGACTTTTCTTTTACCTGCGGGACACCGCAATGATCGAGAATGAAAGTTACGCTTGGACATTGCTTTGCAAGATTAATCGCGATGGGGAGTTGGCGCGCCAGAACGCAAATATCAAACGAAAGGCCATAGGAACTGAGGATATTCACATTCTCGATAAATATCCTTTGCTGCCCCACAGCGTCAGGCTGCGTATGAAGAACGCGGCGCATCCCTTTAAGAGCAGGATGGCCCGCAATTTTATCAAGATATTCCCTGAACCCTTCCTTCTCCGGGCGCCCGCAAGCGACCACTCCCGAGAGCGGATTGTCCCGGGCTCCAGCGAGGTTAAGAATGTACCGGGTTTCATCAAGCATATAAGGCTCGTCCACGTCAGCCTCCACGTGGACCGATCTCTCGATGCCGACGCCGCGAATTGCCTCCAGGTAGTCCGGCATGCGAAAACTTCGGTTGAGTTTGGAGATGTCTTTGCACCAGGAAAATTTGAAGCGATCCGTGTCCCAGAGATGCTGGTGAGTGTCGATGATTTTCACGATTCCCTCGCAAGGGATGCCTCAGGCCCTCAGCGTCCCTTTAGCTTTGATTGTTCAAAGAACCGGCGTAACTTTTCGACCACGGCCCGTGGGTTTCCACCTTCGCAGAGGAAATGATGCACCGCCGCTCCAGCCCGATCCTGACACTCAATGTAACCGCAATAGCGCGGCCGCAGATAAGCGCGGTCGATCGCGGGCAAGGTATTGCGGAAAAAGCTATTTGTCATGCGGTTGGCTTCCGCGTCAGCCCATGCTGAACGGTGTGCGGGCTGGCCGCCATCCTGAACGTAAAGCGTTTTTTGGCAATCTGCCGACGCTACGTAACGGGCGTAGCGAAAAGCGGCCTCATGGTTGCGGCAGGCAGCCGAAATTGCGAGGCCCGTTCCTCCAAGCGTCGTGCGAGCGTGCTCCGCTCCGAGGATGTGGCAAAGGTCTCCGAATTCGAGCGTTTTCCGAGCGTAGCCGGGCCGCGCATAGTTGGAATATCCGAAGGCAAAAGGACAGTAGGCCACATCGTCGCGGGCCGTCATTGCTTCGTAAGTCGCGATGGGATTCCAGTGGAGAATTTCAGGCGAACAAAGCGATACCAATTCCCGAAGCGTCACGAGCGCTTCGACGCCCGTTTCAGCGTCACCAAAAGCATCCTCACCCACGAAGGGGCCTTCGCCGAGCGCACAACAGAGCATGTAAAAATTCATCAGGCTGTCCACGGGAACCGACGGGAATGCCACCAGGCCGCGTCGTGCCAAAACGAGAATCGCGTCCCATGTTTCAGGCACGGAGACGCCCGCCTTTTCGAGCAAATCAGCCCGCCAGGAACTGACCGGCGCAGCCGCGTCAATTGCCAGAGCCCACTGGCGCCCGTCATAGAAATAACTCCGGTGCGATCCGCCTACGGAGTTCCGGTCTTGATCAGCCAGGAAATCAGCGTCCAGCTTTTCATCCAGCGGAATAAAGATTCGGTGGCGTGCTGCATAACCCACAAAAGGATGGTCGATCACAACCAGATCAAAAGACTCGGCCAGTTTTTCAACGGAAAAATCTGCGAACTCTTGCAGGCTTCGCTTTTGCCACACCACTTCAACATCGGGATAGATTTCTGAAAAGCGCTGGGCTGTAGCCACCATAGGCAGCAAGCCGCGTGAGTGATTCCAAGTGATGCCTCGAAGACGGATTGAACTTGACGGCATGTTTTTTTATAACCGACCCCTGACGCTGCACGATCTTGCAGCAGAGCCCCGGTCTTTTGCTCCGACACAGGTCACGTGGATCACCGAAACATCGATTTTAAAAAGTAATGGGCTCTCCGCCTCGGTCGCTCGACCGGTACGCGGTCTCCAGCACGGCCATCGTCTTGAGAGCGTCGTCCACGGCTGTCGGCGCTTTCTTCCGGGGATCATCGACCCAACACATAACGCTTGCCATGGTGCCGACAAAGGCGTCAGGAAACCAACTCCCCTCAAGGCTAACGGTCTCCCATTGGGGCGGCTTCGCATCACGCAGGACGCAGAACTCCATTTGGTCGGGCTCACCTTCCGGGTAATTCATCAGCAGGCCCATCTTGGCGATGATAGCTCCTTTTGTCGCTTCCCATTTGATAAAGCTCTCCTGGTGGCGGAGCCCAAATATGTGCCCGTGGTTCGCGCAAATGCACGCCCGAATCGTATCGTCATAATCCAGGATGAGGGTTGAACGCGTGGGAGCAAGGTGCGGAGAAATAGGATGCTTCAGAGTCTTGGCATATACACTGCCCGGTTCGCCCAGAAATGAGCGGAGCAAGTCAATATAGTGAATACTGTGATAAAGCATTTCAACCCGTGGGATGCCCTGCATGAAGGGCCAGAGGTGCCAGGGCGTGAAGACGCTTACTCTCACTTCCAGATCGTGCAATGTTCCAATGACGCCCTGGTCGAGCAGGCTTCGGGCTGCCAGAACGTAGGGCGCGTAACGGAGCTGGAAGTTAACGGCTGCGCGAAACTCTTTCCGGCGGCAGAGTTCAACGATACGCTTTGCCTCACCAAGATTCTCGCCCAGTGGTTTTTGGATAAGCACCCCCCTGCCGCCTGGAAGATGCGGGAGAACTTCCATAATGGCAGACGCGGGCACGGCAACGTCAAAGACCGCGCCGGCTGGGGCTTCGTTCGCGGCACTTTGCAGAGAAGGAAACACTCGCTCGATGCCGAACTCGGTCGAGAGAGACCGCGCGCACCCCGGATTGAGGTCATAAATACCCACCACCCGGAAGCCCGCTTTCCGGTACGCGGGGAGGTGGGCATCGTGAACAATCCCACCGGCGCCGATGATGACGATCGGGCGCGAAACTTCCGGCAAGTATGGTTTCTGGTTAAGCTGAAATTCGGGCATTGTATCCTTTCCGCCAGAAGGACGATCCTGCTCAAAGGCTTGCCCTCGGAAGTATGGCCTTTTCTTGCGCAAAACGCAAGTTTATGGATAAAATACATCCTGCCAATGGGAAACGCGCGCAAAAACGCTCAAAAATACTATGTGCCCGCCCTTGAGAAGGGCCTCGACATTATAGAAGCGCTCGCCGCTTCATCGGCTCCACAATCATTATCCGAGATGGCCCGGAACCTCGGCCGCACCAGCAGCGAACTGTTCCGAATCCTCAACGCCCTGGAGCGGCGAGGCTATGTTGAAAGAGACCCGGCTTCGAGCAAGTACAGCCTGACCTTGAGGCTTTACGAACTGGCGCATACGCACTCTCCTGTCGAAAAACTGCTGGGGGCGGTTACGATTCCCATGCGGTCCCTGGCCCAGCGCCTCAAAGAGTCCTGTCATGTCAGCACGCTCGAAAACGGCCGTCTGATCGTCCTCGCCCAAGCCGACAGTCCGGATTCCTACCGTTTTTCGGTTGAGGTGGGTGCGGTTTTTTCGCCCTTCCGCACGGCTTCCGGCCGGCTTCTCCTCTCATACCTCAAGGAGGAGGAATTTCAGCACTTTTGCGCGACTTCTGCGGGCTACCGTAAGCTGAGCGGCGCCGCCAGGAGCAAGTTGCTCGGTGAACTGGATGAGATCAGGCGGAAAGGAGTCTCAACCGCGCGCAATGAGCCGGTTCTCGGCGTCGAAAGCTACGCGGTGCTGGTCGGCAATCCTGCGATCGAGTTCACCGCTGCGCTGGCGGTCGCATCGCTGGACATACGTGGGAAGGAAAGCAATCCCCGCGAAATTGTTGCGAGCTTAAAGAAAACTGCCGCTGAAATTAACCGCGCGATTGGATTGAGACAATGATTCAATCAAAATATTTTGAGGAATATAAGGTCGGCACGGTCCGGGAAAGCCTGGGCCGCACGATCACGGAGACGGATATCGTCTTGCACGCCGGGCAAAGCGGGGATTTCTATCCTCATCACGTGGACGCCGAGTGGTGCAAGAGCCAGGAGTTCAAGGAGCGTATTGCCCACGGGACACTGGTGCTGACCGTTGCCGTCGGCCTCACCGCCTCCTTTGTGAATCCCGAAGCTTTCACCTACGGTTACGACCGACTCCGCTTTATCAAGCCTGTTTTTATCGGTGATACTCTGCGTTCACGAGTCACCCTGAAGGAGAAGCGGGACTCTGCCAAGCGCCCTGACTACGGGCTTGTCGTGGAACTGGTGGAAGCGTTGAATCAACGTGGCGAAGTTGTCCTGGCATGTGAGCACCTGCTAATGGTCAAGAAGCGGCCCCGTTCGGGCTAGCGCCAAGACTCGCCCCAAGCGGATTGTTTCAGTTTTCCCGAGCTTGACCTCGACAAGGAGGGATTGACATTGCTTGACGGGACTATATTTTACAAATAAAATTCGTTTGTGCTGATAAAACTCCTGTCCGTTATATGCCCGAATCAGAAAGGAACGGGAAACCGGATATGAAACCCTTGGAAGGTATCCTTGTTTTGGATTTCAGCCAATTCCTTGCCGGACCCTGGGCGGCGCTGCGCATGGCTGATCTAGGCGCCCGAGTCATCAAGATTGAACGCCAAGGGACGGGAGACTTGTGCCGCCAGCTATACATTTCGAATCTTGAGCTCGACGGCGACAGCACACTCTTTCATTCCATCAACCGCAACAAGCGGAGCTTCGCCGCAGACCTCAAGAAATCCGAAGACCGCGCGGGGGTTCAAAAGCTGGTTAAGGCGGCGGACGTGTTGATTCAGAATTTCCGTCCCGGCGTGATCGAGAAGCTGGGATTCCATTACGACGCGGTACGGAAAATCAATCCCCGGCTCGTGTACGGTGAAATCACCGGTTACGGCAAAAAAGGTCCGTGGCGGGACAAGCCCGGACAAGACCTGCTGGCCCAATCGCTTTCCGGCTTAGCATGGCTTAACGGGAATGCCGACCAGCCGCCTATACCGTTTGGGCTGGCCACGGCCGATATGTTTGCCGGCGCCTATCTTGTGCAGGGTATTCTGGCCTGCCTGGTGCGCCGGGGGAAGACGGGCAAGGGGGGGCTTGTCGAAGTCAGTCTGTTGGAAGCGGTGCTGGACCATCAGTTCGAGGTCTTAACCACTCACCTTAATGACGGCGGCAAACTGCCGGAACGGAGCACAGTTAACAATGCCCATGCTTACCTTGCGGCTCCCTACGGGATTTACTCAACCGCGGATGGTTACATTGCTCTTGCCATGGGCTCCGTGACAAGGTTGGGGGAGTTGATGGGTTGCGAGGCTCTCACACAGTATACAGATCCAAACACCTGGTTCACTAAGCGTGACGAAATCAAGCGCATCCTGGCACACCACCTGAGATCGCAGACCACGGCGCACTGGCTCAGCATCCTGGAACCGGCTGACGTATGGTGCTCGGACGTCTTTACGTGGACCAAGCTGTTGCAACATGAAGCATTCAAAGCCCTGGACATGCTGCAGACCGTGCGCCGTACGAATGGAGCCACGCTGGTCACAACGCGCTGCCCGATACGAGTGGATGGAGAAATCTACAAATGCGGCTTGGGCGCCCCGCGCGTTGGCGAACACACGGAGGAGATTGCGCGGGAGTTCGGGCTTTAATCAGAACTCTGATAAGGAGTTATAAACGTGAGTGCAAACCCAGAAGCGGCAAAGCACAAGGAAATTCCTATCTGGAACGCGGAGAATTGGTTCTACGAAGATTTTGAGCTCGGCCACAAGATTCGCTCCATCCGCCGAACCATCTCGGAGGGTGAGAGCATGTTGTTTAACGCTTTGGTGTTGGATATGCACCCATACGTGGCGGATCAGATTTTTGCGAGCAAGGAAGGACGCTTTGGCCGACGCCTGGTGGCGGGAGCCTTCGTCTTCAGCGTGGGCCTTGGTCTGGTGGCAACGAACTGCGTGAACGCGTTCAGCTACGGATACGACAAGCTACGATTCATCAAGCCGGTTTTTATCGGTGACACGATTTACACGATCAGGACAAACCTGGAAAAACACCCCAAGTACGAGGATATGGGACTGGTTAAAGCGTCGTACGAAGTCTTCAAGAATGAGGGGGATCTGGTGCTTTACTGCGAGCACCTTCAAACCGTAAAATACCGCGACCCGCAAACCTCAAGGCGCGTTCAAGAATAAATGGAGGAAGAACGTGGAGCGTGGTTTATCGCAGGCTTGTAATAGAAGTAACAACCTGCGTAGACCATCGGTGTCCATTTGTTCGAGGAGAGGTCGGCGGTAGTTTACTCGGAAGCTTTGGGGTGGCCGCGTAAGTGGTTGACTGGGGCAGAGTTCATAGGGAGGAACGTGTATTACCGTTGGGGGTATTACGCAATGTGTCCAGATCGAGCTCCTTCACCAAGCTTTGCTGGGCGGGCGTTTGCTTCGCCAGGACCGTGGCGACCCGGTTTAGTCCCTTCTCGCCCTGAGGCGGATAGAGCAGAGCGAATTGCTGAATTTGGCGAAGCTCCTCCAGCAACTGCTTTATCTACAGCCCGGGCCAGGCGGCTGGAGCTTTCCTGTGCAGGTACTGCAGCAGAGAGATTCCCAACCTGCAGTAGAAGTCATGGATACGGATTTTGGTGTCCGTCCAGTGGTAGATCGGTCCCCATCCCGGCCAATCCCCGTCTCTCAGCCCGCGGACGACGCACTCAATCTGCTGCTGGACGATGCGTGGCTTCCCGGCGACGCGGGCGGGTTCGACGGCGCAGTATTAGAGCCGTTGGCCTTTTTCTTGGTAGTGATCGAAGCTATATAGGGCAATACAATACTGGGCGGCCGTGGCATCTGCCAAGATCAAAGTGCTGAATCATTTGCACAAGGCTTGGCCAAATAGGGCAATACGCAAACAGGGAGACCGCCCCCGCGAGCATCCTTTCCATTCAACGAGTTAACGCGAGCAGACGCGAGGAACCCTACGACTACAAGTAAACTCCCGCCAACCAACTTTATGCCGTCATGACTTTGGACATGGGGGCCGGTTTGCTAGCAAAACAGTTCTGTTATAATAAATAGGAAGGCCCAAGCAGGCATCCGGTGGGGAACGCCGAGAGAGCTTGGCCGGGAACGTAGCCAAGAAATCTCACCTTATGTCCCCAGGCCCCTGGAACGAGCGCAAGAGGGCAGCGCCGTTAGCAAAGTCCCGACATAAGTCGAGGATCACAAGTTGGGCTGGAGGTATCATTCCCGCAGTACTTTCCTTTGGGGATTTTGATGGGAACAATGGATGTTTCTATAGGAGAAACTAAAGCTCCTCCCCGCGAGGAGAGAGTTGTCAACGATCTTAGCATTCAAATCGCCACGGTCAACGGCTCGGGCAGTCAGTCGGCCAATACCGTGCTATTAAGGTCGATTTTTCAGATGGGAATCCCCGTTTCGGGCAAGAGCCTGTTTCCATCAAATATCGCCGGTTTACCAACGTGGTTTACAATCCGGGCGTCCAGGCATGGTTACATCGCCCGTCGAAAAGAGATCGATTTCCTTGTCGCGATGAATCCGGAAACAGCCGCAGAAGACGTGATGTCACTCGAAGCCGGGGCCAGCATTGTTTATGACGAAAAACTCAATCTAGGGCGGCTTCGAGATGACGTAATTTATTATCCGGTGCCTTTTGACACGCTGGTTGTTCCGATATGCCCCAACGCCAAGTTACGGAAACTCGTCCGGAGCATGATTTACGATGGCGTGCTCGCCAAACTGCTGGGCATCCCGATGGAGGAGATTCGCACGGCGCTTGAGAAGCAATTCAAGAACAAGCCCAGCGCTGTGGATCTGAACTTCAAAGCGGCACAAATAGGCTACGAATACACCGAGAAAAACCTTCCCCAGCGCAGCCGTTTCTATCTGGATCGGATTGACTTGACACGCGGAAAGATCATCATTGATGGCAACTCTGCTGCCGCGCTGGGCGCAGTGTTCGCAGGCATGACGGTCTGCACGTGGTACCCGATCACACCTTCTTCCTCCTTAGCTGAGGCGCTTACCAGGTATGTGAAGCGTTTTCGGATTGACGCCAAGAGCAGCAAGGCGACGTTCGCCATCGTGCAGGCGGAGGATGAGTTGGCTGCAATCGGCATGGCGATTGGTGCGGGGTGGGCCGGCGCCCGGTCCATGACGGCGACTTCCGGCCCGGGGATTTCACTCATGTCGGAATTTGCGGGGCTGGGCTATTACACCGAGGTCCCGGTCGTGATTTTTGACATTCAGCGCGTAGGCCCTTCAACGGGGCTTCCAACGCGAACCGCTCAGGGCGATATCTTGAAGAACGCTTTTCTATCTCACGGCGACACAAAGCACCTGATGTTGATTCCTAGCTCGGTAGAAGAATGTTTCACGATGGCTATCGAAGCGTTTGACTTGGCGGAGGAGTTTCAGACGCCCGTCTTTGTGATGAGCGATCTCGATTTGGGGATGAACAATTGGATGTCAGACCCGTTTCCCTACCCGGACAAGCCCCTTAACCGAGGCAAGGTCCTAACCAGCAAAGACCTGGAACGCTTGGGTGGATTCGAACGTTACCGCGACGTGGACGGTGACGGGATTGGTTACCGCACACTGCCCGGAACCAGGCACCCCAAGGCTGCTTACTTCGCACGTGGAAGCGGCCACAATGAGAAGGCGGCTTACAGCGAACGCCCCGAAGACTACGTGAATAACATGGACCGGCTAAACCGAAAATTCGAGACGGCACGCCAGCGGGTACCTGCACCGGTTTTTCAGGAAGCTGACAGCTCCGAAATCGGCGTGGTCGCTTACGGTACCACCCACTGGGCCATTGTGGAGTCGATTGACCAATTAAAGGAAGAGTATGACCTTTGGATAAGCTACTGCCGCGTTCGAGCCTTTCCCTTTTCGCAACAGGTATTCGATTTTATCCGTCGCCATCAACGCATATATGTGGTGGAACAGAACCGTGACGCGCAGATGTTCCGTTTACTGCGAATGGAGGTCAGCACCGAGGATGTAAGGAAGTTGCGAAGCATCCGGCATTACAAAGGGATTCCGATCGATGCGCGGACCGTTACTGATGAAATTGTAGCTCAGGAGAGCCCCAAATAGGATGGCAACCACTACTGTTCCTTCACCGCGCAAGAAGGTGAACCGCATCGGGCTTGGACCTTCCGATTACAAAGGAGGACGGAGTACGCTTTGCGCCGGCTGCGGCCACAACTCCATTTCAGAGCGCATTATCGAGGCATGCTTTGAAATGGGAATTGAACCTTATCGGGTGGCCAAACTTTCGGGAATCGGTTGCTCGTCGAAGAGTCCTGCCTATTTCCTGGGAAGCTCGCATGGGTTCAACTCCGTTCACGGTCGCATGCCTGCAATTGCCACTGGCACCATACTGGCCAACCGTAACCTTATCGCCCTTGGGGTCAGCGGCGACGGCGATACTGCCTCGATTGGCATTGGGCAGTTTGTTCACCTGATGCGGCGGAATCTCCCGATGATTTACATTATCGAGGATAACGGCTGTTACGGACTGACGAAGGGGCAATTTTCAGCCACAGCGGATCTTGGGTCAAAACTGAAGACGGGAGTGATCAACGATCTCCCGCCGATCGACACATGCGCCTTGGCAATCATGCTTGGGGCAACGTATGTCGGCCGGTCCTTTTCAGGTGACAAAAGGCAACTCTTGGCGCTGCTGAAAGGTGCCCTCGGCCACAGGGGAACCGTTATGCTCGACGTCATATCTCCCTGTGTCACCTTTAACGATCATGAAGGTTCAACCAAAAGTTACAGTTATGTCCAGGACCACGATGCGCCGCTGGGAGAAGTCAGCTTTGTGCCGTTTTTTGAGGATATAACGGTTGACTACGATCCGGGCACGACCACCGAGATCAGGCTCCATGACGGCTCGCACTTGCTTTTGAAAAAGCTTGATGTGGATTATGATCCCACAAACAAGATGGATGCGTTGCGGCTGCTGACGGAGTCGCACGACAAAGGCGAAATCCTGACAGGTCTGCTTTACCTGGATGCCGAACGCCCGAATTTTATCGATATGCTAAACATAGTCGATGTCCCCTTGGCCACGCTCCCCGAATCGATGGTCCGCCCCCCACGGCAAGCTCTCGACGAGATCATGGAAGAGCTGAAATAGAAGGTACCGGGCTGCCTTGCCTTCCTTTTATCCGTCAATTGACGTATGAATCAGCAGCCATGCCGGATAAGTTATTGAAGAACCACGTTGCTCAAACGACTTGCGAACAAGGCTTGGAATAATCCGCTTTTGTGTGGGCGGGCATGGTCGCGGAGATTTGCTTACATCTCGCGGCGACCTTCGAGGGCGCGGAGCATCGTGACTTCATCCGCGAATTCAAGTTCTGAGCCGACGGGTACCCCCATGGCAATCCGGCTCACTTTCACACCCAAAGGTTTGACTAATTTCGCCAAGTAGACGGCGGTGGCCTCACCTTCCACGGTTGGGCTAGTCGCAACGATAAGTTCTCGAACCTTGCCGTTCTTCAGCCGCTCGATCAG
The DNA here is from genome assembly GCA_023474345.1 of Acidobacteriota bacterium. Classification (GTDB taxonomy): domain Bacteria; phylum Acidobacteriota; class Terriglobia; order UBA7540; family UBA7540; genus JAMCXS01. The sequence continues at coordinate 53,787 of JAMCXS010000003.1, read as the reverse complement.
GTTTCGCAGTTTAAGCTGTTCAGGACCTATCCCCTGCAGCGGCGAGAGCGCGCCATGCAGAACGTGATACTGTCCCCGGAACTCGCGTGTCTTTTCAACGGAGACTACGTTATAAGGAGTTTCTACCACGCAGATGATCTCTGGGTCACGCCGGGGATCAGAACAAAATTCGCAAGGATCCTGTTCCGTGAGGTTGTTGCAGAGACTGCAAAGCCGAATCTTGTCCTTGGCGTCCAGCAGGGCCTCGGCCAACCGCTGGACATCTTCCCGCGGAGCGCGCTCAAGATAAAAAGCAATCCGCTGGGCAGACTTGTGTCCGATCCCGGGCAAGTGCTTGAGTTCATCAATAAGGCGGGCAAGAGGCGCCGTGTATTCCTTCATGTAGGGGAAGTCCTGTGCTATCGCGTCGGAGGGACTAAGTCAGGTTGAAACCCGGCAATTGCAGTCCGCCGGCCAAGCTACCCATTTGGCTTGCCAGTTGCTCGTCCACCTTTCGGCCTGCTTCGTTCACGGCAGCCAACACAAGGTCCTGGAGCATTTCGATGTCTCCGGATTTGTAGACCTCCGGATCGACGTGAACGTTCAGCAGGTGTTTCTGTCCATTCATCTTAACCGAAACCATGCCGCCGCCCGCCGAGGCCTCAATCACCAGATCGTCCAATTGCCTCTGAAGCTGCTCCTGAAACTGCTGAACTTGTTTCAGCATTTGTTGCATTTGTTGCAAGTTTTTCATGGGTCACTCCCGGCTCAAATCGATCACATCGACCAGAGTGCATTGAAATTTCTTGACGATTGCTTCCACCCCTTGGTCACTCTCAGCGCGCACGCGAGCGCTGCGTCGAGTTTTCGGCTCAGAGCCCTCTCGATCATCGAGTGTAACATAAATCTTGACAGGTTGTCCTAACGCCTCCGCGCACACGGAGCGGAGCTTTTCCTGCTGCTCTCGCGCGCTTAGAAAATCCACCGCCCAGGAATTGTTTTTTGAAAAAAGGAACCGGACCTCGCCGTTTTCAAATCGCCAGCCGGTAATCGGATCGAGGCAACTGCTCAGCAGTTTGGATTGCCCAAATGCCAATCTCTTGATCTTATCCAGGCGCGGATCATCGGCCTTCTGCAGGCTGGGAATCCGATCGGATGATTGTTCCGTTACTTCGGGAGAGCGGGAAGGAAGCGGGTCCGCGCTTTGTTGATCGTTTGCGGGCCTTACCGGAGCAGAGCGTATGGGCCGGGGCGGTGGCTGGGCTCCTTTTTTGAAATCTACAGAAGGGCTTGGGAGGCGCTCAGGTTGTTTTGTTCCTGCCTTCAGAGCTTCAGCCGGTCGACTGCCACGCAAATCGGCAAGAAGATTTTCGAGCGACGTCAGCTTCCGGATGTGTACCATCTTGAGGAGTGCTAATTCCAGTTGGAAGCGAGGGTTTAGCGCATAGCGCATTTCGCCCTCAGCGCGGATCAAAATCTGGAAGAATCGCGCAAGATCTTCTTCACTGAATTGCTCAGCGAGGCCCGCCAGCACGGCGCGCTCGCCTTCCGGCAATTGAAGAAGATTGCTCGCCGGACCACAGCTTTTGGCTACCGCCAGATTACGAATGTAGCGCGTAAATTCACCGCAAAAATGATTCAGTTCGTATCCTTCGGCGGAGAGCCGTCCTACAGTCTCAAGAACCTGGCCGGCATTTCCGGCATCGATGGCTTCCACCAGTTCAACAAGCACGCGGCTTGGAACCACACCCAATAGTTGGCGAATATGAACTTCCTCCAGGCGCTTGCCACTGGAGGCGATGGCCTGATCGAGCAGTGAAAGCGCATCACGCAAACTGCCCTCGGCAGCCTCCGCCACGGCGCTCAAGGCGCCTTCATCGGCCTCGATTTGCTCCTTGTTCAACACCCATTTGAGCCGATCAAAAATTTCGGCGTAATCCAGCAATCGAAAGGAAAAATGCTGGCAGCGGGATTGAATGGTGGTGGGCAGCTTATGAGGTTCTGTGGTGCACAGTACGAACAACGACCGCGCTGGCGGTTCCTCCAGGGTTTTCAGCAAAGCGTTAAAAGCTTCTGTAGTCAGCATGTGCGCTTCATCAATGATAAAGACCTTATAAGGATCGCGCGCCGGCAGATATCGAACCGTTTCGCGAAGTTCGCGGATCTCATCGATCCCGCGGTTGGAAGCGGCATCAATCTCAAACACATCCACGGAATTCCCTTGCGCAATTTCCCGGCAGGACGGGCACTCGCCGCAGGGAGAAACGGTAGGCCCTTTTGTGCAGTTCAGCGATTTGGCCAGGATTCGCGCTGTGGTTGTTTTGCCCACCCCACGCCCGCCTGAAAAGATGTATCCGTGAGCGACGCGGTTGTGGAGGACAGCATTTTTAAGCGTGTCGGTGATGAGCCGTTGTCCGGCGACCTCGTCGAAAACCTGGGGACGGTATTTGCGGGCGATTACCTGATAGGACATAAGAAAAGGAGTTGCGGTCTAGGCGTAAGAACCAAGGATTTAGAAGTGCGGTTGAAACCTACCATGTCCTGCCGAGCCCCGAGTCCCTACCACTATCCCGGAAATTGGGCCAGACTTCGGGTTGATCCGCGGCACACGAAGCGGCTCGCTACCGTTGCTTCCTTCCGGACCTGGCGGGGTTCACGAACATTCGTTGCACAGAGCCCGAAGTCTGATATCTTGTCAAGCCGCTACCCTTCGTTGGCGGCGGAACACCTGACCCATTTAGCGTAACATGTCGAACCCGCCTTCGTCGATGGGTTTTGCCACCCCAGAACATCGTCACACCTTACTTGATTTTTTCTAGGCGATTGTTTACCGTGGGTACCGTAATAGTGAATGAGGAGTGTTATTCGTTTGTAAAGAGGGGGACGCGCAATCGAGCGGGCAGACAACTTTGTTCTGTCCGTATTGGAGGATTTGAATGAACAAGAAACGAACAATCCAGGCGCTGGCGATTGTGTTCACACTTGTAGCTCTGGCTGGCTGCCAGTCGGGCAATCAGAATCAGAGCGGCGCCGAAGCGACAACCTCATCGGCTTCCCCAGCCAACTCAAGTTCAGGGCAGCCAAACTCAAGTTCAGGGCAGCCAGCCTTGCGACACAGGACCGAAGCTTCTACGGAATCCCAGCCTCCGGCACGCTCGGAGCCCCAAACGCAAACAGTTCCGGTTCCTGCCGGGACTGAAATCCACATCCGGCTCAGTTCCGCAATCAATACCAGCACGGCTACTCCGGGGAGCCGCTTTCAGGGGTCACTCGCCGAGCCCCTGATCGTCAACGGCATCGACGTGGCATCAAGGGGCAGTTTAGTGAGCGGCCGGATAACGAATGTGGTCAGCTCAGGCCGGCTTAATCGTCCGGCAGAACTCTCCCTCATGCTGACCTCCATTACACCTGAAGGGGGACAGGCAACCGCTGTCTCAACTCAGACGTATAGTGTGAGCGGCAAGTCCCATAAGAAGCGTAACATCGAAATGGCTGGCGGGGGCGCAGGGCTCGGAGCAGTGATCGGAGCGATTGCCGGCGGAGGCAAAGGAGCAGCGATCGGAGGCTTGGTAGGAGCTGCGGCGGGCACTGGCGGCGCATACGCTACAGGGAAGAAGGAAATCGAACTTCCTGCTGAAACTGGATTGACTTTCAAGCTGAGCGCCCCGGCCACTTTTACGGTCAGCACGGCCGGCTAGCTGAAAGTCGCCTGTCATCATTATATTACCCGGCCATCAGGAACGTGCCGCCCCGCAAGACTTGAGGGCGGCACAGAATCTTAATTAAGAGTTTTGCGCAACTGAAGAAGACGTGGAAGACGGCTCCGAGACTTTGCGCTTGAGTTCCTCCAACTCCTTGCGCAGGCGAGCCTGACGCCGGCTAAGATTCCATGCGTACAGGACAAAGATGAGCCATGCAAATGTATAAGCAAGAAACAGGTATTTGTTAACCACGCTAGTCCTCCGAAGCCTTGAACGCCAAAACGTGGCGGATGTCTCCTAGCTCTCTCCGCATCTGGGCAAGCCTCAGCCGCACGCGAACCAGCAGGGAAAACAGGATCAGGAAAGCTCCCCAACTGACCAACAGCGTAGCCAGCATCCGCGGATCAAGCCCTGAATTTGGGCCACCCAGGATTACAGGTTGAGGGTGCTGCGTTCTCCACCACCGAATTGCCATGTAGTCAATGATCACGTCGACAAATCCGATAATTCCCACCACCGCAGATAAGTTTGCCGCGCGTCCGGGATTAATGATGTAGCTCCTCAACATTAAATAGGCAACATAGAGCAGCCAAAGTAGGAAAGTCAGCGTCAGGCGTGCGTCCCAAGTCCACCAGATCCCCCAGGCAGGCTTTGCCCAAAGTGGACCGGTGACCAGGACGCAAGTGCAGAAAATAAAACCGACTTCCGCCGTGGCACTCGCCAGTTCGTCCGCGAACCGGGAACGCTTCCACAGGTAGATGATGCTGGATATAAAGATGATGACAAAGCCCAACAGCGCCGTCCAAGCGGAAGGGACGTGGATATAAAAGATGCGCTGCACTTCGCCCATCGTCATTTCTTCCGGAGCGTACAGGAAAATCATATAAAGCGCCACGCACAAGCCTACAAATGTCAAGGCGAGATGCACAGAAATTGGAAACTTATTCTTCATTAAACGCCCCTTGTTGCTGACCATCGCTAACCCAGAGGAAACCCTCCGCGAATTTAGACCCCAGGCAGCGACAAGAAAGCAACGCGCTACTCTTCCAGAACATATTCAAAAAGCAAGAACGATGCAATGGTAAAAACCAGACTGATGCCCGCCACCCTCGCGACGCCTCCGAACCAGTCGCCGCCGGGATTGCCACGCAGAGCCTCTGCCGTGGAGTCAATGGAAAGCATCAAAATCCAGAAGGCGATTGGAAACTGCAAGACCGTCAGCATTACCTCGCGCATCCGAGTGTTGGCGGCAATGGCCCCAAAGATTGTCCCCAGTGCAGCGTAGCCTAGTGTGCCGAAAAATGCGATCAAAACGAGTTGCCCCAGCGCGGGCAGAAAGGAGAAGTTGTACCAAAGCGCCGCCGCGAAAGCCATGACCACCTCGGCAACACCAAGAAACAGCATATTGGCCAGCATCTTGCCGACGAAGATCAAACTGGGATCCACAGGCGCCAGCGTCATGCCTTCCAGACAAGCGTTTTCTCGCTCCGAGGCGAAAGACCGGTTGAAACCCAATACGCCGGCAAACGCTATCGCCACCCAGAGGACAGCCGGAAGCAACCGCAATGTTTCCTCACGCGCACCCTCAAAGGCAAAATTGAACAGAAACACAATCAGCAGGCCGAAGACGCACATCGACGCAAGCGTCTCCCGATTCCGCCACTCAACGCGAAGGTCCTTGACAAAAATGTTCCAGATAATTTTCAGGCTAGCCATCAGCTTTCGGTCCGGAGGCCCGCACAATCCCGAGGTCCTCGAACGGGGCGGTGGCCAGGGGGCCATTATAGCGCACCCGGCCCGCCTTGAGCGCGACGAGGCGCTGGGCTAGCGCCGCTCCTTGCTCAAAGTCGTGCGTCGAAAACAACAGCGCTTTACCCTGTTCCGGCAGCCGTAGCAGAAGCCTTTGCAAGTTCTTTACCGACTGACTGTCCAAGCCAGTGAAAGGTTCGTCAAGGAGGACAAAATCCGGATCGTGAAGAAAAGCTCGCGCCAAGGAGGTTCGTTGCTGTAAGCCACGTGAGAGATCGCGGACGAAAACTCCGCTGCGCTCGCGCATATCGAACAACTCCAAGGCAGCGTCGATTTTCTTCTCAAGATCGCTGAGCCTGAAAAGGCTTCCAAAGAACTTCAGATTTTCTCGAACCGTAAGCTCGCTGTACAAGAACGTCGTGTGCGAGACAAAGCCGATCGAAGCTTTAGCTAGTGCCCCGTCGCCCCCCATATCCCCGCCGTCGAAAAGAACCTGTCCCGAAGACGGGCGTGCCAGCGAAGCCAGCATCCGGAGCAGCGTTGTCTTCCCGGCGCCGTTTGGACCATACAAAAAAACCGATTCGCCACGCGTAATACTAAGCGAAACTTCCTTTAACGCGGCGAGATCGCCAAAAAATTTGGTGAGATTGCGGGTTTCGAGCATTGGCTTAACGACTTGCCTTCCGACTGGCAACCGGACTTGGCTTAGCGGATGGCTCCTTCTTTAAAATCGCCACTGCTTTGGCCTTAAGTTCCAAACGTTCCTTCCAGTATTGTTTTTCTGCAATTTTACCGGAGGAGAACAGTTCGTCCAAATCCGCGATGGAATTCAAAATAGTCTCCATCTTGGCCTGAAACTTCTTTTGTACTGGACTTCCATGTTGCTTAGCTTTCCATCGGGGGAATTCCTTGGCTACGCGAATGCCCAGCGCCCACAATAAAGCCAGCAGAAAGCACAAGAGAAGCGGCACTCCCACCGCCGATACGGAATCAGGAACGACCTTGACCTGCGGTTCCTCCTGGTTTGAGCTTGCCTGCTGCGCGGAGGGCGGAGCGGCTTGCCCGGCAACCTGGGCCGCAAACTGGGCGCCAGGGGCTAGGTCCTGAGCCACAAGCCTCTGGCTACCGCTCTCGGCGTCCTTGCCAGCAGGGGTGAAAAGGTTTGAAGTAACCGTAAGGTCCGGAGGAAACACAAAAAGCTCAGCGCGGCCAATTGGATAAGGGATGCTATCGGCTAAGGTGAAGTTATTTCCGGTGTAGTCGGTGTTGTAAGCCACCATCATCACGTTCATCCCGGGCCTTAGCGCGTAGTCGATATGAAAATCTCCCGGTGATTTGCCCTTCACAGGATTCTGGGGCAAAGGCATATTCATGAGTCCGACGGCAGCCACCATAGGGGTCCCGATTTTGGGAGAAACATGGAAAAAGAAGGTGCCTTGGGAATTGCTGTAAGTTTCATCGAGCGGGTTATCGAGGGCATAAAGTTCCTGAACGTGGGCCTGCGATCCCACTGCGCGGATAATAATGCGGGCAGAACTGACCCGCAGTGCAGGCTTCTTGTGAGTGGATTCGTAGACCCTGATCTTGGAGAAGGAGTTTCCGTTGGAATTAAACTTTACCGGTGCGTTGTAATCTACGCCTTCGTACGTAGCCTGCAGCAAGTAAAATCCGCGGGGGTTAATCTGGTCGTTATTGAACGTAAACCGCCCGTGCGCGTCGGTCGTCGCCTCTCCAACGACCAGCATGCCGCCTTGCGGGCTGATCAGTTGCACCTTTTGGCGGGTTAGCGGCTGATTCGTGGTCCCGTTTGAGATTTGTCCTTCAATTGTGGCTCCCGTCGAAAGCACGGGAACACCCAGAAGGATGGCAAGAACTGGGACAAGAACCAGCGGATTGACTATTGTTATGGCTGTTGTTCTTCTTATCACGTCGGGTTCAAATCTTTTGGCTGGTAGAGCCCGGCTTTACGCCCGGCCTGCTGCCCTAAAAGCGGCGCTACTTCTTAGAAGCATGTTGAGGAAGTTTCGTTCCACAATTACCACAAAATTTTACCGGCAAAGGATTCTCAAATCCGCACTCCGGGCAGGTGTACGAATCGTGGGGTTGCAGCTTCCTTTGTGCGCGGCGCGTCGCAACCTGCCGCTCGATGATCACGTCATTTTCAGTTACTTCTTCCTGCTCCTGCGCGGCCAGCATCAATTGAGCGGCCTCTCCCAAATGATTTTCTCGCAACGCCTCGTAGTCTTCGCGTGAAACTTTCCCGGCCTTATATTCAAACTCCAAATCCTGGAGGTTTTCGTAAACCACCATGCGTCGCCGCTTCAAATCGGTCAACGGCGTGACATCGATGGGCAGGGCTCCTTCCCCAGGACTTTCCGGGGAAAGCAATGGCGTGGCCACATACACTGCCATGCCAATTACAAGCAGAATTGCAATGCCCAGTACCATCTTTATCCTCTAAGCCTTCTCAAATCCGCTTTCTGGAACAGATTATCCGCCAAACTTCTTCATTTCCTCTTCCACAGCCGCGCGGACTCTCTCATCCACTGGACTGGCCGGAGTTACACCTTGGAGCGCAGGAGTGTGCCATCGGCGCACAACGGTGATGGCCAGAAACAATCCGATGAGCAGTCCTGCACCGGGAAGAATCCACGCTGTCAGGTTAAACCCTTCCGCTGGTGGACTGGCAAGAACTTTCAATCCGTAGCGGGCTACAAGGGCATGAAGGATGGCCGGCTCACCCTTGCCTTCCGCCAGATCCGTGCGGATGATCTTATGCATTTCGGACTTGACCGGGCAATTCTCATGCGGGCAATGGTTCAGGGTCGTGACGCACCCGCACATGCAATAGACTTTGTTGCCGATGTCCTTTTCAATCTGCTTGGGGCTTCTGGCCCCCACCGCCGCATTTGATAAAACGAGGCAGACGATCAAAGCGCCCAGGAGCTTTTTAGAGGACATGGTTCGCCTCAACAGCCTCCTCTTCGGTCTTCCGAATTTCCTCCATCTGACGCTCGACTCGGCTGGGAACGAGTGCCAGCAAGGTTCCCAAAAGTACCACCATCCCTCCAATCCAAACCCATTGCACCAGGGGATTGATGATGACATGGATGAGTACCTTCCCGCTATCAGGGTCTCGGCCTGCCAGAACCACGTAAAGGTCTTCCGCCAGCGTGCTGCGCAGAGCGATGCGGCTGAGGGGTTGCTGGCTGGCTAAGTAGAGACGCCTCTGCGGGCGCATCTCGCCAAGCGCATGCCCGTCTTTAGTCACCGCGAGTACAGCGGCTTCGTAAGTATAGTTGGAGTTCTCGCCCCCGGTAAGCCTATCGCATCGAATCAAGTAGTCTTTCGCCTGCAACAGATCGCCTGGGCCCATAAGTTTCTGAGTCTCAAACCGAAAGGCTTGACCCGCAAACCCCACAAAGAGCAGCACGATGCCCAAGTGGACGATGTATCCTCCGTAGCGGCGCGTATTCCGCATGGTCAAGTTGTAGACCGCCGCGAAAAAGTTCTCTTTGCTGATCTTCATCCGCGTGCGCGCGCCTTTGTAAAACTCTCCCAGAATGCTTGCAAAGACGAAGGTACACAGGAACAAAGACATCCAAGTGTAGAGGTGGTGCACTCCTGCCCAGAAAAGGAAGGCCCCAACCACCGCGGCGAAAATCAGAGGGACGGTGAAGTTGCGCTTGATGCTCTGGAAGGACGTTTTCCGCCAAGCCAGCAGCGGACCCACGCCGGTCAGGAACAGCAGCAGCAGCCCGATTGGAATCATCACTCGATTGAAAAATGGGGGACCTACCGTGACCGTCTGGTTTTCTACAGCCTTGGAAATAATCGGAAAGATCGTACCCCACAGCACGGCGAGCACAGCAGCCAGCAAGACCCAGTTATTGAACAAAAAGCCGCTTTCGCGCGAAACCACTGAATCAAGCCGGTTCTCGCTCTTGAGGAAGTCCAATCGCAAAAAGAGGACAGTCAACGAAAATGCCGCAATGATGGCAAGGAATACAGTGAAGTAGGGGCCAATATCTGACTTCGCGAATGCGTGGACGGAAGAGATAATCCCGCTTCGCGTCAAAAAGGTCCCGAAAATCGAGAGGAAGAAAGTCAGGATGATCAGCACCATGTTCCAGACTTTCATCATTCCACGTTTTTCCTGCATCATCACGGAATGGAGGAACGCGGTGCCTGCAAGCCACGGCAGCAGTGAGGCATTTTCCACTGGATCCCACGCCCAATATCCTCCCCATCCGAGAACGTGATAGGCCCATTGCCCTCCCAGGACGATGCCCGTACCCAGGAACATCCATGGCACCATGGTCCAGCGGCGCGTTACGCGAATCCAGTTATCGCCCAGTTGCCGCGTCATGAGAGCTGACATCGCAAAGGCGAACGGGACGGCAAAGCCCACGTATCCGAGGTATAGCATGGGCGGATGGATAATCATCGAGTGGAATTGCAAAGCAGGATTCAACCCGTTGCCGTCTGTGGGCGTAAATGGAGTGGTTCCAGTGGCGCTCACCAGGGAAAGTTGAGTGAAGGGATTGGCAACCAAAAAGGTAATTAGGGAGAAAAATGTCGCAACCCCCATGCAAATCGAAATCACGTAGGGCACGAGCTGGCGATTCTTCCGCCGATTCAACCAGACCGCCAGTCCGGCGTAAATCGACAACAGCCAGGTCCAAAACAGCAGTGACCCTTCCTGGCCAGCCCAGAGGACCGGGATTTTGTAAATTAGCGGGAGCGCACGGCTCGAATGGGAAGCGACGTAAGCACTGTGGAAATTATCAGTCAGGATCAGGTACTCGAGCGAGAATACCGCGAGGGTGATCATGACGAAAAAGCCCAGGACTGCGCGCTGTGCGCTCTTCAACACGCGGGGGCTGCGCAACTTCCCAGCCACGGCTCCGGCAACCACGCCGTAGATAGCAAACGCCAAGGCAGCAATGAGTCCAACGCTTCCGACTTGGTTCATTACTGGTACGCTCCCTTCGCCCCAGATACCTAGGTCACGAAATCAAACGAGAGGGTGACTATGAAGGATAAAATCGGGCTAATCTCAACTTCCACGCTACTTAGGCACAGCGTATGAAGCCACCTTGGAACTTTCCGTCGCTTGCTTCGGTGCGGGGGGCATGGCTCGATACTTGGAGGCACACTTTGCCTGGACACTTTCAGCGCGGAATGTCCCATCGGCCAGGTAACTCCCCTCAACGATGGCCTTTGCGCCACCCTTGAAATCGTCCGGGAGGGTAGCCGTGCCAATGTAGGTAACCGGAATTGAGTCTTTGTCCTGCGAAAGCCGAAAGGTCAAAGTCTCCCCATTTCGCTGAATGCTTCCGGGCGCAATCGTGCCACCGACGCGTACGTGCTGGTGGGAAACTTTGCCGCTGGTCAGTTCCTTTACTGTTACATAGTATGTTTTGGACTGTTCGAAGCCCGAAATGGCCTCCCAAACCACCAGCGCCAGAATGATGGCTACCCCAATTCCAAACTTCACCCTCTTATTGCCCATACGCTTTAACCTTCGCCCCAGGAGCCGTATGCCCCCTTCCCGCAAGAGGCTAAGCCATTCTTTACTGCTCTTTCTTCTTTCACAGGCTCAAACAATAATTGTGCACTTTCTCACAATCCTCGTCAATGGAATTTGCTCGTTCGGTGGGTATCCTGATTCGGACCAAGGCTCAGCGCTCTGGCAGACTTCCTGCTTTTCCTGTCAGCTTCGGCACTCGCCAATGGCCTGTTTTGGCGGTGCCGTTTGCAGATTATTCGTTGCTTGTGGCTGGGGGAGTTATATAATTGAGCACCTTATTGGGCCCTGCGTGGCCTTAGCCGGAAGGTGGAACGGTCTGGCAAGGCCCGGATCTCACATCGACCGGGAGCGAATCAAATGCCCAAGTGGACAAGGCGCAATTTCTTAAAGACGGGCATCGCGGCTTCGGCAGGCGTCACCTCCCTTTTGCCCGAAACCGTGGGCATGATGCGGGCTCAGAACGCTTCTGCACCAACTGCGGGGCAGCCCGCTTCAACGGCTTCACCGCGCCAACGGGCATTGCTCGATTTTGGATGGCGCTTCCACTTGGGCAACGCGGACGATCCTTCCCAGGACTTTGATTTTGGCCGGGACCGGGAGTTCCAGAAGACGGGTGACTTCTTTAAACCTTCGCGTCCGGATTTTGACGACAGTGACTGGCGCGCCATCGACCTTCCTCACGATTGGGCGGTAGAACTGCCTTTCCACGAGGACCCATGGCTTACCGGCCACGGTTCAAAGCCGCTCGGCAGAACTTACCCGGCAACCAGCATCGGGTGGTATCGCCGTGTATTTGATATACCTGCAAGCGATTTGGGCAAACGCCTCAGCATTGAGTTCGACGGAGTTTTCCGTGACTCGTTGGCCGCGCTCAATGGCAACTTCCTTGGGCGGAATATGAGCGGTTACGCTCCTTTCGCTTACGACATCACCGACGATGCCAACTATGGCGGCAAGAACGTTCTGGTGGTGCGAGTCGATGCCACCGAATTCGAGGGATGGTGGTACGAGGGGGCGGGAATTTACCGGCACGTCTGGCTGGTAAAAACAAACTCTGTGCATATTCCGCAGTGGGGGACCTTCGTGACCTCCGAAGTGCGGGGCAGTGCGGCGACGGTCGCGATTTCGACGGAAGTCAGTAATGCCCAGGACCACAGGGCCGAATGTCAGGTGGTTTCCACGGTTCTCGATGCGGATGGAAAAGTTGTCACCACGGTCCGTTCCGCGATGGGCTCGATTCCGGGCTGGAGACGCAGGGAAATCAAGCAGAAGGCTCAGGTCAGTAATCCGCGGCTCTGGTCGATCGAAACACCGCACATGTACAGGTTGGTGACGACGCTCGAAGCCGACGGCACGACGGTTGACCGCTACGAGACGCCCTTCGGCATCCGGACCATCCGCTTCGACCCTGACAAGGGCTTCTTCCTGAACGGCAAATCTGTGAAGGTTAAGGGAACGTGCAATCACCAGGATCATGCCGGGGTGGGCATTGCCTTGCCTGACCGGCTTCAGTATTACCGCATCGCGAAGCTCAAGGAGATGAGCTCGAACGGCCTTCGCACGTCGCACAACGCGCCCACGCCCGAATTGATGGACGCTTGCGACCGGCTCGGGATGCTGGTGATGGATGAGACGCGCATGTTTTCGTCGTCACCGGAAGGTCTCAGCCAGTTGAGCCGCTTGGTTCGCCGGGACCGCAACCATCCGAGTGTTATCTTGTGGTCCACCGGCAATGAAGAGCCTGAGCAAGGCACGGAGCGGGGGGCGCGGGTTTGTGCATCCATGAAAAGGCTGATCAAGCGTCTCGATCCAACCCGCCCGATTACGCAAGCCATGAGCGGCGGCTGGGGGAAAGGGATCTCCGCCGTGGTGGACGTCCAGGGCTTCAATTACCACGCCAATCAAGAATATAACTATATGATCGATGACTTTCACCGGGAGTTTCCCACCAAGCCCTGTATCGGGTCAGAGGATGGAAGCACCGTGTCCACGCGCGGCATCTATTCGAACGATAAGGTGAAAGGCTACGTTTGGTCTTACGACTTGAGCATTCGTGACCATTGGCCGACGCCAGCCGAAGGGTGGTGGCCAACCTATGACGATCGAGCGTTCCTGTCTGGCGCCTTTGTGTGGACAGGCTTCGATTATCGCGGCGAACCCACGCCTTATGGATGGCCCTGCATCAGTTCCCAGTTTGGGATTATGGACACCTGCGGTTTCCCCAAGGACAACTTTTATTACTTTAAGTCGTGGTGGGGCGACAAACCTGTTTTGCACCTTTTCCCACATTGGAACTGGCCCGGCAAGGAGGGACAGGAAATCGATGTCTGGTGCTACAGCAACATCGAGAAGGTCGAGCTGTTGTTTAACGGGAAAAGCCTAGGCGCGCAGACCATGCAGCGCGACTCGCACGTCGACTGGAAGGTGAAGTACACGCCCGGAGTCATTGAAGCCCGGGGCTACCAAGGCGGCCAGCATGTACTTACGGCCCGGAGGGAAACAACGGGAGCCCCGGCGAAAATCGTGCTCCAGCCGGACCGGCAGCGGATCGCGGCGGACGGCGAGGACGTTTCGGTTATTGCCGTGAGCGTAGTGGACTCGAACGGGTGTGTGGTCCCGGTGGCCGACAACCTGATTACGTTCCAGATCGCCGGCAACGGCAAAATCATCGGCGTGGGCAACGGCGATCCGAGCAGCCACGAGGCCGACAAAGCCAGCGAGCGAAGGGCTTTTAACGGACTGTGCGTAGCGATCGTCCAATCCAATAAGCAAGCCGGAGAGATCAATATACGGGCAACGTCACCCGAACTCGAGCCTGCCACGGTTACAATCCAATGCGAAGAAGTGGCGCTCCGGCCTGCCGTGGCATAAATATAGTTTCGCGCGGTGCGGTACACAAAGGGCATTACAATTCCAAGCAGATATTAGTAGCAATCGTCAAAGTTTTGGGTCTCCCAGTATCTTGCGGCTGAGAAACGTTCAGCCGCCCCCGGCTTTCGGGTGGGCCGTGATTTCTTCAAAAGGAGTCAGGTGATGAGTCATTCAAATGAAAAGTTTCAGCCTCGTCAGTCTGTGTGGGCTCCCCTGCTGGTGTTAATTCTGTGGAGCAGTACGGTTATTGCTGCCCCGCCTGTTGCGGTCAAAGTGGATTGGTCGCGCGTTGAGCGTGTTTCCCGGACCACGGCCACCCTCCAGGTGGTGGTCAACCCCCTGCTGCGACGGGGTTCCCCTATTCACAATCAGGTATTCCAGGACTTAAAGGAACTCAAATGCGATTACGTGCGTTATGTTCCCTGGCTGCCGTACCCAAAGCTGGCGGTGGCAGAACTCGAACCGCCAGAAAACGGAAAGACTTCCTGGAACTTTTCGTTGATCGATCCCATGACCGAAGATTTTATGAACGCCACTGCGGGGCACTCGGTGATTTTGAATTTTAGCACCATTCCGCAATGGATGTTCAAGACGCCGAAGCCAGTGCCCTACCCCGTGAATCCTGACCAAGTCGATTGGCGCTATGAGCAGGGCACCGAACTTCGTGATCCCAGCATGAAGGAAGTGGCGGATTATTACGCGCGCCTCGTGAGTTGGTACACGAAGGGCGGGTTCACGGATGAATACGGCAAGCGCCACGAGTCCGGCCACTATTACAAGATCGCTTACTGGGAAGTGCTGAACGAAGTTGATTCCGAACACAAGATGTCCCCGGAGTTTTACACGCATATTTACGACGCGATCGTGACCGCCATTCGCAAAGTGGATCCCCAGATGAAATTCGTAGGCCTGGCGTTAGCAGGGACATCACCGTCTTCCAGCTTTTATGATCCTGTTCCCGAATATTTCGAATACTTCTTGAACCACAAGAACCACAAGCCCGGCGTGCCCCTGGACATGATTTCCTATCACTTTTATGCTTCCCCATACCCTGACGAAAGCGTCGACGCGTGGCCGTATACGTTCTTTTCGCAGGCCGATGGTTTCCTGGACCAAGTCCGCTATATCGAAGCGATCCGCAAGCGCTTGTCGCCGGAAACCAAAACCACCATCGACGAGATGGGGTCGATTTTGCCGAATGACAACGTCGTCCCTCGCAAGCCGATTCCCGATTCCTATTGGAACCTTTGCGCCGCCATGTATGCCTACCTTTACGCGCGGCTCAGCCTGCTTGGCATCAACGTGGCGGGAGAATCCCAACTGGTGGGTTACCCGTCGCAATTCCCCAGCGTCTCCATGGTGAACTGGGAAACCGGCCAACTAAACGCTCGCGGCTGGGTGTTGAAGCTTCTCCGAGACAACTTTGGCCCGGGCGACAAGCTGGTTCCGACTTCCTTTCGTTCCCCCGCGATGTACGCGCAGGGCTTTTTGACTCCCGCAGGTGAGCACAAGGTTTTGCTGATCAACAAACGCAACCGGGATATCGAGATTACTCTTCCCGGCGGAGCGCAGGCCACCGAGGAGTACGTGGATCAGAGCACGGGCGATGAGCCGCCCGCTTCCGTTCGCCTGACGGGCGACACGATCATCTTGAAGGGGTTTGCAGTAGCGGTAGTTACCTTGCCACAATAAAGGGATTTTCCGTTGCTGATGACCTGATGAGGGCATCGTGCTGTACTAAGATTAGCTTTCTGAGATAGGGGGGAGGATTCCTGTTTGCGAATCACAGACGTCAGGGCTTTGCCAGTCCAAATGGCCTCTTCATGGCTGAACGAGGGCCTGATCGCCAACCCAATGTCGATTTATCCGCTGTACCGCGAAAAGCGGTCCAGTTGGTATGGTCCCATGACAACGGCCGTCGTGGTGATTGACACCGACGAGGGCATTCGCGGGCTCGGAACCGTGGGCGGAGGCAAGGCTAAAGTGGCGCCCGTCATCATTGAGGATCAATTCAAAAGCCTGCTGATCGGGCAGAACCCTTTTGACGTCGAGTTGCTGTGGGAACAGATGTATCGGGCTTCGCAGTTTTACGGCCGGCGGGGGCTTGTCATCAACGTGATCAGCGGTATCGACATCGCTCTGTGGGACTTGGTCGGCAAAGCGCTTGGGCAGCCCGTTTTCAATTTAATCGGGGGCAAAACCAAAGAGAAGATCCCGGCCTACGTAACCGGCAATTTGACGGAGCGCCATCTGGAAGAGGGTTTCCACGACGTGAAGTTGGCGGTCCTATTCGGGCCGGCTGATGGGAAAGAAGGCCTGCGCAAGAATGTCGAAATGGTTCGTAAGACGCGCGAACTGATCGGTACTGACGGCGACATCATGCTCGATTGCTACATGGCGATGGACGTGCGGTACGCCATCGCGCTTGCCAACGCCGTGAGGGAATTCAATGTGCTGTGGATCGAGGAGCCCGTTCCTCCTGATCAAATTGATTCTTACCGCCGCATCAAAGACGCTGTGCCAGACATCATGATTACGGGCGGCGAGCATGAATTCACACGCTACGGATTTCGCGACTTAATCGAAAAGCGGGCGGTGGATATTCTCCAGCCGGATATTTACCGGGCTGGCGGCGTCTCGGAATTGAAGAAGGTCGCGGCCATGGCAAGCGCTTACAATCTCCCGGTTATTCCTCATGGCGTGGGCGCGCCGACATATCATTTCATTATGGCGACGCCGAATGCGCCCCGCGCGGAATTTGTGGACATCTTCGTGCATGGAAACCGACCGCTGCTGAAAGGCGACGTTCAGCCGCGGAACGGTTTTGTCGAACTGAGCGACGCGCCCGGATTCGGTTACGACCTGGATGAAGAAGTCATGTCCGGCCAAGCTCAAGTCGCGCTGATCTGGTAGGGGGTGAAAACCAGCCCTTACTCATTTGGTGGTATGAAAGGAAAAATATTTGAAAGTATCTGCAACTATGCATGAAGCAAACCATACCGTTCGGCACGACTGGACTCGAGAAGATGTCCGGTCGGTCTACCAGCAACCTCTGCTGGAACTTGTCTTTACCGCGCAGCAGGTGCACCGCCAGCATCACAACGCGGGCGAAGTCCAACTCTGCCGCCTGCTTTCGATCAAGACCGGAGGCTGCCCGGAAGATTGCGGTTATTGCCCGCAGAGCGCGCATTACGATACGGGCGTGGAACGCGCTGCCATGCTGGACGTCGATGAAGTGCTTCGGACGGCCCGGCAGGCGAAGGACGAAGGCTCAACCCGCTTCTGTATGGGAGCCGCATGGAGAGAAGTTAGGGAAGGAAAAGACTTCGATACGGTTTTGGAAATGGTGCGCAGCGTGGCGGCGCTCGGCATGGAAGTTTGCTGCACGCTGGGCATGCTGACCGCGTCACAAGCCGAACGCCTGGCCACCGCTGGCTTGACGGCTTACAATCATAACCTGGATACTTCACCTGAATATTACGGCAAGGCCATTACCACGCGCCGTTACGAAGACCGTCTGCGGACGCTCGAACACGTCCGAAAGGCCGGCATCACGGTTTGCTGCGGCGGAATTATCGGCATGGGCGAGACGGACGAAGACCGCGTCGGCCTGCTCCATCAGCTTGCATGCCTCAAACCTCACCCCGAGAGCGTTCCCATCAACATGCTGGTGCGCGTGGAAGGGACTCCGCTCGCTGAAGCGGCCGCGATTGATCCGCTGATTCTTGTCCGGACTATTGCCACGGCGCGTGTGCTCATGCCTCGCTCCATGGTGCGCCTGAGCGCGGGCCGCCATTCGCTCACGCGCGAAGCGGTTGCTCTCTGCTTTCTTGCAGGAGCGAACTCCATTTTTACTGGCGAGAAATTGCTTACCACTCCCAACTCCGAAATTGATGAAGACGAGCAACTCTTCCGCGACCTCGGCTTGCGGCCCATGCGCTATGAGTAAATCGAATTCGAGCGGCACCCTCCGCCGCCTGGCAAGCGAACTCGCTGCGCTCGATGCCCAGTCGAATCTGCGGCGCCTCGCGCAAATGGAAGGGATCAACCTTTGCTCGAACGATTACCTGGGTGTTTCCGCCGACGCCCGGTTGCGAGAGGCTATCACTGCCGCTTTGGCCGCAGGTCTTCCTGTTGCCTCTACCGGCTCGCGGCTGCTTTCCGGCAATGCGGCGATTTGGGAAGAACTGGAAGCGGATTTTGCGCGCTTTATCGGGACCGAGGCGGCGCTTTTCTTTGGCTCGGGCTACGCGGCTAACGTCGGTCTGCTCAGCGCCCTGCTCCACCCGGAAGATATCGTCTTTTCCGACCAAGCGAACCACGCCAGCATTGTTGACGGCATTCGATTGTCCCGGGCGCGCAAAGTGATTTTCCCGCATCTTGATCTCAATTCCCTTGAAAACGCGCTACGGCACAGTGACGCACCCGCCGGCCAAAAGTTTATTGTGGTAGAAAGCGTTTTTAGCATGGATGGCGACCGCGCGCCAGTGAATGATTTGCTCGAAATCGCGGAGCGCTGCAGCGCGGAACTGATCGTTGACGAAGCCCATGCAACGGGAGTCTTCGGGCCGCAAGGGCGCGGACTGGTCGCCGCAGCGGGCGGAACGCGCCGCGTGCTGGCAACGGTTCATCCCTGCGGCAAGGCGTTGGCTTCTGCGGGAGGTTTCGTGTGCTGCGCGGAAACGCTGAAGCAATATCTCGTCAATCGCGCGCGCTCCTTCATCTTCAGCACGGCGCTGCCGCCGTATTTTGCCGCGCAGATTCGCCGCGCCGTGACAATTATTTCAGAATCCGATGCTGAGCGCCGTCGGCTGGAGAGCCTTGCATCTTGCTTGCGCCAGCAGCTACAAGAAGCCGGATTCAACATCGGCACGAGCGACACACAAATTGTGCCGGTGATCCTGGGCGGGAATGATACCGCAATTCATTACGCCGCAGCGCTTTCAGGGCACGGTTTCGCCGTCCGCCCCATTCGCCCGCCCACCGTTCCGCAAGGCCAGTCCCGTTTGCGGCTTTCGGTGACCGCCAAGCTTTCAGATGAAGCGGTGGACCGTCTGGTGAACGCGGTTTCCACCACCAGGATTGCACTTCCACTGTAGCGGCGGCCTAGGACTGCCGGCTTTTGCTCATTCGTGGTCCTGTGCCCTCCTGCTTGCAAGCTTCGTCTATTCTTGCCATTGAACCGGATGCCGCGGGAGGCCTCCACCGCAGACGCTTCAAATGCCGCACCACCCGGTTGGGATAGGGAAACTGTTCCCCGCTCACTCCTCCCATACCACCGAGCTTGCAGGGCCGTGCTCGATGGTTCGGCGGGTTGGACAAGAAACGCGTAGCGTGGCAAAGCAGGCCGAGCGCGTCAATCTGTCCAGGGCAGGTCAGAGAGCTACCCATCCCCCGCGGCCACAGGCAAGCGCCCCCTCCATCCGCGGTCGGCAGAGACGTTTCGCCGCTACAGAAAAAAGGCAACCGACTGCCAACTAGCTGCTATTTTTTTTGCAGCTTTTTCTCGAGTTGGAATGCCTGAGCGTTAAGTATGCTCAAATGCTGGAGATCCGTGTCAGTGAGAGCGATAGCGTTCTGGATGAGGTCGAGTGCCGCGCCGCTGAAGGCGGTAGGATTATTGTTGTTGTTACGACTTGATGTGTCCAGCATGCCGCTCATCGTTCGGAACCGGTTGGTGAGATTACGGTACCGTTCGGCAATTGAGTTGAGATACGATTCGCGGCGGCGATCCAGGTCAGCCAGACGGTTCAGCAACTGCTCACGTTCGGAGGCACGGGCGAGGTTGACGTCCCTTTCGCTCTGCAATTTGGCATTGTTCACTTCGAGCGCCGCAATGCGCCGGCGAGCATCGCGTAGGCCCCTCTGTGTGGAACTGAGTTGCCGCTGCAAAGTATCAAGGCGACTCTGCCAATCCTCCTGCAGCACTTGGGATCGCTTGTTGACGAGGGCAAGCGCCTGCTGGCTTTCGTTCCTGACTTTGGTGAGTTGCCTCTGGAGCGCGGTAAGACTGGTGTGGGCTTGGCTGAGTTCAGTGTTGAGTTGCTGGATGGTCGCATCGCGCTGGGCAATCACGGCTCGGTCCTGGGTTGCAGACACCTGGGATTTGGCTGTGACATCCGCATTGCGGCGCTCGCTTTGGCGGAGGGCTTCCCGAACTTCCCGCAGGGACCGAAGGTCAGCTTCGCGCTGTCGCTCAAATTGGGCAAGCCGTTTGGATTGCGTAAAAATCATGCCGACTGAAGCAAGGAGGGCAATTCCGAGAGCCGAGATAAGGGCGATTTGCAAGCGTCTCATCCGCATTATCTTACTCTCCTTTCAGGTAAAAGTGAGTGCGCCAAGAAGCCTGCAGGTCTCCTTTGCCGCACAAAGCACTTAGACCGACTTGCACGTGGCTGGGAGTCTTGGGCGGAACCGTCAGAGTCAGCCGCCATGTGGTTGTGATACGGTCAAACATGGTTGAGATAGCTTGGGGAATTTCTGACAGGGTACGGCACATGACGGCGTCGCCGCCCGTCCTGCGGGCCAGACTTTCCAGCCCGTTCTGATAGGCCATGTTGAGCTCGTCCGCCCGGTACTCGAGATGAACCACGAACAACGGGGCCTCTAGAGAATCGACTTGCCCTTCCAGCCTGGATATTTTCCCATCAATCAGCACATCTGGAAAGCGTCGACTGAGATCGTTCGGATCGCTGGGATTAATGACAGGGTTGGTGTAATCCTCTTGGTAACTGTAGATGCTTCCGTCCGTGATAAAAAACACCGCGACACGCACCGGGTACTTGCGAACCATGGTATCCGCCAAGGAGAGCGCGGAACGAACAGTATTAAGCAGTTCAGGGTTCCCGCTAGTGGATAGTGCGCGAATTGCTTCAATCGCTTTCTGGCGGTTGGGACTGGGATCAGCGAGCACATGCAGCCCATCCTGCGCTTGCATCAGGCCTACCCAAGTATTGCGGGGCAGTTTGGAAATGTCAGCGATCACCGCCTGCTTGGCGGCTTCAATCCGCGCTATATCCCCCGTAAGATCAAAGACAATCAGGATGATCTGATCGCTGGCCGGGCCCAACTCCCCGCTGACCGGCGCCAGCTTACCATTGAGCGTGGGCTTGAAATCAGGAACTGTTGCGCAGCGGCTGTCTCCAATCCACACCGGAATGGATATCGTAGTGCTCTGCGTGTGGGCAACAGCGGCCGTAAAAATCGTCAGGAGCAGAACGATGACCGGGCGCACAGCGACAGTCTTAAGCATCAGAAGTTGAACATCAGTCCGAGTTGGATTACGCGCCCGCCATGGGAACCGATAATTTTGCCGGCATCCACATTGGGTGCGCTGAGCGGACCGATTGTCGTATCAGGATAATTCCAGTTCCCGTGGTTTAGGAAGTTAAAAGCCGTAACGTTAAAATCAAGCGAGTTACCGCCTATCGGCATGCGCTTATCCAGACTGACGTCCATCGAATTGGCACCCGGACCCAACAGGTTTGACATCGTCCTGGGTGCATTGCCCATGGTGAAGTTTGGCGGCTGAGTGAAGGCCGCAGGATTAAACCATTCCGACGGCCCTGGATGCGCCACGCGCGGGTCCACCCCGGGTACTATGTTCGGATAGACGGTCGGAAGCACACCTCCCGTATTATTATATTCGGCTTGAAGCGCCAGCGGAGTTCCATCGTTCCAATACGCCGTGCCGCTGAGCGACCAGCCGCTGACGAACGGCCGGCCCCAGCCCGAAAGATCGAACAGCGGCTTGCCGGCGCCGAAAGGGAGCTCATACATATAGCTGAGCTGCACCGATTGCGGCGCATTCCAGGAAGTGGCCGACCAGTCGTTCTGCAAATTGACTAAATCCTGGTTTGCATACGGTCCCGAGAAGTTGTCAAATTCCCTCGTATATTGATAACTGGCGGTGAACGAAAGGCCGAAAGACTCGCGCTTTTCCACTTGGACATAGCCTGTATTGAGCTTGTAGCGGCCCGCAGGGTACAGACTGTAAAGGTTAAAGCTTGTAAATTGCGGGAACGGCTGCAGGGTGAGGAGAAACGCCTGATTATAGAGCGCATCGCCATAGCTCATCATACTCGGGTTGACTGCATCAGGATTGGTAACGCCGTTGCCAACCAGAATATTGTTACCGTCCTCGTAGCTCGTGCCTACGGTAACCGCCATGGAAAACGGCGTCTGGCGTTCGAGCGACAGCGATGCCGATCGATATACGGGTTCCTGGCCGCTCATGTCCATAAAATCGGCGACCGTGTTGTCGGCCGCCGAGGGGTTGAGGTCTGGCAGAGGTGTGGGCAGGGGAGGAACGCCGTTCGCGAAGTCAAGCGCCGGGCTCAGTTGAACGTTGGGTGAGACGAAAGTCTGCTCGGCAGTGAATCCTTGCGTTGCCCACTGGCCGTCATAGATCGGTATCATGCCGTGCGAGCGGCCGAACGACGCACGAATTTCGGTCTTGCCGTTGCCCCCCGGGTTCCATGCCAAGCCCGTGCTCATGTCGAGGTCGGTATTCGATGGTCGTAAGCCGCGGGAAACCCCGTTGCGGCCGGCAAACACCAGCGAACCTGGCAACCCGCTTAAGGGATCAACGACCGACGGATCGATGGTACTTTGGCGATTGTACTTCTCCACGCGCGGCGTTCGATGGCTGAGATTGAGGTTAAGGCTAAGAGTTAGAGTTTTTGAAATCTCGTAGCTGTCTCCGCCAGCGATGGATTGATATGAGTCACGGAAATACGAAGGCGCGTTGACGACTGTGTTTTCCGCATAGGATGGCAGCCCCAGAAGGAAGCTGGCAAACGGGTCGCCCGTATCGACAATTCCCGGCAGGCTGGTAAGGCCCGTGGAAAATTGGAAGTATCCGACGGGGTACACCGGCATGAACGTATTCACCTGGTATTGATCGGCCTCAAACGACAGGTGGAGCGAATGCTTGCCGCGCTGGGTGGATACCGTATCGCTAATTCCTATCGTGTTGCGGGCATTGTGCGAATTGGGGTAAGCAGTGCCCATCGAGAGATAGCTCCCTAACAGCGCATAGACCGGGAAAGGAGACTGTGAACTATCCCCGGACTGCACCACATTCGAGGTTACGCTCACAGCGGCGGAATTGACTGTTCTGGAATTTGGGGTGAAAACGTAACTGATCCCCCCTTTCCAACGGGAATAGTGTTGATCCGGCGCGGTCGGACTCGCGATGTTCGGGAAAAATTTCGTAGCGCTCAGGAAACCGTTGGAAATTGCCGTGTTGAAGGTTAGCCGGTGGCGACTGCTAATATTCTCGTCCACGCGTGCAATAATCCCGTCGGCGTCGTCCTGCTGCGGCGCGTTGACAAAGTAGTTGTTTTCGAAGAACGGGCCAACGTTTGTGTTTGGCAAAGGATAATAAGACAGGATCTTTTGAACCTCGGGGGACAAGCGATCCGTCGGCATGACGTTTCCGGGAAATGTAGAGCGTAAATACTGAAGATTGCTGGTAGAAACTGGCAGGGACGAATTATATGCCGGGTTGGGGGTTGTGGTGGCCGGATCATAAATGGGAAGCAGGTTGCCGGCCTGGTCCACGGTTTGGGAGAAATCGCCATTACGCTGGGCAAGCGTCGGGATTGTGTGCAGCGAGGCAGAGGTTATGGTCTCCCGGACACCTTCGTACGACAGCATGAAGAACGTTTTCTTCGGGTTCGTAAGGAGGTGCGGGATCAGCACCGGACCAGAGACACTGAAGCCGAACTGATTGCGGTGCAGCGGGGATTTGGTCCCGCCGTTTTGCTTTACTTCGTGCGGTATGGCATCGAGCACGTCATTTCGGAAGTACTCATAAACACGCCCATGCCAAAGCATCTTCGGGCCAAGATGCCGCCGCGCAGAAGGAGGACTATTGGGACGCATACCCCATTGACGGGTGAGGAACTTGAATTCTTCAGTGGCGCGAACGAGCGGAACAGGCTGGTTGGCGGTCGGCTTGCCGTCAGTCCCCGTGGTCGAAGCATACGTACGGGGGGCAATGAGGATGAGGCCCAAAAACGTATAAATTAAGATCTTCATTCCGGCTTTCACTCTTCAATATATACCGAGGCGCCCAGTTGTCGCAATGCACCACGACCATTGGTTTGACTGCTCATTACATCCCTATTGGGGGTTTGATGCAAATAGAGGACGAACGGGGTTCGATAACGCCGCAATGGGCCGGCGGTTGGGCTGCCATCATTATGTTTGCGGGGTTAGTATTGCTTGTGCTATCTTGCAGTCCGAGAAATCCTTTAAGCAACTTCTCTATTACCTTGCAGGAGAAAAAAAGAGGTCAGGCGATAAATCTCTTTGAACCTTGGTTCTGAAATAGGATTCAGTTATACTGCACACAACGAGGGATTAAGCTATGCGTAAAACCCAAACGCGGAATGGTAAGTATGACGTGATGGCAGTGGGCAAGGCACTGGCTATTCTTTGTGCGTTCACCCCGGAAACACCGACACTGAGCGTCACAGAAATCAGCGACCGGTTAAAACTCCCGAAAAGCACCGCTCATAACTTGCTAGGCACGTTGAAGCACTTCGGATTTGTCACTCAGGAGCCAAAGGAGAAGTTTTACCAGTTAGGGTATAAGGTTTTTGAACTGAGCGAGTTATTTTCGCACAACACACAACTGGTGAACCACGCGATGCCGCACTTGCGCCGCTTGGCTGATCAGACGAAGGAAACCATCAAACTCGGCGTCCTGTCTGGGAGCGAGGTACTAGTGATTGCCGCTATTGAGTCATCGTTTATCCTTCACACCCGGGGTGACGAGGGCCGGCGGGCGCCACTGTATTGTACGGGTTTGGGGAAGGCTTGGTTGGCGACACTGCCGGATGATGAGATTAGGGAAATTGCGGCCCAAATAGGATTAAGTCCTATCACCTCACGAACCATTACCACGCTCGATCGGCTTGAACAAGAGGTGGCCAAGATTCGAGCTAACGGCTATGCCGTTGACCAGCAGGAAAACGAACAGGGGGTCTGCTGTGTGGCGGCTTGCGTCCATGACCCCTTTGGACGGCCGAAGGCAGTGGTCAGTGTTTCGGGACCCTCCAGCCGGATTACGCACAACAGGATAAGCAAACTCGCTGTACTCGTTCTGGACGCGGCAGAAGCAATTTCCACGCCACAAGGCAGCCAATCAGGCAAGGCGAGGTAGCTCCTGATAAAATCCGGCAGCGCGCTCGAAGGCGTGAGAGAGCTTGGCAGGCCTCTCACGACAGTTGATCTGCAGTGGGCGGCTTTTCGCCCGCAAGCCCTTTCTCGACGCTATTCACAGTTGCCTTGGCTGCTGCGCTTGACGTGTTCTCCAAGGATTGATTGATCAAACGAGGCTGGGCCATTAACCATCCGACTCCCAGGCGGGATTTTGGTGTTGCGTAATGGAAGTAATGGTGAAAATCCAGTGATGTTCTGTCAACAAATAATTGGGGCGGACTCATAGACAAGTTCAGGGAAATGGGAGGCAGGCAGCTTGCGCACTACTAAATACGATGTACTTGTGGTGGGGTCAGGCGCGTCCGGAGGATGGGCTTGTAAGCGCCTGGCGGAAGCGGGACTCAAAGTGGCCATGGTCGATGCCGGGCGGCAACAGTCCGACAAGCATTTCACTGATCACATGCCGCGGTTCAAGCTGAAATACCGCAACCTGGCGCCGGAAGTCATTCGACGGGCGGGCCGGCCCATTCAGATGGGTAGCATCGACGGCGAATACAACTACGATTGGGCTTGCAACGACCTGGACGAACCTTATACGACCTCTCCCGGCATGCCGTTCGTCTGGCGGGGACGGATGCGGATCACGGGCGGGCGGACGAACGTATGGGGGCGTCACAGTTATCGGTATAGTGATTTGGACTTTAAAGCGGCCTCGCGCGATGGCTACGGCGTGGACTGGCCTCTCAGCTATAAGGATCTTGCGCCGTACTACGATATTGTCGAGGAATACGTGGGGATTTCCGGCAATCCGGAAGGCGTATACGAATTGCCTGACGGCAAGTTTCAACCGCCGATGGCCATGACCTGCGTGGAAGCGCTGTTTGCCAAGTCTATCAAAGAAAAATTCGGCCGGACGATGACAATGGGCCGTGCGGCCAACATCACGCAGCCTTTGAACGGCCGCGCGCCCTGCCACTATTGTGAACCCTGTTGGCGCGGCTGCATCACGCACTCTTATTTCAACTCCTATTACACCACTGTGGCGGATGCGCTGAAGACGAGGCATTGCGCCTTCGTCCCTAATGCGATGGTCTACAAGGTTCTTATGGACTCTGATCGCAATCGGGCCAAGGGCTTGCTTTACATTGACCGGATCACTCGAGAAGCGAAGGAAATTTACGGGCGAGTCGTCGTCCTATGTGCCCAATCGCTGGAGTCGGTTCGCATTTTACTGAATTCCGCCACTCGCCAGTATCCGAACGGCCTGGCCAACTCGAGCGGCGTGCTCGGTCATTATTTGATGGATAACGTCACGGGAGGGGGCGCGTCGGGTGAATTCCCCAATCTAACCGGCAAACCGTGGATCGAGGGTGGCCGTCCTCACCGCCCGATCGGCCCTTACCTCATCCGCTTTCGGAACACTCACAACGGTCCACGCGACAACCGGTTCTTGCGTGGTTATGGATGTCAGGCGGAGGGGCACGCATACTTTAACTGGGCCGCCCCCGGATTTGGGGAGGAATATAAGAAGGCCATTCAAGAACCGATTGTGAAGTTCGGGCTGGGCGGGTTTGGCGAGTGCCTGGCGTGGTGGGACAACTATGTCGAAATTAACCCAAACGTCGTGGACACTTTTGGGATTCCGGTTCTCAATATCCATATGAGTTACGGAGAGAACGAAGTTGCCATGGTAAAAGACATGGCCACTTCCGCCGCTGAAATGCTGGAGGCCGCCGGGGCCAACAATATTCAAACGCATGAGATTCCGGGGGCGCCGGGGTCCGCTATTCACGAGGTTGGAATGGCCCGCATGGGCAAGGATCCCAAGGCCTCCGTACTGAATTCGT
Source organism: Acidobacteriota bacterium (assembly GCA_023474345.1). Taxonomy (GTDB): domain Bacteria; phylum Acidobacteriota; class Terriglobia; order UBA7540; family UBA7540; genus JAMCXS01. The sequence goes on along the minus strand of JAMCXS010000003.1, from coordinate 26,935 downwards.
TTCAACAATCGCACGATATTCAAAATCTCTTTGTTATGGACGGCGCTGGATTTCCTTCGGGTCCTTGCCAGAATCCTACGTTGACAATCATGGCACTCTGCGTTCGGTCGTGTGACTACTTAATGCAGGAGATGAAAAAGGGAGCGATTTGAGCGGTAAATTGTGCAACTCTTGGCTCAGCTTGGGGAAAGCCATACCGAGCATTGTAAAGGTCTCGTTCTGGGGAGCATGCGACGCCTACAGAACAGAAAGGAAAAGCATAATTGGAGGATAGCGCATGAAAAAGAGGGCCCAAATTCATGAGACTCATCAACCTGAAAAGCAACGGGGCATCAACCGCCGGGAAATGGTGCAGCGGTTGGTAGGAGGCGCCGCCGGTGGCCTTGTCGTGCCTGCCGTTGCCGCCGCACACCCGGCTCACCCACTTTTCATGGATCATGCTGCGGCCTCCAAACAAGGTGCGGAAGCGCCTACCGCCAATTGGAATTCCGCGGTCCTTGATCAGCACCAAATCGAAACCCTGAGCGCACTCGCCGAGCGTATAGTACCTGGGTCCACAAAGGCAGGCGTTGCCCCTTTTGTGGATCTTCTCCTGAGCGTAGAAACCCTGGAGAACCAGCAAGCCTTTCTCGCTTCTCTTTCCGCGATCGACGGCGAATCGCGCCGGCGGTATAATTTCCCCTTTAAAGAACTCACCGAGGACCGTCAAAATGAACTGCTGAAAATTGTTTCCGCAGTTGCGCGCAGCCAGTCTACAGGAGACGAATCAAGTTCGCCTTCTGAGGCTGCATCGCAGCCTGTTCTGTCCTTGAGTGTTCTCAATAAGCACTTTGAGAATCTGAAGAGTTGGGTGAGCAAGGTCTATTATTCTTCGGAAGTTGGGAGGAAAGAGCTGGGCTGGACAGGCAGCTACGTCTGGCCGACTTTCCCGGGATGCGAGCGCCCGCGCTCTTAAACCTGGGACAGTTCACTTAGGGAAATCTTTGAAGAATTTTGTTGACAAGTGTCAAGGCTTGGCGGTATCTAACTAAGGGAACAATTGCTGAACGTTGTTCACTAACCCTGAACGAATTCCGCCCGGACCAAATCCTTGGGTTGGTGACGGCGCTGATGAAAAGCATTGGCCGGACTGGTTTTTTTGGCCTCCAATTCCGAAGGGAGCTGTATAACGCTGTTAATCGAGTTCATTCCTCGAATCGGGATAACAAATCCGTCTGCAGCGTTTACGGCGCAAACGGGTCCCACGCCAAAAGGCCGCATGAAATGCATATGGCGTAGGAATACTGCTCTTTAGCGGAGGCTTTTAAGGTAGAAAAGGTTCTAGATGAGGCATGGAAGTTACCGGTTGGCAGCGGGCGTCGGTATGCCCGTGGGGTGTACGTTGCCAACTACTACCTCGGAGTTAGTGAAGTTAGACCGCTTTTCAGCACCGAATTACCTTGCGGAAGCGCGGGAAGTTGAGAAGGGGAATGGGCCTTCAATTGGTCCTGAAGGCCGCCTTACGAGAGAGTCCATCCACCATCGGCCACGGCGCAGCGAAGTGCGTGGTCTGGGGTATAGAGTCGAAAGCGTCCGGAGGGTGGCGTGCCTTTGACAACGGGCACTAAAGACAGCCGGGTGCGTCAATGGAGAAGAGCTCTCGGCTTTGGGCGCGCTGATCCTCCGAGCGCTTGCCAAGTAGCAACTACTCCTGTTGTTGAAAAGGTTTCAGTGTTTGATTCTACAGCGCAAGGCGGCCCACGGTCGACTGGCGCCAGAAAACGATGGCTCCGCATCATTCCTCTGGCGCTCGTCATGTACACGATAGCCTTCATTGATCGCACCAATATTTCGATGGCCTTGCCGTCGATCAGCCACGCCCTCCATATGAATCCCACCCAGGCCGGAGCCGTGGCCGGTGTTTTCTTCTGGGGTTACCTTGTACTGCAGGCTCCCGGCGGACACTTGGCCAGCCATTGGAGCGCCAAGCGGCTCATCGCCATCCTGCTGCTGCTGTGGGGCTTGTGCGCGATCGGTTGCGGACTTACCAACACGTGGCGCGAGCTTTGGGTGATGCGTTTCCTGCTGGGCGTGGCGGAAGGCGGAGTTTGGCCTTCAGCTCTGATATTGCTTTCCAACTGGTTCCCGCGGGCCGAGCGCGCCCGCGCGAATGCCTGGTTCATGCTTTGTATCCCGTTGTCCGTCATCATTGCGTCCCCGATTTCCGGATGGATTCTGACCCGCTGGGACTGGCGGGTGATGTTGATCTCGGAAGGAATTCTTCCAATTCTTTGGCTTGTGGTCTGGGTACGGATGATCGATGACCGTCCGCGCAAGGCCGCTTGGCTCTCGATGGAGGAGCGTGACGATCTGGAAAAGCTTCTGGCAAAAGAGCGGGCGGAAGCTGAACCATTGAAGCACCAGCCTTACGTTAAGGCTCTCTTCGAACCGCAAGTCCTGGTGATGGTAATGATATATTTCCTGTCTTCTGTAGGGGCCACGGGTTATTTGTTTTGGCTTCCTACGGTGCTGGGAAGCTCGCGCAAGTTGGGAGACTTGGTAGTCGGCATCCTGATGACCATCCCGTTCATTGTAACGGGGATCATGATGGTACTGAATTCGTGGCACTCGGACATCTCGGGCGAACGCCGCGGCCACGTGGCCGCAGCGCTTGGATTGGCGGGAGCCTTCCTTCTGCTGGCGGTGTGGATCAGCCAGTATTCCCAGCTTTTCGCTTACATCTGCCTCTGTTTCGCCGCGGGCGGGCCTTATGTGCAGCTAGGACCCTTCTGGGCTCTTGCGACGGAAACGCTACCGCGCGAGACGATGGGCGCAGCGATGGGCCTGATCACCGGCTTGGGGAACTTGGGTGGCTATTTCGGCCCGTTGTGGGTCGGTTACCTCAAGCAGCGGAGCGGAAACTTTGTTGGAGGCTTTGGGCTGATGGGCATTTGTTTTGTGGTGGGGGCGAGTCTGGCTTTTTTCCTGAGATCATCCCATCGGGCTCATCGCCTCCAGAAAATCGAATGAGAATAGTTTGTGCCGGCTTGGAAGACGCCGACTGAGCGTTTGGGAGCAGGCAAACATGATTAGCGTAACACCCTATTTTATCTGAAAGGAAAAAACATGATGGAATGGCTAAAAGGGATTATTCCACCACTTGTAACGCCCTTTGATCAGCGCGGCAAGATTGACAAGACGGCTCTGGCGGCGGAAGCAGAATTCCAGATCTCCTGCGGCGCTACGGCGTTCTGCGTAAGCGGCAGCACGGGCGAAGGAGCGGGACTCAAACCCCAGGAAATTGCGGATCTCTGTGCGACGGGCGTCGAGACCGCCCGAGGCCGCGTTCCTGTGATCGGAGGGGTGATTCCGGACACCACCGACGAGGCTATCGAGCTGAGCTTGGCGGCCAAGCAGGCCGGCGTGAAAGCACTGCAGATCACGCCGCCTCACTACCTGTTTCGGCCCGGCTCGAATGAACTGGTCTCTTATTATTCGCGCATCAAGGAAGCGACCGGGCTCCCTATTATCCTCTACAACGTCATCCCTTGGGCTCAAGTGTCCGCAGAAGCTATCGGGCAACTTTTCAATGCCGGAGCGATCGACGGCGTCAAGCAAAGTGGTTCCAATATGCACCTTATTGCTGACTTGCTGTATCGCTTTGGAAAAACGCTCCCCATTCTAAGCGCGGTCGATGACTTGCTCTACCCCTCTTTCGTTCTCGGAGCGCGGGGTGCAGTCGCGGCAATTGTAACGGTACTCCCCAAAGAGTCCGTAGCGCTCTATAACGCCGTCCAAAAAGGCGATCAGGCAACGGCGCTCGAAATGCACGGTAAACTGCTGCTGGTCTGGCGCGCTCTGGAAGGAGAAACCGGGTTCCCGGGGCGGGTGAAGTATGCAATTGCCCTTCAGGGTCGGCCTGCGGGGTTGCCCCGTCATCCCCAACGCGCGGCAAATGAGGAAGATAAAGCCGTCGTTCGCAAGGCGTTTGAGGAAGCCAACATCCCTGTGAATTCAGCTCACTAATAGAGTGGCGCGAAAAGCCGGCACTCAGCAACGACGGGAAGCCTTCGTAAAAGGGAAAAAGGCAACACAGTGCCGCTCTCGTCATGCGCTTGGCGGCTTTTCCCTCAGCGCGCTCAAGGTACGCCGGGCCAAGCCTGTGAGGAAGGACGCCAGTGTGGAACAACATGCGGCGTCTAGCGGGAGTTTACTTGTAGTCGTAGGGTCCCTTGCGTCTGCTCGCATTAACTCGCTGAATCGAAAGGACGCTCGCCGGGGTGGTTCTCTCTGTTTGCGTATTACCTTGTTTAGCCAAGCCTTGTGCAAATGACTCGGCACTTTGATCTTGGCAGGTCCCACGGCTGCCCGGTATTGTATTGCCCTATATAGCTTCGATCATTGCTGAGAAAAACGCCAACCGGCTCTATTACAGCATGCCTGGTTCGGCTTGCCCCGGTTCCAAACACCACACCGAAGGCTCGGACATCTCAAGCCTCAAAAGCTGCCAAATGTGTTGTGGGAAAAAGCTGGAACGGCGCTGCATCGGTCAACATCCATAGTATGTTAGGATCAAGGTCACTGCAACAAGGTAAGAAGTTGTAGGTCCGAGGCGCAACTATGGAAGGCAAGAAAACTTACAGAGTATTCAGATTTGAAAGCGACGTTCGCTGGACGCAAACGCGGGAATGTCAGATCTCCGCACCCGGCAAGCCAGAACTCGCGATGTCTAGCCCGCCAGAGTTTAAAGGTACACCCGGACTTTGGTCACCGGAAGATATGTTCGTGGCCTCGGTCAACGTGTGTACTTTGATGACATTTCTCGCTTACTCTCACCACAAGAATTTGGCTTTGATCTCCTATGAGTGTTCGGCGGAAGGCACTCTGGAATATTCCAACGGGAAATACCGCTTTACGGAAATTACGCTTCATCCGCACTTAATGCTGAAGTCTCACGAGGATGTTGAGCCCGCCCGCGCCATCCTGCTGGATGCCCATAACAATTGCTTAATTACCAATTCAATCGTGGCCCAAGTCAAAATTTTTCCCGATTTTCACGTCGCACCGCCAACGGGATGAATCCATCTTGTAGTCTGCCGGGGAACACGTCCGAAGCCCTTGCAAGGTAAGGTGCCAGATGCAGAATTACCACCAAGCCGCAGGTCATGTGCTCGCAGCCGTGAATGCCGGTCCCTTCAACAATTGACAGGCATCCTGAGGTACGCCACAGCCCAACCGCCTTTAGCCGTGCTCAGGCGCGTTTCTGAAGGCCTGAAATTCGTTTACTTACCGCAGGACGAAAGGAAGGACCGCCTGTTGGGTGCCGAGCAAGCTTAAGCAACAACCGCGAGAGTTGTTGGGAATCATGGCGCGCGACACCGTCCTCAGCGAGAAGTAGGGGAGCCAAGACCGGGGATACTCCCAAGGCCCGAACTCTCTCAAGGTCGAGAGGAACCGGCTCGGCATCTTCAACGGCGTAGCGCTTGCGCATGGCGGAAGGAAACACGCGGTTGTTCAGAACCACAAAATTAAAGAGATTTCGGCCGACGTGTTGCACGATGGCATCCAGATGCTCGGCGACGGTGTAACCTCGCGTTTCACCGGGTTGGGTCATCAAGTTGCCAATATAAATTTTGATCGCCTTTGAACGCGCGATTTGCCGGGGGATGCTGGAAACAAGCAAATTGGGCAAGAGAGATGTATAAAGCGAGCCTGGTCCGAGTGTAATCAGGTCCGCTTGCTCGATAGCCTTGAGTGTTTCGGGCATTGGCCGGCAGCGAGCAGGAACGATGGACAGTCTGCGAATCGGAACACTGGTGGCATGAATACGGGCTTCCCCTTCAACACGCCGGCCGTCCGAAAGTGAAGCCCGCAGCCGCACATCGGCAAGAGTTGCAGGAAAGATTTCGCCGCGAACAGCAAGAACCTCGCTCGCCAGCTTGACTGCCGTGGAAAAATCGCCCGTCAGGTTGGTCAAGGCGGTGAGGAATAGGTTTCCGAGGCTGTGGCCTCGGAGACCCCGACCGGCGGCAAATCGATAATTGAACAGCCGGGTCAGGATTTTCTCGTCTTCCGCAAGGGCCACCAAGCAGTTGCGAATGTCTCCTGGAGGGAGCATGCCAAAATCACGGCGGAGACGTCCGGAGCTTCCTCCCTCATCACTCACGGTCACGACGGCGGTGAGCTTGGAAATTCTTGGTCTGGTACCGGAAGTGCTGCCCGCATCCACGTGCCGTTTTAGACCGCGCAACAGAACTGCCAGTCCTGTTCCACCTCCAATGGCAACAACCCTCATCTTGTTCTCTTTTCGTCCCGATCCCGCGAAGGTGAAAGGAATTGCAGGGATGATACGATCCAGGACCCGTAGATACTGCAGTTATGGGCGGAGACCGACAAGCCGCTCGAAACGCGGATCGCCCGCCAAAGGCTGGAAATCGTCATCGAAGCGAGCCTGAACGCGATTCTTGGGCCGAAGTTCAATGGCCTTCTGCAAATGCATCAGTGAGATATCCGAGCTGCCTTGGAGTCCGTAGGCGGCTGCCAGGGCGTAGTGGACATGCTCCTGATTGGGCTGTATCTTGTCGGATTTATTAAGATATTGAATTGCCGGCTCCAACTGGCGGCTGTTCAGCGCAGCGACTCCTCGAAGGTAAAAATCCTCGGCCGTCCTTGGAGGGGCTTGTCGCTGAGTCTTTTGCTTACACAGGCGCAGGTGCATCCGGGCCCTCTCCGCCACCTCCTGAGCCGAACTGGCGGCAACCTTTTCGAAAACTGCGGCCGCCTTTTCATAGTTTTGCTTTCTGAGGTGTCGAAGCGCGATTTCGAAGTTTTTCAGTGCGGTTTCGTAGTCTGCCCCTCCACGCGAACGCCCGTTTGCAGACTGATGATTCTGGCGGCGCGATTTAACACCAGAATTAGACTTGAGCTTCGCCGAAGGGCCGGAATGCATACTCGAACCCCGCCACGAAACCATCCGGGAAACAACTTTTCGCCTTGTTCCGGTCCCCTTTCGCCGACCTTGAATCACGCCCCCTCCAGTGTAACTACTCACTATAATTATTTTATTCTCAGCAACTTAAAGGAAAACCCGACCCACCCTGCTGGCTATAATAGCAAGTCTTCAGTCCAGAGTCAAACCTTGGGAACCCTTCAGCAGTTTCGGAATCGCATACAGGGAAACCGTTAATCGGGATCTAGAGCTTGTGACGGCTGCCGGGCTTGGTGCGGCCGTACCGACCACGGGTGGCCCGCCGCTTCCCTTCCCATACCACGGCCAGCACCGAAACCGCTCCCGGACCGTAACTCAGCGAGCGTGGCTGCCGCTTGGCACCGTCCCACCCGGCTGTGTGGACAGGCGTTCGGCAGCCGGATCGCATATTTCCGATCATAACCCGTATTGGCATAGAATTCGTTCAAGATCACCTGCTTCTGCTTTCGGACCGCCCGACGATACCGCCCACAGATCGACAACGAGTACTCCCGTCGCGTTTGGTGGCAATTTAACCTCAAGGCAGTCGGGAAGGCTTGTTCCCTCGGCTGGCGGAGACGCCGCCTTTTGCGCATGCGCGAAATCTCCATGCATAAGCGCGACAAACCTTCCCTGAAGCCGCTGCTCGATAGTCTCTTGAGTTCGTCTATTTTCTGGCATCGGGCATCGGTTCGACGTGGGTAGGGACATACGCAGAAACAACTCAGTTCACCAGCAGAGTTGTAAAACTAATAGGACACCCGGGAGGCACTGGGCAGTCAGCCCTCTCCGGAGCTACCACACTCCAATAAGGTATAGCTGATCAGGATTGAACGAACTGACGGAGAGGCAGGGATTCGGAGCGAACCGCAGCAGATTTCCCATAAAAAGCTGTAAAATTCCAATGACCTGCTATCAATGGGCTTTTTTGGCCATTTCTCGATTTTGCGCTAACTACTGGGAAATCTGACCATGCCGTTTTTTGCCAGATGTCTTAGGGTGGCTTAAAAAACGCTTGGCATCACTTGACGGGTTCCCTGACAGCCTTACTCAGAACATTGACCCTTTCCCTTTTCCCTATCGTCAGATGTATTCGCTTCCTTGCGCTTTCACCACTAGCAAAGGTGGTGGCTTTTCCAACGGGCGGGCGCACACAACAAAGGAGTATTCTTCGCCCTGTTTTACCGCTGGTTTTTCCGCTCCCCCGGCAGCGCGAGCGGGGACCGTCATGGCGTCGTCGCGCCGTACGCCCATGGTCAGGGTTGATATTCCAGCACCAGACTGGCCGTCGTGCCTACGGCCCCAGCCGTGTTCCGGCCTTTGACTTCCAGGGAATTCCGGCCAGCATGCAGTTTCCACCGAAAGTGACTTTCCACCTTCTTCCAGCCTTTACCGTCGATGTTGGCCAGCAGGGCCGCAAGATACGGCATGTTGCTGCTTAGGCAGACACTCACAAGTCCCGCGGTTGACGTTTCCTCCGCGACAAATCGCACTTGATTCAGTGGCCAGTTGAAATCCTTCGCGCGATTTGTATAGCGGCTGAATTGCTCCTGGGGCGGTACTTTTGCATCTGCCCAGTTCAAGTAGCCATTCCAGCACCATACCTCGTGGCCCTGGCTCACGGGAAGAGGAGAGGGACGTGAAAACACGTCGTTGCGTGGGATGATTCTGAGATGGCTGCTTGTGTTGAATGCAAAAAGCACACCCTGAGGAGAATAGGGCGGGTGTGGTCCTCCTGCCGCCATCGGCAGGTCCCGCAGAGTCGTAAAGGGCCCCCGGGTAAAAAGAAAGGGATGGCGCCAGGTTACGGTTCGTTTCAAATAAGTCTCGAGCACGTTGTGCATTTCCAGGGTATTGAGAGGAATGGAGGTTTTCTTGTCGTATAAGTAGAAGCCCTGGGTTGCATCCAGGAACACCCACTTACCGAAGCGGTCCGACCAGACCTCACAGATCTCATGCCCGATCATCCCTTCCGTATTCAGATTCACATGCCGCGCTGCGTATCCGAAGCTCTGTAGCGCCGCCATCAGCACCACGTTGGAGTAAAGACACATCTTGTCCCGGCGCGGATGGCGGTAGGTGTTCATGGCCATAGAGCCATCCGTCCGATAGCGGGCTTGTATCCAGTTTTGCGGGTCCCAAGGATAGAGGGAGAGATTGTTTTTCAGGGGTACCCGGTACGCCCAGTAAAGCAAGCGCTGCTGTCGTTCCCATTCAGTACGGGATCCGGCAACAACTTGATCGAGCTTGAAGGTTCGCCGAAATTTCTTAAGATACGCCGACTCGTAATTTTCGTAAGCGTATCCTGGCGGGGCCTCCCCAAGGGTGAAATTGCGCTCGCCAACGATCTTCACTTTGCCGAAGCTCTGTGCGGCCTCTTTGACCTCAGCCTCCACGCTGACCCCAGTGAGTTCAGGCGATTGCCCGGGATCGCTACTCCGCAACACAACTCGCCACTGCAAGTAGCGCCCCCGGAGGTCTTCGACCTTACCGCCCGCGGCCGGATGGCCCCAGGCGCTCCAGTGGCTGGCCTCATACACCGGCGAGTTGCCGGTACGGACCTCCAAAACCAGCCCTGTGCGGCCTGGAGAGCTGGTGGGCAGGGATTTCATCCTGATCCGGACCTCGCGCACGGCCCGCAGCGTCTTAAAAGAGACGCCGTCCTCTCCGGCTACATCCAGGATCGGTAAAAGGATCGAGCCACGCGGGCGGTAGGAATCGAGAAAGATGCGCAAGACATACTCGCCCGAGAGCTTGCCTTCGGAGCCGAGGCCGTCTTCGCGCCAGGTTTTCCCCCCGTCTTCACTCTTGGCGCTTGTTTTCGGAAATTTCAGAGGCCCCGCGCAGCCTTTGTAGAAATTAGCGTAATCGGCCACCATTATGGCCCAGCCCGGCTTGCCGTCCCGGCTGCGAACCAGAATGCGATTCTTGCCAGGCTTTAGATCATCAGCAGGGATCGCCACATAATGCCAGCGGCTCCAGGTCCAACCCGGCCAGGGGCCGATATTGTCAACAATCAGCTTTGCCACATTGCTTGGGTGCGTGAACTGCGCCGAGCCGTCCGGAATTAAGTATGCGCCTTGATATTGCTTCGCCTCCGGCAGCCGCAAGCGCGAGGGGCGGACCACTACGACCTTGCCGTTCACCACAAATTCGAGATCGGCCGCGTTGTCCTTTTGCTCGGTGGCGATGAAGACCAGCGAAGCGCGCTTTGGGACGGGGCCGGGCACGTCGAGCTCCTTCTTCAAGACAATGTTTCCGTAAATCTTCTCAAAGACTGAGCCGCGAGCGCTTGTTCCGCAACCGCAGGAGTCGTCCTGCACCAGGATTCCGCGGTAAAGGTGGATACCGGGGTCGCGAGGCTCCCACCAGGTGTTGTGGATCCTGAGCGCCTTCTGATACACCTGCTCCGCATTCAGTGAAATGGAAACCTGAATAGGATGTTGATGGGCAGACTGTGCTGGCAACGATCGCACCGCCGTGAGCACCGCCGTGGATAACGCGGTTGCAAGAACCGTGACCGCAGAGTATTTCATGATCCCTCTAAAGGGTAAAAGTCAAATCCACCGGGCCGTTGTGTTTGAGCACGACCTGCATGGTCTTTGACGCCGCGTCCCATTTCGCCCGCACGGTTCCATGCCGGGTTTTATGGGTAAGCGCGGGCGTTCCCTCTCCAAGCACCGCCAACTGAAGCATGGTGATGCGGCGGCCCTTGTCATCCGGGTTGGTCACATAACGCTGCAAATACCGCTGGGCATCAAAGGTTTCGGGCAAAGGCTTGTCCCAGATGTGGGTCTTCACCAGGTAGTTATTTACCTGCAGAAACAGTTGGCGCGGGCGCTCCATGGCCAGAAGCAAGGAGTGCGGCCGGAGGCGTCCGGAAAGCTCGACGCTCCCCCCGGCCAGGGCCAGCCGAAAGCGGAAATCCTGAGCGATATCCTGGTTCTCGTGCCAGTTGGTCACGAACCAGGTGCGGTTGAGGTGGAGCGCCAGGGCTTCGCCGGACGATTCAGCGGGATAGATCTTGTCAAAGTAGGCGCGCTCCTTCTGGCCGTCGGCGAACTGGTGCGGCCGGATGATATGCGGGAATTGCGCGCGCGCCCTGGCCGTAGCGAGTTTGGGGATGACCGGCAAAAAGTAGTAGCGTCCCGAACGCGGGATGATCGCCGAGGAGAGGTCCCGGGCCAGAATCTCGGCATCGGGCTCGCGCGTGCCATAGAGCGGCCGGTACAACTGCTCGCCCGGAGAGTCGAGCTCCGTCCCTTGCGCGCCGGAATCCTGGTAGGCCACCTTCATTTTGGCCACCACCTGCCGGCGTGTGGGGATGAGGTGGGCGTCTACGGCGGCTTTGAGCAAGGGATAGATGGCATTCTTCCAGGCCGGGGTCAGGCGGAACACGCCCGCCCGGTCCGGGCAGGCGAAAGCGTGGGAGGGCATCTCAAAACTGTAGACCGTGGCGCCGCCGGCAATGGCGTAGAGGACGTTTTGCGCGTAGAAGATGTCCGGGCAGGAAACGGCGCTGGCGAAATCCCACCCTTTGGTGGCCGCGAATCCATGGCCGTGCAGGCGGGCATAGCCGCGCCGGCCTTTGCTCGGCAGAAAGCGTTTGCCGTAGCCCTGTTCGAACCACCACCAGTCCTCCGCATTGAATCCCCAATGCGCGACGATTCCGGAGGTCCACATGCCCAGCACCAGCGACATGGTTTCGAAATACTTGCCCCAGCCATTCATTTTGTCCGTCAGGATGACGGAGTCGCCGTTCTTCCGAAGGGTGTTGAAGAGCTCGCGATCCCTCCCAGCCTGCATAAAGATGTGCTCGCGCTGGTAGGGATAACCCATATCCTGCCAGTTGATCAGGGCGCGGTAGTGCCCGCATAACTGGATGAAATCGATCAGATGGCTCCGCTCAGACGGAGTGAAGCCGGGTCCGCAGCTCAGCTCGCAGCAACGGCAGCCGATCAGGTTGGAGAATTCCTCGAAGGCCTTCTCGACGGCTCCCAGGCGGGTGGGCGGGGCGTCCGCCTCATCACCCTGCACGGAGAGAATTACCGGGATGCCCTTGGCGCGGGTCTCTTCAAGGACGGCGAAAAGGGAGGGTGGGGAACCCAGGCCCGTCCCGCCCGCGTACTGCAAGGCGCAATACGGGCGGAACTCCTCCGGGAGAAGCTCCCATGCCGGGACGCCCCCTTCCAGGACGATCAGCGGCCGGGCCGCGGAAATCTCCCGGCGCAACGGACGCCGCCGGGCGGCGGAGAGCCGGCTGGACGTCGCGGTTCCCAGGCAGCCCGCGGCGGCAAGCGCGGCTTCGACGAATTCTCTTCGGCTGATTTTCATAAGGTCTTCTCGCTTCAATCGAAATCGAGCGCCCTTGTGCTCCCCTCCGCGCGCGCCATGCGTGCTTGCCTGTTAATCTAACCGAATAGTGCCTTGAGCGCACCTTGAATGTAAAGCCCGGCGGAGCAATCTTTGCTTCAGTCAGCGCAAGGGTTCCGGAGGGCTCAACACAGGTCCAATAGCAAACCTCCGCCCGGAAAGGAAATGGAGAAGCTTGTTTAGGAATGAAAGGGTGTTTGGTGAGCCGTGAGGGAATCGAACCCCCAACCTACTGATTAACCTGCCGCCTTTTTGACTTTCGGCAAACGCACAGAGATGACTTCTATTTCAACGAGTTTCATAGGTTCTGTGATTTAGCTTCGAATTAATTAGGTTCGCTTACGTTCACGATATTCGAATAGGCGGATTCTCCCGACTTGCTCAGGGCTCGCACTCGGTACGATGTGATCCCTTTGGCTTGCTCAGTGTCGACGTATGCGGTCGCGTTGGCAGGGAGCGTCGCAATCCTTTCCCAACGTCCGGAATAGCCATACTCACGTTCTACGGCAATATGTGCTACCTCTTCCCCATGAACGGCCCAGGTTAATCTAACTGAACGGCCGGACGCTGCAGCGCGAAGAGAACTTGGAGTCTCAGGAAGCACCGGCCAATCGAAGTAGCTTTCGTCGGCTACGACGAGAACGCTGTCCAATACAGGAAGTTTGTCTATCGTATCGCTGGTACCGTGCGCCCACCGGAGCCTTGATATCTTCCCTGAATCGATGTTGATCAGCACGGGATGGCAGATGCCCGTCTTTCGAAGCTTCATTGTAGTGTAACGAGGTGCGAAACTTACGCCGGGCTTACTCGCTGCCCCGAGCCAGTAGGCAACAATCACTTTACCTTGGCGCGAACGAAAGGCGTAAGCAAAAAAGGGAGCATCTGCGGCACGCTCCATCTCAACTTTATTTGAAACTGAAATCTCGATAGAACGGTCGCGCTTGGTGTCCGCAAAGACTGCATTCGTATTTTGCAGGGGTCCAAAAACCGGCCGTGGCTCAAAATCGCTGGCATGGTACATCATCCCGTGAATGATTCCGTAATCATCCCCTTCGTCGCTACTTGTGTCATTGATGAGTTCCCATATAAATGTCGGGATATTGGAGGCCCCGTTATAGACCAGCATGCGTGGAAAATACTTGGCCTGGACAGAAGGTTGGCTGTATTCGTCATCCCAGAATTGGATGTCTGGCCGGATGCCTGGAAAACTTCGCACCATTTTCCGTAGCGCCTTCGGTGAATTGACTCCGAAAGCTCCGGAATCGACAGATTCGGGAGGCTTGTTTCCCGGGTAAGTGTGATAGGCAAAGACATCGATCCCTGAGGCGCATTGGCACCCTTCGAGCGCCTCCTTGGGGAAGTCGGTCCCTGGATGAGAAAGACCGCCAAACACAACTTTCGCACTGGGGTCCGTGTGATGAACCGCTGGGATGAAAGCCTTAAGAAGCCTTCCGTATTCTTTCGGGTTGGGCCTGGGGTCCCAGTAACCCCCATTTTCTTCATTCCATAGCGAGTAGTAGTGAATCCGGCCCCGGAAATGGTTCACCATCCATTCCGTGTATTTGATGAACGCATCAATCTGTGGCGCTGTCTTGGGCGGCCAGAATATGGAATACAAGCTATGATCGGGGTTGTGGACAGTCGCTGGAGCAGGAACGATTGAATTCGGCAAGACTCCCGCAGGGGCGGTGTACATTGGATTTCCATATAGTAGTTGGAGCTCGATGGTAGTTCCATTGTCAACCAGCGAGTTTACAAATTCATCAACTCGTGGGGAGATCGCGAAATGCCCGCGTTCTCGCTCAACCCAGTCCCAGGAAGTCTGGTCAGAACTATCCTCGTATTGACCGATTCTTACCCATTTGAATCCCGCATCAAAAATGCGTGTCCACCACCATCGATTCCAAGGCAGATATGGTGGTCTGGGCAATGAAGTGTTTACTCCACCCAGTCCGTCGCGGATTAGCGAGGATCGCCTGGGTGGAATTTGTGCCGGCAGCGCAGTGCTACCCACCTGCGCGACGGCTGACGCCGGAATCGTTGTTGCGAGCAGCAGCAACAGACAGATGAGGAACCTGGGACGACTGACAAAGTATAATGATGTATACACGGCAGCGTGCTCCTTAGAAAAGTGTGACGGCAACCTAATTCTGAGCGAGTTTAAGGAAAAGGTTATCAAGGCCGTCCACAGGAACGTTCTTGCTCAAGCGTTCCAGTAATGCGGGAAAGGTTGTCTCCCCTTCCTCTTGGATTCCCATGTCGGCGCCCAGATAGTCCAAAGCGCTCGCGGGGAAATTGACCACCGTGTAAACGATACGGGGCTCTGATGGGAGAGTGTCCTGACAGTTGGTTCTCTCCGGGCATGGGATCGGTCTCCTTTCAGGCTTTCCAGAATTTCCATTTCGCCGTTGCCAACGGCTAGATTCTACCCCGTCCCCCCAGTGTCAACCGATTTTTTCGGGTTTTTCGGGGTTGCATGCAATTGGCACCCAAAGATCCCTGCCGGCCCTTTGCCGCTCGGAACTGCCGCTGCCCGAAGCAATTTCTCGGACACCTCCCCTCGCTGGCCCGTTGGGAAGCAATTTCCCCTCCTCCCGGCAGTTTTTTGCTACCCCGCTGGCAACGGGAGCGCTGCGCGCCGCGCCCTGGGCGCTCGCCACTTTGCGCGCCGACGCGATCGACAATTGGGATACGGCACTGATGAAAGACTTTCGTCTGACGGAGCGATTCCGTTTACAATTCCGTTGGATAATGTTCAATGCTCTCAACCGGGTTCAGTTCGCTACGCCGAACGTCAATCCCGCCAGCGGCGCTTACGGCACTATTGGCTCCCAGGCCAACACGCCGAGGCAAATGCAGATGGCATTGAAGCTCAACTTTTGATGGGAGACTAGAAAAGGTTCGAGAGGTGATGTAAGGTAATGGCTGGCAGCGCGGGCCTGAATGCTTGTTGAGGCTTGCGCTGCTAACTACAAGTCAGACACCCCCGCAAAGCAGGTGGCTTGACGAATAGCTCAATCCGATTAAAGAATGCCGTTTTCCCGCGAAAGGTAACTGATGATAAGTGATCTCGAGCGTTTCCATGCGACCATGCAATATGGGAAGGCTGACCGGGCTCCTCTCTATGAATTCATGTGGCCAACTTGGCCCGAAACCGCTGCCCGCTGGGCTCAGGAAGGGGGCTACGTCGAGGGCAGTACCGACTTAGGTTGTGATCGCTGGGTCGTGGAGTATTCCTGGTTTTGGCCGCAGCCGCCTTTCGAGCGGGAAATCCTCGCGGAAGATGAGATGTACGTGACGTATGTCGATCCGCAGGGAATCGTGATGAGGGAATTCAAGAAGAATCCTCTCAGTTCCATGCCGCAGTTTATTCGCTTCCCGATTGAAACCCGCGCGGAGTTCCGAAAGTACTGGCGGGAAAGGATGCAGCCGGACCTCACGCAGCGGATCGGGCCGGACTGGCGCGAGCGGCTACGTCAATATCGTAAACGCACGTGTCCCTTCGTCATAATTGCCGACCGCTGGGGCGGTTTCTTCGGACCGATCCGGAACCTGGTAGGTGTGGAACGCCTATGTACGCTCTTTTATGATGACGCGGCGTTTGTGGAGGAGATGCTGGAGGCGGATGCCGACTTTCTGATTGGCATGCTCGCCCAGATCCTGGAAGAAACCGATGTTGATGTTTTTGGGTTTTGGGAAGACATGGCCTATAACACCGCGCCACTCATTTCGCCGGAAATGGCGCGCCGATTCATGCTTCCCCGCTATCGCAAAGTGATTGATTTCGGTCGCAGCCACGGTGTGCACTTCTTTGGCCTCGACAGTGACGGCAACATTGACCCGCTCATTCCCGTCTGGATGGATTCCGGCATCGATATCTTATATCCCTTCGAAGTCCAGGCGGGGATGGATGTCTTGGCGGTCCGAAAAAAGTACGGTCGGAGTTTGCGAATCTGGGGAGGAGTCGATAAGCGGACTCTAGTAACGGGAGCAAAGGCGATCGATGCTGAAATCGAGCGGGTCAAGCCTCTCATCCAGGATGGGGGATACATTCCCATGCTGGACCACAGTGCCACTCCCGATACTCCTTATCAGAACTATCGCTATTTCCTGGAGCACCTGAAGAAGGCCTTGTGATGCACCGCGGTGTTCAGATCCCCAATAAACGGCCGTGCGGATCGTCTTCCGCGTTGAACACGCCAAACAGCGAAGGACCACTCCGACGGGCCTACTTCCCGTCCTTCCCAGGCAGCGTACACACGTAATTGGCCTCGTCCTGCGGATTGCCTTTCCCAGTCCACTTCGCCTCCTGTGGATACGGGCACAGGAGCCAAGTACGAGCGATGCCTTTCGTCGGCTTATTGTTCACGTATTTCGTAGCGATGATTTCCTTTGGCGCCACCCCGTGCTCCACCCACTGTTGGAGCGCTTTGATCATGTCGTGCTTCGCGTCAACTTGTGGCGCCTGCACCTGGAAAGCTCCTCCAAAGGTGGTGGGGCCTGTTCCGCCGCCGCAGTGCCCCATCCCCGGCACCATGAAAAGACGGTAGAAATCCTGAGTCGCTCGGAGAGCGGCTTGAGGGCTGCGGGAAGACTGGCCTCTCGCGGTCCTTATTACACGGTCATAATAATTAATGCTTTCCAGCGGAGCGATGGCGGAATCAGCCCAGCCATGGTATTGGATCAGCTTGCCGCCATGCGCTTTGAACGCTGCCAGGTCCGGGTTCGTCGAATTCAATATGGAACCCACCTTGGAATCGGCAAGCCTCATGTCGCTGTCAAAGTTGAAGGTGCGGAAATCCCAGCCCGAGTTCTGAAATACCATGTCGGCGAAGAAGGAATTCCCGAAGAAGATTTGATATGACTTGCCGGGGGTTTTGCCCGTAATCCACGTCGACCAGTCACCTTGCGCCGCTTCGGCCCCCGGTTCATAGCCCGGGAAAATCTGCCGGCCCGTGCGCGGGTTCCTGGGCCCAGCGTAGATTTTTCGTGCCGCTTCAACCTGTGCCGCCGTCAGGCAACCGGACTGGTCTGGGCCTTTACACTGAAGCTCCGCCGGATCAAAGTGGCAGCGCCGCGGATCTTCGATAACGCCATCCTTGACGCCGTCGAGAGCATCGCACGCGGCCAGTGCCCCGACCTGGAGGATCGCCAGCTTACTCACCGGAATGTAGCTCGAAGGATTATCGAGCGTCGCCTGTTCATTCCAGACGAACCCTGCGAAGAGGTGCGTCCAATCGTTCGCCGGCGCGCCCGCCATGATCCCATCGAAATCCGAGGGAAAACGCTGCGCTTCCATCAATGCTTCCCGGCCGCCGTCGGAACAGCCAATGAAGTAGGAGCGAAATGCGGACCGATTATAGAAGGAAGCGATGATGGCCTCGGAATCCTCAGCGGTGTCATGGACGGCCCGATAGCCGAAGTCGATGACCTTCTCGGGGTGGTTGATCGCCCACGTTGGATGTCCGCCGGTGTGCCCGTCATCGGTGGAAGCTGTTGCGTAGCCCTGCCGAAGGGCGTGGGCCATCAGAGGGTAGAGGATTGCTCCCGCAAAGCCCGCATTGCCTTCCTGCTGAAACCTTCCGTTCCAGCCGCTGACCGGCATCCAGACCTCAAAGTGGATGGCCGAATCAGTTGTTGGCTTGATGACCCCGGCTACCCGGCAGAAGGCGGGCAAAGCCACCGGCTTGGCACGGGCCCCGGGGGGCGTGAACGGCCCCGCAGGCTGTAGCTTGGCCAAAGTGAGCGTCGTAGAGCGTAGCCTGAGGCTCACAAGGCTTTCGCACGGCCGTTCGGCGGCAGCCAGCCTGAATCCCGGCAAGCAGACCCAGGAAACCACAAAAATGACGGAAACAGCGAACTCCCACGCTGACAACCTGGGAGACCTCGGAAAAGACGAATTCGCTTTCATGTGCCCTCCCACGGCGAAACCCTCAGATTCCAACAGGATCTTGAGGGAGATCTTTTTACCGCCATAAAAGCGCCCGGTAGACTTTTTCAAATGCCTGGATGATGTCATCCTCGTCCTGCTCTGTCAGCGACGATGGAATTGCCAGGATGATGCTACGTTCAAAGAGGCCATCGGCGACAGGACAGGTTCCCTTCGCGTATTGCGTCCTTGAGCCCGCGTTCTCTTGGAGACTCCAAGGGAAACCGTGGCCGTCGACGCTAGTACGTTTCACCAAGCTGGGGATGTTGTAATAAAGGTGCAAGCCCCACTCCGTCATCACAACATTAGAGACGCCCTGCGGCGAGGTCACAATGCCCTCCGCCCGCAATGCCTCATTCACGCGCTTCGCGGTTTCCGGGTCAGCATAGGTCGTGATCAAAAAGCAGCCGGTGTCTCCTGCCGGGTCCACCATCCTTCGCAATCGGATTTCAGAAAGTCTTTTCAAAGCCTCGCGAATCCGGCACTTGCTCCGGCGCATGTTGTTAATGATTTGCGGAAGCTTCCTTAATTGCACGCGCAGCAGTGCGCCGCGAAGCTCATCCAGGCGATAACCTTTGCCCCAAAGGCATAGATCCGGATCGCTGAAGGCCAGGTGCCCTTGATCATCCCGCGCGTAGCCTAAATCGTGGCAGGCAAAGGCGCGCCGGTAGAGACCCAAATCATTGGTGACCACACAGCCGCCTTCGCCGGAGGTCATATTTTTGTTCATCTGGAAGCTAAAGGCGGCGACGTCTCCGAAGGTTCCAACGCGCTGGCCGTCCACACTGCCGCCATTACGCTGCGCGCAGTCTTCCAGCAGAAATAATTTGTGACGCCGCGCCACCTGCTGGATCGCCTTTACGTCCGCCGGGGCGCCGCTCATGTGCACCACAATGATTCCGGCTGTGCGGCTTGTGATGCTTGCTTCAACGGACTTCGGGTCGAGACAAAACGTGTCGTCAATATCAGCCAGCACGGGAATAGCCCCGTGATTCACCACCGCTGCGGCCACGGAGACCCACAAGTAGGCCGGGATAATCACTTCCTGTCCGGGCCCGACGCCGAGCGCCGATAGCGCCACATTCAAGGCACCCGTCCCGCTGCTTACCGCGACAGCGTAAGTCACTCCAAGGTAATCCGCGAACTCGGCTTCAAAGGCCTCAACTTCTTCTTGCAGGTCGATGCCGTAATACCGGAACAATGAACGGCTCCGCAACAGCCGAGTAACAGCTTCGATTTCTTCTTTGCCCATATGGTGAACGCCCGGAAATTCGAGCGGCAAGGCCTTCGTTCGAACCGGCTTCCCTCCCCTAATCGCCAATTGCTGATTGGCAACTTCTCTGTCAACAGTCAAATTTTCTTCGTGTCTCATAGGACTCCTTAGCCGTGCAGGGTGGTTGAATCGAAGCATGTCCACAAAAACACTTCGCCTTGCATAGGACGAGCAGGACATCGGCCCCGCTCCCTGCTTACAACAGCATGCCGCGGCAGCGGGTGTCGTCGTTGACCCTCGGCCGTCAACAATAACTTCACAAAACGCCTGGCACTCGACGCCGATTATTCATATCCTGTGACGTCAAATTACTTAGCCACGCCCGCTCCTCGAAGCGGGGATAAGCTTTCAAAATATAACATTGATAGTCTCCAATCGGTTAATTGTCAAGCACTATAGTTTAGAATTGAATGATCTTCAGAAACTGCGCCAGCCTTCTTCAACTCGCCTGCCATTTGTGAATAATACTGTTGACAACCGGGGATACGGCATGCTACAAGCTGGGCTGTCATGTCTCACAGACCCGTGTGCGGGATCTCCTTTACTTCCGTGCAGAACTGGCACGCCCGGTGGAGGCGGACGGATTTCGGATAACCCCCCGCGCGCCCGCATCAGCGATACCGCCCACGCTGCGGGCTTGGCAGCTTGATCCGTCCAGAGCGAAGCGATAACAACCTCTGGACACTCTTTCCTTAATAAATGATCAGTCTTGATTCGACCGTGCTGCCACGTGGGATTAGGAGTTCCACCTTATGAGACATCAAAAACTTTTCCACATGTTAATGCTTGGCTTGGCATTGATACTGCTGGCTGATGCATCGCTCTTATCGAAATCTGAGCGCCCAGTTCCGCTCTATCTCGATCCCAGCCAGCCGGTGGAGCGGCGAATTGACGATCTGATGAGCCGGATGACGCTCAAGGAAAAGCTGGGCCAGCTCAATCTGCCTCTAGTCTCTATAGACCAGCTCGGGAAAGATGTGCCTGCGAAACTCGAAGCGTGCAGGCGGCTTGCCGCGGGCACGTATACGCCCCAGATTGGGCCGGACTGCGGCTTCTTTGGACTCGCGAATGCCATCCGCGAGGCTCCCTTGCAGCAGGCGAAATTCTTCAATGAGCTGCAAAGGATCGCCCTCACCGAAACGCGGCTGAAAATTCCGCTCCTTGAGGATGAAGAGGGCACGCACGGCGCAACGTTGTTCGGCGGGACCGTGTTTCCCGAGGGACTTGCCATCGGCAGCACGTTCGACATGAACCTGGTGAAGTCCGTCTACGCGGCCGCCGCGCAGGAAGCAAGGGCGGTCGGAATCCATATGCTGTCCACGCTTGTGCTGGAGCTGGACCGCGACCCCCGGCTGGGCCGCAATGATGAGGGCTTCACGGAAGACCCTTACCTCTACTCCCGCATCGCGGCGAGCATTGTGCGAGGCGCTCAAGGGTACAACGTCGCGGCGCCGGACAAGGTGGTCACGGTGTTGACGGACTTCCCGACCCAGAGCGAGCCGGTGAGCGGCTTTGAACGGGGGGCGATCGAGCTGTCCGAGCGGATGTTGCGTGAAGACTTTCTGCGCCCCTGGGTGGCGGCGATTAAAGACTGCGGAGCATTGGGCGTGATGGCTGGATACCCCGAGATCGATGATGTGCCGGTGCACGCCTCGCGGAAATGGCTTACCGTAGTTCTGCGCCAGGAGCTGGGCTTCCGAGGCTTGGTCCTAAGCGAGGGCGAAGGCTTCCGTAGCCTGATTTACGAGGGGGTTGCCGCGAACCAGAAACAAGCCGGGGCGATGGCTTTAAGGGCCGGGGTTGATCTGGACATCACTTATGAGCCGGCGTATATGGGGCCGCTCGCGCAGAATGTCGAGGAAGGCCGGGTGCCGATCTCGCGGGTTAACCGGGCGGTGCGCCGGGTGCTCAAGATGAAGTTCCGTCTCGGTCTGTTTGATCATCCCTACGTGGACCCCGAGGAGGCGTTGAGAATTGTGCATTCGCCGCAACATCAGGCACTGGCGTTGCAGGCTGCCCGCGAAGGAATCGTGTTACTCAAGAATGAAAACCACCTTTTGCCCCTCCGAAAAGATCTGAAGTCTATTGCGGTGATCGGCCCGGACGCCAACAACGTGCCGAATCAACTGGGCGATTACACTCTTCCCCAGCTCCTGCAACCCGTCACCACCATCCTGGAAGGTATTAAGAATAAGGTTGGCGCGCAAACGAGCGTCATCTATGCCAAAGGATGCAAGGTAGTGGGTGATGACAAGAGCGAGTTTCCGGAAGCGGTCCAGGCCGCCCAAAAAGCTGGTGTCGCCATCGTGGTGGTCGGCGAGCAGTACGCGCATTTCGGCGCCACCACGCAAGCCGAGCATCCCACGGACGGCGAAGGCTCCGACGTGGCCAGCCTCGATTTGACGGGCGTGCAAGAGGACCTGATTAAAGCCGTCTACGCCACCGGCACGCCTACCGTTGTCGTGCTCATCAATGGCCGGCCGCTTTCGGTCCGCTGGACGGCGGCGCATGTGCCCGCGCTCGTGGAGGCTTGGGAGCCGGGCGAACGTGGCGGCGAAGCGGTAGCCGATGTGCTCTTCGGTGATGTTGACCCCAGCGGCCGTTTGCCGATTACGATTCCCCGCAGCGTCGGGCAACTGCCCGCCTATTATGACTACAAACCCTCCAAAGCTTATTGGCTCAACCACCGGGCGGCGCATCATCTGGACGCCTACGTGGATATGCCGGGCACACCGCTTTACCCTTTCGGCTACGGATTGAGTTACACGCACTTCCGGTATAGCAACCTCCGCATCGATCCGGCCCGCATCCGCGCGGGAGGCAACGCCCGGGTCTACGTGGACGTGGAAAACACGGGCAAAAGGCCGGGAGTAGAAACCGTTCAGCTTTACGTGCACGAGCGGGTCGCCCCCGTTTCCACCCCTGTCAAACAGTTGCGCGGTTTCCAGAGGGTCGCGCTCGCGCCCGGTGAAAAGAAGACCGTCAGCTTCACGCTGACC
Organism: Acidobacteriota bacterium; assembly: GCA_023474345.1. Taxonomy (GTDB): domain Bacteria; phylum Acidobacteriota; class Terriglobia; order UBA7540; family UBA7540; genus JAMCXS01. The sequence goes on along the minus strand of JAMCXS010000003.1, from coordinate 4,415 downwards.
CCCAGGTCTCTTCAGTTGCTTGACCGGAACATGCATTGGATGGTGGTCCCCGGCACCTTCGAGATTATGATCGGAAAGTCTTCGGCGGACATCCCTTTGCGGGGCACGCTCGAGGTGGATCCTTCCGAAGCGGTAGCGCATCAGACCGCCGTCGCTGCGGTCTGCGGCTTTTGTGTTGACCCGTGGAAAGAACCGCGGACAACCCCGGCGGTCCTCGCTACCCGCTCCTCGCACAGGACCATGGCAGGGGAAAAGGAAATTTTCAGAAGGTTACCTCCGACACACTCCCAGCAGACCGTCACGCACTCTGGCGGAAGAGGGTGAGCGCCCTGCCACCTGCAAAGCCGTCAACATTACGGACGCCCCCCATTTACCAAGAAATGAGAGGCATGCCGGAACAACCCAGGAGGTATTCGAATATGGACAGAAGGCAGTTCATGGCCAGATCACTTACCGGACTGAGCGTTGTCTGCGCACAAGGATCAGACCGCGGTATGCATGGGCGAGAATTAGGGGGCTTTGCTTCACTTGACGATTCCGCTCAGCTCAGCGCACTTCCCAGCGATAAGAACCTGAACTCTGTACGGTCGGATTGGCTTGTCGCGCCTTTCCCGCAAAAGACAGGGATCTATCGGACCTCTCGCAAAGACGAGATTGCCATGACCAATGGTTTGATTCGGCGTAGCTGGCGGCTGCGTCCGAACGCCGCCACGGTGAGTTTTGACAACCTGATGACTGGGGCGTCGATCCTGCGTGGCATCAAGCCTGAAGCCTACGTCGAACTCAACTGGCAGGAACTGGCCGTTGGAGGGCTGAAAGGCCAGCCGGATTATGCATATTTTACGCCGGAATGGCTGGACCAGATGACCGCTGATCCGCGGGCGCTGCGGTGTACCGGATTCAAGATCGGCAAGACCGAGGCGCGGTTTGCCTGGAAACGGACGCGCTTTTCCGGCAATCAGCCATGGCCTCCGCCCGGATCTGCCCTGACTTTCCGTTATGAACCCGGCGACAAGGAACTGGCGGGGATCAACGTGTTCGTGCACTACGAAATGTACGACGGGATTCCACTGCTCTCAAAATGGCTTACCATCCACAACGGCTCAAGCTCGCGCGTGCGCCTGAACCGATTCACCAATGAAGTTCTGGCCGCGGTTGAATACGAATCTGTGGTGAGCTCCGGTCGATGGCATAATCCGAACCTCCACGTGGAGAGTGATTACGAGTTCGTTGCGATAATGAACTCTGACCCCTGGGTGCCTGATCCGGATTACACGACACAAGTGGATTATAATCTGGAAACTCCCTGCTTGCTTCAAGTCCATCCGCCGCTTGGCCCGGATGTCGATATTCTTCCCGGCAAGACTTTCGAATCCTACCGCACGTACGAGTTGGTCTATGACAGCACCGACCGGGAGCGCAAGGGACTTGGCCTGCGGCGCATGTATCGGACGATAGCCCCCTGGGTGACCGAGAATCCAATCTTCATGCACGTCACGAGCGAAAAGCCTGAGGCGGTGAAGGCCGCCATCGATCAGGCGGCCGAGGTGGGCTTCGAGATGGTGATCATCTCTTTCGGGACCGGCTTCGATCCCGAAAACCAGGACCCGAAGTTTATCCGGGAAATGAAAAGCCTGGCGGACTACGGAAAACAGAAAGGGGTAGTGCTGGGCGGATACTCGTTGCTGGCAAGCCGGAATATCAGCCCCGAAGATGACGTCATCAATCCCAAGACCGGCACAACGAAGGGAGCCATCTTTGGATATTCGCCGTGCCTGGGCAGCCGATGGGGGATCGCCTACTTCAAGAAATTGCGTTTCTTCTTTGAAAAGACCGGGATGGGAGCTCTGGAGAATGACGGCTCATACCCGGGAGACGTTTGTGCTTCCATTCATCATCCCGGGCACCGGGGGCTCGAGGATTCACAATGGACTCAGTGGAAGGAAATCACAAGCTTTTACCAGTGGTGCCGGGCGCGAGGAATTTATCTTAATGTTCCCGACTGGTACTTTCTGAACGGATCGAACAAAACCGCTATGGGATATCGCGAAACCGACTGGTCCTTGCCGCGGGCGCAGCAGGTGATTATCGGCAGGCAAAACATCTTCGATGGCACCTGGGAAAAGGCTCCCGGCATGGGCTGGATGTTTGTTCCCCTGGTCCAGTACCACGGCGGCGGGGCAGCGGCCACGATCGAGCCACTGCGGGAACATCTGGAAACCTACGGGCAGATTCTGGCACAGAATCTGGGAAGCGGCGTGCAGGCCGCCTACCGCGGCTATCAGCTTTACGATACGGACCAGACCAGGGCCGTCGTGAAGAAATGGGTAGACTTCTATAAGGCGCATCGTGCCATCCTGGAATCTGACATCATTCACGTCCGGCGGGCCGATGGCCGGGACCTGGATGCTGTTCTGCACGTTAACCCGCAACTGGCCGAAAAAGGCTTTGTGATGGTTTACAACCCGCTTGATGTTCAAGTCACGCGAACGTTGACCCTGCCCCTTTACTATACGGGACTCACCCACACGGCCACGATTCGCGAGCGGGAAGGCAAAAAACGCGAGTATCACCTGAACCGCAGGGCGGAAGTTGAAGTAAGTCTGTCGCTTCCGGCTCATGGGCTTACTTGGCTCGTCGTTGAATGATCGGTGCGGGTAAGTGTAAGTTCGAATTCATCGTCGTTACCATGAAGACCAACGGAGGAGCGGCCTTATCCCGCCCTTTCCGGTGCTTCGCCCGCGCCCTTGTAAACTTCTTTCCGAATGATCCGTTCCGTAGCTTCGTTGAGGTAGCGGGTAAAGCAGAGTTGTGCGCGGAGCGCATTACTCTGCGGTTCTTGATTTGAATGCCCGCCACCGGCGTTTATCACAGTAAATGTCGCAGCTATTATCATCAGCGGCAACACCTGATCAAGACATATTTCCCAATCATAAAAGCCGCAGAGTTTAAAAACAACTCTTCGCTACGGTCTGCGGCTTTTTGTCAGATTCGCGCGTGTTCGTCGGATGGCGGCAGCACGCGGTCGATCGACGAAAGGGGATGCCGCGCCTCCTGTGCCTGAAGCGTTCCCGCATATTCCCGCACGCTGGACCACGGCCACTCTTACGGCTTCGTTGAAAGCGGAATAGCCACAGTCAGTGCTGTTCTGACTGTTGCATGAAAGGGGATGTCAAGCGACATTTTTCTGCTCAGTCACGGCATCGCCTCGAATGCCGTGGGTTCGCCGGTTGTGTTCCGTAAGAGCCCACGCACAAAACCGATGCCGTGGCTGATCTCTGATCTCTGATCGCTGACGGCTGATAGCTGACCACTGACGGCTGATTCCTGGTCGCTTTTTCTCTTCTTGCATTTCCGGCGCGCGGGGTATATAAATCGCCATCGTAATTTTGCGGCCACGTGCTGCCGCACAGATTGCAGAGAGTGACGATCATACGCATCACCAGCGGGGGAAGTCATGAGCGCCGCAGTAGCGCAGACCGCCGTCGCTGCGGTCTGCGGCTTTTGTGTTGCTCCGTGGGAAGAACCGCGGACCGTCTGGCGCTACCCGCTCAAGAGAGGGAGTCAACAATTCATACGGCGCTGGGGATTGGCCAGGACGGCAAGGTGTACGGCGCTACAGACAAACATCATATGGGGGAAAGGTGGATTCAAAATCAGTTATACACGAGACATCCGGACCTGCGCAGGTTGATCAACTGGAGAGGACCGTCATTAGTCGTAGGAAGTTCCTGGGTCTAAGCGGGTTGCTGGCGGCAGGTTTATGGCCGGGCAGGGCGGAGGCGGAGGATGCGAGCGAAGAATTTCAGTTCATTGCCATGAACGACACGCATTTTCGAGACGAGCGTGGCGTGAGCTACTTTGAGGCGCTAGCCAAGCAGATCAAGCATAAGGAACTAGGCGCAGATTTCGTTCTGCACTCCGGGGACATCGTCAACAATGGCTTGCTGACACAGTTGGCGCCCATGAAATACCTTCTCGACCGGATTGACAAGCCGTACTATGTCACACCCGGGAATCATGACGTGGACCCGAGTGATGAGTCATTACGCACTTATCGCGAAGTCTTCGGGCGGCGATCACTCAATGGATGGTTCGAACACAAGGGCTGGCAGTTCGTCGGGTTCAACAGCACGCAAGGCACCGAGTATAAACATCCCTGGGTTCAGCCCGCTAACCTGACGTGGCTGCAGGAAACTCTGCTCAAGCTCGACTCGCGCAAGCCCCTTGTCGTCTTTACCCATATGCCGCTGGGAGAGGGCGTGCCGATGCGAGCCGCGAACGCCGATAGGGTGCTCACAATGTTCGTGAAGTACAACCTCCAAGCCGTCTTGAACGGCCATTATCACGGCTATACCATGCGTCAGTATCGCCGTGCGGGAATCACTACGGATCGTTGTCTGTCGTGGTGGAGG
>JAMCXS010000024.1 GCA_023474345.1 Acidobacteriota bacterium | reverse complement strand
TGACGGTGCCGGTAAGGACGGCGCGGGCGCCGATGCCGGATCCTCCTGGATCGTCGGACCCGCACATCACGACGGCGACGGCGCTGGGCTGGCTGGCGGTAGGCGCGGGCGGCACGGCGGCAGTTCTGGCGGGGCTGGGTCTGTCGCGGTCGAACGACGCGAAGACGGCGGCGGAGCAGGCGACGACGGCGGCGAATAATGCGACGACGGCGGCGAGCAATGCGGGGAACGCGGCGAATGCGGTAGGGTGTGCGCTGAACATCGAGAACGCGCGAACCAATCCGGGCACGCCGAGTCCTTATGTGCCCCCTGCCGGGTACTCCTGCCCGTAATAGCACAAAGTACCGGAATGGAATGACAACGGGCGGTGGCCAGAAAAGGCTCCCGCCCGTCTTGTTTTTTGTGGAAGCAACTCCTTCAAAAGTACAAATTACTTTGCAGTAAGCATCGGAGCGGGTAAAGTAATATCCACTGCCTTTGCGGAGATGCTGTAGGTGTAAACGTGTACAAGCAATTGCTTTTGAAGCTCAGATAAGTTCCAAGAGAAGGTAAGACAAATGGCGATGAAGTTGGGGATTGTTGGCTACGGAGTTGTCGGGAAGGCCCTGGCGAAAGTTTTTCGATACGAAACAGGAAACCCGGATTTGGTCATTTATGACAAATTCCTCAAAGGCATGAGCACCGCCAAGCAGCGGGATGCCATTCAAAAGTGCGATCTGGTTTTTATCGCTGTCCCAACGCCCATGAGCAGTGACGGGAGTAGTGACTTATCGGCGGTTGAAGAGGTGGTGTCCTGGGTGTCGCCCGTGATGTGCTTGAAATCCACGGTGCCTCCCGGAACGGTGGACCGGCTGGCTGCCCGGACAGGCAAAACGATCTGCTTCAGCCCTGAATATGTTGGGGAGACCTTGTGGCATCCCCTGAAAGGGATCGAAAACCACGGCTTTATTATTGTGGGAGGAGAAAGGGCCGCTTGCGATTTGGTGATTCGCGCCTACCAGCAATTTCTGGGACCGATGCCCCGCTACTTGATCACCACCGTTAAAACCGCCGAGCTGTGCAAATACATGGAGAACGCTTTCCTGGCGACCAAAGTGGCCTTTGTGAACCAGTTCTACGATTTGGCGCAGGGGTTTGGGGTTGATTACAATGAGTTGCGCGAACTCTGGCTGGCCGACGAGCGCGTGGGGCGGTCGCACACCATCGTCACCGCCGAGCGTGGCTATCGAGGCCGCTGCCTGCCCAAGGATATGAGTGCTATTATCCATGCGGCCAAAGAAGTCGGCGGGGCGCCTTTGCTTGAAGCAGTATATCGCTATAACGATGAACTCTGCCGCCGGACGGATGAGCGATCCAAGGCATCTGTGCCTGATCGACAGACAGCGAAGAAAGATACCCGCAATTGTTAAGCGCACAAATCAAAGAATTTGGATAGCCCTGATGCCGGCCTGGCCTTTGTGAGCCTGGGAACGCAATCCGAGGAGAGCATCGGGGCGAGTCCCACATCAAAGGGGCGGTCATTTCATTACGAAGAGCCCCGAGGTTCTCAAGGAGTCAACCGCTTTCTCAGCGGGAATAAGGATTTCAATCTTTTCTCCTGTCCTTATCGGCGCGGGTTACCCGGCCCAATGTTTGGCACGCTCTACCGCGCGGAGCCAGTCCGCGTAAAGCTGTTCACGGCGGGATTCCGGCATCGAAGGCTCAAAACGGCGGGCAATTTTCCGTTGCGGGGCGAGCGCCTGCTGGTCCTTCCAGAAGCCTGTAGCAAGCCCGGCAAGGTAAGCTGCTCCAAGAGCTGTTGATTCTGTATCGACGGGCCGCTCAACGGGAATACCCAAGATGTCCGCCTGGAACTGGCAAAGGAAATTGTTGTGCGCCATGCCGCCGTCTACGCGTAAAGCCTCCGGCCGGATGCCGGAATCCCTGGCCATGGCTTCGAGCACCTCACGCGTCTGGTAGGCTGCCGCTTCAAGCGCCGCCCTGACAACGTGGCTGCGCGTAGTGCCGCGCGTGATGCCGACAATTGTGCCGCGGGCGTAAGGGTCCCAGTGCGGTGCGCCGAGCCCGACCAGTGCGGGAACAAAGTAAACGCCCCCGGCGTCAGCAACCGACCGCGCAATTGCGTCACTCGCCGCCGCGTCTTTGAGCAAACCTAATCCGTCCCGAAGCCATTGCAGCGCAGCTCCCGCTACAAAAACGCTTCCTTCGAGTGCATAGACCGTCTTGCCTTTCAGGCTCCATCCGATAGTGGCAACCAACCCGGAGGTCGAGGAAGGAACTTCTTCACCCGCATTCATCAATAGAAATAGCCCCGTGCCGTACGTATTTTTCGCGCTGCCCCGCGCAAAACATTGGTGGCCAAAAAGCGACGCCTGCTGATCGCCTGCAACACCCGCAAGTGGAATCGTGCCTCCCAGGATATCTGTTTCCGCCAAGACGCCGCTGGACTCAATCACCCGGGGCAGCAGCGCATGCGGAATGTTGAAGTGGTGCAGAATTTCTTCGTCCCATTGGAGAGATTTGATATTAAACAGCAGCGTTCGAGAGGCATTGGAAACGTCGGTAGCGTGGACGCGGCCGCCGGTAAGTTTCCAAATCAGCCACGTGTCGATAGTCCCGGCGGCAAGTTCACCGCGCTGGGCGCGGACTCGAACACCGGGAAGATTATCCAGCAACCAGGCGATCTTGGTTCCTGAAAAATAAGCGTCGGTGATGAGCCCGGTCTTGCTGCGCAGTACGCGGTCAAAGCCTTCCTGGCGCAAGCGGTCGCACATCGGGGCTGTCCGCCGGCACTGCCACACAATGGCGGGGTAAACGGGTTTGCCCGTCGCGCGCTCCCACAGCAAAACCGTTTCGCGCTGATTCGTGATGCCAATCGCCGCGATGTCCGCCGCCCGCACCCTGACATCAGCCAGAACTTTCTCGGCAGCCGCGCGCTGGGACTGCCAGATCTCCTCCGGATCATGTTCGACCCAGCCGGCCTGCGGATAATACTGCTTGAATTCCAGGTTGGCAGAAGATCGCGGGATTCCTTCCTGATCGTAGAGAATGGCCCGCGAACTTGTTGTCCCTTGATCCAATGCCAGAACGTACTTGGACATCCCGACTCCTTGGGGCAAGCTGAATTCAGAAAGATTCAAGAGGGCAAACGAACGGCTGGCGAATCGGACCGACAGGCCGAGCAACCATGCGCGGGTTCATGTTTCTACTTGCTTACGACTGACCCTGCAGGAACGCCTGCCGAGACTTCGAACGCCTTTTGTGCCTGGCGCAAATCGTTGGCAACCAGCGCAATGCCTTCGCTCTCGCGGCCCTCCACGCGAAGGTAGCTTTCAATCTCCTGCCAGGGCCGGCAGCCGTGAATCATGGCTCCGCGAACGTTTTGGAAAAGCATTGCCGGTCCGCCGCCGGGATTCTGGGCGAAGTTGGCGCTGAAGATGTCTAATTGCCTCACGTCTTCACAGACCAGGGCCGGCCGCGCATCCGGCTGTTCGAGGTCGGTCTGGACATTTGAGAAGGTTAGTCCCTCCGCATGGCGGCAATAGAATCCATAGGCGGGCAACATTCCAAACATGTTGTATTCGGGATACGCGGCTGGTTTTTCGGGAATTGGCCGGTCAACCATTTCGCGAGTCCCGCCACCCTGAAAGTGAAGCCGGATGTTGCTGAGCGTAACGTTGCGGACGCAATGGCCGGGCAGACCCGTGATCGAGCATCCTGTGTTCCCCGCGCCAACTGCCTCAACGTCGCTGATGATGATATTTTCCACATTGCCGATGGGCAGATGAGGGCCGCCGGGCTCGATGGGCCGAGCCCGGTTGCCGAGCCGGATAAAGATGGGACATTTAATAACGTGCATGGCAATATTCGATACCACGACCCCTGACAGTGTGGCGCCGTCGACGGCTTCAAGGGCAATGCCTGCCAAGTTGGTGTCATGCACAACACAATTGCTGATTGCAATGTTTTCAAAGCCCCCCTCGGATTCGGTTCCGGCTTTGAGCGCGTTTGAGTGGGAGCGTAAGACACAATTGGTGATCGTGACGTTGCGGGTGATCCTCGCTCCTGCGCTTTTCAGGACGATGGCGTCGTCGCCGCTATCGATCTCACAGTTGGCGATGCGGACGCGATCGCAGCAGTCGATATCGATGCCGTCGTTATTGCTGTTCACATGGCTATGGACTTGAATGCCATCGATGTCGACGTCGGTGCAGGCGAGATAGTGTTGCACCCACATCCCGGAATTGATCAGCCGGATGCCTTGCACCGTGACGTTGCGGCATTCGGAGAACCGGACCAGGTAGGGCCGTCCGTAATGTCTAGGGTTGAAGGCCTTAGCGGCGCCCTGGCCATCAAGAGTGCCCTGGCCGGCGATAAAGACATTTTCCAGCCGCTCGCCGTATATCAGATATTTATCCGTGTAGGGAGCGGTATAAGCTTTGAAGGCAGGAACAAGGGAAGGATAGTCGGCCAGGTTCTGGCTCCCCAGAATAGTGGCGCCTGCTTCCAGATAGAGCCCGACGTGGCTTTTGAGGAGCAAGGTCCCTGATAGATAGGCTCCAGCGGGGAAATAAACCGTTCCGCCACCCGCCGCCGCGCACGCGTCGATGGCGGCCTGCAGGGCGCGCGTATCGAGCCGTTTGCCGTCTCCAACCGCGCCATAGCTGAGAACATTCAAGAGTGGTCCTTTGGCGCGAGGTTCAGTTTGAGCAGGAGCCGGGAGCGCACTCGCGAGACCTAGCAAAGCTGAGCCGGAAAGGAATTTGCGACGTAAAAAGGATTGGGGCATTGTAGTCTCCATAGACCTTCTTGAATTTCAACAATCTCATCCGTCCCGGAAGCGGGGGTATCCACGAAACAGCGGCACAAGCCCGGAGTGCCGGCAAACACCGAGTTCAAACAGTCTACGTGCCTCAGTTCCTGCCGAGTGTACTATATCCTTCAGCAACACGAAAGTGGCGTCTTTGGGTTGCGTTCTCGGTCAGGACGACCATTCTGATCAAGATGAACAAAGGGTGCTATGCCTGGATAACCCTTGCCCCGCTGCGTTGATTGGCGGCGGTAACCATGACGGCGAGAATGTCATGAAAAATCGTCTTCCCAGATGTGCCGAGATTTCCCGGCGACAGGTCCGGCATCGGTGCAGGGTGCTACAATGAGGCAAGTTGGAACCTAACCCCATGCGAGTTCGTAGTAACGTTTATGACCGGTGGTCGCTGGAGATGCGCCGGGGTCATTTTTTTCGTCCGGGTGAACGTATCGGGGTGGCGGTTTCGGGCGGGCCGGATTCGGTCCTGCTGCTCGATTTCCTCGATAGGCTCTCCCGCGACACGGGATTCACATTGGCGGTTATTCACTTCAATCATCACTTGCGCGGGACGGAGTCCGAGGAGGATGAAGAGTTTGTCCGGAATCGGGCGCGGGAGCTGCATCTGCCATTTTTGGGCGGCGAAGCACGCGTGGCCGAAGAAGCGCGCAAGCAGCGCCGCAATCTGGAGGCTACCGCTCGTGACCTCCGTTACCGTTTTTTTCTCGGACTTGTTCGTCAGGGCCGGGTGGACAAAGTCGCGACGGCTCACACCTTGGATGACCAAGCTGAAACGGTCCTTATCCACATTCTTCGAGGCACGGGGACGAAAGGCCTGGGAGGAATTCATCCCAGCTTCGAGGGCAAAATTATCCGGCCTTTTTTGAGCCTGACGCGGCACGAGATCGAGACGACGGCTCGCGAACGAAAACTGCCGTTTCGCGTGGACTCAACCAATCTTGATACCCGCTTCCGGCGCAATAAAGTTCGCCTCGGGCTGCTGCCGCTTCTGGAAAAAGAATATAATCCGGAGGTTAAGAGACTGCTCAGTGAATTGGCTGCCCGAGCCCGGGAAGACGAAGCCTATCTCGAACAACAGGCCAGGGAGCGTGCCGGGGCTTGGCGGATGCGTGAAGGCGGAGCGGAGAGAATCCCCCGGCGCGTACTTGCCGGTTTGCCACCCGCGCTGGCGCGGCGCGTCTTGCGACAAATGGTGCAGGCGGTGATGGGTAGCCTTCACGGAGTAACGTATCGCCACATTGAAGCTCTGCAGGATTTCAGCCTCAAGTCGCAAAGCGGACGAAAGCTGTTATTGCCTCACGGTCTTGTGGCGCGAACGGAATTTGAATGGCTGATCCTTTGCCAGGAGGCGGGGGAGAGCAAAGCAGCGGGGTTTGCCTACGCCGTCGTCCCACCCGGAACGATTTCCGTGGCGGAGATCGGCCGCAGTTTTACCTTCAAAGTTGTTGACTCTGAACAAGCTCCGAGGGACTATATTAGTGGTGAGTGGCCGGAGCTGAATCCGCTGAATCTGCCTGCACGATTGCTTTTCCGGAACTGGCAAGAAGGAGACCGATACTGTCCTACAGGCCACCAGAAACCTGTGAGGGTCAAGGAACTCTTTCGCCGGCATAAGGTTCCGGCGGGTGATCGTTTTCATTGGCCGGTGTTGGATAGTGAGCGGGGCATTGTGTGCGTGCGCGGCCTTCCGGCGGCCAAGTGGGCTGTGAGTGGTGAGGGGAAAGGCAGAATTTTGCTTATCCAGGAGACTGCCCTGGGCTGAGCGTTGGGCACTGGAAGTTGACGTGAGTCGAAGGGGTAGCCAAAGTGGGGGTATACAGAGATCTATTACTTTGGGTTGAGGTATTGCGGGAGGCCCTGTGTCGGGAATGCGTTTTGAAGCATCTAATATTACAGCGGGATTGAAGGAATTACCCTTTCTCGAGGCGGGGCGGGAGGAATCATAGTGAATTCGGCGGTTAAAAACATAATTTTCTGGGTGGTGATGGCGGTTACCGCCCTGCTAATCTGGGCCGTCGTACGCTCAAGTACCGGCGAACACGTTAACGACTATACCTTTACACAATTTGTCAACCAGGTTAACGGTGGAAACGTTCAAGAAGTAACAATCGCCGGAAACGCCGTTACCGGTGTCCTCAAGAAGGACAACCTCAAGTTCAAGACTACCATCCCCAGCAATTACCCCGATTTATACAAAGACCTTATCGGCAAGGATGTCCGGGTCACGATCAAGGATGAGTCCAGTGGCTCGTGGATGACCTGGCTTGCGAATGGCTTGCCGTTGCTGCTGCTCGTCGGGCTCTGGATTTTCTTCATGCGGCAGATGCAGAGTGGCGGGAATAAGGCGCTTTCCTTCGGGAAGAGTCGTGCCCGGCTGCTCTCAACTCAGCATAAGAAAGTAACGTTCAAGGACGTCGCGGGAGTGCAGGAGGCCAAAGAGGAGCTGCAGGAAATCATCGAATTTTTGCGCGAGCCTCAGAAATTCCAGAAACTGGGCGGGCGCATCCCCAAAGGTGTTCTTTTGGTGGGACCTCCGGGGACCGGAAAGACCTTGCTTGCGCGCGCCATTGCCGGCGAAGCCAACGTACCTTTTTTTTCAATTTCAGGCTCGGATTTTGTGGAGATGTTTGTGGGAGTCGGCGCCTCGCGTGTCAGGGATCTGTTTGAGCAAGGGAAGAAGAATGCTCCCTGCATTATTTTCATCGACGAGATCGACGCGGTCGGCCGTCATCGTGGCGCCGGTCTTGGCGGTGGCCATGACGAACGTGAGCAGACACTGAACCAACTGCTCGTTGAAATGGATGGTTTTGAATCGAACGAGGGCGTCATCCTGATCGCAGCTACGAACCGGCCCGACGTTTTGGACCCCGCCTTGCTGCGTCCGGGACGCTTTGACCGGCGCGTGGTCGTGGCCCGGCCTGACGTAAAGGGTCGGGAAGCCATCTTGAAGGTGCACACTAAGAAGATTCCGCTGTCGGAAGATGTGGACCTGCCGGTTCTGGCTCGCGGTACTCCGGGATTTTCAGGGGCCGATCTTGCGAATCTGGTTAACGAATCGGCTCTATTGGCAGCGCGTCAAAACCGCAAACAGGTCAGCATGCTGGACCTTGAGACCGCAAAAGACAAGGTTCTTATGGGGCCGGAGCGCAAGTCGCTGATCCTTTCCGACGAAGAGAAGCGGAACACCGCCTATCACGAGGCTGGACACGCGCTCGTGGCTTCGATGCTGCCAAGCGCGGATCCTCTGCACAAAGTCACCATCATTCCGCGGGGCATGGCGCTGGGCGTTACGATGCAATTACCCCTCGATGACAAGCACACCTACACCCGGGACTATTTGGAGTCCCAACTGGCCATCATGATGGGCGGGCGTGTGGCTGAGGAGCTTTTCCTGAATCACATTACAACCGGCGCGGGCAATGACATCGAGCAAGCCACCAGCGTTGCTCGCCGGATGGTTTGCGAGTTTGGCATGTCAGACCTGGGCCCGCTGGCTTTCGGCAAGAACCAGCAGGAAATCTTTCTGGGACGGGATTTGGCGACGCAGCGGGACTTCAGCGAAGATACCGCCATCAAAATTGACCAGGAAGTAAAGAAGTTTGTGCTTACCGGCTATCAGCGGGCTAAAGAAATTTTGACTTCGAACCGCGACACGCTGGCACGCATCGCTGAAGCGCTGCTTGTCCGCGAGGTTCTCGACGCCACCGAAGTAAAGTTGCTGATCGAGGGGAAACCTCTGCCTGAAATGGTCCGGCCCGAAACCCCCAAACCGAGTGAAGATGAAACGACCGAGGTTTTGAAACCTCAGCCTTCCGGTGGCGTACCAGGTCGCGAACGCCCGCAGCCGGCGTAGGGTTTCCAGCTTGTACCTGTAGTAGCCCGCAGGAAAACACTGCGTATAGCCGGGTAACCTTAATTGCCCGGCAGTTTCCCGTTTATAATTGTTTCTTTCAGGAGAAAGGGTGGTGCAAGCTTTGCCTTTCACAAGCCCTGGGTTCGCTAGACGAGTGAGAGCGCGCCAGCCACGCCATTGAGCGGCTGCGGTATGGCGTCACAAGAAAGAAGTGAAATCGCGGTTGGAGAGGACGTATCGAGAATGTCACCTACAGATGCTGAATTAGAAGTTTTTTCAGAAAATCCTGTGAAGAAATCGCTTCGGGAAGGGAAACCTGTTGTCGGAGTGACCATCACGGTTCCCAGCGTGGAGATGGCGGCCCAAGCCGCCACCCTTGGCTTCGATTTCCTGTGGATCGAGATGGAACATAGCCCGATTACTCTTGAAACTTTACGGAGCATGGTGCTCGCGACGCGCGGGCTCAAGGCCGTGCCGTTTGCGCGCGTTCCAGTCAACGAATTGTGGACCGCAAAGCGAGTTCTGGATTCGGGTGTCCTGGGCGTCATTTTCCCCTTTACAAGCACGCCGGAACTGGCGCGACGCGCCGTGGCAGCGTGTAAGTACCCTCCGCACGGCAGGAGGGGTTCCGGCGCGGGCCTGGCGACGTTCCGCTGGCCGGCTGCCGAAGGCTACTACGATTTTGCCGACCGTAATGCAATGGTGATTGTGAACATCGAAGAGGCTGAGGCAATAGAAAATATCGACGCCATCGCTTCGACTCCCGGGTTGGATGTTCTTTTCATAGGAACCAGCGATCTCTCATTCTCATTGGGATTTCGGGGAGAACAGGACCATCCTGAAGTCAGGGAAGCTATCGCAAAAGTGGTGAAGGCGGCGGAGAAGCATCATAAGGTTGTCGGCGCCCCGGTCGGCGATCCTGATCTGATGAAGAGATACATGGAACAGGGATTTCTGTTTTTCCAGGCAAGCACAGAGCTTGGTCTGATGGCCGCTGGCGCCCGCGGGTTCCTCGAACCGGTTGGGAAGCTAGTCAGCAAGCCGAAAAGCAAAAGCCTTTACTGACATGCCGCGCGGAAGCCCCTTCAGACGCTATTTTCGGTGGATGCTTTGGGGCCAACAGAAACCAGGCTCCGAATATCCACTCTTTCGATGAAAGCAGCGTAAGACGAACGGGATTACCGCGCATTTATAAGCGCAACTCAGTTTTTCGTGGCCGGATGGAGTGGTCGTGGAACACCGAAGGACGGTAGGCCGGCGCCGCTTCTTGAAGTACTCCGGGGGCGGAGTTTTGGCGATAGCGAGTGGGCTGCACATTCCAGACGCCTGGGGAGCGCCGGCGGCCGAAGTCGATTACGCCGAGTCACGTTATGTGGACTTATGGTTGCGCCATCCGGTTTACGGTGATCCGTCGTTTGACGCTTTTGAGCGCCTGCCGGGCAACCCGATCTTCACCGGTAGCCCGCCATACGGCTGGCCGGTCAACGGTTTTTTCTTTCCCGATCCCGCCAGCGGCAACTGGTACATCTACATCGGTGATTATCCGGTAGGCTACGTGGGACCGCCGCCCAGCCGCTGTATTCTGTATCGATCAAAGAACCGCGGCCAAACATGGGAGAATCTTGGGCCGGTCCTGCACGGCGACGCGGAGATGTTCGACAAGAACGGCCAAACGCCCGACGTCAGTGTGGTATTCGCGCACGGCCGTTATCGCATGGTTTATGACTGGGGCCAGCCGAACCCTCTCAAGGACGGCGGACTTGCCTATGCTTGGGCCGACAAGCCGGAGGGCCCATGGCATCGCGACATGCAGCCGATAACACGCAACTTGATTCTGAAGCCGCTGCTTGGCAGATATCAGCGCACTTATGCCGGGACGCTGGTGCGCCGCAAGAATGACTGGTTAATCCTGGCCATGATGGATCACGCACCGTTCAGTTGGGCTATGTTTGCCATGTCGGCGCCCAACCCCCAGGGCCCCTATTCGGAAAGGGTGCTGATCAGAAATGTCGAGGCGGGCTACTTCCATCCTCCGTTGATGGAAGGTTATCCGGCCTTCGTTGACGCGGGCTATGTCTATGCGCCCGCTACGTCGGTCGCTCGCAATCGTAATTTTCAGGTGATCTTCCGTGCGCCTTTGGAGATGGCGACTGATCCGAAGGCATGGGAGATTTTTCGCTATGGGTCAGCCTGGCACAGCGAAGGCGTGCCGAACGAAAGTTATGGCATCTGGGGTCAGACATTTTCCGGTTGGGTGGATCAGCGGGGTGTCCTGCGGGTGATGTTCCCGTCGCGCAACACTAAAGGCTACGGCACAATCAACCTGGCCGAGCGACCGTGGCTAGAAGCCTTGCGAAAGAGAGGCTTCCATTTTAGCGGGGATAGAGCACCGAGCCTTACCTGTCTGCGTCGAGGTTATTCAGACTTCACCTTGAACACCGAACTTCGCGTGCGCGGCAAGGCGCAGATCATCTGGGGTTATGGGGCGCCCTTAGGACCGAACCGACCTACTTCCGACGCCACCTTACATCCTCTTTCTCTGACACGTTACCAAGGCGTTGAGTTGGCGCCGAACGGTTGGAGAGTTATCACGGTTGACGGGCAGGGATCGGTGCAGGTAAGAGCTACGGGAGCAGTTCAGCCTCGAAAGACGTGGAAGGTTATGGTCGCACGCGAGGCAAATGGCTCGACGATGCTGGCGTTGGATGGCAAGGAAATCTGGAGGGGGCGGCTCAGCATAGAGGGCAACCTAATCGGACTCTTGGCGGAATTGCATAGCCACGTTTTTGTTGCCCGGTTCGCGATTACCGGCAAGCCGGAGCCAAGCACACTTCCATTTCTCTATACCGAGGCCTGGCTCGGAGCCGGAGAGAACCCAGCCGACTGGCTTGAACAGAAAGATTCGGCATTTCGCTTTGGTACTGGTGCCGTGCGCCGCGACGGCGCTGGGCGGGCGAAATGGAACTTCATCGGCTCCGGTTTTACCCTTTGGAGTCCCAAAGGGCCGGATTATGGAACCGTTGTGGTGGAATTGGACGACCATGTATTAGGAACAACGAACTTACACAGCGCAGAAATGGTGCCGTCACAACCTGTATTCCTGAAAACCGGATTGGCTGACACCTTCCACGCCGTCACTTTGTGGCCGAAAACGGGACGATTGGTGGTGGACGGTCTTGAGGTCCATAACTCAATGCCGAGGCATCTCTGATATCGGTTTGCCTCACCGGTGTCGCAATCGGTTACGCTGGAGTGCCACGGAAACCACGAACAGCCGGGGACTGCGCCACCATCCTGACAGCCTTTCCTGATTTCATCATACCCAGAAATTACCGGGACATCCCGCGCAAGTCGGCATTCAAGGGTGGAAATCGCCGAGAACTCGGGGTGGGAAGAGCGACCCGGTAATTCTTCGTTGGGCTTAACCGCCGGCCTGCGGTGGGACTTGTTGCGATCGCAACTTCTGAATCTGATCAGCAAGCGACGGGCAGTCTTGAAAAATCCGAATTCCCGCGACGCCCTTGGCCCCGGCGGCCAAACATGCCGCCGTCCTTTCGACTGTAACATCCCCTAACGCAAACACAGCTATCGTAGTCCGCTTGGCGACCTCTGATAACTTGGCTATACCGAGTGGGGGCCCGTAGCGGAGCTTTGAAGGAGTTTCAAAGATTGGTCCGAGCAGGATATAGTTTGCACCGGCAGTTTCTGCCCGCACTGCATCATCGAGCGAGTGGCAGGAAACTCCGATAAGGAAGTTTTTCCCGGCTTCAGAACGGACAATCTCCACCGGCAACGATTGGCCACTCAGGTGGACGCCATCGGCGCCCACACCCATTGCAATGTCCAGCCGGTCGTTGATGACAATTTTGGTTTCTGTCCCACGGCAAACGCGGACGGCTGCCTCGGCTAATTCTGCCAGTCCGCGGGTTGGAAGATCCTTTTCACGTAGTTGAATCAGATCGACTCCGGCCTCGACGGCAACCTGGATGCGGGACAGCAAGGGCTTCGGCGCCAGTCCGAGGCGGTCCGTAATGTAACAAATTCGAAATGGTGCGGAAGGCATTCGGGGATTTGACTCTCAGTTCGATTTAATAATCGGCGAGGACAACTATTCGGGTTTCAGCCGGGGGGCTGGGACCCTGAAATTGAACTCTACCTTGGGGCGCGCGAGCTGCCCAGCCCTAGCGTCCCAAGCATTCTCCACAGTTCATAAAAAGCCAAATAGATGTCAGCAAGACCCATCCCGGAGACAGCTCCACGGACGTAATAGTTCTGGGCTACGACCGAGAGCCAGGAATAACGCGCCAAGAAAAAGTTGTGGTGCCAAATGGAAACCCATGGAAAGACGAAGAGGAAGACGCCCATTTCAAAACAAAATGCGACGTACAGGATTGTGACCCACCGACTTCCAAGCGCTTGCTGAGAAGCGACTCTGAGGGATGTCCCTTGATCTGCGGGTTTCGTTGCGTTCACCATGACGATCCCATCGGGCGGATCAAGAGGTCCTCGGTTGGAGAATGCCAATTTTATCCGCCACATCCCGGTAGTCGAAGTTCCGACCATAAACCTCGGTGCAATTTCCCAGCGCTTCCTTGTAATCTCCCACCTTGCTCAACGCGCACTCGGCCTCCGATGTATCTCCTTGTATTTCAGTAGCTTGGGCAGCTTCAAGGTAGGCTCTTGGGGCCTCCTTCTGTTTCCCGGCGCATTTGGCAAATTCTGCCAAGAAGCCTTTCTTAACGTAAGCGTCGGCCAATTTGTAAAATGGCTTCAGACCTTCAAGAATGTCCTTGTCCCGGACATAAAGGTCTCCCATAGTGTTCAGCAAGATAAAGCCGGAAGGATCGTTTTCAAGAATTGAGCGATATTGCTTAATGGCCAGAGAGTTCTTACCCCGATTGACGTATTTGTGAGCTTCTTGCAACGCTTTGGCTTTTTTAAAAGCCATCACGAACGTCTCTCAAACAATCACATAATGCCCTTACGCTAACACACGGCCTTACTCAAGTCAACGCGGAGCGCTCGGAGCATGACTTGTTTATAATCCCTAACCTTATATATTTCTGTAAGTTGCCATGGATACACGGCTCCGAGATAGCCTCCCGTTGACCTTGTTCAGCGGCGTGGAGTCCTGAACTGAACGGGCGTACAATTCTTGACGACGGGCATAAACGGAAGCCATTGTTGGACGGCCCATCGATGCGGGGAATACATTATGATGGCGGAATCTTGAGTGCTGGCGACGTGCGAGACGGCGGCTTTGCACTCCATCTTGCGTCTTTTTGACGGGAGGTAAGTTATGCGAATAGTTCGATACTGGGATCCTGGCAGCGGCAAAGGATCGCTGAGCGTGGTGCAAGGCGACGATGTGGTAGCATTGTCCGGCCTTTTCCCGAACGCGGAGATTACTCTTGAAGCCCTGCTGGCCCAGGCGGCTGCTGAGGGGTGCAGCGTGCTTGATTTAATCAAGCACGCGGATTTGTCAGGAGCTCCTCGCATGCCTTACGCGTCACTGGACATCGCGCCGGATCGCAGCCGCCCATACCTGTTACAGCCGGTAGTGGCCGAAGAAATCTGGGGCGCCGGCGTCACGTATGAACGCAGCCGGCATGCGCGGCAGGCGGAGTCAGTAGTGGGCGACATTTATCAGCGCGTATACGACGCGGCACGACCGGAGCTTTTCTTCAAGGCGACGCCCTCGCGCTCAGTCGGCCCCAACGAGCCGGTCGGTTTGCGCGGCGATAGCCGTTGGACCGTGCCGGAGCCGGAACTTGCCCTGGTGATCGCCCACAAACTTGAAATCGTAGGCTATACGCTGGGAAACGACATGAGCGCCCGCGATATCGAGGGCGAAAACCCTCTGTACCTGCCCCAGGCAAAAATGTTCACCGGCGGCTGCAGCGTGGGTCCGGCGATTTTCCTAAAGGAAGCCGGAAATGAGTCCGCGTTTCGTATCGCGTGCCGGGTTGAACGGGCGGGCCGAGAAATTTTCCGCGCCGAAACGAGCACGGCGGCAATGCACCGCAGCTTTTCTGACCTGGTGAAATACCTGGACCGGTTCAATACCCTGCCGACCGTGACCATCCTGCTGACAGGGGCGGGCATTGTTCCGCCCGACGATTTCGGACTGCAGGACGGAGATATCATTGAGATCAGTTCACCAGAGATTGGCACGCTTCGCAACCCTGCAAGACTGCTTACGTAAATGCCAAAGAGGCCGCTGACGTGCCGGGATAAGGAGAGGTAGACAGACGTTATCCGCACAGAAGGAAAATTGCGTGACCGGCACCGCACAAAACTCTGGAAGGACTCTCGATGAGTTTCTGGAATAGGGGATGGCAAGGCGGACACGACGCGAGTTTGCCGCCAGTTTGGGCGGATAGCAACCATTACTTGCAGCCAGCTTCTCCGTGATGGTAACGTTAACGAGGGCGCACCGGGAACTGCGTTCAGCTAATTTCCGTCCACTGGTATAACAGAAGATGCGTTGGTCATGGAAGATCGGCGAAGTAGCAGGGATTGGCGTTTATGTTCACGCGACCTTCTGGCTGCTTATTTTCTTCATCCTTTTTGCTAATTGGACTCATGGGCACAATCTTGCAACGGCGCTTTACGGCGTCATCTTTGTGCTGGTGATTTTTGTATGCATTACCTTACACGAACTGGGGCACGCGCTCGCGGCGCTCAGATTCGGGGTACGAACGCGGGATATTACTCTACTCCCTATCGGGGGGCTGGCGCGTCTCGATCAGATGCCGGAAAACCCGATTCACGAACTTTGGGTGGCATTGGCCGGGCCGGCGGTTAACGTCCTCATTGCTGCCTTGCTTTACCTTGTACTTCTGGGGGCGGGGAGAGGCTTGAATTTTGAGCAGTTCCGCTGGTTTGGCGGAAATTTCCTGAATAAGTTGATGATCGTCAATATCTGGTTGGTGGCTTTTAACATGATCCCGGCGTTCCCCATGGATGGTGGACGGGTGCTGCGCGCACTGTTGGCTACGCGGATGGAATTCTCACGTGCTACCCGTGTTGCCGCGCGAGTAGGTCAAGGGATCGCCGTCATCTTTGCCGTTGCCGGCCTATTCACCGACCCGATCCTGGTCTTTATCGCTTTGTTTGTCTGGACAGGCGCCCGGCAGGAGTCGGCCATGCCGAATATCCACAGCTCTTTCAAAGGCGTACCCGTTCATCGCGTTATGCTGACGGACTTTCGACGGTTAGCTCCTGACGACCTGCTGGGACAGGTGGTCGAACCTATTCTGGCAGAAAGGCAACAAGATTTTCCCGTTGTTTTCGGCGACCATGTCCTGGGTGTTGTGACCCGGGAGGCTTTGACGCAGACGCTCGCCGAGCGCGGCCCTGGAGCGCGAGTTCGTGACGCCATGCGCCGAGACGTGCCAACGGCTGACGCTCAGGAAAGCCTGGAGCAAGCCCTTGCTCTTTTCCGCGAAGGCAACTGTCGGTCGGTTCCGGTGGAGCACGAGGGCCGGCTGGTCGGCTTGCTCACCCTGGAAAATATCCGTGAGTTCCTGGCTATCCAATCGGCGCTGCACGAGTCCAGTCTCAGGATACGCGAGGAAAACAGCGACAACCCTGTAAACTCACCGTCGGACACCACCATTTGAAATGCCAAAACATTATTTCGTCTACCAAAAGCTCGAGGACCTCCGCGAGGACGCACGGCGCTTGCAAATTGACCTTCCTCTAGTGGACGACCGCGAAGAAATCCGCAGCATTTTCGCGCGGCCCGTTGAGATCAAAAGCCGTGATGGGCGGCGCTGGCGCGTTGGAAATTCTTTTGCGATCCACCCCATGGAAGGTTGTGACGGGGAGCTTGACGGCAATCCCGGCGAGCTCACCTTCCGTCGCTACCGGCGATTCGGCAGTGGCGGAGCCAAGCTCATCTGGTTTGAAGCCTGCGCCGTGGTCCCAGAAGGCCGCGCCAACCCCCGGCAACTATGGATTCATCCAGGTTCCGCGAAGCGCCTGGAAGCATTGCTCAAAGCATGCCGTGAAGCCCACCGGCAGGAATCTGGTGCTTCGGACGACCTTGTCACAGTTTTGCAACTAACCCACTCCGGCCGGTACTCTTTTGAGAAGCCCCGTGTCGCGTATCGGCATCCGGTGCTCGACTGTTTCCCTGCAGTTAATTCGGTGACGCTGCCTCTGCGTGAAACGGCGCCCGAAGTTGTAAGCGACGAATACCTTGCTGCGCTCGAAGATCGCTTTGCTGCGGCGGCGACTTTGGCTCGGGAAATTGGGTTTGACGGCGTTGATCTCAAAATGACGCACGGATATCTCCTCTCAGAATTGATGAGTGCTCGTTCGAGGCCGGGTATTTACGGCGGCCCGCTTGAGAACCGGGCGCGGTTTGCTCTGGATGTTATCGAGAAAATCCGGCAACAAGCTGGAGACGATTACCTCTTAGCCGTGCGTCTGGGAGTGTTTGATGGCATCCCCTACGGAGTGAGCGGAGAAGATTCGGCCGGTGTGCCGCGTGCTGTTCCCAGGCCATACGAATTCGGTTTTGGCGTAGATCCCTATGACCCCTCACGCATGGACCTCACGGAGCCCCTGCGTTTTATAGGCTGGCTTGAGAAAGCAGGGGTGCGGCTATTGAACGTCTCCATGGGGATTCCATATGTCAATCCTCATATCAGTCGCCCGTTCGAAAAACCTGTCGAAGGCTCATACGAAACTCCCGAGCATCCGCTATTTGGCGTTGCGCGGCATTTCGCCGCTACGGCCGAAATCCAAAAAGCACATCCGGATTTTGCGGTGGTGGGAACCGGATATAGCTGGCTGCGCCATTTTCTGATTCACGCCGGCGCCGCTAACCTGAAATTGCATCGGACCACGTTCGTGGGCCTCGGGCGGGCGGTTCTCGCGTACCCGACGCTGCCCCGCGACGCGCTCGCTAAAGGAGAACTCGATCCCCTTCGAACCTGCAAAACACTTTCCTATTGCACGTATCTCATGCGGGCAAAAAGCCACCCCCTCGGCCAATTCCCAACCGGCTGTCCGCCATTCGATAAGGAAGGATACGGAGCGATCATCAAGCAGGCGCGCGCCGTCGCCCGCAAACCTGCACAAGAAGAGAGGTAGCGTCGTGTAACTGCAGTTTGTGCACGATGTCTCTGGCTACGGAATCAGCTTTGGGGAAGTCCCGGCAAAGAGGGAGAAAACCAGCATGGGCCCTGGGAATGCCCCTTACTGCGCCAAGAGAAGCATCGACCCTCCGGCGCATCTCTCCTGCGTGGGCGGGGAAGGAACCAGGGGAGGGTGAGTGGTCAATAATTCAAGGCTGGCACCGCAGGCCAACTTCTTCCAACTTTTCCACGGAATGACGCGCAGATAGTTCAAAGCGGATTCCGCGTTTTTAGCGGAGGCGCGTCTCAAGACGGTTCCTTAGGCGGCTTCCAGTGCTGGGCCATGCGGTAAAGAGTGTTGCGGCTGATTCCCAGAATGTCAGCGGTTTGGGATTTGTTGTTGTTGGTGACTTTCAGGACGTAGGCAAGGTAACGCCGGGCAAGCTCTTCAAGTGAGGGTAGCCCGGCAAAGAGTGATTCAATCCCTCTGATTTCCTCCCGATCCGCCCGCAGCTTGGCCGGTAGTTCCTGAGGCGTAATCATTCCAGAACGATTGAGCGCCACGATGGACTCGAGCGTGTTTTCGAGTTCCCGTACATTGCCGGGCCAAGCGTAAGTGACGAACGCGGAAAGAGCCTCCGGAGAGATTGTAAATACCCGCCCGAGCTCGGCACCGAGCTTCTGCAGGAAATGCCCGACCAGCAAAGGGATGTCTTCTGAGCGGTCCCGCAGCGGGGGCAAATCGATCTCAATGACCCGAAGCCGGTAAAAAAGGTCCTCGCGGAATTTCCCCTCCTGCACGCGTTCCGCCAGGTTCTGATTGGAGGCCGCGATCATGCGGACGTCGATCCGGATGGGTTGGTTGCTTCCCACTGGACGCACTTCCTGTTCCTCGATGGTGCGCAGGAGCTTGACTTGGAGCGCCGGGCTCATCTCCGATACCTCGTCGAGAAACACCGTGCCGCCGTCGGCGTCTTCAAAAATGCCCGGCTTGTCTGCGCTCGCCCCAGTGAACGAACCGCGCACATGCCCGAACAGTTCAGATTCGAGCAGCGATTCGGTAAACGCTCCGCAGTTGACGGCCAGGAAGCGTTGCTGGGAGCGTGGGCCGTTCGAGTGGATGGCGTGGGCTACAAGCTCCTTGCCGGTTCCGCTCTCCCCGGTGATCAGCACGGTGGCGCGGGAGTCCGCAACCATGCCGATCTTCTTGTAGACTTCCAGCATGGCAGAACTGCGGCCTACCAGCGTGGAGAGCGGAGACTGAGAGGCCGGTTGCGGATTCAGACCACGGGTTTCACGAACTAACTTGCGGTTTTCGAGAGCGCGATGGACACGGATCAAAACTTCATCAATCTTGAAAGGCTTCGAGAGGTAATCAAAGGCTCCCGCTTTGACCGCCTCGATAGCCGTCTCCATGGAGCCGAAGGCCGTGATGAGGATGACCTCCGAATCGGGTTGGAGGCACTTGAAGGCTCGCAGCACGTCCAGGCCGTTCAGTTCCGGGCCTAGCCGGATGTCGCTCAGGATCACATCAAAGTGGGCTTTCTTGCCGGCCTCAAGCGCTTCCGGAGCGCCGCCAGCAGTGACCACCCGGTAACCTCCTTCCTGCAAGACCTCGGCCAGGAGATCGAGCGTATCGGGATCATCATCAACGACCAGGATGCTGGTATTCTGAGGTGTCATAAGTGTTCGGGATGGCGGCCTCGACCCGCCAGATACTAAGCCGGGGACGCAATCTTGGAATCGCGAGGAGCGTCCGCCGCGGTTTCCACGCCTTCCCGGCAATCCAGAGGCAAGATGATGGTGAAGCGTGTGCCCCGCTCGCGGGAACTCTCCACTCCAATGCTTCCCCGGTGCTGCCGGATGATCTGGTCACAAATGGCCAGGCCCAGCCCCGCTCCGGTTCCCAGGCGCTTTGTCGTAAACATCGGCTCAAAGATGCGCTGCAACGTCTCTCGGGCAATGCCTGTCCCTGTATCCTCCACTTCGATGGCCACGTCTCTCCCCTTTTCTGAAGCAGGAAAGCGGATTCGGGTTGTCAGCGTCCCGCCGGAGGGCATCGCGTCCATACTATTGTTGATCAAGTTTAGAAAGACCTGCTGCAGGTATCCGGGATCCGCAAAGACCCTGGGGCAATCAGCATCCCAATCCGTCACCACGCTGATCTTCCGGTGCTGTAGAGCAGGCGAGGACAACGTCAGGGAGTCTTCAAGCAAGAGGGCAAGGTTGACGGGCTCGAGGCGCAAATCGAATTCGCGGGTCCAGGAAAGCAGTTGCTTAACCGTGCGCACGATGCTGTCAATCTGGCGTTCGATCACCTCCAGCCGCCGGGCGCCGGATTCGCTGCCCACGCCTTGCCGCGCCAGCAGTTGGACGTGGCCGGAAATGGAATTCAGCGGCGTGCCGATCTCATGCGCGAGCCCCGCCGCCAACTGCCCGGCGATCGCCAGCCGCTCGGAGCGCGCCAGCGTCTTCTGGGTTTGAAACAGCTCTTCGTTGATGCGTTTCAGTTCTTCATTGCGGTGCGCGAGTTCGGCGGTGGCGTCCCGAACCTTCCGCCCAAGTTCGGCGTTGAAATTCTCGATTCGCCCCAGCATGCGGTTCAGCCGCTCCGCAAGCTGGCCGATCTCATCGTGGGTCCGAACGCGGGCGCGCACCTGCAAGGATTCACCCTCGGCTGAGTCCATCACATGGATCATTTCCTTCACGGGGCCCCGGATGCTTCGGAGGAAAAAGATGTGAATCACGAGGATAAGGAACCCCAATCCTGCCAGCATCACCAGCAGGTTGCGAAACACCAGGCGTTGGGTAATGATGCTCAAATGCAATTTTGAGACTTTCAGATTGAGGCAAGCGATGGAGCGGCCGTCCTCCATGACGGTGGTCCCCATAACCCAATATTTGCCATCCCGGGTCTCGATCGTAATCTGGTTGGGGTCTGGCTGCTCGTACGCATTGTAAGCCTGGATATCGCGGATGTTATCAAGCTCCAGATTCTGCCCTCCCGGATTGGTTGAGACGACCAGCCGGTGCGTGGGGTAGTGGGCGAAAACATCAGCCTGGGTGATGCTGGGGAAGTCATGCTCCAATTGCCGAAGAGCACGCATCAACGTGGCGGGATTTGCCAGCGACTGTTCGTCAATGAGTTGTTGAGCAATCGATCGAGCCTGGGCCAGGGCCTTGCGATAAGTATCCTCCTCCACCAGTTGCCGGGTGAGAAGCATGGCGATGTAGGTTGAGACGGCGACCACGGAAATAACCGCAACCGTGATGATCAATATGATCTTTCCTTGAAGTCCAAGTCGACGGAGCGTCATGACATTATGCTCGCTGATTCTAGCATTGCGCATCCCAGCAAGGAAACGGCCAGCACACGACTCTCATGACATAATATAGGAAACAGAGTTCTGCGCGGGTGAATTCTTAAGGCGCCGCCAACCAAAGGGTACGAGGCGGCTAACGGAGCTAGCATGAAATTCCCGGGCGTTTCCCGCGAGAATTTACCCGAAAGAGGCCGTCATGGAAAATCGCGAAATTGCCGCTGTCTTTGAAGAAATCGCCAACCTGGTGAAAATTACCCAGGAAGATCCCAAATGGACCTTCAAGGCCGCCGCCTATGACCGCGCCACGCGCTCGCTCGAGGGCTTTCACGAGCGCGTTGAGGACCTGGCGCGTGATCCCCAACGCAAGCTGACGGAAATTCCCGGAGTGGGTGAAGACCTGGCCGCCAAAATCAAAGAGATCCTCGATACCGGCACGTGCCAGTATCACCAGGAGCTGCTCAAAAAAGTTCCGAGGCCGCTGCTGCAGCTCTTACAGTTGCAGGGTGTGGGGCCGCAAAAGATCCGGCTTTTTCACAAGGAACTGGGCGTCGATTCCATCGAGGACCTTGAAAAAGTCGCGAAAGCCGGCCGTCTGCGCGAGTTGCCCGGCATGAGTGCCAAGTCAGAAGAAAACATCCTGAAAGCGCTGGAGACTTTCCGGCGTGCCGCGGGACGCTTCCGGCTGGATACCGCTTACGAGACGGCCGAGATGCTGGTGGCTTACCTGAAAGAACGGAAGGAAGTGGAGCAGGTGACGCCGGCGGGATCGTTGCGGCGGGGCCGGGAGACCGTGGGCGATCTCGACCTGCTGGTGACGGGCAGCGACCATGCGCGCATCGCGGAGTATTTTGCCCAACATCCCGATATCCGGGAGATTCTGGCCAAGGGCGAAGATAAAGTCAGCGTTAAGCTTAAGAACGAGATGCAGGTGGACGTGCGCCTGCTCGAACGCGAGGCCTACGGGGCGGCCCTGATGTATTTCACCGGCTCGAAGGAGCATAACATCGCGCTGCGCGAGCGTGCCAAGAAACACGGCTGGAAACTGAGTGAGTACGGCTTGTTTGAAGGCGAAAAAGTTCTGGCCAGCCGCACGGAAGAGGAAGTCTACAAAAAGTTCGGGCTCGAGTGGATTCCGCCGGAACTGCGGGAAAACCAGGGTGAAATCGAAGCCGCTGAAAAAGGCGAGTTGCCCAAGCTGGTCGAACTCAAAGACATCAAGGGCGATTTGCAAATGCATACCACGGCTTCCGACGGCAGAACCGGCGTGGAGGAGATGGCCGAAGCCGCCAAACAACTCGGCTACCAGTACATCCTGATCACCGACCATTCGAAAGCCGTGACCATTGCCAACGGCCTGGACGAAAAGCGCGCCGAAGAAAACATCAAGCGTATCCACGCCGCGCGGAAGAAAGTGAAAGACATCGAAATCTGGGCGGGCGCGGAGGTGGATATTATGGGCGATGGAAGGCTCGATTACCCGGACGAGTTGCTAAAGCAGTTTGACATCGTTCTGGTCAGCGTTCATTCGCGCATGAACATGCCCGCCGCAGAAATGACTGCGAGGCTGCTGAAAGCCCTCGAAAATCCTTACGTGCGAATCCTGGGCCACCCGACGGGCCGCCAAATCCTGAAGCGCGATCCGTTCCAGTTTGACGTGGAGAAAGTTTTCGAAGCCGCCAAAAAGCGCGGTGTGATCCTGGAGCTCAACGGCAATCCTGAACGGCTTGACCTTAACGACCGGCACGTCAAACTGGCTAAAGAACGCGGTATGAAGGTCATTATCTCCACCGACGCCCACCACCCCTCGCATTTCGAGTTGATGCGCTACGGCGTTATCACCGCGCGCCGCGGCTGGCTGGAAAAGAAAGATGTCCTCAATACCCTGCCGCCTGAAAAACTGCTGGCGGCGCTCCGCCCGCTGCCGAAATGACGGCGAATTATGGATTGTGCACAGGGAGCCTGAATCCTAACTCGCCAATGCACAGCTTTACCTGCTTTTCAGTGGGTAACCGCTGAAATTAGCCAGACATATTCGAAGAAGATACATGCGAGGAATGCAGACCCAGCGTCTCACTCAAAGCGTAGGCACCTCGCGTATGCCGATTGCCGTGCTGGTATTCCTCATTATGGTCCTCATCCCTTTAACACCCCCAATTCAAAAGTTGTGTCGTATATAACCACCAGTTCATAACTCATCCTTCTTCCTGTTTTTGCATTCATCGCTCATAATTAAGAGTTGAGCCTTTATTAACGGAGCCTCATGCAAACAAGACTGGAATTCCCCGCCGCCGTGATTTTTGACATGGACGGCGTTTTGGTGGACAGCAATCCTTATCACCTTGAAAAGTGGATTGATTTTCTGAACGAACGTCAGATTCCCTTTGACCGCGAAAAGCTGCCGAAGCTGATCCTTGGCAAGCGCAACGACACGCTCTTCCGGCATTTTCTGGGGCCTGACCTGACGCGCGGGGAAAGCAAGCGCCTGAGCGAAGAGATCGAGGCAGTTTTCCGGAAGGTGTTCAAGGCGCACGCGAAACCCTTGCCGGGGCTCGATCGCCTGATCCAGGAATGCCACGCAGCCGGCGTGCCGATGGCAGTGGCTTCGTCGGCGATGAAAAAGAACGTGGACTTCGTCGTGGACGCGCTCGGCTACCACGACTATTTTCGCTCCGTGGTTACGGGGGACGAAGTGACCCACCCCAAGCCGGACCCGGAAATTTACTTAAAGACTGCCCAGCGCCTTGAAGTGGACCCCGCGCAAGCCGTGGCTTTTGAAGACTCTTATGTGGGAGTTGGAGCTGCCAAGAATGCCGGGATGAAGTGCGTGGCCGTGGCGTCCACTTTCCCCATCGAGGAACTCCGGCCGCTCGCCGATTTGGCGATCCCAAGCTTCGAAGCCGTCAACCTGGAAAAACTCCAAGAACTCTTCAGCCCCGTCAGCAATTGACCGCGCCGGGAGCGGTTGGCTTGCAAATCCGCTATTGCGTCGCGAAAAATACGTTCACGTGTAGCACCACCTCAGTTATAGGGGCCGTGTCCTCAGGTCACGGCCCGCCACTGGGAGCGAGGAAACCGCCCCGACGAGAATGCGTGGCGCGGACACTGTGCCTACAGCTTAGCCGAGCGCCTAATCGGTTACTGAGGACAGTGTTTTTACAATTACTGCGTGGCCTGCTGGGCATAAAACCCGGCGCTACTGTGGGCGCAGCACCACAAAGTGGCTGATGGTGTAACCGAGCGCGGCGCCTGCAAAAACGTCAGAAGGGAAGTGGTCCTGAAGGGTGATCCGCGAAAACCCCACCAGAGCGGCCAAACCGTAAGCAACCCAAGGAACCCAGCGATGCCGCCGGTAGCGCTCCGCGAAGATTGTGGCAATTGAAAAGGCAGCAATCGTGTGACCGGAAGGAAATCCACCGTTGCCGACGTAGAAGGGCCCTTTGTGCCGCATGAAGAATGAGTCCGAGAAGTCGCCGTTCGGCGGAATCTCTTTCGGCGGGATGCGGCGAGTGACGTCGCGGATTACCAGATCCAAAATTTCCGAGTCAAGGACTGACTCCGCCGAAAGCTGAACCGTCTTTTGCAGATAAGAATCGTGCCGCCTCAGCCCCAGAGCGTAAAAGGATGCAGGCACGAGCGCCATCCCCAGGATGGCATTGCGGCTGCTCAGGACGTTATTGAATTGATCAAAAGTTTGGGTGCGGCGGAAGTAGGGATCGTCGTGGGGATCGAGCGCGATTAGTCCCGCCGTGGCGCCCGTGAAGGCAAGTGTCGGAAGCCAATGTTTGCCCTGGGCCAAGCGCTTGGGGAACAGCCAAATCTTTTTCTGGTCATGGAGAATGTTGGGGGCAAAAAGCTTCCAAGAAACCTGTCGTGAGGGGCTCGGCGAGGTCGCCGAATGGGCCGTTTGTCCCGGCCTTTCAGCGCCCTGAGCCTGCAGAGGCTGCGATCGAGCCCCAGCCATCGCGAGGAAAATACACAGGGCAATCCGCCAGTGTGTAGCGCCACCCTTTAAGGTGGCATGACGGGCATAAAGCCCAGTAAGATAACCCGGTTCAATAGGTCGAGCGGCCACCCGAAATGTCATAACATTGTCCGGTGGTGAAAGAGGCCTCGCGGGAGGCCAGGTAATGTGCCAGGCTCGCGACCTCCTCGATCTTGCCGGTGCGGCCCATGGGAATGCGGCTGATCATGTAGGCCACCGTCTCTTTGGCTATGGTATCGAGGATCTTGGTCTGAACGACTGCCGGAGCAATGCTGTTGATGGTGATATCTCCCTTGGTGGCGACTTCCTTGGCGAGCGCCTTGGTAAAACAAATCACCGCGGCCTTGGTGCTCGAATACGGGATTAGAGTAGGATTGCCTTCCTTTCCCGCCACGGAGGCGATGCTTACGATTCGGCCATAACGCCTTTCGAGCATTTCGCCGATGACCGCCTTGCACATCAGGAAGACGCCTTTCAAGTTGACCGCGTAGACGCGGTCAAGATCGCTTTCATCCAGTTCCCACAAAGGCAAAGTCCTTCCGGTAATGCCGGCATTATTGACCAGGATGTCGATTGGTCCGAGGCGCCGGCGAACCTCCGCGATAGCCCGCTCGACGGAGGTGGCAGAAGCGACGTCGCACTCAATCGCTGCTCCGCCGATCGACTCGGCCACCGGACGGGCCAAATCCTGTTTCAAATCCAATACGGCAACGCGCGCTCCGGCAGCCGAAAATCGCCGCGCAATGCCCTCCCCGATTCCCTGGCCTCCGCCGGTGACGACGGCTACCTGGTCCTCCAAACTGAAGAATGGTTGTGCGTCCATTTTGAATTAGCCCTCATCTGAAATTATCTACGGATTGTGTGATCTAACACAACTCCGGGGTTACGCTTGGGAAATATGCTTACCCCTGCCGCCATCCTTTAGTGTGGCATCTGCACACGTCATCGCCATGCCGGCCAGAAAGGTATACCGCGTATAAAGCCCGGCGCTACTCAATGATGTCGAACTTCTTCAGAGCTTCCTCGTCTATTGTCAAACCCAGGCCCGGAAGATTTTCATCAAGCTCGATAAAGCCGTTTTGGGGCATGGGTTCCCCTTTGAAAATATACCAAAACAGTTCATTGCCGACTTCGACTTCTACGGGCGGGAAGAACTCTGCCATGGGGCAATTATAGCTGGCCATCACCACATGGAAATTGTGCATCTGCCCGGCGTGTGGGATGACAGGAACCTCGAAGGCTTCCGCGAGCGCGGAAATTTTCCGTGCCTGAGTGATGCCGCCCACGCGGTCGGTGTCAAATTGGATGTAATCGACACCTTTCGCGTCGAGAAGTTGGCGGAAACCGTAAAGGGTGAACTCGTGCTCGCCGCCAGCGATTGGAACCACGTTGAGCGCCTTCAGCGCAGCATAGCCCGCGATGTCATCGGGAATGACCGGCTCCTCCACCCAGCGCAAATTGTATTTCCCAAGCAGGGGGATCATTCTCCGGGCGTAGTCGAGCGTCCAGCCCATATAGGCATCCGCCATCAAGTCGATTTCGTCTCCAATCACCTCCCGAGTCGTCCGCACCAGATCGAGATTGCGCTGCATGCCTGCGGCGCCGTCCGTCGGTCCCCAGCCGAATCGGATCTTCATGGCGCGATATCCCTGGTCTTTGTACTGCTGCGCTTCCCGGGCCAAATCGTCGAGCGGCTGGCTGTAGAGCCGGCTGGCATAGACGGGAATCTTCTGCTTGGTTTTCCCGCCCAGCAAGCGAAAGACCGGCTGTTTGAGGATCTTGCCGATAAGGTCCCACAAAGCAATGTCCACGGCGCTGATGGCCACCATGCCCACGCCCTTTCTTCCAAAGGCGATGGTCCGGCGGTACATGTGCTGCCAGAGGAATTCGCAGTCAAAAGGATTGGCGCCAATCAAAATGGGCTTTAAGTACAAGTCGATAAGCGACTTTGTGACGCGGGGCGCGAGAGCCGCGTTCCCGATCCCCACCTCACCGCTGTCCGTCGCCACCTCAACGACGAGCCAGCCGTGGAAGCGAAACGAGCCCATGGAGTCAACCGGCAACTCGAGCAGATCAACAGGATTGGTGCAGAAGTGCGGCTGCGGAGGAACCGTTTTCCCCCTCCACTCTACGACGCGAGTACGGACTTCTGTTATTTTCAAGATTCCCTCTCTTTCCTGAAGCCGACTGTTCAAGGACTGACTATATTCTGAGCCTCCTGGCTTAGTGTCAGTATAATGCTATCGCCGTGCTCCAGACACCGCCCATTCTAGATCGTGTACATTGATTGCCTGGTTTTACGCCCTTAGCAGTCTGCTGAGGAATTGCTCGATGTTTTGAGAGGTCAAGCCGCAACGCCGTCAAACTGCTTGCGGGCCGACGGCCTGCGAGCCGAGGCTAAGGGCATGATAAAGCTCGGAATGCTTTTGCGGATCGCGAGATTCGAGGGATAATACAGGGTTTTCGGTTTATCCTTGCGGAAGGGAACCAGCGGTCTTACTCGTAAGGACATCCGGCTGACGAAAGGCCGAGTAATATCCCTAGCTTGCGACGGTTGGGGGCCACTGGAAGTTATGTTGGACTCTTTGGAGCAGGGACTCGGCACGCGCGAACGCGATACGGGACGGCAGAGGAGTAGCGGGTGCAAACGATCATTTTAGGGGCAGGGATCAGCGGGCTGAGTGCGGCTTACGCCCTTGAGAAAGCTTGCCCGGGCACTTACGCCATCTACGAGCAAGGCGCAACGGTGGGAGGACTGTGCCGAACCCAGCAGGTGGATGGGTTTCGGTTTGACATCGTTTCGCATGTGCTGCACTTTCGTTCGCAAGAGACCGAACATCTGGTGCGGCGGATTCTCGATGACGCGCTAATTCGCCAGGAGCGTAGCGCATGGACCTACTTCCAAGGCCGCTACGTGCCTTACCCCTTTCAGACCCATCTGAACGCTCTGCCAAAGCCGGTACAGGCGGCGTGCTTGGGCGGGTTCTTGAAGGCATGGATCAAACGGAAGATTGGCAGTGAACGTGAGCCGGGAAATTTTGGTGAGTGGGTGGAGCAGTATTTCGGAAGGGGCATCGCTCAATATTTTATGCGACCCTACAACCAAAAGCTTTGGGGAGTCGAGCCAGAGCAGTTGAGCTTGGACTGGATTCGGCCCTTCGTGCCGGGGGCGGAGTTGGGGCAGGTACTCAGCAATCTCGTTTCTAATCGGAACCACCATCAATTGGGCTATAATCCCTGGTTTTTCTATCCCAAGCAGGGAGGTATCCAGGCACTTTCAGAAGCGGTTTGCCGCCGCGTCGCGCAGGTCCAATTTGAGCACGAGGCCGTCGAGATTGACTTGGAGCGCCATACGGTCCGGTTCCAGAACGGCGGTCAAACCGGCTACGAAAGGCTGATTTCTACGTTGCCTCTGCCGGCCTTGATCGAAAGGGCGTCAGGCGTGCCGGAAGAGTTGCGCCGGGAGGCGGCAGAGCTGCGCTGGACTTCCTTGCTGAACCTGACGTACTGCCTCCGGAGGCCGCTCGCCAGGCGTTGCCATTGGGTTTACTTTCCAGAAGCCGAGTATCCGTTTTTCCGCCTGGTTTTTCCCTCCAACATTTGCGGCGAATTGGCTCCGGAGGGAGGCGGCCTGATTGCCGCGGAAATCTCGAACCCGGAGCCGGAGCGGGAAGAAGAATTGGAACGGCGCGTGACATCGTGCCTGGAAAGGCTGGGCTGGATCTCGCATCCGTCGGATATTGTGCGCGTGGTGCGGATCCATTTCCCGTATGCCTATCCCGTGCATGACCTGGAACGAGCCCGCCGCGTTCGGCGACTCCTCGACTTTCTGGAATCGAGGCAGGTGTGGTCGATCGGACGCTTCGGCGCCTGGCGATACTCCAGCATCGATAGCGCCATCACCGAAGCCTTGGAGGCTGCCCCCAGGATCCTCGAATCCTCTCCGGGCGGTGTCCTCGGAAACGACACAACGCCTCCTTAATTGCGGCGCCAAGCTTTATACCTGTCATGCCAAGGTGCCCTAAACGGTGGCGCTAAGGCTAAATGCATTTGTTCGAATTCAACACCAAAGAGAGTCACTAATATGAACGACCAGAAAAGAGATTCAACGAGACCATCCACAATCGAAAGCTCTATTGTTTCCAAGATTGAACAAAAGGCAGCTCGCGTAGGCGTCATCGGCTTAGGCTACGTCGGACTTCCTTTGGCGCTCTCCTTCGTACAAAAAGGGTTCGAGACCACCGGCTTTGACACTGACCCTGCCAAAGTCGAAAAGCTGGGAAACGGTAAAACATATATCCGCCATATCCCTGAGGCTCAGATTGCGCGGGCGATTGAGGGAAAACGCTTTCATGCTACGGACGATTTCAGCCGGCTTCGGGAGATGGATGCCATCATCATGTGCGTTCCCACGCCTCTCGACACGCACCGCGAACCCGACCTTTCATTTATTCACAACACAGCGAAAACTGTGAGCGCCCATCTGGTGCCCGGACAACTGGTGGTGCTCGAGAGCACCACTTATCCCGGCACCACCGAGGAGGTGCTGTTGCCTCTTCTCGAGGAATCGGGGCTGCGCTGTCCGGTGCGCCCTTACTCGACCGATGGCAATTCGATTGCTATCTCGGAAGATGCTGAGGGTGATTTCCTCCTGGCCTTCTCCCCGGAGCGCGAGGATCCCGGCAACAAGGAGTTCGAGAGGGCTCAAATCCCGAAAATCATCGGTGGCGTCAATGCAGCGAGCGCCCGAGCCGCCCGGGCGGTCTACGGGAGTGTTTTTGCGCGCACTGTTATTGTGAGTTCCTCGCGTACCGCGGAGATGACCAAGCTGCTTGAAAACATTTACCGCTGTGTCAACATCGCTCTGGTGAACGAACTGAAACTCCTTTCTCTGCGGATGGGAATTGATATCTTTGAAGTTATTGAAGCGGCCAAAACCAAGCCGTTCGGCTTTACTGCTTTCTACCCCGGCCCCGGCTTGGGCGGGCATTGTATTCCGATTGATCCTTTTTATTTGACGTGGAAGGCGCGCGAGTACGGATTTACCACGCGCTTCATCGAGTTGGCCGGCGAGGTCAATTCCGCTATGCCCGCACACGTGGTGGAGGCCTTGAGCGAGGCTCTGAACCGCCGCAAGCAATGCCTGCACGGCGCCAGGATTCTTCTGCTGGGCGTGGCGTACAAGAAGGACATCGACGATTTGCGCGAATCGCCTTCGCTTGAGATCATGGAGCTGCTGCTCAAGCAAGGCGCTCGGGTCGAGTACCACGACCCTTACTTCCCACGTTTGCACCGAATGCGGCGGTATGACTTTCAATTGGCTTCGGTGGAGTTGACTCCTGAGGCTTTGTCAGAACCCGAAGCTGTGATCATCGCCACGGACCACTCGATCTACGACTATTCGTATATCGTCCGGCACGCCCGGCTGGTGATTGACACCAGAAATGCCACTCGGAACGTGAAAGAAAATCGCGACAAGATTGTGCAGTGTTAGGGCACGGAGGTTGAACACGGAGAACGCGGAGAGAAACTCCGCCCGGAAGGCGCAGAGCCGTTTGCTGAGCAACTGTTTGCCTGCCCTTCAAAACCATAGCGGCCTCCGTGTTAAACGTCGCTGCTTTTATGAATGATTCGGACCGAAAAGGAGAAGTGAAAATTCGCAAAGTTCCTATAGCACAAGTTTCGCTTGACCGGCGCGAAATAGATGCCGTCCGGCGAGTGTTGGAGAGTGGACGGCTGCGAGCGGGGGAAATCACCGAGGACTTTGAAGCTCGCTTCGCGGCCGCCGTCGGAGCGCGTTACGCAATTGCTGTAAGTTCAGGAACAGCGGCGCTTTATCTTGCCTGCCGGGCGATGCTCCAGCCGGGCGACGAAGCGATCGTTCCTGACTTCACTTTTGTCGCCACGGCGGCCATGGTGGCGGCGATTCAAGCGAAACCGATCTTTGCAGATGTGGATGCCGAGACTTTCACGCTTGACCCGGAGGAAGTGGAACGGCGTATCACCAAGAGGACCCGGGCGCTTATTCCCGTCCACCTTTACGGGCAGCCTGCGGATATCGCCAGCCTTACGCGTGTTGCACGCCGTTATGGGCTGCGCGTCATCTGGGATGCTGCGCAAGCTCATGGAGCGCAATTCCACTGGCGGGACGTCGGCTCCTTCCCTGATGCGACCTGTTATTCCTTCTATCCATCGAAAAATATGACCACGGGTGAAGGTGGCATGATTACAACCTCGGATGCCTCGCTGGCGGGGGAACTTCGGTTGCTTCGCTCCCACGGTGAAGTGAGTCGTTACCGGCACATTCGAGTAGGCTATAATTTCCGCACCACCGATATCGCCTCAGCGATTGGGCGCGTGCAGTTGGCCAAGCTCCCTGCTGCTGTCCGTGCGCGGCAGCGGAATGCAGCGATCCTGACCCGTGGGCTCGCCGGCCTTCCGGGAATTGAGTTGCCGCAAATCGCTCCCGGCGCGAGGCCTTCCTTCAACCTTTTTACGATTCGCATTGAGACAAAACAAGCCGGAATTTCGCGGGACGAACTTGCCGAGGCGCTAAGGGGCCGGGACATCGAGGCGGCCGTCCATTATCCTCTGCCGCTTCATCGCCAGCCTATCTTTCGCGGTTATGGTCGGGATCGGGATTTCCCCGTGAGCACCCGGCTTGCCAAAACTGTCCTCTCCTTACCGGTTCATCCCGGTCTGAAACAAACGGATCTGCGTTTTATTGTGCAATCCGTGCGCGAGATTCTGAAAGTGGGTGGAAATTAGCGAAAAATCCCGCCGAAGCCAACATGAAGGTCGCTACCTCTACGTTGGAAGGGCTCATCCTCGGGGTTGGCTTTCTGACCGCCTAGCTTTTCTCCCGCTGAGGTAGTCATGTGTGCTCCTTTCTTTTCGGTCACACACTTCAAATCCACAGAGGGGTACTATGCAGCCAGGCAAGGCCTCGTCGTGAAATGACTTGACGCTACTTTCGCTTGTGGGCTACCGTCATAATGTTAAGCCTAGTGTTAGTGACCAGCCGGCGGTTGCAAGCGGGCGAGCGCGTCGCTGGCTTCGACCGGCCGAGGCGTTTCCTTCGCGTACTGAGCAGAGTTCTTACTCACAAGCTGGAACCCGAGGCGCGGTTTGGTTCGGATGCAGTATTATGGACGAGCAGATCACAGAATTGT
This sequence comes from Acidobacteriota bacterium, assembly GCA_023474345.1. Classification (GTDB taxonomy): domain Bacteria; phylum Acidobacteriota; class Terriglobia; order UBA7540; family UBA7540; genus JAMCXS01. Next base: position 36,750 of record JAMCXS010000024.1, on the reverse strand, counting down.
TTGACCTTACAAAGAAGCTGGTCAATCTTGAATCCGTCACGGGGCACGAGAAGTCGTGCTGCGAATTTCTTTCCGGTTACCTCCAGAACCATGGCTTCCAGATCGAGCTTCAGCCTGTCACAGAAGGCCGTGCAAATGTGTTTGCCCGGCTGGGCGAGCCCGACGTGGTACTGAGCACGCACATGGATACCGTGCCACCCTACATCCCGGCGAGTGAGGATGAAGAGTTCATTTACGGTCGCGGCTCGTGCGATGCCAAAGGCATCTTGGCTTCCCAGGTTATTGCGGCGCTGCAGTTGAAGGCGTCTGGCATCAGGAACTTCGGCCTTCTTTTTGTCGTCGGCGAGGAAACTCTGAGCGACGGCGCCCGCCGGGCGAATATGATGCCCGCAGGTTCGAAATTCATCATTAATGGGGAGCCCACTGAAAACAAGTTGGCGGTCGGGACCAAGGGGAATCTGCGAGTCGACATCCGCGCCACCGGGAAGACAGCTCATTCGGCCTACCCGGAGTTGGGAGATTCGGCAATCGAGAAACTCCTGGACGTTCTCGGCGAGATGCGCCAGCTCCCTCTGCCGGAGGATCCGGTGATGGGACGTGCCACGATGAATATCGGCTTTATTCAAGGTGGCCATGCTCCGAATGTGATCCCCGACAGCGCCTCCGCCCAAATCCTTTTTCGGACGGTGTGCCCCTCTGTGGAGCTGCGGCAAAAACTCGAGGCGATCTTGAAAGGTCGCTGCGATTATGAGTTCGTCCGCGACACATTGCCCATCATGATGGAACCGATCGACGGCTTCGAAACAGAAGTTGTGGCTTATTCAACCGACCTGCCGAACTTGACACGATGGGGGCGGCCGCTGCTGCTAGGGCCGGGAACCATCCACGTCGCCCACACCGACCACGAGTGCGTGAAGAAGTCGGACTTAGTCCGCGCGGTTGAACTTTACTCCCGCTTGGTACGAGAATTAAAGAATCGTGTTTAACAACAGCCGTGCATCCCGGCGGATCAAACAGGATGCAAACAAAAAGGGACAAGTGCAATGAAGAAACTTGAAGTTGGTATTCTTGGAGCTACGGGGATGGTAGGCCAGAGATTCATGAGCCTTCTTGAACACCACCCGTGGTTTGAAGCGGTTTGGCTTGCCGCATCCGACCGGTCTGCGGGAAAGAAGTATGCGGATGCCTGCAATTGGCGGCTTCGAGAGGCTATGCCTGCGGCCGCGCGTGACCTTATGGTCCATGAGTGCAAACCCGGTAAGGCGCCGCAATTGATCTTTTCGTCGCTCGACTCCAAAGTGGCCGGCGAGGTCGAAAAGGAGTTCGCCCAGGCTGGCCACGTGGTGGTGTCGAACTCCTCAAACCACCGGATGGAGCCCGACGTGCCGCTGCTGATTCCGGAAGTGAATCCGGATCACCTGGCCATGGTTCGGGAACAGCGCAAGCAGCGTGGTTGGAAGGGCATGATTGTTACCAACCCTAATTGCACCACCGTCGGTTTGGTGATGTCTTTGGTTCCTCTCGAGCGCGCCTTTGGGCTCGAAAAAGTCCTGGTGACCAGCATGCAGGCCGTTTCCGGAGCCGGATATCCCGGTGTTCCGACGCTGGACATCATGGGTAACGTTATCCCCTACATTTCCGGCGAAGAAGAAAAAGTGGAGCGCGAGGCCCACAAGCTGCTGGGCAAGCTGACCGACGGGCATGTTGCCAAAGGGAACTTTGTGGTCAGCGCGCACTGCAATCGCGTCTTTGTGGAAGATGGGCATACGGAAGCGGTTTCGATTTCTTTGCGTTCGCAAGCGTCCTTGGAAGACCTGATCGAAGCGTGGAGGAAATTCCGGGCCCTGCCGCAAGAGCGCCAGTTGCCGACCGCGCCGAAACATCCGATCATCGTTCGGGAGGAACGCGACCGGCCTCAGGTCAAGTTCGATGTCAACGCCGAACACGGTATGGCTGCCGTGGTAGGCCGCGTGCGGACCTGCCCGGTGCTTCAATTCAAGTACACAACGCTTAGCCATAACACCATCCGGGGAGCGGCGGGCGCAGCCTTACTCAACGCCGAACTGATGAAGTCCGAAGGTTATTTGGATTAGCGCTTCGGCCTTGCAATTGATCTCGAGACCACGAACGTTAGTAGCCGGGTGAAAAAGTGACCGCGACTTCTTCTGACCTTTCAACCGAAGCCACGCTGAACCTGGCCTTGCTCGGCCACGGCAAAATGGGCAGCGCAGTGGCGCGTCTGGCGCCGGAGCGCGGCTTTGAAGTTCGTCTTATCCTGACCATTGAATCAAACCCCGATGGCGTGGCGATCACGGAAAAGAATTTCCATGGCATTGACGTCTGCATCGACTTTACGACGCCCGATGTGGTTGTTGACAACATTCGTCGCGTGGCCGCACTGGGCGTTAATCTGGTAGTGGGGACAACCGGCTGGAACAATCGCTTTGAAGAGGTTCGGGAGATCATTCGGTTGAGCGGTGTGGGTATGGTGTACGCGGCAAATTTTTCCATTGGCGTGCAGCTCTTCTATCGCCTGGCGCGCGCCGCAGCGGAAATTTTTGCCCCTTATTCGATGTATGAGCCCTATATCGTAGAAGCCCACCACAAGGCCAAAAAGGATGCGCCTTCCGGGACCGCCCTGGAGTTGAGACGGCAGGTCCAGGCGCATCTGCCTTCCCGGGATATTTCCACTTCGAGCGTTCGCGCGGGATTCTTTCCTGGCATGCACGAATTTGGATTCGATTCCGAGGCTGATACTGTCCTTATCAGACACAACGCCCGCAGCCGCCAGGGATTTGCCGAGGGCGCGCTCTTTGCGGCCCGTTGGGTTGTGGGCAAAAAGGGGTTGTTCGGTTTCGACCAGGTTCTCGAAGAACAACGGTAGCAACCCTCGCGCTTGTTTTTTATAATCATAGTCTCCATACGGGAACCGGTTATGGGAGGAGCTTCTATGAGTTTGGACATTCGAGGTTGCGGCACGGCGCTGGTCACTCCTTTTGCCAAGGACGGCACATTGGACGTGGAGGCGGTGCGGAGCTTGGTCGACTTTCAACTTCGCGAGGGAATCGATTTCCTGGTACCTTGCGGGACTACGGGGGAAACTCCCGCGCTTGAGCATGAAGAGTTCGCGGGCGTGATCCGTGTCGTCGTTCAGGAAGCTGCCGGAAAAGTCCCTGTGATTGCCGGAGTGGGAGGGAACGGCACCAAGAAAGTCTGCAGCCAGTTACAAGAAGTCAGCGCCCTGGGCGTGCAAGGAATCCTCTCCGTTGCTCCGTATTACAACAAACCGACTCAGGAAGGATTGTATCAGCACTTCAAAACCATTGCCGAATCCACCGAGTTGCCGATTATCCTCTACAACGTGCCTTCGCGTACCTCTTCGAATATCGAGCCGGCCACCGTCGCGCGTCTGGCTAAAATACCGAACATAATCGGTATTAAAGAAGCTTCCGGAAGCATTACGCAGCAGATGGAATTGCTGGGGATGGTCGGTCCGGACTTCCGGGTTTTTTCCGGCGACGATGCTTACACCTTTCCGCTGATGGCGCTGGGCGGCGTCGGCGTCATCTCGGTAATCTCCAATTTGGTGCCGCGGGAGATGACGACCCTGGCGCATTTGTTGCTCGACGGCAAATACGATGAGGCCCGCAAGCTTAACGCTAAGCTCTTGCCGTTGATGCGGGCAAACTTTATCGAAACGAATCCCATTCCCGTCAAAGCCGCGCTCGCCATGATGGGGAAGATCAAAGAGGTTTACCGGCTGCCGCTTTGCCCGATGAAGCCCGAAAATCGGGCCAAACTTGAAAAAGAGCTGGTTGCTCAGGGATTGCTCCAGGCACAAAAAGTTTGACATGTCTATGGATCCCGGCACGTCCGCCAGCACTCGGGCATTTCAATGACCTGCTTCCAGGAAACACAGGGGCAGAAATTTGCTGCGTGGCATCACCTGAAATTCTACATAGCACGCGCAGGCAGAAAACAGATCACTAATGACACTCCAGAGCCAGATTGAAGAACTCTTTTCGCGCCAGACGGATCAATACGGCGACGAATACTTTGAAGCCTTTGATAAATTCAAGGCAGCTTTGAACGCCGGCGAGGTTCGCGCTGCAGAGCCCGATCCCGGTTCACCCACCGGATGGAAAGTGAATACATGGGTCAAAAAGGGAATCCTGTTGGGGTTCCGTGTTGGCCGAATTGTGGAAATGCCTCCTCCGCCTCTGCAATTCCGAGATAAGCACACCTATCCGCTCAACCAGATACCCAGCGATCGGAACATTCGTGTGGTCCCTGGCGGCTCGTCCATCCGCGACGGTTGTTACATCGGCAGGAACGTGACCTGCATGCCGCCGATGTACGTGAACGCCGGCGCTTACGTCGATGACGGGACGCTGGTGGATTCCCATGCCCTGGTGGGCTCCTGCGCGCAGATCGGGAAGCGCTGCCACCTTTCCGCTGCAGCGCAGATCGGGGGAGTGCTCGAGCCCGTAGGGGCCCTCCCGGTGATTATCGAAGATGACGTCCTGGTCGGAGGGAATTGCGGCGTTTATGAGGGAACCATTGTGGGCAAGGCGGCGGTGCTGGCGGCGGGAACGATTCTAACTGGTTCGACTCCGGTCTACGACCTGGTGCGGGACACCGTCTACCGCCGCGAGGAGGATCGCCCTTTGATGATTCCTCCGGGTGCTGTCGTGGTACCTGGAGCGCGCGCGGTCACAAGAGGGCGCGGGAAGGAATGGGGCCTTTCGCTTTACACCCCGGTCATTATCAAATACAGGGATGAAAAGACCGACCAAGCGGTGCAGCTTGAAGAACTACTCCGCTGAGGAACGCTCATCCGTGTGCATAGCGTGCATGTTGACCGCTGCCCGGTTGCGCGGTCAATTAAAGGCTTGATTGACGTGGAGACTTCCTACGAACTGGTCAGTTGAGATTGCTTGATGGCCCCCCGAGGTTCCACACTGCTTCACGCGTGAAGAACCTCGCGGAAGCTTTGATCCTCAAGATCTTCTGGTGGCTTTCATGCTCTTCAAAACAGCATAAGCAAGTTCTATACCCTCCATAAAAATTTAGAATTTCACGGTCGGAGCGAGGCTGCCTATTCTAGATTCATAAGGAGAATCAGGCATGAGATCCCGGTCAATCCTGGTTAAAGTGCCGGCAACGGTTGGAAACTTTGCCGGCGCTATGAACTGTGCTGCCTTGGCGCTCGACGCATTGCTTAACGTGAAAGTCACTCCTCGCACGGATGGGCATGTGGGCATTCGCTACTTTGGCGAGAATGGAGAGCGTGTTCCCCGAGACCACGCGAACTTGATTGTTCGCGCTATGGAGGCGGCTCTCCATCTGAGAGGATTTGAATTTACTGGCGCAGACTTCGAAATTTACAGCTCCGTTCCGGTCGGCGTGGGTCTGGGATCGAGTACAGCCGCTATTTTGGCAGGGCTGATTGCAGCAGACCGCCTCTACTCCCTCGGGCTTGATGAGAAGAATTTGTTCGATCTGGCGCGAATTTATGAAACCCGCTCAGACAACCTGCTGGCAGCTTGGCACGGAGGATTCGTGGCCTGTGTTGAGGAGAAGTCCTCCACGTTGCTGCGCCGGACCTTTGTTCCCGGGGATTTCGTCCTGAGCGTCGTTGTTCCGGAATTGCCTTTGGGTTCCTTCGCTCGGCAAGAGCAGGAAACTCCGTCCGTGCCGTTCAAAAAAATGCCGGTGTACTTTCAGCGGGCTCAGACCCTGGCCAATCTGTTTACGCGGTCTGGAAAAGACAGTGAACCGCAACTGGACGCTACGCTGCCGCCCGCATCCAGAAAGACGGTGGCAGGGTTGGAGGAGGCGCTCAAGGTTCGCACGAAAGATATGCTGGGAGTGTTCATTTGCGGATCCGGCCCAGCGGTAGCAGTTCTGGCCCGGAAAAACTCGCCTGATGCCATTGAGGCCGTTCGCAAACACTTCCTGGATTTCGGGGTCTCGTCAACGTTCGGAATGTTTCGCCCCACCAACACCGGCGCCCAGGAGTGGAATGCCATTACTCCTCGGATCAGCATGGCGTCAACGCGGCCTGTCCTCCTCCATCCGAACGGGGCGATCGTGTAAAAGCCTTAACCTTGTCTTACGCTTGGCACTGCTTCACCGGCGGTCCAGAACGCCAAGGAAAATAGGAGTTGACGCGCCTTCGGTCAACGTGTTAATCTACCTACCGACTGGTCGGTATCCCGGCCGCGAGGTTGGCAACAGGGAAAAGGGGAAGAATCCCGGAGATCGAAAAATATATGACAAAATCAGTCACGGGTTCAGAAATCTTGCTTGAAAGCCTGCGCCGCCAAAGTGTCAAGGTCATTTTTGGCCTTCCGGGCGGAGCAGTTCTGCCGCTTTATGATGCCCTCTATAGCGCGGGAATCCGCCATCTTCTGGTACGACATGAACAAGCGGCCGCTTTTGCCGCCGATGGCTATGCGCGTGTTACAGGGAAGCCGGGCGTCTGCCTGGTTACCTCAGGTCCCGGGGCCACGAATTTGCTGACAGGGCTCACTTCCGCTCTCATGGATTCCATCCCGGTTGTGGCTTTGACGGGTCAGGTTCCGGCGTCCCTGATCGGAAAAGACGCTTTCCAGGAAGCTGATACCGTTGGGATGGCCTTGCCGTCCACCAAGCGGGCATTTCTGGTTCGCAAAGCTGCGGACATTCCTTCCGTAATTCAGCAGGCTTTTGAAATTGCCGTTTCCGGCCGGCCGGGTCCGGTGCTGGTTGATTTCCCTAAGAGCGTGCTTGTGGAAAAAGCTGAGCCTAGCTATCCTGCCGGTACCGAGACTGATCGTCCCAGACGGTTGCGCGAGTGGAATGAGGGCGAGGTGCGCCGCGCTGTAGACATGATTCTCGAAAGCAGCCAGCCGCTGCTCTACGTGGGTGGAGGAATTATTTCAGCCGGTGCTTCCGGGGAGTTGCGGGAACTTGCAGAACTGGCGCAAATTCCGGTTACGACCACTCTAATGGGTCTGGGCAGTTTCCCTTCAAGTCATCCTCTTTCGCTGGGTATGTTGGGGATGCACGGAGCCTATGCCACCAATACGGCGGTCTGCCATTGTGATTTGATGATTGCCGTAGGCGCGCGATTTGACGATCGCGTTACGGGGCGTATCGACGGCTTCGCTCCTAATGCACGAAAAATTCACCTTGATGTTGATCCTTCTGAGATCAACAAAAACGTCCGCGTAGATTTAGCGCTGGTGGGAGACGCCCACGAGACGCTGCAAGCTCTCGTGTCTGAAATCAGGAGGCGCAGAAGCTTTTCTATATCTCCCGAGCGCCATCAATGGCTCCAGCGGATCGGGTCGTGGAAAGCCGAATACCCTCTCGCCTACGATAAATATTCGAACATCGTCAAGCCGCAATACGTCATCGAGGCGGTTTCGCGGATTGCCAAAGACGACGCGATTATTGCCGTGGATGTGGGCCAACACCAGATGTGGGCCGCGCAATTTTACAACTTCAGGCAGCCGCGGACATGGCTCTCTTCGAGTGGCTTGGGTACCATGGGCTATGGCTTTCCGGCGGCAGTCGGAGCGCAGATGGCCTTTCCGGACCGGCAGGTGATTGCGTTTCTTGGGGACGGCGGATTCCAAATGACCCTTAACGACCTTGCCACCATTGTGCAATATCGCGTGCCCGTGAAGATTGCAGTGATCAACAATCGGTCCCTTGGTATGGTGCGCCAGTGGCAGGAAATCTTTTTTGAGAAGCGTTATTGCGATACTGACCTCAACTTTTCACCCGATTTTGTCAAACTCGCCGAGTCTTACGGAATTCGGGGCAGGCGGGTTGAGCATCGGGCGGACGTCGAGGAGGCGATTCATGACTTCTTGAACGACCGTGAGCCGCGCTTGATTGATTTCTGGGTCGACCCGGCAGAGAATTGCTATCCAATCGTCCCACCTGGCGCCAGCTTGGGTGAGATGATGGTCGGACCTCCGCGATTTCTCGAGGAAGAAGAAGTCTTGGACGATCTGTGGGCCGTCTAATCCAAAGCGTTTCCGCGCGGGATTTTTCCCAACGGTTCCCAATGGCTGTATAATTTTGAACTTGAGGAGTTTCACATGCAATGGTTGCTGACTCTTGAAAGCGATCATGATCCTATTGTGATCTGCCGGCTGATGAACATATTCCGGCGAAAAGGTCTCACCATCGAAACCATGACCTTGGCCTCGAAGTCGGAAGGTTACTCCTGCATTACGGTGGTTGACACCCCGGGGACGGAAATTGATCATATTTTTAATTATCTTCGCCGCACGGAAGGAGTATTTAATGTCGCCTGCTATCGGCACGAACCTTCTTCAGCGGCCTCGTATGTTTTCGTAGAATCGAACGCGAATCCCGAAAACATCAACCGCATTCTGGAAGCGCTTCCCGGATCCAAGATCATTTTTGCAAGCCACGGAAAGTACCTGTTCGAAATTCGTGCGGATGGCCGTTTGCCCCAGAGCATCCCAGGGCTCGGCGACCCGGGTTTCCTGCCGCTTTCTCGCGTCAAAACGAGCTGGCAGAGTTCGCAGATGGAACTGGTAGGCGCGATGTCAAGCTAGCATTTCAAGCGCACGCAGTTTCCCCAATCGGAAGTTGCGATCCCAACTTACTACGACAAGGAAAAGGTGAGAACATGGCGAAAGTTTACTATGAGAAGGACGGAGACTTGAAGCATCTTGAGGGGAAGACCGTCGCGGTGATCGGTTATGGCAGCCAGGGTCACGCACACGCGCTCAATCTGCGAGACAGCGGCCTGAAGGTCATCGTCGGGCTGCCGGCCTCCAGCCAATCCCGGGCGAAAGCACAGGCCCAGGGACTTGAAGTGTTTGATCCCGCCGAGGCGGCGCGGCGCGGCGACTTGATTGCTTTGCTGGTTCCGGATCCCCCCATGGCGCAGCTCTATAAGGAAGCCATTGAGCCAAATCTCGCGCCGGGCAAAACGCTTCTTTTCGCTCACGGCTTTAACATCCATTACAAGTTCATTACGCCGCCGAAGACGGTGGACGTTATCATGATCGCACCCAAATGTCCCGGCCATCGCCTGCGGGAGCTGTTTACGGAGGGTATTGGCGTTCCCTCGCTTTTGGCTGTGGAGCAGGACGCCTCGGGCCAGGCGGAACAGAGAGGGCTTGCGTACGGCAAGGCGCTGGGTAGCCTCAAGGCGGGCGTCATCGGCACGACGTTCAAAGAAGAAACCGAGACGGATTTATTTGGGGAGCAGGTTGACCTTTGTGGCGGGGTTTCAGCGATGATCACCGCTGCGTTTGAAACCCTGGTCCAGGCGGGTTACCAGCCGGAAATCGCTTATTTCGAATGCCTGCATGAGCTGAAGCTGATCGTTGACCTGATTTACCAGGGCGGCATCAAGTACATGCGTTACTCCGTCAGCGATACGGCCGAATACGGCGATTATACTCGTGGGCCGCGAGTGATCGACGCGCATGTTCGTGAGAACATGAAGAAGATTCTCGAAGAAATCCAGAATGGCAAATTCGCCCATGAATGGATGGAAGAAAACGCCCAGGGACGAAAGAAATTCATGGCCATGCGCGCAGAAGCCTCCTCTCATCTGATTGAGAAGGTCGGCAGCGAGTTGCGCAAGATGATGCCCTGGATTCAGACCGCTAAAGAAGAAGTCACAGCCGCTCAAGCCCAAGCCAAACGCTGAACACGTTTTCAAGGCTCCAGGCATTTCATAAGAACCGGGGTCTCGGAGATCATCTCGCGAGACCTCAGCGGGGCTCTCAAGTTCCGGGAGGAACTCATGAAACAATTGGTAGAAGCGGATCCTGCTCCTATCAGTGCAGTCAGGAAGTCGCAGGACCGCATTAAAAAGCTGGCTTTGATTGGCACCGGCAAGCTCGGCGAGGGCTTGCTTTCCGCCTTGCTGCAATCGCAGATGCTGACTCCGGAACGCATTGAATCTACCGTGGCGCATCAGTCCCGCGCGGACTATCTGGCAGGCAGGTACGGCATCAAGGCCCACACAAACAACATCCAGGCCGTCAAAGGGGCCAGCGTGGTACTGATTGCGCTCAAGCCTCAACAGGTGAAAGGCTTCCTCCACGAAGTCAGGAACGTGCTTGCGAAAGAGGCCTTGCTGGTTTCCGTCGCAGCTTCGGTGACTACGTCACTGATCGAGCGCGAGCTTGGCCATCCGGCGCGCGTGATCCGCACGATGCCCAACACACCCTGCCTGATTCGCCAGGGAATGACGGCGCTGGCCGGCGGCAAACATGCCACAGACGCCGATGTCGAAATCGCCCAGAGCATCTTTGCGGCAATGGGCCGCACCGTGGTGGTGGATGAAAAGCACATGGACGCCATTACGGCGCTGTCGGCCTCAGGGCCCGCCTATGTTTACATGATCATCGAATCATTGGCCGAGGCGGGGGTGAAGCTGGGTTTGCCTCGCGATCTCTCAACCGAACTCTCCTCACAAACGCTGCTGGGCGCCGCTGCGATGGTGCTGCACACGGGCGAGCATCCTGCCAAACTGAAAGATGTCGTGACCACGCCGGCCGGCTGCACGATTGACGGCTTGCTCGAACTCGAGGAGGGCCGCCTGCGCGTCACGCTTATCAAGGCCGTGGTTCGCGCCGCCGCCCGCGCGCGCCAGCTTGTCGAGAGCAATGATTCCTAGCCGCGATGAAAGCGTAAATTCTACACGGTGTGCATTGGTGAAACAACTTTCATCAAAAATGTGATTCCGCGCGGCGTATAATTTCAGCAAGTGTCTTATTTTTAAATAGTTACAAAATGGGATTTTTCGTCCCGAAAGTCCCAGAAATCCCATTTTGGGGCCGGATACAGGCCCTGGTTTTAATGTAGCCTAGTATCCGAGCTATGGTCCTTTGCTGACGCCGCCCGCCGCCTGAGCCGCCGCCCGGCCCTTTGCCGAATCAGGCGAGCTGAAGCTTGAAGACCACCGCGTAGTCGCAGGCCGGTTTTTGCCGGGGCGGTTCGATACCGAGCCCGGCGGAGGTCTGTTGCCAGCGGAGGCTTTCCGGCGAGCCCAGCAGTTCCACGTGGGTCACCTTGCCCGGCCGGTTCGCCGCCGTGCTTCCGAGCGAACTCAGCAGCAGCGCCTGTTCCGGCCAGCCCAGCGCGATGGCGTAAACCACGTTGCCGGCCTTGTTCCGGGTGTAGCGGATATTCTGCGGGCCGGACGGAAGCGTCAATTTGCCGCGCACCGTCGTCGCCCTCAGGTTTGGCCCTTCGCCAAAAACCGTCCAGGGGCGAGTGGCGTAGATGGCCTCGCCGTTGATCTGGAACCATTCCGCCAGGCGTTCCAGAATCAGCCGCTCCTTGCGGTCAATCGTCCCATCGGGCTTGCCGGGAATGTTGAGGAGGAATGTAGCGTTCTTGCTGACCGCGTCGGCCAGCCAATGCACAATCTCGCGCGGCGGCATATAGCCCCCATATTCGCCCGGGGCGTCGAATAAGGCGCGCTGGTAATGCCAGTCGCCGATGCAGGTCTCCGACTGCCAGGGGTAGGGAAGGATCGCGTCCGCCAGGCCGCGCTCGTAATCCGCCACCACCGATTTGGCTAGACGCGGGGGGACTCTCTTGACGTTGATCACGCCTTGCATGTTGCCGCCGTTGGCCTGCAGATTATGGTTGTAATAGTAGGCCCCGATGTTCATCCCGCCCCATCCCAGCGGGAAGAGCGTATTGTCGAAATAGAGCAGGTCCGGATTGTGCTGGTCCACCAGGTCGCGGGTGCGGTCGTAAAAGTTCTTAACGTAGGAGACGTCGGGCAGGGCGTCATTCGGATGCTTGGGCGCATAGAGTTGCTGCGGGTCGAGCCCCTCCCACCACTGGCCGCGGCCCTCCGCCAGGGTCAGGCGACCGTCGTAGGGGCGCCCGGCGAACGGGCCCGTGGCGTCGGCGCCGTGGCTCACCTGGAAGAACCACCAGTTGAAGCCCTGGTGGACCGTCACGCCAAAGCGCCAATTGCGCCGGCGCGCCTCGGCTGCCCAGGTTCCAATCACGTCCCGGTGCGGGCCGAGCCTCGCCGCGTTCCACGGATGATGGCGGGAATTCCAGGTGTCGAAGCCGTCGTGATGATTGGCGAGCGCGACAAAAAAGCGCGCACCCGCGCGCACGTACAGGTCCATCAATTCGGCGGGCTCCCAGTTCAAGAGCGTCCACTGCGAGCACAGTTCCTTGTACCCGAACAGCGCGGGAGGGCCGTAGTGCGCCACATCGAAAACGTTTTGCCGCGAGCCCTGGATATACATGTAGCGCGCGTACCAGTCGCCGTCTTCCGGCACACACTGCGGGCTCCAATGATTCCAGATGCCGAACTTGGCGTCGCGATACCACTCCGGGCAATCGTATTGGAGCAGCGATTCCCAGGTGGGCTGGTAAGGCCCCTCCCCGGCCAGGCCCGGGATCGGCGATGCCATCGGCACGCCGTCATGGGAGCCGCCCGGCACCGGCACCTTCGGCATCTTCTCCCAAACCGTGGCCTTCCAGTCCTGATCGTTCAGCTTCTCCCGCACGATCCGGCCGTTGTGCACCGCGTAAAAGATCCGCTGGTCCTCGGGCGTGGCGCAAAATTGGGCGTAATCCTCGGTGTAATGATCAAAGCCGCCCGCACCAGCCTGGGGAGCGGGCGGCGCCGGCGCTGCCGCCTTCAGCCGCGGTAAAGACGCGGCCGCGGGACCGGCAGCCAACCCGCCGAGTAATTGAACGAATCTCCGTCGATGCATAACTCCTCCCCTATCAGGCCAACCCTCGTGGATTCCAAGCAGGCACTATTTTAAATAATCCGGCGGCCGCGCGCGAACCCTTTCAGAGCGTGATTTCCGAATTTCCGCGCGGGGGCGATTCATGAATCGCCCCTACACAGGTGTGCCGGGCATGTTCGACCCAATCCGTTTCGGCGGGGTGGGTAGCCACCACAGTGTCTTTTCTGTCGTGGGCCTTTTGAGTTGATGTGGCGTAAACAAAGGCTCATGCACTGTTTGGTGATGAAGAACCCGCGACGCGAAAAGCAGTGTCGCGGCTACCTGCTTTTCCGAGAGGTTCCACCAGAACCCGCAGATTGGTCATCGACCGCGCGTTGTTACCGTCGGATGAACGGACACGAATTTGAAGAGAAAAGCCGCGGACCGCAGAGCCGGCGGTCCTCGCTACCCGAACCGCAGGGGGAAGGGTTGCAGATGTCCGACTCCAACGGATTTTTCACGCGAGCAGTGTGATCTAGATCACTGCATTCCGTCTCCATCTCTAATATTTGTATCGGAAGAAAAACAGAGCTAGACCTGCATCCTGAACGCGAAAGGGTGTCCGTAATCCCAGGCCGTCAAGACTTTTCCTGCCAGCGGCCATAAGGATATGGTTGTGTTTGCCTTTCTCTTAAGCGTTGGGCTGATCGCTCCCTCCACCCAGTGGAGTTCCCAAACTTCCCTCTACATACCTCACAGCATGGACGTGGAGCTCACCCAGGAGGCCCACAACCCGTTCTTTCGCAACGTACGAAATAATTAACGCGGAGGAATAGAATGATACTCACTTTCCTTCTTGTGCTGACGGCTTGCTCCTGGCCTTGGTTCCTGCTTTATGGCTCTCGTTCCAGTGGCGTGCGAGGAGCCGTGGTTGAAATGCAATCCACCATGACGAGCGGCACACCCGCGGCCACCCACCTGGGGCGAACCCAGGGCAAATTTCCAGCCGTCACGTCGTCCCGGCCAGCAGCCTTTCAAACCCCAGCGGTTCGGCCGGTCCCGGCTGTGAAAGAATACGCCGAAAATCGGACGATAGAGGAAAGCCTTAGAAAAGCCGACGAAGCAGAGTGGACGGCGAGCGAAGAAGAGGCGAGGCGGAAGCTAAACCGCACGGTGAAGGCGTATCGCAACGCGCTTCATGCCTACGGGCGCAAACGGTCGCCCGCGGATTGGGCGGCAGTGCAAAACAGCCTGGGAGTTGCGCTGGAAGCGGAGGGGGAGCGGAGCGAAGGGGAGGCGAGCCGCAAGCTGTTGGAGCAGGCCCAGGAGGCCTTTAGCCAGGCGCTTAAAGTGTACACGCGAAAGCAGGCACCCGAGTATTGGGCGGGGGTACAGAACAATCTAGGGATTGCGCTGGAAGCGGAAGGGACACGAAGCGAAGGGGAGAAAAGTTGCAAGCTGCTGGACCGGGCGGTGGAGGCATATCGCAACGCACTGAGGGTTCGCACGCGGGAACGGCTGGCCAGAGATTGGGCGGCAACGAAAAACAACCTTGCAGGGGCACGCGAGTTACAAGGGGAGCGGAGCGAAGGCGAGAAGGGCCGGAAACTGCTGGAGCAGGCCGAGGAGGCGTTTGGCGAGACACTTCAAGTCTATACGCGCGAACAGTTGCCTGAGTATTGGGCGATGATGCAGAACAACCTGGCCGTCGCCTGGGAAGCGGAGGGGGAACGGAGCGCAGGGGAAGAGAGCCGCAAGCTGCTGGAGCAGGCAGTGAGGGCTTGCCGCAAGGCCCTTCAAGTCTATAAGTCCGAACAGATAACTTGGTATTGGGCGAAGGTACAGAATGACCTGGGGCGCGCGCTGGAAGCGGAGGGGGAACGGAGCAAAGGGGAAGAGAGCCGCAAGCTGCTGGAGCAGGCGGTGACGGCTTGTCACAAGGCCCTTCAAGTCTTTACGCATCAGCAGTTCCCACAAGATTGGGCGAGGGCGCAAAATAACTTGGGACGTGCGCTGGAAGCGGCGGGGGTGCATAGCGAGGGAGAGGAGAGCCGAAAGCTGCTGGGGCAAGCGGTGGACGCCTGTCGCATGGCTCTCCAAGTCTTCACGCGCCAACTTTTTCCACAAGACTGGGCGGAAGCGGAAAATAACCTGGGGCTTGCGCTCGAGGCGGCGGGGAGACGGAGCGCAGGGGAGGAGAGCCGCAAGCTGCTGGAGCAAGCGGTGGAGTCCTATCGCGGTGCGCTTCAAGTTTATAGTCACGAACAGTTTCCCTATCAGGGGGCACGGATGCAGGCCAACTTGAGCCGAGCTTTGGGGAAGCTCTCGGGCCTTAACGAGGCGAAGTAAGCCACGCACAGTGCCCTTGTGAGCGTGGCCCTTTTGATCCAGGCGGCGGGTGCTCGGAGCCGTCGAAAGGCGCAACCTGCCGCCGGAAATTGATGCTCGCAAAACAATTCGGTCCACAGCGCGCCGGCGATGAACCTTTGACATTTCACCAAACCATATCCTCAAAAAACCACTCAGCAAAGCACTGAGTGTGGCTACCAGTCGCCCGATCCGTAGGGGCAATTTATGAATTGCCCGGCCGTCGTGATTTCCGAATTCCCGCGCGGGGGCGATTCGTGAATCGCCCCTACCCGCTATTTACAGGTTGCACGGAAAAATCCCACGGCACAAAACCCGTGCCGAGGCTACCCAGCTATACCACGTCAATGACGAGGAGCGTGATATCATCCTGCTGGCTGATGGAAGCGGGTTGCCAGCGGCGAATCTCGGAGAGCAGTTGGCCGGACAACTCCGAAGGGGAATGCGAGCGATTGTTGCGAACTACCTGTTCAAGCATGCTGTCGCCAAAGGATTTGCCGGCGGTATTCTCGGGTTCGGTGACGCCATCGGTATAAAGCAGGAAGCGGTCGCCTGATCTGAGCGGCAGGTCGCGAACGGGATAGTCTGAGTCCTGGCGGATTCCGAAGAGCAGCCCGTTGCTTTCAATGCGCTCCAGCACCCCATCCCGCCAGCGCAAAAGCGGCGGGTGGCCCGCTGCTGAGTACAAAGCCTTGTGATTCTCGGTGTCCATCCACAGGTACGCCGCTGAGACGAATTGGCCGCGCAGTTGCCCGGAGAGGGCGCGGTTCAGGCCACGCAACACCTCCGACGGATTGTTGGCCTGAGACCGGACCGATTGCATCGCCACCTTGATCATTGCTGCGATCAGCGCCGCGGGAACACCGTGCCCGGAGACGTCAGCCACCAGGAAGCCGGCCCGGTTTTGATCTACCGGAATGAAATCATAAAAATCGCCGGCGACGGCGGTCATCGGATGGTACGCAGTGGTGATACGGAGGTTGTGGAGCGCCGGAACGCCGCTCGGAAGAATCGAGTTTTGTATGTCGCGAGCGATAGCCAGCTCGTTTTCAATGGAAAGCAACTGGCTCTCCTTTGCCAGGGCCATCTTTATGACAACATACCCGAAACACAAGAGGAGAACGGCAAATCCCAAATAGTCAAAGAGTTGTGGAGTCCGATAGCCTAGCTGGCGCGTCACGTTGACATACAGGGCTTCCGCGGTGAAAACCAGCGTGCCGACTTCCAAAACGCCGCGATTCGGCAGCACCAGGAACTTGCGGGATAGTCTTGGCACTGCGGTGACCGTAGCCAGGACCAGGAGGGCGCAGGTGGCGAGGAAATTGTTGTAGGGGATCAATTTGCCGTTTGAGCCGGCAAAGATGAAGAAGCAGATGCCTGCCAGAGCTATTCCGAGCCCCACAAGGATCATCACCTGAATGAAGATTCGAAGCCCGCCCAGGCTTAGCTCCAGAAAAGCGAGTAAACCTACAACCAGGATCAGGTACGAGATAAAAGTGTCCAGATATGGAACGGCGGCCTGAAGGCGCTGGGGCAGCAGCGCGACCACAGCCGGCACGCCGGTGAGGATGCCGGCTCCATACATCGCGCTCCATGTGCCAAACAGGACAAAGATGCGCGCCCTGCCCCGTTGGCGAAGCGCGGCGAGGCCCCACGCGACCAGACCAATGAACAGGAAAATAGCGCCCAGGAAGATGCCGCCCACCTGACCGCGAAGCAGGACCAGAGTTTGATTTTCCAGAGGTACACCTCCGAGTGCACCTGAATATATCAGAGTCGCGGCGATTGCCCAAGAAGGGAGTGAACTATGTTCGCCGATTGGGAATCCAACTCATCTCCGGCGATTACAGATCGCCGCTACAGCGCCGCTACGCCAAGACATCGCAATGTGGTATATTCTCTGCGAGAAAACCCGCGGAGCGTGATGCACTGCGTCCTGAGGATTCGCTACAACCGGTCCCAGGGGCCGGGAGTCGCCCGCCGATCTTTGCAAGGAGCGTTTCCCGGAGTACAATCCGCCATGGGTCGGCGCCTTATTCATGGATCGCACACGCGCCAGACGGCAGCGTGTATGCGCCACCCAAGAACCTACGCTACACAGAGATGGTAAGCAGCTAATTTTGCAGGCCCGGTTTCCGGGGAACGATTCAGAGGGAGGTAAGCAACAGTGATTTCAGGCTACCGATTTAGGCAAGCAGCAATTTTCTTGTGTCTTGCAGGATCCTTTATCAGCGTGCAGGGATTTGCTCTGCGCGCCGGCGCGGCGAAAACGTCCATTACTCCCGACGTCCACGCCGGAAAAGTCTATATGGCCGGCTTCGATTCCGATCGTGTGGCAACCGGCATCCATGACAATCTCTACGCCCGCTGCCTGGCAATTGGCACCGGCCAGAAGACTCTCGTGGTATGCGCGGCGGACCTGATCGGCCTTTTCCATCCGGATGTTTTAAAGGTACGTTCAAAAGTAGAAAGCCAATTGCCGGCAGTAACGCGGGTGATTGTGACCTCCACGCACGACCACGAGGGGCCGGACACGCTCGGCCTGTGGGGACCGGGGCCGCTCAAATCCGGGGTAAATCCGCAGTATCTCAACTGGGTTGTCGATCGAATCGCGGCGACGGCGATCCGTGCCGTTAACAGCATGCAGGAAGCCAGTATGACGCTCGCCCGAGATCATTCGCCGCTGCTGAATCTGCTGCAGGATGACAGCCGGCCGCCGTATGTGAAAGACCCTTACCTGTTCCTGATGCGCTTCACATCAGCCGCAACCGGCAAACCGATTGCGACCCTGATCAACTGGAGCGACCATCCTGAGGTTCTGGCCAGCAAGAATACCCTGATCACCGCGGACTACCCGCACTGGCTTTGCCGTTACGTCGAAGAGCATGAAGGCGGGACGGCGGTATTCGTGAATGGTTCGGTGGGCGGATTGCTCTCGGCGCTGGGGAATCAAGTGTCGCTCCTTGACCCGGAGACCGGGCAGGTGGCGACAGACGGGACTTGGGAGAAAGCCAGGCTGGTGGGAAACACGGTCGGCGAAGTGGCCGTTCGAGCGCTGCGCCGGGAGGGCCACCGCGCGAGCGTGGATCGAATGGTGATCAGGCACGCGGAGATTGACATTCCCTTGAGCAACAAGTTATTTCGCCTTGACGAAGGCATGGGGGTGTTGGGCCAATCGCGTCCTGTTTATACGAACGGCAAGCTCGACCCCGCCATCGCGGAAAAGCCCCTCTCATTCCTGACGCAACTGATCGAGAGTTACGGGGGCGGCGCTGCGGAAGCGGCGGGGATCGAAAAACAACTCGGCGGTCTGAAGACAGTGAAATACGCGACGGGCCGGGACATCCGCTCGGAGGTCGATTACATCCAGTTTCTGGACGGCCGTCAGGTGGTTGCTGAAATCGCGACGATCCCCGGAGAAATCTATCCGGAACTGGTGAACGGCGGCATCACGCGCTATCCGGGAGCTGATTTCCCGGATGCTCGGTTTGAGCCGATCCTGCGGCCCCACCTGAAAAGCCAATATCAATTCATCTTTGGCCTGGCGAATGACGAGATTGGATACATCATTCCCAGGGCGGAATGGGACAACCGGCCGCCGTGGCTCAAAAACCGATCACATCGCTGGTACGGAGAAATTAACTCCGTGGGGCCGGACGCGGCTGGGATGGTCACGGGCGCTCTTGTGAAATTGATCGACGAAAAGTAGGCCGTCAATTCCCGCAGAGGGACGGCTGGACAGCCTGATACCCACGGCCAGGCTTTATCTGCCGTGGGGTTGTCGTGCCGTCGCGCGGAAAATTCCCACGGCACGAGCGCGGCACCGTGGCTACCGCTACCATTGATTGTCATTCCGAGCCTGCCGAGCAGGCGAGGAATCCCTGGATTTCGACTCTGCCTTGCCTCGCGCGAGGATTGAGGGATGCTGCGCGGAGTCTACCTTCAATGCCACTGCGGCGATCCTTCGCTGCGCTCAGGATAACAAGCGAAAAGTAGGGTGTCCGACGCCGGCGCAAGCTGGTACCCACGGCAGGCTCTATCTGCCTGGGTTCGTCATGCCGTCGCGCGAGAAATTGTCACGGCACGAGCGCGGTGCCGCGGCCGCTAATTCATGGATGCGGGTTTATACTTATTCATTTATTCTGTGCGTCATCTTGAGGAGGGTTCTGGCATGGCAAGGAACGCAGTCATTAATGGTTTCAGGAAGAATTTGGTTTCTCTGGCGGTCGGGTTGATGCTCGCCGGGGTTGTGCTGTGCGGGGCGCCCGCCGCGCAGCAGTCGGCCCCATATCCTCGGGTGTCAAAAGAGGGATTCCTCGCGCGGCTGCCTTTCTTTGCGATTGACCCGTCGATACCTCTGCATGCGCGAGTGGTGTGGCGATGGGACAAGCCCGAGAGCGTGCGGGAGAAGATTGTTTTTCGGGGCGCCCAGAATTTTCTGGTGCCCGGCTACCTGGAGTTTCCCAAGGCGGGGAAAAAGCCGTATCCGCTCGTGCTGCTGCTGCACGGCTGGTCAGGGTCCAAGGACGTGTGGTATGTCGAGCATAATATTTACCACGGCGCCCTGATGCGCCGGGCGCTGCTCAGGGCGGGCTACGCGATTTTGGCTCTGGACGCGGCCACGCACGGGGAACGCAGCAACATGATTGACTACCACGAAGTCAATACCTTCAACTCGAAGAACGCGCCTCCCGTCCGCAATTACTTCACATTCACGGAGATCAGCGTCCAGACCACCAAGGATTACCAGCGGGCGCTCGATTATATGGCCCGGCGCGGCGACATCGACATGAAGCGCATCGGTTTGGTCGGCTACAGCATGGGCGGCATGGACGCGTTTTATCTGCTGTCGGTTGAGCCGCTCATCAAGGTGGCGGTGGCCTGCGTGCCGCCCTTGTATAATCCGGGCTATGGGCCTACATCGCCCATTGACTATACGTGGGGAATCGGCAAGACACCCTTTCTCATGCTCATGGGCCGGAAGGATACCCTGGGCGACCCGGCTAAGGTGGAGGCCTCCTATCGCGACTATCTTAAAGGACCCAATACAAAATTGATCTGGTTTGATTCCGGACACAAACTCCCCGCGGCCTATGTGCAGGACGCGCTCTCCTGGGTGGAACGATACATGCCGGCACGGACAGCGCAATGAAAATAATCACCTCCTGCCTCGGGCCTCTCCTGTAGCAGGTAACGCCGGGCCCCATTGTTGTAGGCGCGGTGTCCTCACCGCGCGCTTTTGAGGAGTGGGCGCGGGTTTATCATGCCGCAGCGGTGGCTCGTTTGTTCCTATGGCGGGCTACGACGTTGCGGCTAACCAGTGCTTTTCATTCCGAAGGCAATGCCGCCCACGGTGATCTGGAGAAGGCGGTGGAGCTCCGGGGAGGGCCGGCGCGCGCGACGCCACTTTTCGAGGAATCTGATTTGGAGGAAATTCAAGGGATCGACGTACGGATTGCGCAAACGGATGGACTCTTCAAGCACCGGCTGGCGTTCGAGGAGGCGCTTGGACTCGGTAATTTCGAGGACGCACCGCACGGTGCGCTGATACTCCTCCTCAACGCGGCCGGAGATTTCCTGCCGCAAGCTCGCCGGACGGCACAAGGCATCGTAGCGGCGGGCGATGTAGAGGTCGGTCTTGGCCAGCGAGGCTTCGGCATTGTCAATGAGCACCGCAAAGAATCGCCAGTGACGGTACATCTCGCGCAGCAAATCAAGGCCGTGGGAAGAGTGTTGCTCCAGGAATTCTTGAATTCCGTACCCCAGACCGTACCAGGCGGGAATGAAATGGCGTGATTGCGTCCAGGCAAATACCCAGGGGATGGCTCGGAGAGTGCTCAAGTCCTTCGTGTTGGAACGCCGGCTGGGCCGCGAGCCCAGGCGCAGATTTTCGATAAGGTCAATCGGAGTCGCCTGCCGGAAAAATTCCACAAAACCCGGCGTCCCGTAAACCAGACGGCGGTAGAAGTCGCTGCTGGCAAGAGCGATTTCCTCGGAGTATTCCCCCCAGCGATTGAGTTGTTCCGGCTGCGGCTGGTCCTCGCGGTGGACGAAGTGCGTGTCCAGCACCGAAGTGACCAGT
Source organism: Acidobacteriota bacterium (assembly GCA_023474345.1). Taxonomy (GTDB): domain Bacteria; phylum Acidobacteriota; class Terriglobia; order UBA7540; family UBA7540; genus JAMCXS01. The sequence continues at coordinate 15,603 of JAMCXS010000024.1, read as the reverse complement.
TGCTCCAAATTTCTCTCGGCGATTTCGAGATCAGCGTATTTTAGCGAAATCACCTCTCCCTGTTCGGTGATCCGTATCCGGCCTCCCGGCGCCGCGTAGGGCTGAGCCTGCACGCTGCGATGGGATTGTCCTCCGCCGCGCCCGATGGTTCCTCCCTTGCCGTGAAACAGCCCCAGACGCACGCGGTGTTTTTCGGCAACTTCCCCAAGGCGCTTCTGCGCTTTGAACAAGGCCCAATTGGCCGCAAAATATCCGCCGTCTTTCACCGAGTCGGAATAGCCCAGCATAACTTCCTGGAAATTGTCCCGAGAGCGCAACACGCGGTGGTAGACGGGATCTTTCAGAAGCCGGTCCATGATTTCCGGTCCGGCCTCAAGGTCATCCAGCGTTTCAAAAAGCGGAATCGCATCGAAGCTGGAGCGGTATTGGCCGGCGCTGTCGGATTGGACCAGTCCGGCCTGCCAGCCGAGCAGCAGCACGTCCCAGAGATCAGCCGCCCGATGGCTCATGCTCAAGATGTAACGGTGCGACGCCGGCTCCCCGCAACACTTCTGAATTTTTTTGAGAGTTTCGAATTCTTCAATGACCCGGCGGGTGGACGGGGATACGTCGATTGGGGATGGATGGGTTGCCAGGAGAGAATGAATGGAGCGAATTCGCGCATCTTCGGGTTCCAGCGACAAATGCGCCGAGCGCAGGATCTCCTCCGCCGCAGCTCGTACCAGGGAAGCGTGCTGGCGGAAATCCAAGCTGGCGGCGTGAAAGCCGAAAACTTGGGTGGCGGTGCGCAATCGACCGGGGGCAAGGGAAGCCAAGCGCGGACTGGGATGCTCGAGAAGCGCCTGCTCCAGAAGTTTAACGTCGCGTTCGAATTCGCCCGGATCAGAATAGGCTCCCTGGGCTCTTTCCGCGGTTTGTTCGAGCCTCCAGAGCATGATGCGGATTTTGCGACGATAAAACTCGCGCGGCTGGTCAACATTGTTGAACACGCGGGTGGCAGGGAAGCGCCGCATATCGCGGGAGATATCCCGGCGAAGCTTGCGCTCCAGTCCCGGCCCTGAGCACGGAAAGGAGATCAGCCCCAGGAAACGATCCAGGTTCCGGCGATAGTATCCCAGTATGCTCAGGCGAAGCCGCTCGGCGGCCTCCAAGCTGGTTTCGGGTGTAACGTTCGGATTCCCGTCGCGGTCCGCTCCCACCCAGGACCCGAAGCGAATGACAGGCTGATCTGCCGCCAGGCGCGGCGCAAAACGGCCAAGCTCTTCTTTGAAGTGTTCCCAAAAAATGCCCGCCAGATCGTAGATGGTTCTTTCAAGGAAGACCAGTGAGTTTTCGACTTCAAGTTCCGGAGTCACCGGATGCTCGCGAACCTCTTCGGTAAGCCAGAGAGCTTCAATCCATGGGTCAACGGATTTTTCAATCGAGCGTTCCGGGGAATCGCCGAGAGCATCAAGCGATTGGCCGATGCGAAGCACGTGATTAAAGACGCTCCGGCGCTTCGCCTCCGTGGGGTGCGCTGTCAGGACGGGTTCGATGCGCATCGAGCGCACCAGGAGAGCCAGGGCCGCGGGTGGAAGATGGCGTCGCGCCGCCGTACCGAAGGTCCGGCGCAGCGACATGGGCGCGCCCAACTCTTGCTTTTCATAAGCCCGCAGCCGGCGCACTCGCTGCCGCTCTTCACAGAGGTTTACCAGATGGAAAAAGAGACTGAAGGCATGGGCTACGTCGGAGGCACGGCGTAACGAAAGGCTTTGCACGGCGTCGTCGCATGCCGCCAGCGCCGCAGGATCCGGATTCTGGCGGATCTGCTTGGACAAGCGCCGAAGAGTCTCAATGGTGTCAAAGGTCTCACGCCCACATTGCTCTTGGACCATCGCGCCCAAGCGGGTAGTTAACAACCGAACTTCACGCCGGAGAAATTCGTCCATAAGCGCTCGTCAACAGGTTTCAGTTGGAAGGGAACTCACGCGGGCACGGCCAGCACGCTTTCCAGGGCCTTGCGGAGGGCTTCCAAGTTCGGTTCGACTCGCAACCTCTGGCGGCATTCCTGCTCTGAGGAGCGATGCCGCATGACGTAGTCGGTATCTTTCAATTGGTGGCCCGTCAGGACCGCCAGCACGTCGGCATGCCGCTCGATCTTTCCGGCGCGCACCAGCTTCCTGACGCCTGCAACCGTTGCCGCGGACGCCGGCTCGCATCCCACGCCGTCCTCCGCCAGAGCAGCCTTGGCTTCAAAGATTTCCTCATCCGTGACGGACTCACAAAACCCGCCCGTCCATTCGAGCACCCGCTGCGCTTTTTTCCAGTTGGCCGGGTGCCCGATGCGAATTGCCGTCGCCTCCGTGTCAGGATGATCGACGGCAAGCAATTCCCGGGAACCGGTGGCGAGCGTCCGGTAAAAGGGGTTGGCCCCGGCCGCTTGAATCACCACGACCCGCGGCACTTTCTCAATGAGGCCCAACTCTTTCAGCTCCCGGAGGCCCTTGCCGATCGCCGAAGCATTCCCCAGATTTCCGCCCGGCACCACAATATAGTCCGGCGGGCGCCAGGCGCGTTGCTCCATCATTTCAGCCACAATGGTCTTTTGCCCTTCAATCCGGAAAGGATTGATCGAGTTCACCAGATAGAAGTCCATCTCCGCGGCGATCTCGCGGAGCAAGTGGAAAGCCTGGTCGAAAGTATCGCCGACCTCGATCACCAGAGCTCCGAAGTCGAGCGCCTGGGCAAGCTTGGCTGCGGAGATTTGGCGGTAGGGCACGAAAAGGATCGCCTTCATGCCCGCCCGGCTGGCATAAGCGGCCATGGACGAAGAAGTATTCCCGGTCGATGCGCACGCGACAACCCGCACTCCCAGCGAGACCGCTCGGGTGATGCAGGCGGTCATCCCCAGGTCTTTAAAGGAACCCGTAGGATTGTTTCCCTGATGTTTGATCGTCAGGTGCACCGGCCCGGCCCACCAGCCCGCGCGCCGGGTTCCCACGAGCGGCGTAGAACCTTCCGAGAGAGAAATGATGCGATCGTCGGGCCGAACAAAAGGCAGCAATTCACGGAAGCGCCACACGCCGCTGCGGTCAATCGGCTCGCCGCTCAGGCGGCGCTGGTGCCAGGCAGAGCGCAGAACTTCAGGATCGAAAGGATCAAACTCATATTTCACCTCAAGCAAGCCCCCGCAATAAGCGCACTGGTGCGCGTTTTTTTTAGGGTCCTGCTTTCGGCCGCAAGTTTCCTCAATACATTGGGTAAAAGCTAATGCCATGTTGTAGTCCCGAGCGGGCTGGAGATTGCCTTCCAGACTCGCTATAACTGAAATTCTTCGTGAATCACTTTGACCGCAGCCTTCATGTCGGAGGCTTTGACGGCAAAGGAGATGCTCAGCTCGGACGAACCCTGGGCAATTGCTATGATGTTAATGCCTTCGCGGCCCAAAGCTCCAAAGGCGCGCCCGGCTATCCCCGGAGTTCCTTTCATATGCTCGCCAACCAGCACGACGACGGCGATCTTGGACATGACCTCCAGCACGCCGACATAATCGTGCAGCATCTCGAGTTCAAAGATCTTTTCAAGGCGCGTTTTGACCCGGGGCAGATCCGCGTGATGGATGGCAAAGGATAACACGTTGTCCGCCGATGATTGGGTCACGGTCAGCGTGGAAACATTCTCTAAAGCCAACCCGTCAAAAACCCGCGCGGCCAGTTGCGGAAGGGTTAGCGTATTCCTGCTGCTGATGGTAATCAAATCGGCGTCTTTGACGGAAGTGATCGCTTTGACGCCGCGCTGGCCATTCGAGGGGGAAGCGACGATTTTTGTTCCCGGGCAGGAAGGGTTAAAACTGTTTTTGATCCAAACCGGAATCTGCTTGTTCATCACCGGCTGAATCGTCTTGGGATGCAAGACCTTCGCCCCAAAGAAAGAAAGTTCGATGGCTTCCTGGTAAGAAACTTCGGGGAGGATGCGGGCCGCGGGCACCAGGCGCGGGTCCGCCGTCATCACGCCGTCAACGTCGGTCCAGATCCACACTTCGTCAGCATCAAGTGCCGCCGCGAGGATGGTGGCGCTGTAATCCGAGCCGCCGCGTCCAAGCGTTGTGCAGACGCCCTCGCTGGTTGCGCCGCGAAAGCCCGTGACGACCGGAACGGTGCCCGCGCGCCGAAGGCTGGCAAGCCGCTCGCGAGTCTTGGCATTGGTCTCATCGAAAAGGGGCGACGCATTGCCGAAGTTGTTGTTGGTAACAATCAGTTCGGTGGCGTCCACGGCTTCGGCCTTCAGCCCTCGTGATCTCAAGATCGCCGCCATAAGCGTGGCGGACATCACTTCACCAAGGCTTGAAAGCGTATCCATGCCCCGGGGAGTGACTTCCCGCACCAGCGTAAATCCTGAACACAGATCCTCAAAATGCTTCATTTGCTCCGCCAAGCGCGGCAGGATGGTGGCCTGCTCGCTGGCGGAAAGCAGTTTGTCGGCAACCTCACGGTGCCGGTGAGCAAGCTCCTCGCGAGTACCTTTCCATTGTTTTTCGACTCCCAGGCTGGCCTGCGTGGCGGCGTTGACCAGCATATCCGTCACGCCCCCCATGGCCGAAACCACTACCAGCAATTCGGCCCGCTGGGCGTAGTCGTGCAAAATCTCAGCCACGTTCTGCATCCGCTCAGCGTTGCCGACGGAAGTTCCTCCGAACTTCATGGCGATCAGGGGACGTTTGCCTTTGCTCGAGCTTTGAATATCTTTCACCATTTTTTCAACCTGTAAACGAACTGAGGCCCCCTCCTGAGTCGAATAGGAGCCTGGTGATCTTCCGGCCCCTAACGAAGTTTTGACTTCGTCGTATCGGCGGGGCCGGACGGAGAGGCTTTCGTTGATTCTTGAACAACTTGCAAAAAAAGCTTGGCAGGCAACGACAGGTAACGATCCCGACGGTAAATCAACCCCAGCTCCCGGTAGATTTTCTGTCCTTCCAGGGGAATCAGCTTTAGCATGCCCGCCGCTACTTCCGGCTGAGCGTATGCCCGGTTGATGAGGGAAATACCCAAGCCTGCGCCTACAAACTTCTTTTGGGTCTCGACGCTGGCCAGTTCCATCGAGATCTGCAAATGGTCACGGTAATCGCGCAACAGCCGGTCAATAACCACCCGGGTGTGCCCCGTCTTGGGGAGAATGAGAGGATGTTGGGCAATCTCCTCAACCGTCACACTGCGGCTGCGGGCCAGGGGGTGATTCTTTGGCACCACCACCTGGACTTCGTCGCGGAAAACCGGCAGCACCTCGATGTTATTGGCGGTTTGAGGAAGCGTCACGATGCCCAGATCCACGGCGCCTTCCTGAACTTTCTGGAGAATTTTGTGGCTGAAGTTGCGATAGATACTGATCTGGACGAGTGGGTAGAGCTGGCGAAACCGCGCGAAAGTCTTTGGCAGGACGTAAAGACACGTAGCCTCATTGGCCCCGATGTAAAGCTTGCCCCGGGGTGTCTGATTAAGTTCCGCAATTGCCTGCAGAGCTTCTTTTTGAAGGTTCAGGATCTTCTGCGCATACTGGCAGAGGATCTCGCCCGCGGGCGTCAGCAGGACCTTTTTCCCGCTTCGGTCAAAAAGCTTCTCACCGCACTCCTGTTCCAGCAGGCGCACCTGGGCGCTGATTGCCGGCTGAGTGCGATAGATTTTCTCGGCTGCGCGGGAAAAACTCTGCAACTTGGCGACTTCAAGGAAGCTCGCTAGCTGATCATAATCCATAATGCAATACACCTACACTGACCAAACACTCTATTTTACTCCATTTACAACCTCTTCGGCGCAAAATGAAAGTTCGACGGCACGAAGGCGCGCCCCCGCCAATGTCCGGAAGGACCCAACCATCTCAGGTCAAAGAAAAGCCACTATTCGTCTTTGGGCATCCAGCGCCCTCCGCGGCGCGGTGGATATGCATAATTGACTTCTTCACCGAACCCTGCCTAACATTCCCTAAGAGGCTAAAATGTTCCACCGCCGAGAGCGCATGGCGGCCGCGTGGGGGGCGATTGTTATGTGTTGCGCCTTAGGCGTGGCGCCGCGTTTGTTCTCGCAAGATACGAAGCAGGATCTTATTCAGCAGATTGCCTGGGAGATTAACGCCGGGCGTATTGACGCCGCATTGGCTGACGCTCGCCAGGCGGTCACCGAGTACCCGAACTCTTCCATCCTGATGCACTTGCTGGGCGTGGCCGAGTCGAAAAAGGGATTGCAGGCTGAAGCCCGGCAGAGTTTTTTGAATGCCATCCACCTTGATCCCACGATTCCTCAGAACTATTACGACCTTGCCATTCTGGACATGCAGTCAGGCCGTTATGACGAAGCTGCGACCATGTTCGGGACGTACCTCCGCGTCAATCCCGAAAACGGGAAGGCGCATCTCTTGCTGGGATTGGCTTACCAAAAGCAGAAGCACGATCGCCGCGCCGCGGAGGAATTCAAACGGGCCCTGGAGCTTGCCCCCGACCTGCCCCTGGTGCACTACTATCTGGGAACTGAGTATGAAAAGCAGGGAAACCCCAAAGCGGCCGTTGAGGAGTTCGCGAAGGAACTCAAGGTTAATCCTCGTTTCTACGAGGCCTACTGCCGGGCTGGGAATATTGAGCTTACCCTGCAAGATTTCAAATCAGCCGAAAATTACTTTCGCCAGGGAATCGCGTTACGGCCGCTCCATTACGAAGCATATTACGGATTGGCAAAGGTCTTTTTGGCGCGGCAGGAGTTGCCTCAGGCTGCCTCGGAGCTTGAAACGGTGATCGCGCTCGAGCCCCAGGATATCGAAGCCCACGCCCTGCTTGCCAGCGTCTATGAAAAAATGGGGAAAACGATGGATGCAGCGCGTGAGAACCTGGTGGTTGAAACGCTCCGCGGGGGCAACGAACCCAGTCGCTCCGAGAATTCCGGCCACTAAGCTGGTTGGGCCGATATCTCGGCCGGCGTTGCGCGCAAGGCATTTTTATTCAGTCAAGGTAGAAAAAACTCAGGGCTCAGGCACTCTGCTGGGATGAGCAGGAACTTAGTATGCCTGTCAATGCACGCTGAGAAATGCTAAGGATAACAGCGAAAAGGACCGTGATCCGAGACGCAAGCCAAAAACAATGCTGGGGACTGCCCGTTGTCCTTCTAGGCGCGCTTTGCTTCTTTGCACATCCTGTGTGGGCGGACGAGTTCAGGCAGGTGTCTCATTACTCCGTACGACTTTTTTCTTTCGGAACGTTCACTATGGACGTTCGCACCGGCGACATTCAAATTACCGGATGGGACGATCCCCACGTGGAGATTGAAGCGGAAAAAGTGGTGCATGCGAAGTCGCGCCGCAAAGCCGCGTTGAAGTACAAGCGCGTCCAAATTCTTCTTGACGGCCGCGACAAGGAAGTCCATTTGCGCACGATCTATCCTCCCCGCCGGCTTTGGCGGCCCTTTCGCGGAGAATCCAAACTTTCCGTCGACTTCCGAATTCACATGCCCTACGACGCCAACTTCGTTCTTAAATGTGTGGACGGCGATGTTTGGGTTCGGGGGATCATCGGACAGCAAACCCTCCTGGTCAATTACGGCGATGTGGAGATCGATATCCCCTCAATTTACCGCTTGCGATCCCTTCGCGCTACGACCTGGCTTGGGAATGTCCAGAGTGATTTACATGGAGAGGATAGCGCGGGCTTTAGCCGGAAGATTTTATTCTGGAACCCCAGTGGCACGCAGGATATTCGGGTTAAGGTGCACATGGGAGGCATTTACATCTTCCAATTTGGGGAAGAATACTGATTTGCTCAATCTCCTGCCGCTTCCCGGCGAAGACTTGTAGTGACGGAGCGGAGCGCCCTGTGGGTGTCCCTCAACGCAACCGGTAGACCAGCAGCCCGCCCACCAGCATCACCGCCGCCGAGTAGCCAAAGGCGATGGCAGGCGAGAAGGCGGTCCACAACACGCCAACCAACACGCTGGCCACAACGTCGCCAAACCCGTTGACCGCGCCTAAGACGCCATAGGCGGTGCCCCGCACTTCCGCTTTCACCAAGTCCGCCGTGATGGTGCCTTCCAGAGCCTCCTCAAACGAAACATAGAGACCTCCCAAGGCGAACAAGAGCAGCAGATAAGGAATTGTCGCAAGCCGCCAAAGGAACGCCGCCATAAAGCCCGCCGCCGTGAGCGTCCCTGCCACATACCCCAGCGCCAGCAAGCCTCGCCGGCCAAGGCGGTCGGAAAGAGCGCCTACCGGATAAGACGCCCCCGCATAGACGACGTTGTGCGCCACATAGAGCAGCGCTGCGGCTGCGGCGGCGTTGGCCATTCCGCGGTCTTCAATCAACAATTGCGTTGCGGCAAGAATCATGAGCGTGTGGGCAAAATCGCCCATGCCAAAAACGCCCACTCCCACCAGAAAGTGCCGAAAACTTCGCGGCAAATTCCTGATTGTTGCGAGAAACTTTGTGTCTGTTCGGGGAATCGGGAGATCGCGCACCAGAAGACCGAACGTAGTCCCTGCGGCGAGGCCGGGAATTAAAGTCAGCAGAAAGATGATGCGAAAAGGAGAAGAAGTTTCGCCCACGCGGGGATGAAGGTATCCGAGCAAGCCGACAGCGATCAGCGGGCCAATAATCGCTCCCACGGTATCTCCGGCGCGTTCGAATCCAAATGCCTTGCCGCGTGATTCCGCCGGGACTGAAGCCGCCAATATCGCGTTCCGGGCCGGCGTGCGTATTCCACGGCCGAACCAGCCGATGACACGCCCCAGCAGCACAAGAGGCCAACCAAAAGCCAGAGCGAAAATGGCCGTGGACCAGCCCGTAAGGAAATATCCTCCCACCGCGATAGGCTTCCGGCGTCCGATGCGGTCTGAAAACCATCCGGCTCCCAGCTTGACAAAGCTGGCCACGCCGTCCGCGACGCCTTCAATTAGCCCCAGAGCGGCCGCAGAAACTCCCATCGCGGCGAGAAAGCTGGGCAGGATCGCCGTCCCCATCTCATGGCTGATGTCGGACAACAGGCTGGTTACTCCCATGCTGGCTACGTTGCGGTTGAGCCAGCGGCCCTGCTGCCCTTCACGGGAAGTTTGAAGTGATGTCGTCATCGTCAGTGTTTGCGCCTGGAGTTCAGCAAATACCTCCGGTAATGCTACGAAGAAATTGTACTTCAGTTGCCACGGTGTTCATGCCGCGACCAACAGCAGTGTCCTCCAAAGGCATTTCTGCTGACTTTACCATCAGGAAACATCTCAGCAAATTCACTCTCCGCGTGCCCGCTGGGAATAATGATGAACTGATGCGGCACTTGCCATGTCTCCGAAGGAGTCCCGCGCAAGAGCTTCCGCCGCACCGGACGGAATAACAAGAAAATTTCCTCCTCCAAAATTATCTCCGGTAGTTCGGATTCGCTTGGCATATGTACGCCTTTGTGGTTTACGATATTTACAGAAGGATTTTAGGGCAGTCACTGATAGCCGGTGCTCTGGGCGAAAACGGGGGGCGACGGAATGGGGTCGTTTAAGTTCAAGTCTTTGAGATTCCTCTCGCATTCGCAGTGCAGAGCCGATTGATGCTGGGTGTGCCCATGGAAACTTGCGTCGGATCAATCGAGGGGTCTCGAGTGGTGAGGGATGAACAAGAACCGAGCGGAAATACCACCGCGAGTGGTTGTGGTGTCCGCCGACGGAATGCGCCCCGACTTTTACCGTTCCGCGAGCAAGTTCGGGCTGAAGATTCCGAACCTCCGGAAACTGGTGGTATCCGGGGCTAGTGCGGACACGGTTGAAAGCGTCTATCCATCCACAACTTATCCGGCCCATGCAACTCTGGTAACTGGGGTCCTGCCGCGGAAGCATGGAATTTACAGCCATCTTGCCTCCCTTGATCCCACAGATAAGGCACGTCCCTGGACGTGGTTCGCCCGAGCCATCGACGTGCCAACGCTTTGGGATGTGGCGGAGGCCTCGGGCCGCAAGACGGCGGCGGTGGCGTGGCCCGTCAGCGCCGGAGCGCGCATTACTTATAATATTCCGGAAATATGGGACCCGGCCGCGCCTAACCCACATCACGATTTCTCCACTGCCGCACGCCATTCCACGCCGCACCTGTTCGACGAAGTTCTGAATGCCTTAAACTCGGCGGTCCTCGCCTCTTCCGGGAACAAGCAATCCCATTCCTTGAGTGAGATGTCCGCGGACCGGCTTCGAACCGAAGCCGCGATCTATATCTGGAAGCGCTACCGGCCCCATCTTCTCCTGCTCCACTTTGCCGATTACGACCAGGCTGCCCATCATTGTGGACCTTTTGGCCCCGAAGCACTGGCTGCCGTGGAAAAGATGGATGAGGAAATTGGCCGCATCTGCAAGGCTATCAAACCTGACAAATCCGTCACTCTGGTGGTGCTCTCCGATCACGGGTTTGTGCCGGTGGCGAAGGAGGCGTCGCCGCTGGTGGCGCTGATCGAAGAAGGATTGCTGGGCCGGAACGCGCACGGTGAACCCGAGCTGAAACGTCTGGGAGCCATCCACTCCGGGGGCTCGTTTGCCTTTTACTGGCTTGAGGAGCCAACCGCGGAAGAACGGCGCGCGCTTCGGAAAGCCGTGGCCCGGCTGATGGCCTCCGGCGCGGTTCGGGAAGTCATCGACCGCAAAAAACTGGAAGCGCTCGGCGCTGATCCCGATGCTGAGTTGATGCTGGATGCGGCGCCCGACTTCTATTTTTCCGACCGCTCGGCCGGTCCCATGGTGCAGGAAAGCGTAAAAGACCGCGGTACTCATGGGCATTTGCCTTCCGTCGCCGGCATGGAGGCCGGCTTGGTAATAAGCGGGCCGGGAATCAAGCCCGCCAAAAACCTGGGGCGCATTTCCTTGACCCAAATAGCCCCAACTTTGGCGGCTCGGATGGGACTGGGCAGAGGAGCCCTCGCGTCTGATGCGGCGCCGCTTGATTTATCATAGATCTCAGGGGTTCGGCCGGACGCGCGCCCAAAGCGGGGCTGTCGCCAACGGTTGCAGCCGCTCGTTGCGGCTGCCAAGTGCCAGGGGAGCAAACTCAAGGGGCAGGGAAGATGACGATGGATCCTGAAATCTCCGATCAGCGCTCCGCCGTCGAGCAATACCTGCGCGCGCGCCCGGCCCTGGTCCGGTGGCGTGAGAGGCTGGCCGGACGCCGCTACCGCCTCGCCAACCTGAAAGATCGCCCGCAGCCGCTGTTTGTGATTGCGTGCCAATTTCGTGATAGTGAACGAGCCACCGAACTGGCTTGGGCGATTGAGCATGATTGGGCGGAAGTCCCCGCCCGCTGCCGCGAAGTATACGATGAGATTCTTTTCCGCGCGCCGCAGTTGGTGGTGATCCAGCTTCACCGAACCAACGTCTGCGGATGTCTGGGACACCGGCACGTCGCCGTCCGGGAAACTCCCTTTGCCATGCCGCATGAGGCCTTTGGCGGAGAACACGCCGGCGAGATGGATATTGCCTTCGATCGCGTGAGAACCTGGCAGGCTCTGCCTTTGAGTGAAACCGCGCTCGACGCGAAGTTCCTGGCAGGCAGCCGCCTGGAAGAATTCCACGCCGCCCAATTCCGGCTGCGGCTTTTGAGCATTGTTCTCCATGAAATGAATCATCTGGTTTTGCCGCGCGAGCCGGAAGCCTCCGTCCGCGAGCGGAGCATGGCTTTCTATCGCGAGGCGCTGGCTGCTTACACGGAAAACGCCATTGCAACCTTGTCCCTCACGATTGACCGCTCCTTCTCCCGCCTGGGATAGGCAAGCCCGCGCCCCAGAATGGAATTGTCTCCATACCGGCGTTCCCAGAGTAAGATTTCGCTCGACGCGGATTGCCGAAGGCAATAAAATTGCTATTTGAGCGCTATTCGAAGAAACATCTGCCGGAGCCGGATTTTGCCGCTGGCGTTGCTCGCCGGCCTTGTGGGTTTTCCCGCCTGCCAGCATCAGGCTACCCGCCCGGTCACCAATCAGGTTGTGGTTCTGGGCTTTGACGGGATGTCCCCGGTACTTGCAGCCAAATGGATGGAGGAGGGTAAACTGCCCAACTTTGAGCACTTGGCCCAAACGGGGACGTTCATGAAGCTGGGAACAACAAACCCTCCTGAGTCGCCCGTGGCCTGGGCGTCGTTTGCGACGGGCCTCGGTCCGGGCGGAACGGGGATCTATGACTTTCTGGCGCGTAACCCCAAGACTTATCTTCCCAGAATCGCTCTGGTGGCCAAGCGAAAGCCCAAATTCCTCTTTGGGCTGATTCCCATCCGACCTCCCAAGGTGACCAACGAGCGGCACGGGATTCCATTTTACGAAGCGGTTGCGGACGCCGGATACAAGACTACAGTGCTGCGCATGCCGCTGGAGTTTCCGCCCAGCCCGGTGCCGGGCGGCAAGCTTCTGGCCGGTTTGGGCGTCCCTGACGTTCGCGGAACCTGGGGGACTTTCTTTTATTTCGCCAGCGACCTGGCGCCCGAACAAGCCGGCAACACGGAGTTCGGCGGGAAGCTGGTGCGCCTCAATCTTGATGGCGCTGATGCCACGGCCGAAATTTCGGGCCCCGTCGACCCCACCACGAATACCTACCGCCGGATCTCCGTCCCGGTCAGCTTCCAGGTGACGCCCGACAAGAAGGCCGTCACCATCCGCCTTGACGGCCAGACGGAGACCGTCGCCGCCCGGCACTGGAGCAAATGGTTCGAGGAGAAGTTTCCGGTCAATTTTTTCCTTTCGGTTCATGCCATCAGCCGCTTCTACGTTCTTGAAAGCTCGCCCGCCCTGCGGGTATACATGTGCCCGTTGAACATCGATCCCAAGGATCCAGCGCTGCCGGTCTCTTATCCCGCCAATTGGAGCAAGCAACTGGCTGACAAATGGGGAGACTTCAAGACGTTGGGCTGGTGGCACGACACCTGGGGACTGAACGAGGGGCGAATCAGTGACGGAGTGTTCCTCCAGGACACGTTCCGCACGATGAACACCTTGACGAAGATTCTGCTCAACCAGCTCCAGGACCATCCGCCCAGCCTCATGGTCGCCGTCTATACCAGCACGGACAGCGTTTCTCACATGTTCTGGCGGTTGATGGATCCCCAGAGCCCTACGTATAACCCGGTAGAGGCCAAAAAATACGGCGACGCCATCCTGGAGACCTACGAGCAGTGTGACAAAGTCGTCGGTGAAGTCGAAAAAAGGATGAAGCCTGGCGGAACACTGATCATTGTTTCGGATCACGGTTTCCATGCCTTCAACAAGGGCTTCAATACCAATACGTGGCTGGTCAAAAACGGGTACATGGTCCTCAAGAACCCCAACGCCGAGGAGAAAAAGTACACCTTGGACAATCTCTTCAGCCAAGGAAGCTTTTTCCCCAACGTCGACTGGAGCCAGACCAAAGCCTACGCTCTCGGCCTGGGGCAGATCTACCTGAACATCTACGGGCGCGAACGCTACGGTATTGTGGAACCCGGCGCCCAGGCCCACCAACTGGAAGAAGAGATTCGCAGCAAGCTGCTGGCTTACCGCGACCCCCAAACGCACCAGCCAGTTCTCGAAGGCGTTTACCTGGGCCACCAGATCGACCACGGCGCTTATGCCAAAGAGGCCCCGGACCTCCAGCTCGACTTCTACCCCGGTTACCGCACTTCCTGGGAGACTTCACTCGGCGCCATCCCGCCCGGCATCGTGGTTACGAATACGCGAAAGTGGAGCGGCGACCATTGCGCCTCCGACCCCAAGGACACTCAGGCGATCCTGTTCATCAACCGCAAGCTCGATTCCTCTGATCCCCGCATCATCGACGTTGCGCCGACGGTGCTGAAGATGTTCAACGTCAGCCCGCCCGACCAACTCGACGGCAAGCCCTGGGCACTCGCGCCTTCGACTCCTGTGCAGGCTGAACGCTAACCGCAAGGCCGGCGGTCACCCTGCGAAACCTCAAACGCAATTTCGGTTCGTTTTCGGTTCGTTTTTTTGACCACCCTTTATTTTCAACAACTTGGCCAGCTTCGTTTTAGGTTCGTTTTAGGTTCGTTTTGGCCGTTTTTCCCACAGCGATCCTGTGTTTTCAACAACTTCCCAGCTTCGTTTTCGCAAAAAAGAATTCTTTTTTTCTGCGTTTTTGCGCAAGTCTACGGCTATATCATTGATTATAAAGCAAGTTAGCCTTCCCTTGGAATTTGCCAAAGCTCTTGTATTTTCCCTTCCCACGTTCATGCCATAGCGTAAGTGCTGTAATATCAACAAATTGCATCAAGCAGTCGAGACGCCCCGCTGGGGCGTCTGAGACGTTCCAGCGGAACGTCTCTGCGGGAACAGTACAGGCGGCGGTGGGGACACCGCCGCTACAAACCCCACAACAAGGCTAGCACGATAGCCGATGATTGTCAAGAATATTCTTTACTGCACGAGCTAATCGCTTGACAATAAGCCACTAAGCCCTGAGCGGAAGACGCCAAACGCGTTGGCCGGCTTGCGGATTGCCTCTTCGTACTCCCGCGCATAGTAGTACCGGTAACCCAGGCAAGAACTGATGATTGGGGAGAGAGGGTTGAACTGCTGCGCTCGTTCAAGCTCCGCGATTGCTTCGCGATGCCTGCCCATAGCAGAGAGGTAATCGCCGTACCAGTGGTGGGCTGTCGCGTAATTTGGATTGAGCTCGATGGCGCGCTTGTACTCCCTCTCACACACTGGCCAGTTCCAATCATATTCGGTGCAAGCCCACGCGAGAGAAGTGTGGGCTTCCGCCAGCGATTCGTCTATAACTAGTGCCTTCTGCGCGACCGCCGTACCTCTTGGCATCGCTTCTTTCGGAGGCAGCAAACCGTAGTTGCTAAGCAAAATGTATGAGTCTGCGAGCCCCGCGTAAGCAGACGCGTAAGTGGGATCAATTTCGATGGCTCGTTGGAAATGGCCGATAGCGATCTTGAAACCCTCTGCGGTTCGTTTGTTCCAATAAGATCGTCCTAGCAGGTAAAACCGATGTGCCTCGGGATTGACGGGCCGAGCGCTGGCCAGCCGGGCGTGTTCCTGCGGCGTCACCTTGATCTTGATTTGGCTCGCAATGGATCGGGCCACTTCATCCTGCAAAGAGAGCACGTCGCGCAGATCGCGCTCGTAGGTTTCGGACCAGAGATGCCGATCGGTGGGCGCATAGAGCAGGTTGGCCGTGATGCGCACCCGGTCGCCGGAGCGCCGCACAGTGCCTTCCACGATGGCATCTACGTTGAGTTCGCGCGCAATCTCCGGCAGGGGTTTCTTGCTGTCCTTGTAGCGCATTACGGATTGCCGCGAGATGACGCGCAGGGCGCTGATCGTGCCCAGGTCGGTGATCAATTCTCCCGTCATGCCGTCTGCGAAGTACTCCTGTTCGGGATCGCCCGAGAGGTTTTCAAGCGGCAGCACGGCGAGGGAGTGGATCGCGGGAATCGAGGCCACTGACGGTGGACCGCGGTGGATGAAGACCGCCAGGAGGACGACGGCAAGCAAGCCAACGACGCCAAGTCCGATCCCTGCCAGCCACAGCTTTTTCGGTGAAGCGTGCGGAGGCACTTCGCGCGCTGTCTCGGCAGTCGCGCTGAGGGAATCCTCATGGCGCTCCTCGATCGTCACCGGTAGGGGCGATTCATGAATCGCC
>JAMCXS010000033.1 GCA_023474345.1 Acidobacteriota bacterium | reverse complement strand
CGGCGGAGGGCAAGATCGAGGTCATGGAAGAAGTGGTTCGGCGGGCGGGACGCCGGATTACGCTTAATGCCGAGGAGTTGGCTGCCCAGGAGCAAATTGTTCGCGCTTTTGAAACGGCAGGGCTTGCCGTTCCGTCGGTCCCAGAGGTTTTGGCACGGCTCAAGATTGACCGGGCGAGAGCTGAGAAGATCCTGCAAAAGCTCCTCAAAGAGAAAGTGCTGGTGAAAGTCGCTGCCGACTTAGTTTTTCATCAGTCGGCCCTGGGACGGCTCCGAGAGTTGGTGATTCGTCAAAAAGCAAAGAGCGATCGAATCAACGTTGGGATTTTCAAGGAAATGACAGGCCTCAGCAGGAAGTACGCGATCCCGTTGCTCGAATATCTTGACCGGGAGCGCGTGACTCGCCGCGAGGGAGACGAGCGAATTATTCTCTGAAACGAAGTTGCCGACTAAGACTTCGGAGCAATAGACTCTACGCGCCGGGAGACGGACTTTACGATGTCGTATACCAAAGGGACAGGCAGGCCCACCACGTTGAAATAACAGCCTTCGATCCGCGTGACATAACGGGATGCCAAGCCCTGAATGGCATAGCCCCCAGCCTTGTCAAAGGGCTCTCCGCTTGCCACGTAGCTTTTGATTTCTTCCGGTGCCAGTTCCCTAAACGTCACAAACGTCGTTTCGTGCGTCCAGGCTTCGATCGTAGACGGGGCACGGACAAGACAGATTCCGGTCAGGACGCGGTGGGTATAGCCGGAGAGCATCCGGAGCATGCGCTCAGCATCAGCGGGATCCGTGGGCTTTCCCAGAATTTCTCCGTTGCGCACAACTACGGTGTCGGCGCCCAGAACAAGCGCCCCAGGGTCGGCTGATTGGGCCACTCTGAGGGCTTTGTCGCGGGCAATTCGGCGTGCAAATTCCTCCGCATTTTCGTCGGGGAAGGGAACTTCCTCGACCTCGCTCGGCCGCACCTCGAATTCAAAACCGGCCCTTTCCAGCAACTCGCGCCGACGGGGCGAACTGGAAGCCAGAATCAGACGTATCACGCGCAACCATTATAAACCCGCATGGCGGTTCGAAATCGCACAATAAGCCTTCTGCAACTTCCAACGCCAATAGTGACGCGGATTGCGGTATGCCAGTAAAGAAAAGGGAAGGCTCGTTACCCCTGCATACTGGCGCGTCGTTTGACTAAAAACGTGCCTGCAAAATAGACCGGCGGTGGTACAATCCTGTCGGTCATGCGATCGAGATAGAAAGCGCTTTTCCGTTGGCGCTGCAATTCTGTTGTGCACGATGGCGCGGCGCGGTCGTAAGCCGCCTTTATGTTGCGTCATCCGGTTAGACGTTCAATCGCTTATTAGGCGACATTTCGGATTGATTTTTCGGGGTGAGAGGTCCCGAAGTGATTAGAAATCGCAAATTCAGTGTCGGAGCACTGCCTTTCGAGGATGTGAGGAAACGATGAGGGATGGAATGGACTGCCGAGGTAGTTGCGTTCGTCAATTGCTTATGAAAGGACTGACACCGGTCGCGCTGGTTGTTGGATGCGTGATACCCGTGCTCGCGCGTTCGCAGTCTTATCGTCCGAGGATGGCGCATGAAGGGTCGATCGTCCTGAATTCTGCGGTCACAATCCTTGAGAGCCCCGAGGAGCCGGTCCCGATACAGAAAGCGGTGGACGATCTCAGAACTGATTTCGAAAAAGTGATGGGCAAGAAGCCGAGAATTATCAGCCGCGAGGAAGACGCCGGACCCGTGACGATCCTGATCGGCGAGAAATCAGAGCTTCCGGAAGGAATGAAACTTTCCGGCCTGGACCAGCCGGAGTCGTTCTCGATTTCGGTGAAGATCGCGAATTGGAAGACGAAACATGCAACCCGCGTCGTATTGCTGGCCGGGGCTGACATGCGCGGGACGATCTATGCGATCTATCAGTTTTCGCAAGAATACCTCGGAATCGACCCCTTGCATTACTGGACTGATCAGCAGCCTGTCCACCGTGATCAAATCGAACTGCCCGCATCGCTGGACAAGACGTTTCCTGGCCCGGTATTTAAGTATCGCGGCTTCTTCATCAACGACGAGGACCTCCTGACGGGCTGGGCGCCAGGCGAAAAAAAGGACCACACCGGAATCTCTCTTAAGGTTTGGAACAAAATCTATGAGACCATCCTTCGGCTCAAAGGCAACATGGTGTGTCCGGGGACGTGGATTTTCCCTGACGATCCTCAAATCAAACTGGCGGGCGAACGCGGGCTGATCGTGACGCAGCATCACGCCATCCCTTTGGGTCTGAACGTCGCGCGGTGGCCCCAAGGCGTGCCATACAACTTCACCACGCACCCCGAAATTCTTGAGCGAGCCTGGCGGGACGCCGTTCGGGAATATCCGCCCGGTGTGGAGGTGCTGTGGACGGTTGGCTTGCGAGGGCTGTCAGATACCAGCTATGCTTCGATGGACCCGAGCGTCCGAGGCAACAATAAAGCGCTGGGACAAGTGATCAGTAAGGCTATCGCTAAGCAGATTCAGATCGTACGCGCGGTGCATCCCCACGCCCAATTCATCACCAGCCTGTGGGCGGAAGGATCAAGGCTCATGCGGCAAGGCGATCTTACCATTCCACCCGAGGTCGGCAAAGTCTGGGCCGACGATGGCTACGGTTACCTGCAGGACAGAGGCGAGGTTTCCGCCGACCAGGGTGCTTACTATCACGTGGCGATGATGAACGGACGCGCCAATCAGTTGAGCGAAATGGTCCCGGTTGAACGCATCTATTCCGAACTTGGACGGTACATCAAAGCCAGAGCCACGCATTATCTGCTCCTTAATACCAGCGACATCCGCCCCGTTCTGATGACCGCCAAGGCGGTGATGGACTTGGCCTGGGGCGGGGTTCCCCCGGGAGGAGCCAATGCCAGCGAAGACTACTACCGAAGTTGGTCAGCGTACGAGTTCGGAAACAAAGCAGCTTCGCGGGTCGCAAGCGTCTACGGGGAATATTTCAACGCACCTGCGCATTTTGGCCAGCCTGAGCGTCCGTACGGTGACAACTATTACCATACCGAAGCTCGTCTTATGATGCTCAGCTACATGATTGACTCTCCGCTCTACGCCATGCCGAGCCAGACGCCCAAATGGCGGCAGCCGCGGATCTTTGAACCCTTCTCCGGGTTCGGATCTCCTTCGGCCCCACTAAGCGGCAAAGCGTGGCTCCGTCAGGCCGTGAAGGAAGAAATTCAACGGTGCGGAAACGCGCAGCCCCGATGGGATACCGTGTGGAAAAATGCGCTTGACGCCGAGCCGCTTATCCCATCGAACCGCCGCTCGTTCTATCGTGCGAGTGTGCTCGCCATGATCGCCATTAACCGTGAAAGCAACCAGATGCTGTTTCAAGTCGCCAAGGCCATTCAGGAAGCTCAAAACGGTCAGATGAGCCAGGCTCGGCAATCAGCAGCACAAGCTCTTGCAGCGCTCGATGCGATACACCGCGCGGAAGCAGCCGCCGAATACGGTAAATGGCAAAACTGGTACCGGGGAGACTGGTTGACGGGCGTATACCGGACACGCCAGATGGTAGAAATCTTTTCCAAATTTCTCAGCAACCCGCTTACTCACCTGCCGCCGCCGATTATCTGGAACGGCTGGGAGGCCTATTACCACATCATGCATTACGAAGGCAACCGATCGGCAGACGTCAATTGAACGGCCTGATCAGCTTCTACAGGAGACTGGAACAAGGCCAAGAACGTTTCTGCCGGATATTACAAGCCGCGCGAATTTCCAAGCGTGCCAGGCGCCGAGCGGATTGGAGCCGATGAACTATGCCTTGATGAAAGTCCGGGGAGGGCGCCTGATCCTGCGGCAGAGGCGTGCGATCTGCGAAATCTGACGGAAGCACACGCGCAGTTTGCAGAGATAATGGCAGTTACGTCCAGTGGCCGACAAGTTGTTTCACCTTTGGGCTGGTTATGTTAAACTCATGAACCAACTTGAATAAACAAATGCCAGGTTGGACACTCCGCGATGGAAGAAATTAGCAAAATTCTGCCTCTTATTTTCAAGAATCAGGTGCGATGTAACGACCCGAAAGTGGTCGAGATTCTTGCACCCCTATGGCCGCAGGTGGCGGGAAAACCCATGGCCCGGCACTCGAAGCCGGTTGCATTTGAGCAAGGAACCCTGACGCTGGAGAGCGACTGTTCGACTTGGTGTGCGCAGCTTCGCACGATGGCTGAAGAGATCAAGGCCGGGGTCAACGGCTACCTGGGTGTTTCGGTGGTTCGCAGACTGCAAGTCCGTTATGTATCACCGCCGACGGAGAAGGGATCTGGAGTAAACTAATGGCTTTGACGGAAAAGGACGTGCTTTATGTGGCGGATCTTGCTCACCTGGAGTTGACAGACGAAGAGGTGAAAAAGTTTGTGCCTCAGCTCGACTCGATCCTGCAGTATATGCAGAAGCTGAACCAACTGGACACAACCAACGTCGAACCGATGGCCCAGGTAGCTACTGCGACCGCGGAGAACTCCGCTTTGCGTCCCGACCAGGCTCGGCGGACTTTTTCCCAGCAGGACGCCATGGCACGCGCTCCAGAGCCCGGAGGAGGTTGTTTTAAGGTGCCGCGAGTCATCGAAAGAAGTTAATGCCCGGAATTGGGGCTCGTGGCGGCAAACAAGAATACCAATGGACTTCACGAACCTGACAATTGAGGATATCCAGGGGATCCTTACGCGACGGGAGGCTTCTGCGGAGGAGATAACCCGCGCTCACTTTGAGAGGATTCACCAAAAAGACAGCGACGTTCGAGCCTACCTGTCCCTCTGCGAAGATAAAGCTTTGGATCAGGCCAGGCGTGTGGACCAGCAAATTAGTGCCGGCGAGCCTTTGTTGCCGCTTTCCGGCGTGCCCGTGGCCGTCAAGGACGTAATCATGACGCAAGGGCTTCCCACCACTTGCGCGTCGAAAATTCTGGAGCGGTACAGCGCTCATTACAGCGCGACCGCTGTCAGCAGGCTGGAATCGGCAGGGGCTATAATCCTGGGCAAGACAAACTGCGACGAATTTGCCATGGGCTCCTCGACGGAGAACTCCGGATTCTTCCCCACCCATAATCCTCATGACCTGACACGCGTTCCGGGAGGCTCAAGCGGAGGTTCCGCGGCGGCCGTGGCGGCGAACCTGGCTACTGTGGCTCTGGGAACAGACACGGGAGGGTCGATTCGGCAGCCCGCGGCCTTTTGCGGGGTCGCCGGCATGATGGGAACTTACGGCCGCGTCTCGCGCTACGGGCTCGTTGCTTTTGGGTCATCGCTTGACCACATTGGCCCCTTCGGGCGTTCAGTGCGCGACGTAGCCCGGGTTATGAAGGCCATTGCCGGCCGTGACCCATTGGATTCGACTTCGGCGGATGTGCCTGTCGCGGATTACGAGAACGCGCTGGATGGCCGCGTGCGCGGTCTGAAAGTCGGCGTGCCGGGAGAATACTTTGAGGGTCTCAGTCCTGAAATAGGCCGGAATATCGAGAAAGGAATTGCGCTGTTTGAGAAGCTGGGCTGTGAAGTCAAGCCCGTTCACTTGCGCCACACGGAATACGCAGTGGGCTGCTATTACATTATCTGCACCGCGGAAGTGAGCTCAAACCTGGCGCGCTACGACGGCGTTCGTTACGGCTACCGGTCGCCCGAGTATTCTGACTTGCGTGACATGTACCGCAAAACGCGGAATCAGGGCTTTGGAGCGGAGGCCAAGCGCCGCATCATGCTGGGAACCTACGTTCTGAGTTCCGGCTACTACGATGCATATTATCTGAAAGCTCAAAAGGTTCGGACGCTGATCGCGCGTGACTTTGTCGAGGTGTTTGACGAAGTCGATGTGATTATTACCCCTACTTCGCCCATACTTCCTTTCAAGCTGGGCGAGCGTGTCAATGACCCCCTCCAGATGTACCTTGCCGATATCTACACCGTAACCGCCAGCCTGGCGGGCATTCCGGGAATTTCCGTCCCCTGCGGGAAGAGTAAAGGTGATCCCTCACTTCCGGTAGGCATGCAAATCCTTGCAAAACACTTCGATGAAGCCCGCCTGCTTCAAGTGGCGGACGCTTTCGAAAAAGCCGGCGGGTTCGAGGTTGCTTGATGCTGGCTCGCCGGATTCCGCTAGCCAATTAGGTTAGTCGTTACTTGTCAAATTGAACGTCTCCGAGCAGCCCGTTTACCGCCAACTTGAGGCCGATTGCCAAGCTTCCGACTAAGGTGTTATACGGAAAGAGTTGCGCGGGCCTGATGTCCGTCGGTGTCCAAGGGCACGGCTTGCTTAATGATTTCGCGGCAATTTGTCCGTGGGGCGAAACCCGAAGCCAGACGCGAGATTCACAAAGCGATCGAAAATCGCCCTGCCCTTGCTGTCCATCTGTGTGCGCTGCCGGACGCTCGATCCGACGCGCCGCATCCAAACGAGTTCCTCATCGTTCATTGGGCCGAGATCCAGGGCGCGCATTGCACCGTCGAGCTCCGCACCTGTCTTCGCCCCGGTGAAACAAGCATCAATGTACGGGCTCGACAAAGCGAAGCGATAGCAGTCGGCAGCAGTTGGAACACGCTCGCCTGCCGGAATCAACGCAGGGTTTAGAAGCTGTTCCCAGCTCGTAGCTGTATACGCCACAATGCCAGGCCTCTCGGTTGGCAAGTGTGGAAATACATCAAGCTCGGCACCGGGATGAGCCGCATTGTAGCGGATCATGAGCAAGCTCACGCGCGGATCGCGCGCCAAGATTGGAAAGGCAGGCCGGTTATGGCATGAGACCATAACGTACCGTGCTCTGTATTGCTGAACGAGTTTGGCCGCGGCATCGAGTAGCCGCTCCGGGGGAGTCAGGTTCCACCACCCCAGGAGCAACACGTCCGTATAATCGAGGTGGAGTTCTCGCAAACCCTTCTCAATAGACAGCGTCATGCGGCGGGGAGAACGGGCGTAGGATTGAATAACTGTCACGACTTTCTCGCGATCACAATGCGCGATCCGCTTGAGCGCCCGGCCGAAGTCCGACGGACGCGGGAAGACGGGCGCGCGCAACGCTCCCCAGTAGAAAAGGTTCAGTCCTCGGTTGAAGGCACGCTCCGCTTCTTTACCTTCGATGCCGTAGGAAGCCGCGAGACCGAGCGGCACGACCTCCAGGTTTGTAGATCCGAGCTTCACTCGGGCCCAGGAACAGGACATGGTGTTGCTCCCTCCGGATTTGACTCGTGCACTTAAGGGAAGTCCAATTCAACATTATAACGAAGTGCCTCTTGATCGACATGTGGTCCATCTTGTTGCCAGATCGTTGGCAGCTCTGACAGAAACCACTTGGCCGGTTATGTCGGAATTACGTCGAAATGGCCCTGGCAGATTTGTCTTAAGCTGAGCCTACCTCTGCCCTTTAGGTTCTCCCATTACGGATCTGATTCAATTTCTCAAGGAATTCCTTGCGCTGTCGGCTGGCTTCATCGGCCTTCCGGGTCTGGTCCGTGACATACCGCTCGCCCTTCAGGCCGGAATTCTGAACTGAACAGATCCAGGCGCCGAGTTGTTTGGAGATGCCCTCCGCTCTTGATTTAAGATTCAAGATTTCAGATTCAAGACCACTCAACCCCGCGAGCCGTTCCAAAAGACATAGCATCGAACGCACTTCACCGGATGACCCCCGCGCAATATAGAGGAAGGTCAACAGTTCCTGATTCGTACCTCTTTCAAAACCCTCAGCGATGTTATTGGACACCGAAACAGCAGCGCGCTCGATCTGGTCGCGGAGACTATGCTGCCTCCGAAAGGCTGGCGCGCCGGTCAAGGTATAAATTTGCACTGCGAGCTCGATGCGTGCCAGCCATACAGGAAGCTGCTCGAAATGCTGGCACCTCAATGTCCTTCCCTGCGAATAGTGTTGAATCAGGAATTTTGAATCTGGAATCCTATTACGAGTTTCTGAAGAGCGAGCCGAATTTCTTCTTGGCCTCGTCGGCCTTGGAGGCTGGACTCTCGCCGCGGGCCATCAGGACGGGATTGGGTGAGAAGTAATCGCAGTAATTGGCAGCTTCTTTATCGCCAACCCACTCGGCCTGGGTTTCGGCACACTGATTGTGCTTTCCGGGGTCGTAGAATCGGCAATTACGGCAGCAGTGAAGGTCGGCGTCACACTGGGGACAGGTCTCGCGTATCCCGACGCGATCCGTAGTTTCCAGTACCTTCCCGCATTTGAAGCAAGAAAACCGCATTGGAAAGTCTTGTGAGGCCGGCTGTCAACTGCTTTGACGGCCGGCCTCAGGGGCCTATTGGGCTTGTCGCGCTTCGTCGTCGTCCATCAGTTCGGCAGCGATGCCCGGCGAAGGAGGAATTGCAGCTTCTCCGGGTTCGCCTTCGAGGACGGCGGCTTCACGTTCAGGAACTTCAACTTCCGTAAGCAGCCTGAAGTTCCGGTAACGTTCCAGCCCGGTCCCGGCGGGGATCAGGCGGCCCATAATGACGTTTTCTTTAAGGCCGCGCAAATGGTCCACCGCGCCCCGGATCGACGCCTCAGTGAGCACTCGCGTGGTTTCCTGGAATGAGGCCGCCGAAATGAACGAATCGGTGGCAAGCGAAGCCTTGGTGATGCCGAGCAAAAGCGGCCGGCCCGTAGCAGGTTTTCCGCCTTGTGCCTTGACGCGCTCGTTTTCATCACGGAACCTGAACCGGTCGACCTGTTCATCGAGGAGAAACTCCGTGTCGCCGGGATCTTCGACCTTGAACCATCGCATCATCTGCCGCGAGATCACCTCGATGTGCTTGTCGTTGATATTAACACCCTGCAGCCGGTAGACCTCCTGGATCTCATCCACCAGGTATTTCTGCAGTTCCTTTTCACCGAGCACCGCCAAAATGTCGTGCGGGTTACGCGGTCCATCCATCAGAGGCTCGCCCGCCCGGACGCGCTCACCCTCCTGAACGGAGATGTGGACGCCCCGCGGCAGCATGTACTCCTTGGGCTCGCCCCGTTCGGGAACCACAATGACCTTACGCTGGCCCTTTACAACGTCACCGTACCGGACTACGCCGTCAATTTCAGTAATGACGGCGGGTTCGTGGGGGGTGCGAGCTTCGAAGAGCTCCTGGACGCGTGGAAGTCCGCCGGTGATGTCTTTCGTCTTGGTGGTTTCGCGGGGGATCTTCGCCAAGACATCGCCGGCATTGACAGCGTCGCCTTCCTGAACCATCAAGTGCGCCCTGGACGGCATAAGATATTTCTTGACTCCCTTGGAAGAGGCGCTTTTGCCGTCAGGCCTGATGACAAGCTGCGGCTGGTACTTTTCTTCCGGAGAATCCTTCACCACCCACTGCGAGAGTCCGGTCACTTCATCGACCTGTTCTTGAAGAGTGATGCCCGGCTCCAGGTCTTTAAAGTGGACCTCCCCGCCAACTTCGGTCAGGATGGAGAACGTGTACGGATCCCACTCGACGATAGTTTCGCCGAGCTTGACCGGGGCCCCGTCGCCGAAGCGAATTCTTGCCCCGTAAACGACGGAATAGCGCTCGCGCTCCCGTCCCTTTTCGTCAGTGATCACAATTGAGCCGTTCCGGTTCATGACAACATGATGGCCCTCACGATTGGTGACGGTCTGCAGGCCCTGGAACTTGATGAACCCGTTGTTCTTGGCCTCCAGAGTGGACTGCTCAGAGATGCGGCTTGCCGTGCCCCCGATGTGGAAGGTCCGCATGGTGAGCTGCGTTCCCGGTTCGCCGATCGACTGCGCGGCGATAACCCCTACTGCCTCGCCGATTTCCACCAGCCGGCCGGTGGCCAGATTGCGTCCATAACAGCGGACACAGACTCCGCGCCGCGACTCGCACGTCAGGACCGAGCGGATTTTGACCCGTTCGATACCTGCGGCTTGAATGGCAGCGGCAAGGTCCTCATTGATTTCCTGGTTTAAGTCCACGATCACGTTGCCTTCGTAGTCCTTGATCTGTTCGAGGGAAACGCGCCCGACGATGCGGTCACGGAGGGGTTCAACCACCTCGCCGGCTTCCACAATGGACTCAACATAAAGACCGTCGACCGTGCCGCAATCAAATTCGGAAACGATAACATCCTGCGCCACGTCAACCAGCCGGCGGGTCAAATACCCTGAATCAGCGGTCTTGAGTGCGGTGTCGGCCAAACCTTTTCGTGCTCCGTGCGTGGAAATGAAGTACTGCAAAACGTTCAGACCCTCGCGGAAATTGGCGGTGATGGGGGTCTCAATGATTTCGCCCGATGGCTTGGCCATCAAGCCGCGCATACCCGACAACTGGCGGATTTGCTGTTTGGAGCCGCGTGCTCCGGAGTCGGCCATAACATAAACGGGATTGAGGGCCCCTGATTTGTCCTGGTTTTCCATGGTCTGGAACATCTCGTCAGCCACGCGGTCGGTGACGTTTGACCAGATCGCGATCACCTTGTTGTAACGTTCGCCGTGGGTGATGGCGCCTTCCTGGTATTGTTTTTCAACTTCGATAACTTCCTTCTGCGCTTCTTCCACCAGGTCGGTCTTATTCATAGGAACAACCAGATCGTCGATTCCCAGTGACATTCCTGACTTAGTGGCGTAGAGGAAGCCGAGAGATTTGACTTTATCGACCATGGCGACAGCAGTTTCCAGCCCAAACCGGAGGTAGCAATAATTCACTACCGCGCCAAGGCCCTTCTTGCGAAGCGTCCCGTTGATGAAAGGCATCTCGGGCGGCAAATGATCATTGAAGATCACCCGGCCCACGGTCGTGTTGACGAACTGGTGGTTCAGGGTGATGGGCTCGGTGTGCAAGACATCCTGATCATCATAAGCCGTGGTCAAATCGATCGCTCGTCCCGTGTAGCGGAGGCGAACAGGCGTGCGCGTTTCAACTTCACCGGCTTCAAGCGCCAGAAGTACTTCTTCAGAATTGGCAAAGGTGCGTCCCTCGCCCTTCGCGCCTTTCTGTTCCTTCGTCAGGTAATAAACGCCCAGCACGATGTCCTGCGTGGGGATGGCCAGTGGCTGGCCATTAGCGGGGGACAGGATATTGTGGGAAGAGAGCATCAGTACGGCAGCTTCGATTTGGGCCTCGGGTGAGAGGGGAATGTGAACGGCCATCTGGTCGCCGTCGAAGTCGGCGTTAAAAGCCGTGCAGACCAACGGGTGAATCTTAATGGCCTTGCCTTCGACCAGCACAGGCTCAAAGGCCTGAATCCCCAGGCGGTGCAGCGTGGGAGCGCGATTGAGCAGGACAGGATGGTCCTTGATGACCTCTTCCAGAATATCCCAAACCACGGGCTCTTGCCGTTCGACCAGCTCCTTGGCTGCCTTAATGGTTGTGCAGTGGCCGGATTGCTCTAGACGATGGTAAATAAAGGGCTTAAAGAGCTCAAGTGCCATCTTCTTGGGCAGGCCGCATTGATGTAACTTCAGGTCCGGCCCGACCACGATGACAGAACGTCCGGAGTAATCAACGCGCTTGCCGAGCAGATTCTGCCGGAAGCGTCCCTGTTTGCCCTTTAAGGTGTCTGAGAGCGATTTGAGGGGGCGGTTGTTTGCGCCGCGAAGAATGCGACCACGGCGCCCGTTATCAAACAAGGCGTCGACCGCTTCCTGCAACATACGCTTCTCGTTCCGTACAATCACGTCCGGCGCGTGAAGTTCCATCAACTTCTTCAGCCGGTTATTCCGGTTGATTACCCGGCGATAGAGGTCGTTCAAATCCGAGGTGGCGAACCGCCCGCCGTCGAGAGGCACCAAGGGCCGCAACTCCGGAGGGATAACCGGAAGAACGTCGAGGATCATCCATTCGGGCTTATTGCCGGATTTACGAAACGCCTCCACGACCTTCAGCCTCTTGGCATATTTAATCCGCTTTTGTTGAGAGGTGTCGGTCTTCATTTTCTCGCGCAGCTCAACCGAAAGCGATTCGATGTCGACTTGCTTCAGGAGTTCCTTGATTGCTTCCGCGCCCATGCCCGCGCGAAACTTGCCGGAATATTCCTGCTGCAGCTCCCGATAGCGGTCTTCGGTAAGGACTTCCCTTTCCTTGAGCGGAGTTTCTCCCGGGTCGATGACCACATAGGCTTCGAAATAGAGAATTTTCTCCAGGTCCCGGAGAGAGAGATCCAGAAGGTGGCCGATGCGGCTGGGAAGGCCCTTGAAGAACCAGACATGCGAGCATGGCGCGGCGAGTTCAATGTGCCCTAAGCGCTCGCGCCGGACTTTGGAGAGCGTGACTTCTACACCACATTTATCGCAGATAACACCCCGATGCTTCATCCGCTTGTACTTGCCGCACAAACACTCCCAATCGGTTACCGGGCCGAAGATTCGCGCACAGAACAGACCGTCGCGTTCCGGCTTGAAGGTTCGGTAGTTGATCGTTTCGGGTTTAGTTACCTCACCGTGAGACCACGAGCGGATTTTTTCCGGAGAGGCCAAACTGATGCGAATTGCATCAAATTCACCAATTAAACTAACTCGGTCATAAGGGCTGCTTCGAAACAATGTATTCCTCCTTCTCGATCGAGAAGAATTTTAGCGCTCTTACTGGGCGGCGCTATGCGCCATCTTTATTTATCAACCTGCCATATCAAACTATTCCGATCCCACGGGAACGGGCCGCTGTTCCTTCGGCTTCTTGACCAACTCCACGTCCAGGCAGAGGCTCTGGAGTTCTCTCACGAGAACATTGAACGATTCAGGAACGCCGGGTTCAATCGCTGCTTCTCCCT
The DNA here is from genome assembly GCA_023474345.1 of Acidobacteriota bacterium. GTDB lineage: Bacteria > Acidobacteriota > Terriglobia > UBA7540 > UBA7540 > JAMCXS01. The sequence continues at coordinate 8,234 of JAMCXS010000033.1, read as the reverse complement.
TCACAATCGCTTCGTAGATCTTTGCGCGTCCGTAAACGTCGTCTGATTTGGCCGTGAGCAGTTCCTGGAGGATGCAGGCGGCTCCGTATGCTTCGAGGGCCCAGACCTCCATTTCGCCGAATCGCTGGCCGCCGAACTGGGCTTTGCCTCCCAGCGGTTGCTGCGTAATCAGCGAATAAGGACCTATCGACCGGGCGTGAATTTTGTCGTCCACCAGGTGTGAGAGTTTCAGCATGTAGATGTATCCGACCGTCACGGGCTGCTCAAAGGGCTCGCCGGTCATACCATCACGCAGACTGATTTTCCCCGAGGACGAGAGGCCGGCTCTTTCCAGATACGCTTTGATTTCTTTCTCCGTCGCGCCGTCGAATACCGGGGTTGCAAAACGAACGCCGTTCTGCAGCGAACGCGCGTAATCGAGCAGTTCGTCATCTGGCATCTCGTCAAATTTTCCAGCCAAAGGCGTGCCGCGGAAGATGCTCTTCAACTCTTGCCGAAATATCTCCGCGTGGCCGTTTGTGGCGAACAGGTTGCGGACTTTGTTGCCTAGTTCCCGTGCCGCCCATCCTAAATGGGTCTCCAGGATTTGCCCCACATTCATGCGGGATGGGACGCCGAGAGGATTCAAAACGATCTCGACCGGTGTTCCGTCAGGCATGTAAGGCATATCCTCTTCCGGGAGAATACGTGCAATGACGCCCTTGTTGCCGTGCCGGCCCGCCATTTTGTCGCCCACGGACAACTTCCGCTTCATGGCGATGTAGACTTTGACCAGCTTGATTACGCCGGGCGGCAATTCGTCGCCTTTCTTGAGTTTCTGTTCTTTCTCGGCGGTGATCTTGCGCAGGATGTCGATCTGCCGTGAGGTCATTTCCTCGATTTCGTCAATGCCTTCCAGCAGGGTCGGATCTTTCTTGACGATTTTCATTCTCTTGAGGTTGCGTCCGGTAAGACGGCCCAGGATCTCCCGTGTCAGCTCTGTCCCTTTGGTCAAAAGGCGTTTGTTGGTTTTTTCATCATGAAGGTCTATCTGTAGCTTCTCTCCCTCCAGCAGGGCGCAGAGGCGGTTCAATCGTTCGTCGTTAAGGATGCGAATTTCGTCGTTGAGGTCCATTTCCAGGCGCGCCACTTCGCCTTCCTCGATGGCCTTGGCGCGCGCGTCTTTTTCCGCTCCCTTGCGGGAGAAGATTTTGACGTCGACCACGATGCCTTCAATGCCCGGCGGACAGGTCAGGGAAGCATCGCGGACATCGCCAGCCTTTTCTCCGAAAATCGCCCGGAGCAGCTTTTCCTCCGGCGTCAATTGTGTTTCGCCTTTCGGAGTTACTTTGCCTACCAGGATGTCGCCGGGTTTGACGTAAGCGCCGATCCGGATGATGCCACTTTCGTCGAGATCCCGGAGCAGACTCTCTGAAACGTTCGGGATATCACGAGTGACTTCTTCGGGGCCCAGCTTGGTATCCCGCGATTCAATTTCGAACTCTTCGATATGAATGGAAGTGTAAGAGTCTTCCTTGACAAGCTTTTCGCTGACCAGGATGGCGTCTTCAAAGTTGTATCCTCGCCACGGCATAAACGCGACCAGGACATTGCGGCCCAAGGCCAGTTCGCCATGGTCGGTGCAGGGGCCATCGGCCAGCACATGTCCCGCTTTGACGCGCTGCCCCTTCCGCACAACCGGTTTCTGGTTGATGCAGGTATTCTGGTTCGACCGGCGGAATTTGATGAGCTGGTAGATATCTGCGCCCACTTCCCGTGAGAGTTGGCCGCTCTGGCCGTTTCCTTCAACCCGCACGATGATGCGTTCGCTGTCGACGCCGTCCACAATCCCGTCGCGCTTACAAACGACAACCGCGCCGGAATCGCGCGCCGTCACCTCTTCCATGCCGGTACCGACCAGCGGAGACTGCGCCCGCAGGAGGGGAACCGACTGCCGCTGCATGTTCGATCCCATCAGCGCACGGTTGGCGTCATCATTTTCGAGGAAGGGAATAAGCGAGGCCGCGACGCTGACCAATTGTTTCGGGCTGACATCGACGTAATCAACCTTTTCGCGTCGCACCAGGGTGAAGTTTCCGGTTTGTCGCGCGTTAATCAGTTCGTTGGCAATGTATCCTTTTTCATCGATCGGGATGTTCGCCTGGGCAACCACATATTGGTCTTCCTCCCACGCCGACAGGTAGAAAGAATACGGCTCGAACTCCACTAACTTGCGCTTTTTCTGCCGCAACTCCTCATTCAAAGCCTCAACCTCAAGCTGCTCGACGTGCTCTCCGACTCTCCACGGCCCATCGCCTCCGTTCGTGATGGTGACGTAATCCGTAATTCTTCCATTTCGTACTTTTCGGTAGGGGCTTTCGATGAAGCCGTACTCGTTAATGCGGGCATAGCAGGAGAGTGAGGAAATAAGCCCGATGTTGGGGCCTTCAGGAGTTTCGATAGGACAGATTCGGCCGTAGTGAGTGGGATGGACGTCCCGAACTTCAAACCCGGCACGTTCCCGTGACAGACCACCGGGTCCGAGGGCCGAAAGACGCCGCTTGTGCGTGATTTCCGACAGCGGGTTTGTCTGGTCCATAAACTGGGACAACTGGGACGAACCAAAGAATTCGCGAATCGCCGCCATGACTGGCTTTGCGTTGATCAAATCGTGGGGCATGGCGGTGGACATTTCCTGGTACACGGACATCTTTTCTTTGATTGCCCTTTCCATGCGGACCAGGCCCAGACGGAACTGATTTTCAAGCAACTCACCCACGGCCCGGACGCGCCGGTTGCCCAGGTGATCGATGTCATCAACTTCGTACTTTCCTCCAGGATTCTTCTGGAGGTTAAGGAGGTAACGGATCGTCGAGTAGAAATCGTCGGGATCGAGGGTGCGCTTATCGAGGGGCAGTTGCACCGGGGCAGTTTCGGAATGGTCGGTGGCTAAAGTCCCTTCGCAGCCTCGCTCGATTTCGGTACAGACATTTCCTTCACGCTTCCGGACATAGATCTTTTCCTGGTCCACTACTACATAAAAGTTGGCTGCAGGCAGGTTCCGGGCGTCCTCCAGTTCGAACTGAGTGGCTTTATCATCAAGGCGAGCTTTGAGCTTAGCGTAGTACCCCAGTTTAATATTGAATTTCAGACGTCCTACACGTGAGAAATCGTACTTACGCGGATCAAAAAACATTCCGGTGAACAGCGCCGTGGCTGTGTCGAGAGTGGGAGGGTCGCCGGGACGCAGCTTTCGGTACATTTCAATCAAAGCTTCTTCGCGCGATTTGATGGCGTCGCGTCTCAGGGTTTGGCTGATGACCACGCCGATATCGTCGCGATCGGGGAAGAAAACCGCAATTTCCTGAATGTCCGAATCAATCAAGGAATTCAGGATAGCCGGAGTAATCTCGTTATTGGCTTCAACGAGGACTTCGCCGGAGGAAGGATCCGCGATGTCATCGGCGGCGTATGCTCCCTCCAGGTCGTGTGACCCGATTTCCACCTGCGTGATGTGGGCTTTATTGAGTTCCTTGAACACGGAAGGACTGATCTTCTTCCCGGACGCGACAATCGTTTCATGAGTCCGCGGGTGCTCGATGCTCTTCGAAAGCCGTACGCCACGCAATCCCTCCGAAAGCTTCCAATAGAGCTTCCGATCTTTGAGGGTGATGGTTTCGACCTGATAAAAAGTCTTGAGGATTTCAGAATTGGTCTTGAGGCCCAGCGCCCGCAGGAAGATGGTGCCAAGAATTTTTCGCTTTCGGTCGATCCGCACGTACAGGACGTTCTTCGCGTCGAATTCGAACTCGACCCACGATCCCCGGTAGGGAATGAGTTTGCCAAGGAAGTAAGTCTTTGTGGCGTTCGACTCGAAGAAGACCCCCGGCGAACGGTGAAGCTGGCTGACGATCACACGCTCCGTCCCGTTGATGATAAAGGTCCCGTTATCGGTCATCAAAGGGATTTCGCCGAAGTAAACCTCTTGTTCCTTGATATCGAGGATGTTACGGGGTCCGGACTCGCTTTCCTTATCATAAAGTGTTAAGCGAATGGTGACTTTGAGAGGGGCGGCAAAGGTCATCCCGCGCTCCTGACATTCGGTCACGTCATACTTGAGCTGCAGGGTGACGGGGTCGCCGCATTTATGACAGAAATCGACTTCGTTTTTGTTGAAGGTCCCGCATTTCTGGCAAAGCACATCCCCGGCTTTGAAGGGGTTGGTCACCACCGTGTATCCGCATTGCTTGCATGTCCGCCGCAAATGGTGAAGCCCGCGCAGGCTGCCGCACTTGCATTCCCAGTTCCCGATTGAATAGTCGACGAAGTCCAGTTGCGCAACGCCGCGGAAGTCAGTGATGGGGAAAACGGAATTGAAGACTGCTTGCAGCCCTGAATCTTCGCGCTCGGAGGGCAGAAGGTCCATCTGCAAAAAGCGATCGTAAGATCGTTTCTGCACCTCAATCAGATTAGGGATCTGGATTACGGATGGTATCTTAGAGAAATCAATCCGACGTGACACGTTACCGTTAACGCCGTTTGGCATTCGTTATACTCCTTGCCTGTTTTTTTTCAAAGGGCTTAATATTAAGAAAGACACACACGCTATCTCACTTAGATGCATGCGAGAGGCAGGGGGATGCTACACCCCCTGCGGGTGCAATTATGGCGTCTCCGCCAATGTTTTGTTGATTTGAGAGCTTTGCTCTGCCAGCACCAATCCCCTAGGTCTTGCATTAAAAAGCGCCGACCACCAGGCTCCGTGGGCTCTATTCCTGGCTATGAGAGAACTATTTCACTTCAACCGTAGCTCCTGCATCAGTAAACTTCTTCCGAATGGTCTCCGCCTCCTCTTTCGAGACAGCTTCCTTAATGGGCTTCGGAGCGCCATCCACCAAGTCCTTCGCTTCCTTCAGACCGAGGCTTGTCACCTCGCGGACTGCCTTGATCACATTGATTTTATTGGCGCCAACGCTGGTGAGGATTACGTTAAACTCGGTCTTTTCCTCCGCAGCAGCTCCAGCGCCGGCAGCTCCCTGTGCTCCCGCCACGACGACCGGCGCCGCGGCAGCAGCGGAAACGCCCAATGTTTCCTCAAGTTTCTTCACTAATTCTGAGGCCTCAAGCAGCGTCAGCCCTTTGATTTCTTCTACAATCTTATCAATTGCTTCGGACATCTTTTCTTTTTCCCTCCTAAAATATCCTGGCTTGGCTTCTGTTCGGTGATGATAAGCCATTTATTAACCGAAACTTAGCTGCCGGATGCCTTAAACTTGTTTTCCTTGACTCCTTGCTGAATTACCCGCGCGAGATCGCGAGCCACAGCCGAGATCGCCACCGCAAGCTGCTGTCCTGGAGACTTGATGACAAAAAGCGCTTTGGCGAACAACTCCTCACGTGACGGAAGGTTGGCAATCGACTCCAATTCCGCCATCGAGACCACCCGGCCCTCGACTACCCCGGTCTTAAACACCAGAGCCGGATTCTCCTTTGCATAATCCACTAGTATCTTGGCCAAAGCCACTGGGTCGGTTGCCGTATAGGCCAATGAGGTTGTTCCTCGCAATTTCTGCGCGCTGGATTCAATTCCGGTGTCTTTTGCCGCCCGTTCAATCAAGCTGTTCTTAACCACCTCATACCGGGCGCCGGCTTGCGCAATTTGCCGTCGAAGCACAGTATCCTGTGCAACCGTCAAACCTTCAAAACCTGACATGACAACAGTTCGAGCTTTCTTAAGCTCCTCGTGAAGCGCTTCTGCCTTTTTCTTTTTATCGTCTCGATTCATCGTACCCCTCATGCCGCATTTCAAGATCAGCTAGACTGCCTCGACCGAGGCTGGATCGATAGGGACAGCAGGTCCCATCGTCGAAGAGACAACAATAGTATGGACATAGCGCCCTTTTGCTGTCGCGGGCTTGGCCTTGATGACACTGGTAATCAAAGCCTTTGCGTTGTCTGTCAGTTGCTCGGCCCCGAAGGAGACCTTTCCCACCGGGCAATGGATGATGCCCGTCTTGTCAACCCGGAACTCAACCTTGCCTGCTTTCAGTTCTTTAACCGCCCGTGCCACATCCATGGTGACGGTACCGGTTTTGGGATTCGGCATCATGCCTCGCGGGCCCAGCACCTTGCCCAGCCGGCCCACGGATTTCATCATGTCTGGAGTGGCCACAACGGCATCAAACTCCAACCAGCCGCCCTGAATCTTCTGGGTCAGATCTTCGCCGCCCACTTCGTCGGCGCCAGCCTCTCTGGCTTCGCGAACTTTGTCGCCGGATGCAATCACAATCACTCTGGTCTCTTTGCCAAGCCCGTGGGGCAAAACCACCGTTCCGCGCACCATCTGGTCGGCATGCTTGGGATCGACCCCCAGGCGCATGGCCACTTCCACGGTTTCGTCGAACTTGGCAAAGGCCGCCTTCTTAACCAGCGGCATCGCCTCTGGGAGCGCATAGGAAGGCTTATCTACCATCTTTGCGCTGGCCTCGTATTTTTTCCCCACTTTCCTGTTCCTCCTTACTGCTGGCACCTGCCGTCCGAATTCCTGCAGCCTTCCTGCCCTCAGGAAGCGATCTCAATCCCCATGCTCCGGGCCGTGCCTTTGATTGTGGCGACGGCGGCCGCGAGGTCTCGCGCGTTGAGATCAGGGTGCTTTTGTTTGGCAATTTCCTCAACCTGCTTTTCGGTGACCGTCCCGACTTTGGTTTTGTTGGGTTCGCCCGAACCTTTGGCGATGCCGGCGGCCCGCTTTAAAAGCACCGAAGCCGGAGGGGTTTTGGTGACAAAAGTGAAAGTTCGATCGTGATAGACCGTAAGGACCACGGGAATAATAAGCCCTTCCTGGTCCTTCGCCGAAGTTTTGGCGTTGAAGGCCTTGCAGAATTCCATGATGTTCACGCCATGCTGGCCAAGCGCCGGACCAACAGGCGGAGCAGGAGTTGCTTTCCCAGCGGGAATTTGCAGCTTTACCATTCCGGTTATTCTCTTTGCCATGAGTCTTAAACCTTCTCGACTTGATAGAAATCCAACTCCACTGGTGTGGCGCGGCCGAAAATCGTCACCATCACGCGCAAGGTGGAACGATCCGTGTTGATCTCCTCCACCGAGCCATTAAAGTCCTTGAACGGGCCGTCCGTTATCTTCACGTTCTCACCTTTTTCAAACTCGAGCCTCGGCTTGGGATTTTCGGCGGCCACTTCCACTTTGTGCACAATGCGATCCACTTCTTCGCCGGTTAGCGGGCTTGGTTTGGGGCCTGAACCGACAAACCCCGTTACGCGCGGTGTGGAGCGTACGACATGCCAGGTCTCGTCATCCATCGTCATTTCGACCAGCACGTAGCCCGGATAAAAAAGCTTTGGGGTCACAACCTTCTTGCCCTGACGGATCTCGATCACGTCTTCGGTCGGGACCATAATTTCGCCAAACTTGTCGGAGAGACCTGCGGCATCAATCCTGCTGCGAAGGGATTCGGCAACCTTCTTCTCAAACCCCGAGTACGTATGGATGATGTACCAGTTCTTCTCCATGTCAACGGTTTCCATTATGTTAGTGTACCGACTTCCCCCAGTTCAGGATGAAAGTGACGAGGCGGGAAAAAGCCCCGTCGCATAACATGAAATAAAACCCGAACAGAAAAGTTGTGATGATCACCATCACCGTTGTGCCGTACACTTCCTGCCTGCCTGGCCACGTGACGCGCCGCATCTCCGCGCGTACGTCGGAAACGTAATCCGTAAACCTGATCCACAGGCTTTTATTGATCGTTATCTCACCGGCCATGTTATCTCTGTTTGCTCCGCCCGCCTATGAGCCGCTCCGCGCAATTCCCCCTGCTTTCCTCAAATGGCAGGGGCGGAGGGATTCGAACCCCCATGACCGGTTTTGGAGACCGGCAGATTAGCCGTTGATCTGACGCCCCTTTATTCTTGTCAACCATCTGCCGCGTCTCTTGACCGTCGAGACTATTTCACCTCACGATGGGCCGTGTGGTGGCGGCACGTTGGGCAATACCGCTTCAGCTCCAGACGATCCGAATGTTTCTTCTTGTTCTTCGTTGTCGTGTAATTCCGGTTTTTGCAGTCGTTACACTGTAGTGTAATGATATCACGCATCGCTTAGCTCACCAAATATTCACTCGTCTATTGAATGATTTCCGTCACGGAGCCGGCGCCGACCGTATGGCCGCCTTCGCGAATCGCGAACCGCAGCCCTTTCTCCATCGCAATCGGCGTGATCAGCTCAATCTCCAGGCA
>JAMCXS010000016.1:1165-23751 GCA_023474345.1 Acidobacteriota bacterium | reverse complement strand
CTTGCCTCCCCCGAGCTCTATACGTTGTGCCTTATAACTTCTTTCGTGCCCGGTGCACGCTATCCATAGTAGTTACGGGAGTTATGTGCATATCCCCAAAAAAGAATTCTTTTTTTTCAAAAACGAAGCTAGGAAGCTGTTGAAAACAAAGGATCGCTGTGGCGAAAAAAGCCAAAACGAACCGAAAACGAACCGAAACGCCAAATGCGCCCCTAAAACGCTTTCATTGCCAATCCTGTCTACATGACCTAAGCAACAATGCTAGTCACAAGGGAACAAGGCGACTACCTGCGAGACGAGACGGCTTCCGGCGTGCCGGGCGGGCGCCGGGAGAACATTTCTTCAATCAGATTGCGGTAGCGTTCTTCCACGACCGGACGTTTGACCTTCAGAGTTGCGGAAAGCTCGCCGCCCCCGATGGTGAATTCCCTGGGCAGCAGGACGATCTGGCGAATGCGTTCGTGCGGAGGAAGATGCCGGCAAGCCTGATCGACTTGCTGCTGCATGAAAGCACGGATGCCCGCGTTGGCCACGAGTTCCTCGCGCGTGGTGAATTCGATCCTTTGCTCGCGAGCATAGGCTTCGAGCGCGTCAAAGTTCGGCGCCACCAGCGCTCCGACAAACTTTCGGGCATCACCCAGAACCACAAGCTGCGCCACGTACCGATGCCCCTGGAAGAGGTGTTCAAGCTTCTCCGGCGAAACATACTTGCCGCCGGAAGTCTTGAAGAGATTCTTCTTTCGCCCGGTGATCGCGAGGAAACCGTCCGAGTCAAGCCTGCCCAAGTCGCCGGTTCGAAACCAGCCGTCCGCGAACGCCTCGCCGTTTCGCTCGTCTTGATGGTAATAGCCGGGGGTGACGTTGGGACCGCGAACCAGAATTTCCTGCCCCGTTCGGCCTTCCGAATCCTCAATTTCCTCGCCCAGCTTGACCTCAACACCGGAAATAACGCGGCCCACCGTTCCCAACTTCACGGCACGGGGACTGTTAACCGCGATGACCGGCGAGGTTTCCGTCAAGCCATAACCTTCATAAACCGGGATGCCGATGGCGAAGAAGAATTCCGCCAGGTCCCGGCCAAGCGGAGCCGCACCGGAGATGAACATCCGGAACCGTCCGCCCAGTTGCCCTCGGATCTTGCCGAACACCAGCCGGCTGGCCAAAGCCCGCTTCAAACGCAAGCCCACGGGCGGCGTTCGCCCGCCCACCTCGTAGGGGAAATACTGCCTTCCTGTATCAACGGCCCAGCGGAAAAGCCTTTGCTTTGCGGGCGGGAGATGCTGGACTTCTTCCGCAACTTTTTCGCGAATCTTTTGCAGCAGGCGCGGCACAACCACCATGAGGGTCGGACGTACTTCGCGCAAATTTTGAGGCAGCGAGTCGAGATTCTCGGCGTAGGCGATGGAAACGCCCCGGGCAAGATAATAGAAGTCAGTCATCCGCTCGAAAATATGGGCAAGCGGCAAGAAGGACATCGCCACGTCACTCGCCCCAAAGTCGAACAATTGACCGCAAGCCCGGACGTTCGAAACGATGTTGGCGTGAGTCAGTACAACACCCTTGAAGACCCCCGTTGTCCCCGACGTGTAAACGATCGTTGCCGTATCTTCAGGGTGTACCGCAAGAGCCCGCGTGCGGAGAAATTCAACAGGATCGGGTTCGCGCGCGCTTTCTTGCTCCACCACATCTTTCCAGCTCCGCACGTCTCGGTTCCCGCCCCCGGCAGGATCCATTACCACAACGAAGGAAAGGAGGTCAGGCAGGCGGGAACGCACGGTCAAAACCTTCTGAAGCTGATCCTGCGTTGAAACGACGATGCCCTTCGATCCTGAATCGCGGAGAATGTACTCGATGTCGTCTTCGAGCAGCGTTGAATAGAGAGGCACTGTGACCGCCCCGAGCCCAAGAATCGCACAGTCAGCAATCGTCCACTCGACGCGATTTTCCGCGAGCAGCGCCACCCGGTCTCCGGCGCGAACACCCATGGCATCGAATGCACGAGCCAATGCCGCCACAGTTGACAACACTTCGCGCGATGATATCCCGTGGTAGCGACCGGCTGATTTCGACAGGAAAACATCCCGCTTCGGGCTGCGCTCGATCGCTTGCAGGAACAGTTCATTGAGTGTTTGAAAACTTTTTGAGTCCATTGGTCACAGGCCTTTGCTTTGGGAAACGCCCAGTCCACGAGAATTCTAACACAGACACCTTGCGAGATGTCTTCGCAGCGCGTTGGATAAAGCCGGCGCAAGCGGGCGATACCCGAGCATTATATTCCGACCGCTAAAGTCGCCTGCAAGCTTTTCCTTTACTGTGGCATCGACTAAGATCAACAGAAGAGAAACTGTCATGACTTTCTCTCCCACAGCCCAGTCCAATAGAACCACGCCGCCCGGCGGAAGCTACAAGCGGGTTCGCGCGCCCCGGGGAACCGAACTCATCTGCCGCGGGTGGCAGCAGGAAGCCGCCCTGCGTATGTTGATGAACTCGCTCGATGACGAGGTGGCCGAGCAGCCCGAGGACCTGGTGGTTTACGGAAGCGACGCAAAGCCCGTGGCGGACTGGGATGGTTATCATGCCATTCTCCGATCTCTCCGGAGTTTGAAAGACGATGAAACCCTCTTGATCCAGTCCGGCAAGCCGGCTGGCGTCGTTAAGACGGACGCCGAGGCCCCGCGCATCCTGATCGTCAACTCGGACGTTGTCAGCCCATTGTCGGAAGGGAATAAGCTACCAGAAAGCGAACAGCTTGGCCTTGCGCTGTTCGGTCAAGACGCCGCTCGGAGCTGGACGTACATCGGAAGCCAGCAGGCTTTGCATACGGCGTTCGAGACGTTTGCGGCGGTCGGCAAGGCGCACTTTGGCGGTGACCTCACCGGCAGGCTGATCGTCTCCGGCGGCATGGGCGTCGCTGGAGGGGTCCAACGGCTTGCCGCCACGCTCCTGGGCGCCGCATTCCTCGGGATCGACGCGGACAGCGAAAAAATCACGCGCCGCATTCGCGCCGGTTATTGCGATTTCTGTGTCAGCAGCCTGGATGAAGCGCTTCGCATTCTCAAGAATGCCGTGCGGCAGAAGCAACCCGTCTCAGTAGGTCTGGCCGGAAACTGCGCGGAAATTATCCCCGAGCTATCGAGCCGCGGCGTCGTCCCTGACATTCTGAGCGATCTGACCGGCGTCTGCGATCTCTTGAACGGGTACTTCCCTGCTGGCTTGACTCTTAAAGAGGCCGGGGCGCTGCGACGGGCCAACCCTGAAGATTACCTCCAGCGTGCCTGCCAGTCCCTGGCACGACATGCCGGAGGGATGTTAGAACTCCAGAAACTTGGCGCAGTAACTTTCGATTTCGGAAACAACCTTCGGCGCATAGCTGCGGAACGAGCCGGAGTTCAAGACATTGTCAGCTTGCCGGGCTTTGTTTCCACCTACCTGCGCCCGGAGTTTTCCGAGGGCCGGGCGCCGTTGCGCTGGGTGGCGCTTTCCGGTGAACGGCGCGATATCCAACACGCGGACAACCTGCTCCTGGAGCTTTTTCCTGATGACGAAATGCTGGCCCGCTGGATTCGCCTGGCGCGAAAATATGTAAACTTTCAGGGGTTACCGGGTCGCGTCGCATGGCTAAGTTCAGAGCAGGGCGCACGATTCGCCGAGCGGCTAAACGCCCTTGTCGCGAAGGGAGAACTCATCGCGCCGGTGGTCATCGCGAGAGATCAGGTGGATTGCGGTTTGGGAGTCTCGCCCTTTCTCGACTCTCAAGGAATGAAGGACGTAAGCGACCTTGTGATCAACCCGCGCGCCCTTGACGCGCTGTTAAGCGTGGCCTCAGGTGCCAGTTGGGTATCGTTCCACGGAGTAAGGACAAATGGAAGCGACTACTTTTGCCGTACAACCCAAGCCGCGATCGCTGACGGCACGCCCGTGAGCGGAAGGCGACTGCAACGCATCCTGAAAAGCGGATCCAGCTTCGGCCTCATCCGCCGCGCCGGCTCGGGCAATCAAAGGGCTCAAGATCTCGCTGCCCAACCCCTTGAGACGGCGGGGCAGCAACCCGCAGTGCGTCAGGAGGAAAAGCACTTCAACTCTTCTTGGATGTGACAGCGAAGAAAGAAGCAAAACACTGTTCAACTTTCTTGCTCTTGCATTTGGGGCAAGCCGGCCGCGCTTTTTCGTATTCAGCCAGCGAAAGGGTAAGAGTGAACTTCTTGTTGCACTGCTTGCAGACATATTCGTAGATCGGCATGGGATCGCTACCTCCAACCCTAATGTGTAATGTCATTATAACAAAACACCGGCCTGCATTCTTCATTCTCGGCGGCTATCTTCGTTTTTTGGCATGTGAGCTTGATTATTGGGCGGCATCACGGAGTTCCCCAACCCGCCCGCGGCGGCCAGACAGGATTTTACTGCTTTCCCTGTGCTAAATTCTTATCGTGCAGACTATTATTGAATGCGTCCCGAATTTCAGTGAAGGTCAAGACTCCGAGAAGATCGAAGCCATCGTCCAGGCTCTCCTTGCAGGTCCGGACGTTTATTTGCTTGGGAAGGAAATGGACCGAGACCACAACCGCTCCGTTGTGACCTTTATAGGCACGCGAGAAAGCGTTGGCGAGGCCGCATTGCGAGCCATCGGACGCGCCAGCGAACTCATCGACCTGAACAACCATCACGGCGTGCACCCTCGGATGGGGGCTACAGACGTAGTTCCTTTCGTTCCCATCAAGGGGGCCACGCTGGCCGATTGCGCCGACATCGCACGCAGGGTGGCCGAACAAACCTGGCGGCGCTTCCGCATTCCCACTTATCTTTACGAAGCAGCCGCGCGCAATCCCAAACGCAAGAACCTTGAGCATATTCGGCGCGGGCAGTTCGAACGCCTGCGCGAGGAAGTTCGCACCAATCCGGAGCGGCGGCCCGACTATGGGGGTCTACGTCTCCATCCAACGGCCGGAGCCACCGCCGTGGCAGCGCGGAAGTTCTTGATTGCCTACAATATCAACCTGAACACTTCCAATGTTGAGCTGGCCAAAGCCATCGCCAGGAAAATCCGTGCCTCTGCCGGGGGTCTTCCCGGCGTCAAGGCAATCGGGGTGGAATTGAAGGCTCGTAATTTGGCCCAGGTTTCCATGAACTTGACCGACTTTGAAACCACCTCCATCGGGACCGTCTTTGACGCGGTCCAAAAGGAAGCCACCCGGGCTAAGGTTACTATCGCAAGCAGTGAGATTGTGGGTCTAGTGCCGCGACAAGCAATTGAGGAAGTAGCGGCACATTATTTGAAGATTCAAAACTTTCATTCGGACATCATCCTTGAGAATCGCCTCGCCCGCGTCATCGGAGCCGGGACGTAGCATCGCGTTGGTGCTGCAAGCCGTGGCGCCTGCGGTGCACGGTTTGCCAGCGCGAGCGCTCAATGACGCCTGAGTTTTAGACAGCCATGATTGCCTCTTTATGAACGATCTTCGCCCCAACTTGCACGATAATGCTCCGGCCGTTCCCTCCCTACGGGAGGTGTTTCGTAGCATCGGCATTCCAAAAGAAGCAAATTTCTGGAAGAAACTTCTGGCCTTTTCGGGTCCCGGTTTCCTGGTGGCGGTTGGTTACATGGACCCGGGCAATTGGGCTACGGACATCGCTGGAGGTTCGCGTTTCGCTTACGATCTCATTTTTATCCTCATGCTTTCTAACCTGATGGCTGTGCTGCTGCAAACTCTCGCGGCCCGGCTGGGGATTGTGACGCAGCGCGATTTGGCGCAAGCGTGCCGTGACTATTACACCCGGCGAACCGGGATTATGCTCTGGGTCCTGGCCGAAATCGGGATCGCAGCCTGCGACTTGGCCGAAGTTATCGGGTCCGCAATTGCGCTCAATTTACTCTTTCACATCCCACTCATTTGGGGTGTCTGCCTGACAGCATTTGACGTTCTCGCAATCCTCTACCTTCAGCACAAGGGGTTTCGCTATCTGGAAGTCATTGTCGTCGTCCTGATTGGGACCATCGGCGCCTGCTATCTGATTGAAATGTTTCTCGTCAAACCGAACTTCATGGGCATCTTCCATGGCTTTGTGCCAACCCCTAACCTCTTCACCAACCAGGAGATGCTCTACATCGCGATCGGCATTCTTGGGGCCACCGTGATGCCACACAACCTTTACCTGCACTCCTCGCTTGTTCAAACCAGGGCCATCGACCGGACCTCCGCCGGTCTGCGAACGGCGATGCGTTTTAATTTCCTGGATTCCTTTTTCGCATTAAACTTTGCCTTCTTCATCAACGCCGCGATTCTCATCATGGCGGCGGCCGCATTCTACCGGCATGGCCTGAATCAGATTGCCGAAATTCAAGATGCCTATCACACGCTCTCCCCGCTCCTCGGCGTGCCCCTTGCGAGCGGCCTTTTCGCTGTTGCCTTGCTCTGTTCCGGCCAGAATTCCACCCTCACAGGAACCCTGGCCGGCCAAATTGTCATGGAAGGTTTCCTCAATATTCGAATCGCCCCGTGGCTGCGACGACTGATCACAAGACTTCTAGCCATCATTCCCACGATCCTTGTTGTGGCTTACTCAGGCGCGAGTGGCACAGCAAGGCTCTTGATCCTGAGCCAGGTAATTCTCAGCTTGCAACTCTCCTTTGCTGTCTTTCCCCTGGTGCAATTCACCTCTGATCCCCAAAAAATGGGGGAATTTGCTAATCCCAGGTGGCTAAAAGTTCTCTCCTGGATCGTGGCTGGAATCATCGCGGGCCTGAATGCCTACTTGCTGCTATTAACAGCCAGGAGCTGGATGTCTTGACAACATTAAGGATGTACGCAAATGTTTAAGAAAATCCTGATTGCTCTCGACCACAGCAGATCTGACATGGCGCTTTTGCCCCGGGTGAAGGAGCTTTGCCGCCTGACGCAGGCCCAAATTCTGCTCCTGCACGTATCCACCGGCTGGAAGGCACACTGGCAGCGTGACTTGAATTTGACCGATTCGGAGGAAATGGAGGAGGATCGCGCCTACCTGGCCAAGGTCGCCGATGAGCTTCGCCTAGAGGGTTTTCAGGTTGATTCGCGTCATTCCACCGGGAACCCTGCGGACGCCATTTTAAGGACGGCCCGGGAAGAACATTGCGACCTCATTGCAATGACGACGCACGGCCATCGCTGGCTTTCCGATCTGCTGCACGGAACCACGATCACCAGGGTGCGGCATGAAACTGAAGTCCCCATTTTTCTGGTAAAGGCCAAGCCAACCTGATCCTTCCCTGCCCTCCAAACCTAGGCGGATTGCTTCCGCTTGTTGCAGCAGGACGATGCTTCGCTTGAAGACACTATAAGGACGGAAGTCCGATTTCACAGGGTCTCAAACTCATGCTAGTAGAGGGTTACGCCACGCCCGAGGGGACTGACAGGTTTCGGAGACGATTTGCCGATCGCCTGCCGGGACATTATCGCGAAGCCCAGCAACTCTGGACCGCCTCGATCGGCCTCGGAACCTACCTCGGTGATCCCACCCAAGAAGTTGACCATCTTTACCGCGATGCTGTGATTCGTACGGCTGAAATGGGCACGAACGTTTTTGACACAGCGATCAATTATCGCCATATGCGAAGTGAACGAGCCATCGCGCAGGGACTGGCCGCGCTGATCTCTTCAGGCGCCGTCAGACGGGAAGAGGTCATCCTTGCCACGAAAGGCGGATTTCTTGCCTTCGACGGCGAAGTTTCTCAAGATCCTTCCGATTATTTCCGCGAAAAACTGATCGAATCCGGCTTGGTGCAAGCCGAAGAAGTTGTTTCAGGTTGCCACGTCATGTCGCCTCGCTTCCTGGCAAACCAGATCGACACCAGCCGGAAAAACCTTGGGGTCGAGACAATCGACATTTATTACCTGCACAATCCCGAAACCCAGCTCAAGGAAGTTTCTCGCGAAGAGTTTCTGCGCCGTCTCAAAGCGGCCTTTTCAGCCCTTGAGCAAGCAGTTGCGGACGGCAAGATCCGCATGTACGGCACAGCAACCTGGAACGGCTACCGCGTGCCCGCGGATTCCGAAGAATCCATTGCGCTCCAGTCGGTCCTTGATGCGGCCGCTGAAGTCGGTGGAAAAGATCATCATTTTCGTGCAGTTCAACTCCCGTTTAACATCGCCATGCCCGAGGCGCTTACGGATAACACTCAGCCCATAGGCGGAAGGCAAGTTCCCTTCCTTCATTTGGCTCGTGACCACGGTCTGATGGTTTTCGCCAGTGCCAGCCTTTTGCAAAGCCAACTCACCCAGGGGTTGCCGGAGGAGTTCCGGCAATGGATTCCAGGTCTCGGAACCGACGCCCAGCGGGCCATTCAATTTGTCCGATCCACTCCGGGAATTACCTGCGCGCTGGCCGGAATGAGCCGTCCCGTACACATCGAGGAAAATCTCGCCACGGCTTCCGTGCCTCCGCTGTCGCTTCGAGATTACCGGAAGATATTTCAAGCTTCTTAAGACGAAGGCAGAAAGGAACACGTCATCGCTTTGCCGCTTGCACCAAGATTGCAGGACTGAAGTTGTCGCGTTTGGCGCAAGGCAACTAACAACCGTCACACTAAGGCGCCAAAGACCTTAGGCCGTGCATGGACGCGGGGCCGTCACCCGAACCCTTTCGCGTGCGGGTCCTCGCCTTGACAAAGACGGGGCCTTCCCGTTAGTTTGCGCTTTAACCGCTTATTCGCGATTATTCATGGGAGAGAGAATTTTGCCTGAGAAACCAATCATCACCATTACCACAGACTTCGGGGAACAAGACTACTTCGTGGGGGTCATGAAGGGAGTGATCCTGAATATCAACCCCGAGGCTGTCATCGTGGACATCAATCACCAAGTCAATTCCTTCGACGTCTTCGACGGCGCTTTTACCTTGGCTCAGAGCTATCTTTATTTTCCCTCGGATACCATCCACCTTGTCGTGGTCGACCCGGGCGTCGGCTCCGTCCGGCGGCCCATTCTGATCCGCACCACGAATTACAAGTTCGTCGCTCCAGACAACGGAGTGCTTTCGCTGATATACGAACGCGAAGAGCGCGTGGAAGTACGGCACGTTACCGCGGATCACTATTTTCTCCATCCCGTCAGCAACACCTTTCATGGCCGCGACATCTTCGCACCTGTGGCAGCCTGGCTAAGCCGCGGGGTGGAGTTAGAGAAATTCGGCGAGGTGATCACCGATTACGCAAAGTTCACTTCTCCGCGGCCGAAACGGGAAGGCGAAAATCTGGTCAAGGGGGTGGCGATCAAAGTGGACAAATTCGGGAATGTCATTACCAATATTCGTCCTGAGGACGTTCCACAACTTTTTGCCGAGAATCCGCCGCGTTTCCGCATCGTTATCAACAAACATGAAGTAACGCGGCTTTGCTCTTCCTATTCGATGGGCGAACCTTCGGAGATCTTTGCCATTGTGGGGAGTTCCGGCTTTCTTGAGATCGGCGCTAACCGGAAATCGGCGGCGAGAATTTTAAACGTAAATCGCGGAGCAGAAGTGGCGGTTCTGCTGGGCAACGAAGCCGCGGCCGCGTCATAATGAGCCCGCCGGGAATCATTGAGAATCTCCTTTCGAAGACGTAGAAACAACCTTCAAGCGAGGAGCCCTTCCAGTCAGCTTCTCAATCTTGACCTTCGCCACACGTAATCCTTCCACTTCCACTACTGTGTAAAGCCGCCCTTCGTAAACGAAACTTTCACCGCCTTTAGGGATCACTCCCAGGCGGTCGAGCACAAAGCCTGCCAGCGTCTCATATCCCGCGCCGCGCGGAAGTGCGATACTGTAATCCTCCCCCAGTTCCCGCAAGCTGAGCGCGGCATCCACCACCAGGACGTGTTCGCCGACCTGTTGGATTACTTCTTCTTCCCGGTCATACTCATCCTGAATTTCACCCACGATCTGCTCGAGTACATCTTCGATAGTAACAACCCCCACGAAAGTTCCGAATTCATCCACCACAAGCGCCAGGTGGGAATGACGCCGCCGGGCCTCATCGAGAAACTTGATAAGCGGCATGGCCTCAGGAACGATCATCGGGGTATGCAAGAGAGACCTTAAGTCAAGCGGATCACCGAGAGGAATATGGTAACGCAAGCGATCCATGGTGACCTCCAGGAGGTCCCGGGCATAAAGAATCCCAACGATATGCTCAGGCGAATCTTCGTAAATTGGAACGCGCGAATGCTGGTCCTTCACAATCCGCTCAAGAAGAAAACCGAGGTCTTTGCTGAGAGGCAAAGAGGTAATCTGCGGTCTGGGAACCATAATCTCGCGCACCAGTACCCGGTGAAGAGCAAAAACGCTGTGGATCATCTCTTCCTGTTCTTCACCCAGCAGGCCGCGCTTGCGGATTCCCGCCACAATCAGCTCCACCTCCTCCAAGCTGTGCATATCGCCATACCCTGCAGAAGGCGTAACGCCAAGCCTGCGCGCTACCCGGTTGGCCAGCCAATCCATCAGAAGTACCGGGTAGTGGACTGCCCGCATATACAGAGTCAACGGCCAAGCCGCAAGCAACGAGACTCTTTCGGCACGTTCATACCCAATCGTTTTCGGAGCAAGCTCACCCAGCACCATCAGCAGGCCTGTAATCAGCAGAAACGCGACGACGGTGGCTGTCCCGTGGGATACCGGGCCGACAAAATGCTGCAGATTACCCTCCAGCAAACCGCGCAGATCCTCCGCCAGCATGGATTCTCCCAGCCAGCCAAGCAGAAGACTGGCGGCGCTAACGCCCAACTGGAGGCCGGAGAAGAGCCGGCTGGGATAGGACAAGAGCTTTTGCAACAACGCCGCGCGCATGCTGCCTATTCTCACAAGTTGTTGTAATCGGCTGCGGCGAACGCTCAATAGCGAATACTCCGCCGCCACAAAAAAGGCGTTTGTCGCCACCAAGGCCAGGATCAGCAACCCTCGCAGGAATAAAGCCATCGTGGGAAACCCTGCTATGAATTCTAGCCGAAAGCCTGCCCAAAAGGAAAACCAACTCTGGGCGCTGTTAAGAGGCTCCTATCGCAGTGTAACTCAGAAGATAGGGAACCAGGATGGAATCGAAAAGGCAGCAAAAAACACGCGAAAGCGGCCCTTCTTGTCGCCGCAAATGAGGGCGAGAAAGACCTTGCCAGGAGCACCCTGCCGCAGACGTGTCTTCATACCACCGCTTAATGACAGCAAAGGCGATTGCAGGGAAGACAGCAAAAGCACCCACGAAGATATGTTAGAATCGCACTCCGAAGTTATTCAGGCTTCCATGGGAGAGTTCTTTACCAGGCCTATTCGCCGCTACGACCAGCTTGAGCGTCCTGACCATCATTCCCGAGGGAAATCCTGGCCACTCCTGATGGCGTTACGCAGCTATGAAGGGAATAAGAACTCCATGATGCGCCTTGCAAGCCGCATCGGGGATGGAAAGATGACCGTGATGTCACTGCAGGGACACGACCAGTTCTTCCGATGGGGTCGCGGACGCAAAAAGGTGAGCAATTCCAAGGTCGAAGTTCATGGCTTCGAGAGGACTATCTCGAATCAAGCTGCTGTTCTGATAGAATTGATCCGATGTACGATGACATTGTCGCCGTCGTTAAGAACGAGCCACTGACAGGCGGCCACTTTCTATTGAATCTTCATTCTCCCCGGCAAGCGCAGGCGACGCGTCCTGGGCAGTTTGCCATGGTGCGGCTGCTTGGGCACATGGACGTCCTGCTGCGGCGCCCCATGAGCATTTATGATGTCAAGCCTGCCGTGTCCCCGCAAGATCAACTTGCGCCCGTTGGTTCTCCCGAGATCATCCAACTTCTATACAAAATCGTCGGGCGGGGCACACGCTTAATGGCCGAATTGAAACCGGGAGATCAGGTTGGATTGCTCGGTCCCCTGGGCCACGGCTTCTTCGAGGAAGAGTATCTTCCCCTCGCTGAGAAAGTGGATGAGATTTTGTTGGTCGCGGGAGGCATCGGAATTGCCGCCTTACTGCTTCCGGCGCGGCAGATTGCCAAAGCCGGTCTCCGGCAGCAGCTTTTTTTTGGCGGGCGCACCCGAGATGATCTTGTGGCCGTTGAGGATTTTGAAAGTCACGTTCAAGGAATAACGCTCGCGACAGAAAATGGCTCCAGGGGACATGGCGGCTATGTCACTGAACCTCTAGCCCGGTATCTTGGAGACCACCGGCATCAGCAATTCCTGTTCATGGCGTGCGGGCCCTGGGCCATGCTTCGTGCATCGGTCGAACTTGCCCGCCAATACGGCCATTCCTGTTTAGTCTCCATGGAAAACCGGATGGGATGCGGGCTGGGTGTCTGTCTTGGATGTTCGATTCGCGTGGTCGGAACCGGCCACGCCGCCTACGAGCGCGTCTGTACGGAAGGCCCGGTATTCCAGGCTGAAAAGGTAATCTGGGAGCGGGAAGAAATTCCCAGAATATAGGACGATGATAAAAGAATCACCGGAACCAACGCTAGCGCGTCCGGCTGAAACCGGGTCCAGCGCGGAACGGTTTAACCCGCGCATTGACGTCGAAATCGCCGGAATCCACTTTGAGAACCCCGTCCTGACTGCCAGTGGCACTTTCGGTTACGGGCAGGAATTTGCCCACCTTATCGATCTGAATCAGCTCGGCGGGATTTGCGTCAAGGGCATTTCCGCGGAACCGATGGAAGGTAATCCTTCCCCGCGCATTTACGAAACCGCCGCTGGGATGCTCAACGCGATCGGCCTGCAGAATGTTGGCGCAAAGAAATTCCTGGAACAAAAGCTTCCGTTCCTCAGAACTCTTCGCACGCGTTGCATTGTCAATGTCTTCGGCTACTCTACCGAAGAGTACGTCCGGGCGATCGAAATCTTGAACGCTGGCGAAGGAATTCACGGCTACGAACTGAACATTTCTTGCCCCAATACCCGTTGTGGCGGCATGGTTTACGGCAACGACCCGCGGCTGACGGCGGACGTGGTGGCCGCAAGCAAGAAAGCGGCGCGCTACCCCTTGATCGTCAAACTTTCCCCCAACGTCACGGATATCACCGAACTCGCCCGCGCCGCGGAATCAGCCGGCGCCGACGCACTGTCGCTCGTCAATACATTTGTCGGCATGGCCATTGATATTGAGACCCGCACTCCTCGCATCTCGAACGTTACAGGCGGTCTCTCAGGTCCCGCCATCAAGCCGCTGGCCCTGCGGATGGTCTACCAAACGGCGCGCGCCGTGAAGATTCCGATCATCGGGATCGGGGGAATCTCAAGCCCTGAGGATGCTATCGAGTTTTTCATTGCCGGCGCCCGCGCGGTTCAAATCGGCACCGCCAACTTCTATGCGCCAGAAACCGCGCTGCGCGTCGCAGAAGGAATTCGCGAATACTGCAAGCGCAAGAAAACACATCTTTCCGAGCTTGTCGGCAGCTTGCGAGTCCCCCAACAAATGACGGTCCACACTGCCACCGAACGCTAATACCCCCTGAAGTCTGTGCCGCACACTGGCATTCCGGAAACTAAATTGCTGTTCTGTCTTCCAGCGGGGCATAAGTCCGGCGATGGCTCAGACCGTGCGGCAAGGCCCCACTTGTTTGCAAGTCGAAGTCAGCAACGATCGGCAAGTGGTCTGAAGCCAGGAGCGCCTTGACGCTGCGGTGACATACCAGGCGATCGAGCTTCAAGCCACGATCGAAGTAAATATGATCGAGACGCAGAACCGGCAGGAAACCCGGGTAAGTGCGATAGCGTGCGGCACGAGCACGCGGGCTCAAGATTTCAAAGTGCGCGGCCATCAGGTAAGACGCTAGGCCCGGAAACCATTCGTTGAAGTCACCGAGGACGATGCGTGCTCCGGCCAATTCTCGGTTGCGCAGGATGCGCTCGCTGACCAGGTGTCTGGCCTGGTCACGGCGCTCGCGATATGCAGTGCCGAGGTGGACGTTAAACAGATGCAAAACCTGATCACTGCCGAGCTTCACATCAGCTCGCAACACACCCCGCGGTTCGCGTCCACGAGTGGTAATGTTGTAATTCCAGGAGCTCACGACCGGAAACCGAGACAACAACAGATTGCCGTAAGCCGCCCCATTGTGGAGCCGATTCTCACCAAAGACCGAATGGTAGCCGCGTCCCTCCGCCACGCGCCGGGCGTGGTCTTCTTCGCGGCCTCTCCCATGCCCCACAACCTCCTGCAAGGCGACAATGTCGGCATCGAGTTCGTCCAGCACCTCAGCAATCCTCTCCGGGCGCACCCGGCGGTCAAGCCCTCGGCATTTATGGATGTTGTAGCTGGCAACGCGCAGTTTCTTCGCTCTTCTTTCCGGAATGCTCATCACTGAAACGTCCCCTTCGATTGCAACCTTGCAACCGTGCTCTTATATTGGATGCCGATTCTTCGACGCTCGCTACTCTCGTGGCACACCAAACGCCTCAGCGCCGGTCTCCCGGCCCCTTCGACGATCCTCGTCGAGCGTTACTCGCATCTTGCTCTCCGAGGTGTCGGAGCCGCCACGCCTGCACCAAAAGAGTAACTGCAATCCATCCGCTCAGTACGGCCAGCACTCCGGCAACAACCCGCGGAAGAAGAATCACAATTACGATGAATGCCGCCACAGCCAAACCGCTCGTGAGCATCAACGAAGATTCGGCCGGACCGAGCAAACGGCGGTGCCAATCCGCAAAACTCCCTTGGCAGCCCAATTAGCGCTCCCCCGGGCTGCGCCTCGCGGCCTGGACCGCAAATGTCGCGGAACGACCGGCCGAGGGCGCCGCTTGCTCGTCAGGACAATCTCAGTCGAGTGGTTAAGATCGTCAAGATACATCAACTGCATCTGGTTCGCGAAGCCTTCGTCCTCAACGACGACATCGAGCTCCCAATTGCTGAGCCAACTGGCAAGATTCAGATTGGTTGATCCGACGCGCGCCCAGCGACCGTCGGCGACCGCGGTCTTGGCATGGAGCATCGGTCCGTTCCACTCAAAGATCCGCACGCCAGCCTCGATCAGAATGCGGTAGCCAGCGCGGGAGACGGCTCGGACAACCGGGACGTCGCCCGCGCGTGGCAGCAACAGGCGGACGTCAACACCGTCGGACGCCGCCGCGCGCAGGGCCTGAACGTAGGACGAAGTCCCAACAAAGTAAGCATCCGTGAGCCAAATGGATTCCCGTGCCAGCGCAGCGATCAACTGGTCAAGCCGGTACATCGCCAGCGTACCGGGGCGGCTGGGGATGATCCGCAAACTGACAGCCCCTGCTGTTCGCGCGCGTTCATTGCTCGCGAGCTCGTTTTCAGGCAGCGGGGTTCCGCAGTCCTCCCAGGATGCGGCAAACGCCCGTTCGACATCCGGCACCGCAGGCCCTTCGATTTCAACGCCCGTATCTCGCCAGGGAGCGATCCCGCGCTCCGGATAGCCCGCCCACCGGCGGCCCACGCACAAGCCGGTCACGAAGGCAATCCGTCCGTCCACAATAATGGATTTCCGGTGATCCCGGCTGAGCCATCCGAAGGCGCTATCGAAACGAGGCGGATTGAAGCACCGGACTTCCACGCCGGCGCGGCGCATGGGCCGCCAGAAACTCCACCCCGTGTGCCCCAGAGCCCCCACCCAATCATAAATGACGCGGACACGCACCCCTTCACGAGCTTTTGAGGCGAGGAGGCCCGCAAATTGACGCCCAACATCGTCGCTATGGATGATGTAACTTTCAAAATAAATCGTGCGCCGCGCACCGAGAATCGCCTCCCTCCAAGCCGCGTAATTCTCTCTCGCGTCGCGCAGGAGCCGTATGCGGTTGCCAGGAACCAACGGCGCCCCGGCCGCCCGTGAAAACGCGTGGTCGGCAAACGCCCGCAGTGCGTATTGCGCCTCGCTTGTCGAAGGCATCAAGGGATCAGTAACGGAAGCCATACTTCCGTATCATACCAAGGAATGGCTGCCCAAATCGCCACCGGGCACAAAACACTCAGCCCGGGCGAGCAGCTTGTTGCGGATTCGCTCGGACCGATGGCTGGCGACAATAACGGATGATAATCCAAGCGGCGAATCAAACTCTCACTGATAAGGAAGGCTTTTGAGCAGTTCTTTTTCGGACATCGGCGGCCCTTCGGACTTGAGCGAAATGGAAGGCCGGAAGTAAGCTTGCGCGGCGCCGACCCGTTCGGGAGGAGGATTGAGCCTCTGGGCAAGAACATGCTCGGACGGCATCGAGGCCGGGCTTCCTCCGAGCGGGAAAAGGTACTCCCGTCCAAGCCACGGCTCGTAGGAGTTCGCGACAATTTCCTGCATGCGAGCGTACAAATTTTCAATTGTTTCTTGATCCTTCGCCTGGCCGCTTAAATTGTGCTTTTCCTTTGGGTCCGTAGCCCAGTCATATAGCTCCTGCTCCCCGTCTAATTTCCGGATGTAATGCCATTGCGCAGTCGTCAGGCTAATTTCCCCCGCGCTTCCCTGAGCGAGGCTCGCGCTGAGCTCGGAAATAACCGGCTCAGCCGCCACTTGAGCGGCCCCCGGTCCCCAGAAACGAGCCAAGCTGCTTTGATGCATCGGAACGCTCGAACCCAAGGCTAGATCGAGCACCGTCGGGAACAACCTGCGAACCGGAACTGCGGCGGTGACTCGTTGTCCGGCCGGAATCCCGGCTCCGAAGACGATCAGAGGGACATGAATTTCTTCCCGGTGGAGGTCGCACGCATGCTGGTAGGCGCCGTGTTCCCCGAAAGCCTCGCCATGATCGGCGGTAATGATCACAATGGTATTCTTCCAACTCGGCGACGCTTTGAGGAACCGGATCAGATCGCCAATCTGATCGTCAATATAAGCCAGACAGTCATCATAACCGTCCATCAGCGCTGCGCGTTGGTATGCCGGAACCGGCGTGGCAGGACGGAGATTGACCGCAAATCCCCATCGGCGAAGTACTGACTCCGGCATCTTTCCAAAACGGTGGTTGAATGGAGGAGGAGCCACGTACGGGCTGTGAGCGTCGAAATAGTTGATATAAAGATAAAACGGACGCGAGGAACGGTGCTTGAACCACCGAAAGACATCGGCATTGAGGTCCCCGGCGTTGCGGCGGAAAAAGGCGTCGTAACTTACGAATCTTTGGTAAAACGGCTGGATCACCGTACGGCCCACCAGCGTCCGTGCCAGGTTATAGGGCTCCGAGGTCGGGTCGTCATCGTAAATTCCAAACCCGTGTCCAAAGCCCCAGCCGGATTGGCCATAGAAGATGTTCGCGTTGAACCCTGCGGTCGCATAACCGTGCTTTTCTAAAACGCTGCTGATGGTCTTCCACCCTGGATTGATAACCCGGAACGCATTGGCGCCATTTTGATGAGGCAGCAAACCGGTGAAGATGGAGGCCAGAGAAGGAAGCGTCCACGAGGTGGCAGCAATAGCGTTTTCAAAAAGAACTCCTTGGGCAGCGAACCGGTCGAGGTTGGGTGTCGTAGGCCGGCGATAACCGTAAGCCGAAAGATGATCAGCCCGGACGGTGTCCATGGTGATCAGAATAATATTGGGGCTGTTTTTCGCCGGGACAGCGCTTGTTGGGGCCCGCGAGAAGCGGAGGGACTGCGCCGCGGAATAAAAAACAACACCTCCGGCAAGCACTGCGACTATGACAAGAAGGGCCTTCGAGAGTCCGCGGACCGGCCATCGCTTTTCCGAGGAAAACAGGGGAAGGAGACGGCGGCGCAGAAAATAGGAAAGGAGGAGCGCCAAGACAAAGACGATCGCAAATCGATCGAGTGGGAAGAGGATATCCTTGAAGCGAGAGTAGACTTCAGGGACAACAGAGTTCGAATGCACGAAGTGGCTTGCCCAGCCAACGTGCGCTCCGGCACATCCGATCAAAACGGCGGCAAGGATGAGGTTGCGTTGGGGACTTGTGGCTCTTCCAAGCGTCGCAAAGCAACCAAGAACCGCACCTAAGACTCCGAAAAGCGCCACATCCACCACGGGCGCAAGAAACCAAGTAACGTACGTGGCATCGACCACGAGGAATTCTCGGATCGAAGGAACAAAATATAGCAGCCGCGCTTCCCACAATCCGACCACTAAACCGATCGCTGCGCCGAGTACCACAAATCGCAAGAACAGCTCGGCCCGGTGGCCTCGCACTTCTTTCCCGACCGCAGGTGCTTTACTCAAGGTTCCTGTTCCCCGCTCTCAATATAGACGTACCGCCAACCCTGAAGAGTTACTTCTGGCATAGAACATAGTGCGCAGGCGCCACATAATTGATCATCGAGGGAGCGAGCAAGACATCAAGCACTCCCTTGGGGACCGAACCAGCATACTTGAAGCGAAGGAATTCCTCAGTCAGAAACTGCACGCTGCTAAAACGCTGCTCGAGCAATTTGCGAAACTCCTCGCGTTCAAAGCCGGCGTGGGCGCCACATTCATTTCTGAATTTGCCGCGAAGTCGCGCCCCCCAATCCTTCAGGTTTCCACTGATCTTTTGCCACGTTGTGGCATTGAACGCGCCCAAATAGGCAATCCAACGGGACCTGTTAGGGACCCCTGCGTAGAACCAGGCCCCTCTCCGCAAGACACGGCTGATTTCATCCAAGGCCAAATTCGGGTCCGCGACGTGCTCCAGGGAATGGAATGCCGCAGCGAAATCAAACGCTTCGCTGGGAAAGGGCAGGCTTTCAGCGTTTCCAAAAAAAACACAGCCGCCGGCACGTGCCGCCGAGGAAAACTTTCCTTCGACGTCCACTCCTACGACATGCTCATAACCCAGGCTCTGCCGCATGTAGACAACCTCATCTCCGTTTCCGCACCCGACGAGCAGGCCTCGTGCCCGCTCGGCGGAGTAAAGCCTTTCGCGCAGCATATCGCAACAATGATGCACCATGGCAGCAACCGTGGGAACCGGTATTGCAGAGGTCGGATTGACATCCATGTCTTACCCGCCGACCCATCCCTTGAGCCCGGGCTGGGGAAACAAGTGACCCGCTCTCCGTGCGCGAGCAACGGTACGCCCAGGGCGCCGCATCCGCGGTTTTGGAAGGCTGGCTGGTGGAAAAGGACAGGCACAAAGTTGAGGCGCTGCAGGCGCTTCTATCGTTACAAGAACCATAGCAGGATGAGTTCTTGATTGTTGCCGGTCGGGAAAGAGCCGCCGCGCAGTGTTAACCGAGGCGCCGGAATAACCGAGACCTGCAGCGCCGAAAGCCGCTAGAACGTCCTGCGAGGCTTTCTTGCAAGACCGGATTGTTCTCGACAGCAGCATTCTACCCTGCAAACCCCCATAGTACCGGTTAGAAGTCAAAGCGATACCCCAAAATGCCCTTCACAATAAGACGGTCTGTACTGCGGGTCATCCCAACGCCAACACGGAAATTGAACTCCCATTGCGGGGCAAGAAACAGGTCGGTGGCAGGAAAGGTTTGTTGCTCCTGCCCTGCGAGAGGATCGAAATTATTGACGGGACCCAGCGACCCGTAATATTCCAATCCACCGGCGATCTTCGGCGTGAAGTTGTAACTGCGTTATTCACTGCGTCTCCCACCAAGTGCCCCACTAACCCAATTCTATGTCTCGAGGATGATGTGGAAGACAGGAACCGCCCCCTTGGGATATGGATGCGAAACTGGTTCAGGTTGGCCCGTCAATAAGTACGTATTTGCTTGTTGCCCCAGCCGTCCTAGGCCGAGAACTCGCCAACCGCGTCGATCTCAGGTAATGAGACCCGCCTATGCCCCCAGACCGGGCCAGTCCTTAATCGTATGACTTCGTGCGCCATAAAAAACCGTTCCCTATAGTTCCCTTGGAATCAGTCGTGCTGGTGCTCCTTGCAATCGAGGCAAAGGCGTGTCCAGGGTACAGCAGTAAGTCGAACACTGGAAATAGGTTGCTCGCAGACTTCGCATATTCCGTAGGTACCGCGCTCAACTCGCGCTAAAGCCTCGTCGATTGCCCGAAGCAGTCGACTGTCAGTTTGGTGCAGCCGGACTTGTATCGCAGCCTCGCTCGCTGCAGTGGCCTGGTCTGCAGGATCGCCATGAAGGGGCTCCGCCGTCGGAGTTAGCA
Source organism: Acidobacteriota bacterium (assembly GCA_023474345.1). Lineage (GTDB taxonomy): Bacteria > Acidobacteriota > Terriglobia > UBA7540 > UBA7540 > JAMCXS01. The sequence goes on along the minus strand of JAMCXS010000016.1, from coordinate 3,751 downwards.
TTTCCCTCCCCTTCCAACCGGTAGACAATTCCTCACGCTTGGCCATTAACAACTGCTTATATCGCTCTAGTTCTTTTCGATCCACGTCGAAGCCCACCTTTTGTCACGTATTTTCCGAACCGCCAGTCCTGATAGAGGCAACAAGCAATACAATACATCGTCTCCCCCGGCTAGCCTGTCGCCTACCTGGACCTTCGCTCTTACCAGTATAGTCGAGAAGTGGCGCGACGTCGAAGCTAGTGTGCGTTTCAAAAGTCTTTACAATCCAGGAACGCGCTGGCTCCGCGTAGCGCCGGGCTTTAGCCCGGCATGCCGCCCTCCAGGGCGGCCCTACGCCTGTAAAGCTATCTGTGACACGCTACGCTAGGAACAGCTCGCCGGCTGAACGAGCAGATATTCAATGTCAGGCAGAATTGTCAAAACTTCTATGTGAAAGACATCAGCGGCGGGGCTCCCAACACTCTGCAAAGGAACCGCGTACCTCCCGGCAGGGGCTATTCACCGTCTGCTCAGGATTGAGGACAATGCAGGAACGAGACTCAGCCACGCAAGGCCGATGAACCGACACCCAGGGAATATGCCTTTGGGTGAACAAAAGTCCGGCTCACTGGCGCTTGCAAGAGATGCTCATCGTCCTTTTCCGTTGTCCGCGACGAATGGGCAGCCGATGAGGGGAGTGCCTCATGACCCAGCACACCTTCCAAAGCAGCTTTATCCTGAAGCAAGAGCGTGGAGCCTCGAATGACAATCCAATGACGCTCTTTGAAGTCTCCCAAAATGCGGGTAATGGTCTCTCGGGAAGCACCAATCAGTTGGCCAATCTCTTCATGGGTAAGGGTGAGAATTGTGCGGATTCCCTCCTTCTTTTTCCCTCCGCGTTCCGACCATTCGAGCAGAAACCTCGCCACCTCGCCACCTTTTCCCGCGCGGAACTGGAGAGTCCAATCGCCTTGAGCTGTTGGCATGTCTCCTGATAGCTGGCGCTTAATTGCTTCGCGACCAGAAGACCCGCTTGTGGGTGCTCCCGCAGGAAGCGGAGGAAATCTTCGCTCCTCACAAAGTTGACTTGGCAAGGTTCAACCGCTTCGGCAGTAGCTTGAAAGCTAACACTGGAAATCACCGCGTGCTGTCCCAGAATCTCACCCGGCTTGGCAATTCTCAGAATCATAACCTTGCCGTTTGCCGAGGTCAGGGAAAGCTTCACACGGCCCTTTGAAAGCACAAAGACTCCCTGTGGAGGTTCACCTTCGAAAAATAGCACCGCCCCGGGCGGATAGGCCATCGTCAGCTTGATCGTTTCAAAGGCCTTTGAGTCATCTGGAGAGAGTCCCCCTAAGAATCCCGCTAAACTTGAGGGTGAGCAACGGAAATTGTTGTCGTGCCCCAAACTTTCGACTGACTGCATAGTAGCCTCCTCCGCGTTGACCAAAGGGTCCATTTCAGGTCGTTAACCCCACCGTGGCGAAACCATAAAGGATTTTCTTCCTCACCGCACGCCCCAATTCGCCAGCCCACATGCCAACGCACGCTACCTTAAACTTAAGCAGGATGGCTTCCATCTCAGCAATGAAAATAACCCTTTTAAGATCTTATGGTTGCCTAGATTCTTGTCGGAAGGCGGCAATGTGATCACGATCACATGCCGTCACCGAGACGATATATAATCACCCTACGCTCGCCGCGTCCGCGGACGGCCTTCCATAACGGCAGGCGGGACCGCGTCAAAATAGAGGATTACTCCGCAGCTTCCGCGGCCTTTTGGAATCTCCCGTAACGGCAGGCGAGGGTGGGCAGCACCAGAAGATTCAGGACAGTCGATGTGATCAAACCGCCCAGGATCACGATGGCCATGGGCCCTTCGATTTCTCGGCCAGGGTCGCCGGTGCCGAGGGCGAGCGGCAACAGGCCAAGGCCCGTGACGGTTGCCGTCATCAAAATCGGCGCCAGGCGTTCGGAAGCGCCTCGGATGGCGGCTTCTATGCCCCAAGACACGCCCTCCACGGAAACCAGATGCTCATAGTGCGAGATGAGCATGATCGAGTTGCGCAGGGTAATGCCAAACAGCGTGATAAAGCCGATCAGCGAGCCAAGCGAAAGCGTTCCGCTGGTGGCGAACGCCGCCAGTACGCCGCCGACCAGCGCGAAAGGCAGATTGGTCAGCACCAGCAGAAGGTTTCGGTAATTCATCATCACGATGGAGAGCAGGGCAATGATGAGCAGGCCGGCCAGAATCGAGTGAACGAGCAATTCGCGGTGGGATTTCGCCTGAGCTTCCGCCGTCCCGCTGCATTCAAAGTAAGTGTCGGCGGGAAATTTCACCTTGGCCCGAATAGTCTGCCGGGCCTGCCGGATAAAAGAACGGAGGCTACGGCCGGAAACGTGGAGCGTGACAGCTTGCACTCTTCGGCCGCCGTCATGCAGGATAACGTAACGCCCGGACCGCTCATAGACGTCGGCGAGATTGCCGAGTGTGACGTAATTTCCCGCCGGGCTTTCGAGCGGGAGCGCGGCAACATCAGCAGGACTCTCGCGTTCCGAGGGATCAAGCACTACGCTGACGTTAAAAACTTCGTTGCCCTGGTACAC
>JAMCXS010000016.1:0-1155 GCA_023474345.1 Acidobacteriota bacterium | reverse complement strand
ATCGAGAACTGAAACCCGCTCAAAGCCCCAGCGCTCGAGCGCCGAGGGAACCAGCCGGACGATCACTTGCGGCGTCCCCGAAGGCGACTGAATCTGGATCGCCTGGGCGCCCGGGATCGCGCGGAGCACCTGGGCGACCTGCTGCGCCTTCCGGTCAAGGACACTCAGGTGCTGCCCGTATATGTTGAGCACGACTGCGGCAGTGTAGCCCGAGATAATCTCTTCCATCCTTTCCGCCAAAAACGTATTGACCGTAAACGTGCAGCCGGGAAAACCCCTGAGCGCCCGGTGAATGCCCGCCAGCGCCGCCTCATTCTGCGTGCCGTTGAGATTTGGCCTGAGGGCCACGTCGATTTCGCCCTGGTAAGGGCCACGGGTTGAGGAAAGGTTTGCGCGTCCGGCTTTTTCTCCCACAGTGGCGACGAAAGGCACCTTCATCAGGGCCTCGCTGACCTGCTTACCGAGGAGAAGCGAGTCTTCAAGCGAACTGCCCGGCAGCCCGACCATGTGAACGATGTACTCGCCTTCGTGGAACGGGGGCAGAAAAGAGGAGCGAAACGAGGGCAGCACGGAAAGTCCGAGAAGGGTCAATACGGCCACGCCCGCCATAACCAGCGACGGTACGCGCTCGACAAACAGCAGTACATGGCGGTAACCGGCCTTGAGCCCTCGCACCAGCGGAGGCTCCTCTTTGACCAGCGTTTTCCGGCCGAGCATGATCATGCTAAGCACCGGCGTCACCGTCAGCGCCACCAGCAAGGAAGCCAGAACCGAAAAGATATATGCTATTCCCAGCGGCCGGAATAGCGCGCCTGGGATGCCGCTCATCATGAGAATGGGAATGAAGACGAGCACCACCGCAAACGTCGCATAGACAACCGCGCTGCGCACTTCGAGGGAGGCGTCGAAAACCACCCGGACCGTGGGCCGGGGATTTTCCGCATGGCGATTCTCGCGCAAGCGACGAAGGATGTTTTCCACGTCAATCACCGCGTCGTCCACCACTTCGCCGATGGCGATGGCGAGGCCGCCGAGCGTCATGGTGTTGAGCGTGTAGCCCATGCGGTCGATCACCGTGACCGCGGCGAGCAGGGAAAGCGGAATAGCCGTGCAGGAGATCGCCGCCGTCCGGACATCGAAGAGGAAAAGAAAGAT
>JAMCXS010000002.1 GCA_023474345.1 Acidobacteriota bacterium | reverse complement strand
TCAGAAGCGGAGTCTTTATGGCGCGGATCAGCGGCGGTCCCACCGTCATCCGCGGACAGTAAACGCCGTCCATTACGTCGAAGTGAACCGCCTGCGCTCCGGTCTCTTCCAGCAGACGAAGCTCGGACCCGAGCGACAGCAGGTCCGCTGTCAGGATTCCGACGCTCAAAACCGGCGCCGCTTCGCGCAATGCCGTAAAGCTATTTTGATCGGGCATCCTGCTTTTCCCTCACAGACTCCGCGAGGATGGCCCCGCAGCGACTTCAACGTCCTTCTTTTCGTGCCGAAAGGTTTGATAAAAGTCATAAGCGTGTTCCGGCTTCATCGATTCATGAACCACCTTTCCGACCGCCTGGATCATCGCCGCCGGAGCTTCCGACTGGAAAACGTTCCTGCCCATATCCACGCCCGCCGCGCCCTGCGAGACGGCGTTGTAAGCCATTTGCAGCGCATCGAGTTCCGGCATCTTCTTCCCTCCCGCCATCACTACCGGTACGGGACAAGACGCTGTAACCGTCTCAAAACCTTCGGAAACATAGTAAGTCTTGACGACTTGAGCGCCCAACTCAGCACAGATGCGGCAGGCCAGGCGCAGGTAGCGCGCGTCCCGGGTCAGCGTCTTGCCCACCGCCGTGACGCCCAGCGTGGGAATTCCATAGCGATTGCCGGCATCGACCAGCCGCGTCAGGTTGTGGATGGACTGCGTTTCGAATTCGCCGCCCACGAACACTTGAACGGCCATCGCGTTGACGTTCAGGCGCACGCAGTCCTCGATGTCCACCGCAATCTGCTCATTGGAAAGCTCCTTCAGGATGCTCGGTCCGCCGCTCGCGCGCAGCACCACGCCACCGGTGAACGCCGGCGGAATCGTCGAGCGCAAAATGCCACGCGTCAGCATCAGGGCGTTGGCGTACGGCAGCAGGGGCACGATGGTAAGGTCTATCCGCTCCAGGCCCGTGGTCGGTCCCTGAAAATATCCGTGATCGAGGGCCAGCATGACCGTGCGACCCGACGCGGGATTGAATATCCGGGCCAGGCGGTTTTGCATTCCCCAGTCGAGAGCGGCGGAACCCTTCAAAAAGAATGCCTCCCGCTTGGGAGAAATTTCCGGATAAAAGTTTTTTGCTTCCAGCTTTCCTTCAGTATCGGGCATCGTCATCTTCTCCTTTTTCCATCGGGTGGCAGGGCTACCTCTCAGCTTGACGTAACGAGGACTAACCATAATATCAAAATCAGGGAGGATTTCAGGAGTCCCTTTACACAGTTTGCAAGCCCAGGGGGCGTGATGCTCACACCAGGGCCATATCGGTCCATCCTCCGCGGTGGAATCTATTACATCACGACACCGGAACAGCCCTTCCGTCACATTACGGATGAGCACAAATCCGTGAATCGGACAGAGGCTCCTCCCGAAGACTCATCCGCGGCGGGTTCCGAGGTTGCGAAGAGTTTGAATCCCGCTTTTAAATACTCTGGTTGGGTTCTGATTGTTGAAGGGGAAACAACGTTCCGCCGTGGCTCAGGAAATGCCCGATGCTCAGCATACCCTGAGCCACAGCCAGGGATCTAGTGACCCCTTATCCTGAGACGTTATGAGGCGAAGCCTTCTCCAATTCACTGACCAGTCGGCGGCCGGAATCCGGGACCGCAACCCGGCCGTCCACAATTTCTTGTGGCGAGATCTTGCGCCTATAAAGATCTTCGTTCGCCGCGCCATCCGGCCTGAGCGTCGAGCCCTGCAACGAGACGCCTGCAAAGAGTCCTCGCGAACGGGCGTAACTGAGGATCTCAGTATGCATCAAAAGGTCGGTATCAGCAGTCATTGCTCGTCCCAAGGGACCAGCGGCTGCGGAGGCGTCCGCACCCAGCTTGACTTTACTTCGCAGCAGCGACCCGACGCCGTCTTGGTTCATGATCAGAAAGATGAAATCGCTGGCTTGGCCGCCAAGCTGAAAGCCAAAACTTCCACCTTCGAGGGCGTACATCACCGGAGCGCCCCAAGGACCGTTAAAGTTCTTTCCGCCGCGGCACACCATCGCACCGCGTCCATAACTCCCGCCAAAGCCAAAGGCCAGCTTTTTCACAGAGGGCATCACCACCACACACTTGGCCCTGTCCAACAGGTCCTGCGGAATACCATCCGGCACGTTCAGAATTTCGTGCAGCACCTCGGCGGAATTCTCCAGCCGTTCCCGCACGCTGCCGGCAAATGCAGTCGAGCTTGTAAGTACGAACAAAATTCCGAAACAGATCGCAGTCATTCGTCGCATCAGCTTGCTTCTCCTATCTATTCTTTCGATGACAAAATCGCCCCTCGGTCCCGCGCTATAGAGAGACCGTGCATCTTCTCAACATTACACTGGATTGAGCTTCACAAGGGTAAAGAATCTGAGGAATTCCCCCGGCCCGCTTTCTTGGCATCCTCTTCTCTCGATGGAAGACGGCTCGCGCCGGTGCTATCCGCGGATGCGCAGGTAATCCTTGCCACTTGTCCGCCCTCTCGCCTCCTGTAGATGACTTCTTGTTGCGTGTTTTCCCGTGCATGCGTCTTTGACCTCTTATTATCAACATCAACGCCGAATGCGCGCTCAAATGTGATTCCGCAATTAGCTTTTGGACTGAACAACCAGCGGCTCAATAAGCCGGAATTCCAATGGAGTTTCGGCAGGCATCCGCACGTTCTTTCTCCCGGTGATCGCTACCGATCCTATACCATCCCCCGCCGCGGCTCGAATCCGTGCTTCCTCGGCGCCGCCGGCCACCGCATCCACCAAGGTTCCGCCACCGGCCCCGACAACGAACCCCGCGTTCAGCCTGTTGTGTCCGCTGCCATACTGAGTAACATCCGTCGTGTGGAGTTCGTAGGTAATCCCGTCTGCCTTGATAGAATCAAGCGTCAGACGAAGCTGCGCTGTCCGTTGCAACCCGCCCGGTGCATTGGCGTCAACGACTTTGCCTTCGATCTGTGCTCCTTCGGGAATCGCAACTTTGCCATTAACCCGAACCGCATCGATCAAGGTTGCTTTAAATTGATCGCCTGGCCTGCTCTGGTCACTGGCCAGCGCCTGGTCCAAGCGGACCTTCACCGACGTTCCGGGCGGAACGGTCACGCTTACGGTGGCGGCTTGGTCCATCACCCAGATGGCCGCCAACCCAACAGCAATTACAAACGGCATACTTATGGCAATAGATCGTAATCCTGGAGGCGTCATGCCACACTCCTGTATAGAGCTACGCGTGACAAGCAGCAAATAAGCTTCCAATGTGAGCAACGCTAACAAATTGATAGCAGGCCGATTAGCATAAGAGATGGAAAGCTATGTTCAGTAAAAATTACATCCACCGTTCCGCAATGTCGGTTAGGTCCCTACGGCGCCGACAGCCTCACACGCCTAACGAGCAACACCAGGCGATGTGTAATCAACCTTCTTGACTCTGTTTTTTGCATACAGAGTGTTACAATTCCTTAGCGTGGCAGGAGCTGTGGCAAGTTCTATTCGAGTGATTGGTATCGACCCGGGTCTCAATGTAACCGGCTACGGCATTATCGAGCGCCAAAGGGTCGGAACAGTATTGGTAGAGGCGGGAGTCATTCGTCTGCCCCCCAGCCGGGGGAACAACCTGCCGTTGCGCCTGGAATCGCTTTTCAAGGGTGTTCAAGAGGTCATTGAAGAATTTCAGCCGGCTGCACTATGTCTCGAGGATGTTTACAGCCACGCTGAGTATCCCCGAACAGCAATTCTGATGGGGCACGCGCGAGGCGTGATTTGCCTGGCGGCGAGGTTGGGGCGGATTCCAGTCTTCCACCTTTCACCCCGGCGGATCAAGCAGTCGGTAACCGGAAATGGCAATGCCTCAAAGCTGCAAGTACAACGAGCCGTACAGCAGCGATTCTCACTGTCTGCAACGCCCAAGCCTCCGGACGTGGCCGACGCGCTCGCTGTGGCTCTGTGCTACATCAACACGCTTCGAACTCCGGTGAACGGTTCGCACGCAAAAGGCAAGGCGCTGTAAAGAGTAATTTTAAGAATGCAAAGGCACGGTCGAAACTTGTAAAATTCGGTTCAGGAGCAAATCTCTGATCTCAGAAATTACCGGCGAAGTTCTTTACGATCGCATCACTCACAATTCGCTACTGGTGCGCATCAATTCGCTCTGTTATGAAGTCTATGTCCCGTCGGGAATTATCTCCCGGCTAAGGCAGTCGCCTGAAAGCCAGCGACAGAACCCTCTCACCCTTTACACGATTTACTACATTGACGGAGGGCTCGCCGGCGGCCACCTTACGCCCAAGCTCATCGGTTTTCTTGACCCCTTGGACCGCGAGTTTTTCGAAGCCTTCACCAAGGTTCCGGGCGTGGGATTCATGCGGGCATTGAAGTGCCTGGTGCGGCCGCTCAACGAAATCGCCCTGGCGATCGAGCGCGGCGATACGCGGTTCCTGAAGGAACTGCCATATATCGGCGCGAAGACCGCCGAACGCATCGTCACCGACTTGCGCGGGAAGATGGCCAAGTTCGCGCTGGCCCGCAGCGAACAGCCGCTGGCCGTCGAACACGAATCGATTTCAGAGCTGAAGGCGGAGGCAATTCAGGTCCTTGAACAACTCGAGTACTCTCGCCAAGAAGCCGTACGGATGGCGGCGGAGATTTTTGCCAATAATAAGAACCTGAAGTCCGTGGAAGAATTCCTGCGCAAAGTCTTTGAGCAGCGGCAGGAAACACCAAAAAGTTGAAAGCAACGCCGAGATCGGTAAGACTCGTAAGTTATGTCCAGAGAGCGATTAGTATCACCTGACTTACTTTCGCAGGAAGAAGAGAGTTTTAACCAGACCCTGCGCCCGCCGTCGCTCGACCAATACGTAGGACAGCGCAAAACTGTTGAGAAGCTCGCTATCGCCTTACAGGCGGCACGGCAACGCATCGAGCCTGCCGAGCACACTCTTCTGTTCGGGCCTCCGGGGCTCGGGAAAACCACGCTCGCTTACATTATCGCGAATGCGATGGGAGCCAAAATTACAACCACCTCCGGCCCGGCGCTCGAACGTACAGGCGACCTGATGGGAATTCTCACCAACCTCGGTGAGGGCGATATTTTGTTTGTCGATGAAATCCACCGTCTGCCGGCCAATATCGAGGAGTTTCTTTATCCGGCGATGGAAGACTTCAAAGTCGACTTCGTCGTGGACAAGGGGATGTTCGCCAAAACCATCAATGTGCCCCTGAAGAAATTCACGCTGGTAGGAGCAACCACCCGCGCCGGCAGTCTTTCGGCACCTTTGCGAAACCGTTTCGGTCTGTTCTTCCATCTGGAGTTTTATTCCGTTGACGACCTGAAGCAGATTATTTCGCGCTCGGCCGGAATATTGGGTGTGCCGATCAACGACAGCGGAGCTTCCGAGATCGCTCGGCGCGCCCGTGGCACTCCTCGCATCGCCAACCGTTTGCTGCGACGCGTGCGTGACTATGCCGACGTCAAAGGAGATGGGAAAATCAGCGATGAGATTGCGCGCCAAGCCTTGAAGCTCGAAGGCGTGGACGAATTGGGGCTGGACGAGCTTGACCGGAATTTCCTTTCGACGATCATTCGTCTTTACAAAGGCGGCCCCGTAGGAGTCGAAGCCATCTCCGCGACCCTCAATGAAGAGGTAGACACTCTGGTCGATATGGTCGAGCCCTATTTGCTCCAGCAAGGGTTTATTAGCCGGACCAAGAGCGGACGCACCGCCAACGAGCCGGCCTATAAACATCTGGGAATATCCATGCCCGGAGGCAGCCCGCAAACGCTGTTCCAGTAATGGCGCGCCCTCCGGCCGGATAGGGGAACATGAAGCAAGTTTTTCTTTCTTTTGGCTCGAACCTCGGCTCCCCGGTTGAAAACATCAAGAAAGCTATCGGGGCGCTTCTTGGCGTGGGGATTAAAGTTCGTCGTGTTTCCTCTTTTTATCGCACTGAACCGGTGGAGTTCCGCCAGCAACCCTGGTTTGTGAACTGCGTGGCGGAAGTTGGAACTGACCTGATGCCGTTGCAGCTTATGAAGACCTTGCAAAGGATCGAACGGGCGCTCGGCCGGCGCAGGGCGATTGACAAGGGTCCGCGAACGATTGACATTGACATCCTGCTCTATGAAAATGTGGTGGTTCAGTCGCGAACCTTGAGCATTCCCCATGAGGGTTTAAGTCATCGGAGGTTCGTTCTGGTGCCGCTGCACGAACTCGCCGCTAGCCTGCGACATCCCGTAACGCAGCGCACGGTTTTGGATATGCTCAATGAGACACCCGACCGCAGCCAGGTTATTCGCCTCGGCGCGGAAAGCCTGGCAGGCGACACAGGATACTCGGGGTCCGAGGCAAGCTCCTGAAAAGGTAGCCATAGTTTCCAAGGACTGAGATCACGCAAGGGATTTTCCGTGCCGAACCCTCCACTTTACGAAACACCTCGCTTCATAGCGATTGAAGGGCCGATTCGAGTCGGCAAGACGTCTCTCGCCGACATCCTCGCCGAGCGCCTGGGCGCCGAGCGCTTGCGCGATATAGACGACAATCCGTTTCTGCGAAGCTTTTACAACGAAAAGCCCGGAGCCGCCTTCACAAGCCAGATGCACTTCTTGTTAGAGCGCTTCAAGCAGCTTCGCGCACTCGACCTTTCCGCTTCGGCAAGTCGAGTTGTGGTAAGCGATTACATCTTTGAGAAAGACAAGCTTTTCGCCTATCTAAATTTGAATGACGCCGAATTGCGGCTTTACGAACAGTACTATGAACTATTTGCCGAACAGGTCCCCATACCCGATTTGGTGATATACTTACAGGCGAAGCCAGAGATGCTCAAGAAGCGGATTGAGAAAAAGAATGTGCCCTTCGAAAACCGCATTTCCGAGGAATATCTCAACGCGGTCGTCAACGCTTACGAGCACTTCTTCTTTCATTATCACTCGAGTAATCTTCTGGTGATTGAAACGTCCGAGATCGACTTTGTCGACCGGAACGAGGATTTGAAGCAACTGCTGAAGCGCTTGAGTCAGCCCGTTCAGGGGACTCAGTACTTTTTGCCGCTTGGATCTGCTAATGCGGACTGAGACGGTCACAAACAGCGGCGCGAAGTTAAGGTTTTGGCTTGCGAAGTACGCCGCCCTCAGGAATTCAACCGTTTCGACCTTCTCCATCCAGACAAGCGAGCACCCTTCAGGGGCTGTCGACACGAGCTTTGCGACACGTTGCTGAAAAGGACGCCGGTTATGCTGAGCCCGTTTGCGATACTGGGACAAACTCCGCGAAGCATCTGCGGTTCCCTGCTGAAAGCAAGCGAAGCAGATCCTTCGTTGCGCTCAAGATAACGCCGTCCCAAGAGTTTTTCAGCGACTGCCAGGCGCTTCGGCGATTCGAACGGCGGCGTGAAGGGTTTTCATTATGAGCAAGAAAACCGAGGGCAAAGTGAGCTTCTTGTCCTGAAGGCATCAGGAGGAGGTATCGTCATGGACTCAAAGTCACCGGCCGTGAGCAAAATTACCGTTCCCGCAATCCTTGAGCGCAAGCTCCATGGGGAAAAGATTACATCGCTCACAGCCTACGATTACCCGACGGCGCGGCTGATCGATGAAGCAGGAATCGACATTGTTCTGGTAGGGGATTCTCTGGCCCAGGTGATGCTGGGTTATGATTCCACCCTTCCCCTCACCGCCGAAGAAATGCTTCATCATCTACGTGCCGTTCGGCGCGGAGTGCAGCGAGCGCTGGTCGTTGCCGACCTTCCCTACGGTTCCTATCATCTGGGTGAGAAGGAAGCGCTTGAAACTAGCTTGCGCTTTGTGAAACAGGGTGGCGCTGAAGCCGTCAAGATCGAGGGCGGCAAAAACCGTGCACGCCTCATTCGCCGCTTGGTCGGCGCGGAAATTCCTGTCATGGGCCATATCGGACTTACGCCCCAATCAATCCACCGCATGGGCGGATATTCGGTCCAAGGCCGGAGCCTGGAATCGGCGAATACACTGCTGGCTGATGCCCAGGCCCTGGAGGACTCCGGCGCATTCGCGGTTGTGCTCGAAGCCATTCCGCGTGAACTGGCGGCTATTGTGACCCGCCGGTTGCGCATCCCGACAATCGGCATTGGCGCCGGTCCCGAGTGTGACGGCCAAATATTGGTTTTCCACGACGTTGTCGGACTCACTTTCGGGCGGTCGGCCAAGTTTGTGCGGCCTTATGCAAACCTCGGGCAAGCTCTGCACGACGCTTTAACGCGCTTCAAAGGTGATGTTCTCGGGAGCCGCTACCCCAGCGACTCCGAGTCCTACCATTGGTCTTCAGCCCTGCTCGATCAGTTTGAAAAGGAGGTTTCATCCAAGACACGCTCTTGAATATAATAGTTGTGCCGCTGGCGGTAATAACCACAACCTTTTTTGCAGAGTTCAGGATTGAGACAACCACAAGAGAGGAATCGTCTGGCCGCCGTGGCTTAATGTAGCGGGAAGATCCATGCGCCTGATCACCTCCATCAATGAAATGAAGTCTCTGGCACGCGAGGTCCACGCGCGAGGTAAGTCGCTGGGTCTGGTTCCTACCATGGGGGCCCTCCACAATGGCCACCGGAGTCTGGTGCTCCAAGCCAAACGCCAGTGCGATGTGGTCGCAGTCTCGATTTTTGTGAATCCCACGCAATTCGGTCCCCACGAAGACTTCGACCGCTACCCGCGCAAACTTGATCAAGATCTCGATCTGCTCAGCGCACACAACATCGACTTCGTGTTTGCTCCCGCCCCCGACGAGATGTACTCCGAGGGATTCCAGACCTTCGTCGAACCTGGCCCGCTGGCCCGGCTCTACGAAGCAGCATCACGGCCCGGCCATTTTCGGGGAGTCGCGACAGTCGTCGTAAAGCTTTTCAATATCTTCTCTCCCGACATGGCCTATTTCGGGCAGAAAGATTTCCAGCAGGCCGTCGTCATCCGCCAGTCGGTCGAGGATCTAAACCTGAATGTCCGGCTGGTCTTCTGCCCGATTGTCCGCGACAAGGATGGATTGGCCATCAGCTCGCGGAATGCATTCCTCACCAGCACCGAACGGAAGTCCGCGCTTGCCCTCAGCCGCTCTCTGTCGAAAGCCGAAGAACTGGTGCAGGCCGGACAGTGCGACACCCGGCAAATCCTGAAAGAAATGCGGCGCATCCTGAATGCTGATCCAAAATTGAGACTTGATTACGTCGCCATTGTCAACCCCGCCCGGTTTGAGCCTGTTGATCGTGTGACCGCCGGCACTGTGGCCTTGGTGGCCGCCCGCGTGGGTGCCGTCAGGTTGATTGACAACACCATTTTCGGGCCAGCAGGCTCAAGTCCTGAGGACCGCCTGCACATGGCTTTCTCAGCGCCTGCCGTTACGGCCTCAATCGCCCGGATTCCGGGACTCGATGCGGAAGCGGTCATGCGCAAGATCGAGGGGTGCCGGGATTGTGCTGCGATCTCTACCATCTTGCTTCCGCCGCGTGAGTTTATGGCCAAGTATCTCAAGCGTGACTATCCTGATTTAAATGAAGTGCGCGTTGCGGTGATCGGCCGCCATGCCTCCAGCCAGCCCGACAATTCTTACTATCGCAACAGCGGGAGGCCAAACCGGTTTGTCACCGCCATGTATGAATTGCTGGGCATAAACGATTTTGCTTCGTTCAAGCAACGATTCATCCTGACGGACGTTATTCGCTGTCACGCTACGGCCCCGCGCACTCCTGAAAAGGCCATGCGAAACTGCACCCGGCACTTACGGAACGAACTCAGCCTGTTTCCAAACCTCGATACTCTCGTCGTTCTTGGAGAGGACGCCTACGAGGGAGTGCAGAGGTTTCTTTTGGGGCGCAACCCGGCGGAGGTTCAGCCGTTTCGCGCTCTGCTCGAATCTCAAGGCTGGGCGGAGGACTCAGTGCAGATTCCCTCGCTCGATAACCGACAAATCCGGATCTTCTACTGCTATCACCCATCACTAGGCTACCAGCGAAGCCCTTCCATCGCCTCGATGCTGCAATAAGTTATTCGCTACGCTTTCAGCGCGGCCAGCACCTGCTGGATATGCCCGTCAAGCTTGACGCGCGGAAAGACAGCTTTCACTTTGCCTTGAGCATTGATCAGGTAGGTGGTTCGCACAATCCCCATGCTCTTTTTGCCGTACATGCTCTTTTCCTGCCAAACTCCGTAGGCGTCCAGCGTCTTGCGCGCCGTGTCGCTCAGGAGGGTGAAATTCAGTTGATATTTATCACGGAATCTCGCAAGCTTCTCGGGGGTATCGGCGCTCATGCCTGCCACCTTGGCCCCAAGCTTCTCCAGTTGCTTCTTCGCGTCACGAAACTCGCGCGCCTCACGCGTTCAACCGGGTGTGTCCGCTTTCGGGAAAAAGTAGAGCACTAAAGTGCTGCCCTTGAAGTCACCCAAACTCACGGTTGTTCCGGAATCGGAAGGCAGCGTAAAATCGGGTGCTTCATCTCCAATCTTGAGCATCGTGCATTCCTTTCTCTGATCCGAACTCCAGTGCCAGTTCGATTTGTTCGCGCGCCCCGGATGTACTTTATGGCGACGTCGCGGCCGATGGGGCGGAGGCGTTCGTCTCTTTCAGGGTTCTCTCGTATGCCTGGGCGTACTGCGCATTGCCAGGATCCAGTTGGTGAGCCTTCTGGAACTGCTCGCGCGCCCCCTGGCGATTTCCCGCGGCTTCCATAGCCAAACCCAGGTTAAAGTGAGCCGTGGCGTTGTTCGGCAGAAGGCTCAGCACTTCGCCATATTCCGCGATGGCGCCTTTCCAATCGTGTTCCTGATAGAGGGCAGCCGCCAGATTACTATGCGCACCCGCGTAATTCGGCCTCAAACGCAGCGCCTCACGGTACTCCGCGATGGCAGATTTCAGGTGCCCTTGAAGACGTAGCGCAAGGCCCAGATTGTTATGGGCGGCCGCGTATTTCGGATTCAGCTCTATCGCCTTGCGAAATTCGGCAATCGCGCCGGCTATGTCACCTTCCCGCTGCAAGGTATTGCCCAGATTGTTGTGCGGTTCGGCCCAGTCCGGCTGCAAAGCAATCGCAATGCGGTGCTCTTCAATCGCTCCCTTAAGGTCGCCCTGAAGCGCCAGCGCGTTTCCAAGATTGTCGTGTGCCAGCGCCCAGCCCGGTTTCAACTTGACGGTTTCCTGGAATTCAGTAATCGCACGGTTCAGGTCGCCCCCGAGAGCATAGGTCAGTCCCAGATTGTTATGCGCCTCAGCGTTGTTCGGATCCAAGGCCAGGCACTTCCGGAACTCGACCGCGGCTCCTTGCAAGTTGCCTTCCTGGCGCAGCAGGCTGGCCAGGTCGTAATAGGCCTTGGCGTAATCAGGATCAAGCCGAATGGCCTGGAGATATTCCCGCATCGCACCGCTCAAATCGTGATTCTGATCGAGCGCCGTGCCCAGTGCGTCGTGGGCCTCAGCCCAATTGGGCTCTACTCTAACCGCCTGCTGGAAATGGTAGATCGCGCTATTGAGCAATCCCTGGGCCTGGAGCTTTTTGCCTTGGGCAAGATGCTCCTGGGCCTCCGCCTTCCATCCGGCGCCAGCAGAGCGCTGTGCAGATCTCTGGGCCTCAACTCGGGACTTGCGATAGACATGCCGTTTGTGGAGGGTTCTCTGGTGGGCTGATTCTTGCGCTGCGACAACCGGAGCCGCGGCCTCGGCCGGGCTAGGGCCACCAAGCGCCCCCAGCGCAGCGGCGAGCAATAGAATTGGAAGCGGCTTCAAGCTCATACCAATTCAGTCCCGCGCCAACCCATCTTACTGACGCGAGTCATCTCACGGAGTCAGGATAACTCTTTCTTTAAAACTTCCTGGACCAGTTGCGGATTAGCTTGTCCGCGCGTCGCCTTCATCACCTGCCCCACGAACCAGCCAAGCGTCGCCGTCTTGCCCTTCCGGTATTGTTCGGTCTGCTTGGCGTTTGCGGCGATGATCTCCCGGGCAATCGCCGCGATCTTTTCAGGGTCCGTAATCTGCTCCAGCCCTTTCTCGCTGACAATCTGGCTTGCAGTCCTGCCTGTCCGGAACATATCAGCCAAGACGTCCTTGGCCATTTTTCCCGAGATCGTCCCCTTGGCGAGGAGCTTGATAAGGCCCGCCAGATTTTCCGGAGTCACCGGGCAGTCGAGGAATTCCTTACCATTCTCCTGAAGCAAGTAGGTCAGGTCGTTCAAAATCCAGTTGGCCGCCAGCTTCGGCTCCCTGCATTCTTTGACGGTTTGCTCGAAATAATCCGCCATGCTTCGTGACTGCGCAAGCAGCGCCGCATCCTGCGCGGGCAAATCGTAGTCACGGAGAAAACGGCTCTCCCGCGCGACGGGGAGTTCCGGCAATGACTGCCGGACTTCTTCCTTCCATTCGTCGGTGATGACCAGAGGCAGCAGATCCGGCTCA
This sequence comes from Acidobacteriota bacterium, assembly GCA_023474345.1. Lineage (GTDB taxonomy): Bacteria > Acidobacteriota > Terriglobia > UBA7540 > UBA7540 > JAMCXS01. The sequence continues at coordinate 11,489 of JAMCXS010000002.1, read as the reverse complement.
GGGAAATAGCGATAATCGTGCGCAAATTCTTTGGACCGCATGCCGAAGGTCCTTTGCTCCCGGCTGTCGAACAAGCGCGTCTCCTGCTGGATCTCGCCGCCGCTTTCCAGCACTTCGATTTGCCTTCCCACCTCGTAGGCCAGCGCCTTTTGGAGATACCGGAAGGAGTTGAGGTTTTTCACCTCCGTCTTGGTGCCGAATCCAGTTGCTCCTTTTTTGCGGACGCTGACGTTGGCGTCGACCCTCAAGCTGCCTTCTTCCATGTTACAGTCAGAAACCTCGAGGTAAAGCATCAGCGTTTTGAGACGAGTCAGATATTCATAGGCTTCTTCCGGGGAGCGTAAGTCCGGCTCGCTGACGATTTCGATCAGGGGAACGCCGGAGCGGTTGAGGTCAATGTAGGTTTTTTCATCCGAATCCGGAAACCCCTCGTGCAGGGACTTGCCGGCGTCTTCCTCCAGATGCACGCGCGTGATTGCCACGCGTTTCCAAACGCCTTCCGCAACAATGTCAACGCATCCATGTTCGGCAAGAGGTTCATCATACTGAGAGATTTGGTATCCCTTGGGCAGGTCGGGATAAAAATAGTTCTTGCGCGCAAAGCGGGAGCGCGAGTTGATGCTGCAATTGAGCGCCAGAGCGGCCTTCATGGCCATCGTCACGGCGTCACGGTTCAGGACCGGCAGCGCGCCCGGAAGGCCCAGGCAAACCGGGCATACATTTTGATTGGGCGGATCCCCAAAGTGCGTCGAGCAAGAGCAGAAGATCTTCGACTGGGTCAAAAGCTGGACGTGGACCTCCAGTCCGATCACCGGCTCATACCTGGACAAAACTTCTGGAGATACCGTTATTAAAGTAGACATCGCTGTTCCCTTCTCTCTTGGTTGGCCGGATCCTGATCCGTTCGCGGGGCCGATTCATCAATCCCGTTGCAGGCCACTATTATACATTACAGCCCATGCTAATTGACGCCGCTCCAATAAGCCGTTTCGGCAGAGCTTGGCCTCAGCGCGACGCGGTTCATTGAGCCCCGGCGGAAGGCTTAGGAGTCAAAAAGAACTTCCGCTTCGTTTTCGGTTCGTTTTTTAGCCCGTCATTTATTTTCAACAAGTTGGCTAGCTTCGTTTTAGGTTCGTTTTTGGCTATTTTTAGCTTCGTTTTTGATCACGATCCTTTGTTTTCAATAACTTCCTAGCTTCGTTTGGGCAAAAAAAGAATTCTTTTTTTTCGCGTTTTTCGCGCAAGTCTCAGGATATCTCATTCATTCTAAAGCGAGTTATCGTGATCTTGAAATTTGCCAAAGCTCTCGTATTTTCCCTTCCCACGTTCGTGCTATCGTGTAAGCGCTTTAATATCAATCAATTGCGGCCAGTAGCTTTTGTATACTCCAGTAAACCGCCGCAGGCCAACTATTTTGGCGCTACAGGAGCCGCTTCCTCGCGTCCCAGGGGGTTGAAGAGACGCCCCAGCGAGGCGTCTGAGACGTTCCAGCGGAACGTCTCTGCGGAGACAACACGGGCGGCGGTGGAGACGCCGCCGCTACAACCCTAAAACAGACTAGCACGATAGCCGATGATTGTCAAGAACTTTTCCCGTTTTTTTCGGCGGGCGCGCGCCGCTGGCGGAGTCCGTAGTCGTCAGCCTTTGCTATCCCCGGCAATAATAGCGCAGCTATTGAAAGCGACCGACCGGCCACAGCCCTTCGGCGCGGCAGTTATCAGCGCGGCGGGCACAGCTCGCCGCTACAGACGGGGCCGATGGCGTGGTAGAATCAAGGCTGGCTGAAAGCCCAATCAAGCGTTGCCGCCAGGGCTGCAGCGTAGGCTCCGAGGCCTGGCGAAGCGAGCCGAAGGAGCTTGCGCGATGGATAGATATCTGCTCCCTGTCTTTCCGCTCAACATCGTGCTTTTGCCGGAAGAAGTTCGGCCCCTGCATATCTTTGAAGAACGTTTCAAGCAGATGATCGGCCAGTGCCTGGAGGCCAAGGCGCACCACTCTGATCGCCAGGAATTTGGGATCGTTCTGGCCCGAGGCGAAGAGACACAATCGGTAGGATGCACGGCGCGCATCCCGCGCGTTCTTCGCAAGTATCCGGACGGGCGCATGGACATTCTGACAATCGGCAGACGCCGGTTTGAAGTCCTCTATACCGACGCGCAAGAAGCCTACCTGCGTTGCGGCGTTAATGTTTTTGATGACGAAGGCCGGGACGCGCCCGCCGATGCGGACGCGGCGCGCACCATCGATCTGTTCCGCCAAGTCGTTGCTCAGATGCATGAGCCTTCAGCCGAGCCTCGCCAGTTCCCGCCGCCATATCGTTACCTCTCATTTCACATAGCGGGTTCGCTTCCGCTGGAGATTGAGTTTAAGCAGGAGCTTCTTTCCCTGCGGAGCGAAGCCGAGCGTCTGGAAAGGATAAACGGCGCCATGATCGCCCTGATTGAGCAGCTTCAGTTATCTCAAAGAGCTCAGGGAAAAACGCGAGGCAACGGGGACCTCCGGCATCGCGTCAATTGACCGGGGACAAGCTGGTGGTTCAAGTCCGGCAGCCGAAGTCCAGGCCACGCCATTGAGTAACGGGGTTGCCGCTTAAGGCGCGGACTTCGCCGAACCCCCTCAAAGCTGAATACGCGCGTGCCCGCCTCTTCCGGGAGGCAACGGCGGAAATTATTTTCCCAGGAGTGAACATGCTCAAGTGTAAGTACATCATCCTTCTCATCGTGCTGTTTGTGGGGTGGGCCGCTTCCCTTCAGGCCGACGTCCTTCGGCTGAAGAATGGCGACGTCATCAACGGAACCTGGGAGCGCGTTGTCGGCAACAGTCTCGTATTCAAGGGTAAGGTCGTGGGGATATTGACGGTTAATATTGCCGAAATCAAATCGTTAGAAACAACAGAGACGGCCGTCGCACTACTTCCGAATGGCTCGACGGCGCTCGGAACGCTTGGAGTCACTCCGCAAGGAAACTGGCAGATGGTCCCCATTCCGCCCGCGACAACCCGGCCCGTGGAACATTTCATCGCGGCATACCCCGAAAGAAATTTCTCCAGGCTTAAAAGGACGATGCACGCCAAGCCCTGGCAGGAATGGAAGGGAACAACCAACCTGGGTTACAGTCTGATCAATGGAGATACCCAGTCGCGCAGCTTTACCGCAAATGCAAACGCGACGCGCGTCCAGCCGAATGTTCCCGGCCTGCCCGTGAGGTGGCGCACCAACTTTTTCCTGACCGCACTCTATTCGCACGCAAGGGCAACGAATTCAACCACCGAAATCACTTCCAACACCTTCAGCAGCGGTCTTCGCCAGGACCGTTTGTTCGGGCGCAACAATTTCGTCTTCGCCATGGCGCAATACGATTACATCCAACCGCAAGGAATCAAGCTCCGCCAGACTTATGGCGGCGGCTTCGGTCGGGACCTTATTCAGCGTCCAAAGCTCGCTTTCAGCGTGCTTGGAGGTGTGACCTACGTTCGAACGAACATGGAGAGCGCCACCGCAGCCGCGCTTCCAGCAGGCACCAGCCTGCTCCAGAACAACGCTGAAGCGCTGGCAGGCGAAAAACTCTCCGCGACACTGACAAAGTGGCTGAACCTTGTACATGACATTAACTTCTATCCCAACCTTACTGAGGCCGGCGAGTATCGGTTTGACACCAGCACGGCGCTCGCTGTGCCTCTGACCAAAAGACTTTCCTTTTCCATAAGCTTCGTGGATTTCTATCTCAGCAACCCCTTGCCCGGTAGCCGCAAAAACAATGCGACGGTCAGCACAGGCCTTGGCATCAACTTCTGACACCGCTCCGGCACGATGGACAAAGCGTACTCTTATGCCTATCGACTTTTATCTGATCCGGAAACCATAAGCCCCGACAAGGCGAAACCTTTGGCACATTGATGCGTGCCTTTCGCGGCTCATCAAGCGGCGCTATGGTTCCACGAATCCTCCGTTGAGTTCGTTCGAGTGAGGCGCGTATAATTGGGAAAAGAGGGGCGATGGGCAAAGCAAAAACCTTGGGTGAACTTAAGAAATCCAATTACCATAGTCGAAGTGTCAAGGATGAGATGCGGGCCAACCTCATCCGAAAGCTTCGTTACGGGGAATCTATCTTTCCCGGCATTGTGGGATTTGACGATACCGTCATCCCGCAGATCTCGAACGCCATTCTCTCGCGCCACAATTTCATTCTGCTGGGGCTGCGCGGGCAGGCCAAGAGCCGCATTCTCCGCTCACTGGTTTCACTGCTGGACGAAGAAGTCCCCTATGTGGCGGGGTGTGAAATCAACGACGATCCTTTGAGTCCGATCTGTCGCACGTGCCACGAACTGATCGCGGAGTCCGGAGACGCGACTCCTATCGACTATCTGCCCCGCGAACAGCGTTATGTGGAAAAGCTGGCTACTCCTGATGTGACCATTGCGGATATCATCGGCGACCTTGATCCGATCAAGGCTGCCCGCGGCGGGCACGCTCTTTCGAGCGAGCTGACCATTCACTTCGGCTTGCTGCCCCGGGCCAATCGCGGCATCTTTGCCATTAATGAACTGCCGGACCTGGCCGGCAAAATTCAAGTCGGGCTCTTCAACATCATGCAGGAGGGCGACGTCCAGATTAAGGGCTATCCGGTGCGCCTGCCCCTTGACGTGGAGCTGGTGTTCACAGCCAACCCGGAAGACTACACCGCCCGCGGCAAAATCATCACTCCGCTCAAAGACAGAGTCGGATCGGAAATCCGCACCCACTATCCCACAACGCTCGAACACGGCATCGCCATCACCGCGCAGGAAGCCTGGAGCGAGCGTGGCGACGCGGTTCATCTGGTGGTTCCGGACTTCATCCGGGAAATGATCGAGACCGTCGCCTTTGAAGCGCGGGAGGAGAAAAAAATCGACAAGCGAAGCGGCGTCAGCCAGCGCATGCCCATCACCTGCCTGGAAAATGTGATTTCAAATGCCGAACGCCGCGCCCTCGTTAAGGGCGAAAAAGTGGCCGTCCCGCGTCCCTCCGATATCTACGCCGGTCTGACCTCACTGACGGGGAAGTTTGAGCTCGAGTATGAGGGCGAGTTGCGGGGCGCGGAAAACGTGGCGCGCGATGTCATCCGTCAGGCGACCGCGCGCGTCTTCAGGAAGCATTTCGACAACGTGCCGATGCACCCCCTGGTCCAATGGTTTGAGCTCGGCGGAACTCTGAAATATCCGGACGACATCTCCACATCCGAACTTTACTCGCAATTCAAGAAAATCCAGGGGCTTTTCGAGACAACTCATAAGCTTGGCTTGAAAACCAAAGACGACCCCGCATTGCTGGTTTCCGGCGCTGAGTTCATTCTGGAAGGACTTTACGCGCTGAAGAAAATCAGCCGCAACGAGGAACTTGGCTACTATGTAAAGCGCCAGAGTCCGGAGGCTGTAAGCGAGGAAGCGGAAAAATTCGGGCCCCGGCGGCGCTCGCTGAACTAAGAGCTTGGGAGCGGGTTTTCACAGCCGGAGCGGCAACATCCGATGAAGTTCATCAAGTACGGCAAATACGTTGCGGATCCATTCGAAGGTCTGAGCGCAGAAGACCTGATGCAACTCTTGCAGGATTTCCTGCTCGATAGCGGGTTCTTCAACCAATATTACGGCGTCTACGAGATGGACTCCGAGCGGACAATGGAGCAACTGCGCAAGGCTCTCCTGGAGGCTTTAAAGCAGCAGGGCAAAATCCCTCCTGAGCTTCTGGAGGAGATGCTCCAGAATCCCGAGAACTCCCACCTTTCCCAAGCCCTTGATCAACTGCTGCAACAACTGGCAAACGAGGGATATGTCTCAATTGAACAGCCCCAGCAAGGCGCCGTTACCCAGCCAGGCCCGAGCCAGACGGGACAGGCCGAAGGCACGGCTAAGTTTGAAATTACGGATAAAGCTCTAGATTTCCTGGGCTATAAGACCTTGAAGGACCTTCTTGGATCGTTGGGCAAATCAAGTTTTGGACGCCACGATACGCGGGAACTTGCCACGGGCGTCGAATCCGACGGATCGAGCCGCCGATATGAGTTCGGAGACACGCTCAACCTTGATGTAAATGCCACCCTGCTCTCCGCGATCAAGCGAAACGGCCTGAAAATGCCGCTTGAGCTGGATTACCAGGACCTGCAGGTTCGCCAGTGCGAATACCAAAGCTCCTGCGCGACGGTCTTGATGCTGGATTGCAGCCACAGCATGATCCTTTATGGCGAAGACCGCTTTACGCCGGCAAAAAAAGTGGCGCTGGCCTTGACCCACTTGATCCGAACGCAATTCCCCGGCGACAGCCTGCACATGGTGCTGTTTCACGATTCAGCGGAGGAAATCCCCCTCCAGGAACTCGCTCGCGTCCGAGTGGGGCCTTACTATACCAACACCCGCGAGGGGTTGCGCCTGGCGCAGCGCATCCTTTCACGCCAAAAGAAGGACATGCGTCAGATCGTTATGATTACCGACGGTAAACCTTCGGCCCTGACGCTTGAAGATGGCCGGATTTACAAAAACGCCTTCGGGCTCGATCCCTTGGTGGTCTCCGAAACACTCCATGAAGTGGCCCGTTGCCGGCGAAACGGAATCCTCATCAACACCTTCATGCTCGCTTCCGACTATGGCTTGGTGAATTTCATCCAGCGCGTCACGGAAATCTGCCGTGGCAAAGCTTACTTCACCACACCCTACACTCTTGGCCAGTACCTGCTAATGGACTACATGCAGAAGAAGATCAAGCATATCCATTAGCCGCTGAAAGATCGTTGGAACGATGTCATCCTGAGCGGAGCGAAGCATCTGCCTTGTTTGCCTTCAGGGAGGTAGGGCAGATTCTTCGCGCAGTTTACCCTGAGCCAGGAAAAGCAGACCCCTCGCTTCGTTTGGAGTGATAGCGAAGATGAAACGATATCAGGTATGGTCCTATCAGTCATACCTTCTTCCTTCCCGGTCAAGCTCCATCAGGTGTAGTGTTTTCACAAACAAGTCAACATGTGACGACGCTCAGTTCGCTGCGTCGTAAAAGCTTTGTCGAGGCCAGGGGTTAACCAGAGGTCCATCGGATACCGGTCCGGCACGAGGAGTAACTCGACTAAAGAATTTTTTTTAAGGAGCTCGGCTGCGCCCTTGAGGCCCGCGACAAAAAATGAGGTGGACAGGGCATCGGCCATGGTGGCGTCGGCGCACAGAACGGTCACGCTGGCCGTGCCGCTGACCGGATACCCCGTGCGCGGGTCAATGATGTGGGAGAAGTGCTCGCCGGCAATGTCGACAAAGCGCTCGTAGCTTCCGGAGGTGGCAACCGCCAGCCCACTGGGCAAGGTAATTTTGCCGATGACGCGCGAACGGTCAAAAGGGTCCCGTACCCCGATCTGCCAGCCCTCGCTCCACGATGGTCGTCCAGCAGCGCGGACGTTGCCGCTGAAGTCGACGAGAAAGTCTCGAATCCCGGAGCTCAAGCAATATTCATAGGCCAGATCGACCGCGTAGCCTTTGGCGATTCCCCCCACATCTACCGCCATGCCCTTAACAGGAAGGATGGCTGTCCCGTCCCGGAGAACCACCCGGCGGTAATCGACCAGCTTCAATGCCTCCTGGATGGCTTGGTCTGAGGGGAGAACCGCGGGAATGGGTGCCCCATTGAATCCCCAGAGACTCACCAGAGGGGAGGCAGTGTTGTCAAACGTACCGTTGCTCAATCTTCCAAAATGCTGGGCGAGATTGAGCACGCGATAAGTGTCTTTTGTAACCGCAACCGGAGCCACACCGGCCTTTTGGGAAAGCTGGCTGATCGCGCTGTCGGGCCGGTACGCGCTCATCTCGCGCTCCAACCGATCGAAGACCTTGCGGATATGACTCGCGACCGGTTCGATGCGGTCAGCATAGGCAGCCCCAAAGGTGACCGTAGCCACCGTTCCCATCGAACGAAAAGATCGGCTGGGAAGTTCGGGGGTGCCAAAGAAACCGGCAGGAGCGCGTGTGCCCCGTAGGGCATGCGCCAGACCAAGCACATTTCGAATCGATTGCTTCGAACTCACGACGTCCCCCCGTATAATTCCCGCTTGCCTGGTTCCCATGGTTCCAATAGCGTGGCCGCCTGGCCACGAGCACCCGTCCGGCGTTCACGCGTACCAAGGACGCAGCCGGCCATTGAGGCTGGAAAGCACGTCTATGGCGACGTTCACGTTCTCTACCACCTGGAAATCAAACATCCCTACGTTAATGAAGTCGGCGCCGTTTTCAAAGGCAAAGCGAAAGCCGTCCTTCGGATGGAAAGCGCCCGCTGCCAGTATTTTAAAAGCAATCCACGGTTTCTTGACCGTTCCCATGAACGCGATGGTTTTATCCGGGAAGAGATCGAACATGTTGTTGTGCCATTGGTCGTGGTCAGGCTGGGGTGGGCCGATCACCGAGAACTCAACGCGATCCGCTCGTGGAGTGGCAGACCAGTACTGGTCACTGTGGAAAGTCTTTACATAATAGTCCGGATCCAATCCGGCCTTCTCACATTGGATAGGCACCTCAATGGAGTGCGCGCCAATCCCTGCCGGAACACCGTGGCGCTTGATGTATTCAAGAGCTTCACCCAACAGATCAATGTGCCCGTTCTTCACGAAGCTGTCCCCCTCAACTCCCCGAATATAGAGCATGGTCCCTCCGTAATCGATGGCTTTATCGACGGTCTCCTTCAAGTCTGTCGGTTTGGGATGTCCCCAGATCTGGACGAGCGTCTGCATTTTGGAAGAATTCAGCTCGCGATACTTGCTGAAGAGAGGCAGTTCACCGGGATCGACACAAAATGTGTTGATGCCAGCGCGCTCGGCCAATTCGAGGGTGTCGAAAACTTTACGGTCCGTGTTATAAGCCTTGAAAAGCTGAGAGCAGTAAACCAGATCCCGGGAATGCGCATATCCCCCGATCAGATTCCCGCCCAGAATCAGCCGGCTGACCTTCACCTTTTTCAGTGTTCCCTTGGGCAGCTCGCCTTTCAGGTCGTTCAGGCTTAAATCCTGCAGCTTGATGGTTGCGCCCGTTATGGCATGAACCTTCTGCCAATCGTATTTCTTGTCCGCCGCATATCCAAGCACGCCAAGGATCGGAGCGCCAATCAGATTCTCCAGCGTTTCACGCCGGGTCCACGAAGCACCTGCAGGCGCCAGGCTCACATCCTCTGTAACTGCCTTCTTCCGTGATCGCCAGCCGCGCCACAGCCGGTCGAGCCCCCACAATCTTTCGGCGGGTAGAACCAGGAATATGACCAGGACCAGCAACTCCACCAAGTTCTTGTTGACCAGCAGGTAATGCCCTTCTACAGGGATACGGTAATCCGTCCGGATCAGGGGTGGCTGCGCCAGGTAGTAAAGCGAAAGGAGCAGGATGCCGAAGGCGCTGGCAACGCGGGTCAAGACGCCAAGAATAATTGCCGTGCCAATGAGAATTAACCCCCAGGTATTCAAAAAGTCGACCGCGCCGAGCAAGCCTGGATTCGATCCCAGCAAGTGAAAAAAGCTCGGGAAGAATCCGCGCGACAACAGCAGGTAAGGGGCCGCTGTCCAGTTCGGCGTGAGCAGCTTGGCAAGTCCTTCGTAAAGGAGTTGCCATCCTATAACTATGCGCAAGCACAGTAGGACTGCTGACATAGGTTTCCACAATACAGTCTGGTCGCGGAGTTCTCCCGTGTTGGTCTCAGCCATAACTCATTGATCTCCTTCCGCTTGGTCTTCGTCTCATCCGGCATCTGTAATATCCACGATCGTCCGCCGGAAATGGCACGTAGTCTTCCTCATTGCTGTAACGAGCCACGCTGCAAACTATCCCTCCGCTCAAAAGGTGGCTGTGACGCAAATCACATCTTCGTGTGATGTTGCCATTGGCTTTGATACCAGCTCGATCCCAGCAGTGTTCGCTCAGGCCATCGTACGCGTTAAGCCCGCGGCGGTTCGCCAAGTTACATCAAACGCTGTGCGGCTGCGAAAAGCCTGAAGAATCAGGGCAGGCAGACTGGATATTTCTTCTTGGCGATGGGCGATGGCCAAACCTGGAATTTGCACCGAAAGACGACTGATCACATGCTGCAAGAAATGATGTATCCTGCTGAAGAGGCCGCAAGGTCTCGGGTTCAAATCGATATTCTCGAATATGCAGCCGCGTGAGTTTTTCCATTATTCGCTATGACCTACTCTACGATTAAACTCGAAGCTGAAAATTCGCTTGGGATCCTGACGCTCAACCGACCCGCCAAGCGCAATGCCATCTCACCGGAAATGATAGCGGACCTGCTAAACGCCTTTGCCGAGGTCGAGCACAGCCCGGCGCAAGTAATGATTCTCACCGGCGAGGGCAGCGCTTTTTGCGCCGGAATGGATTTGCAGGCGCTCAAGGATTTCCGGCCGCAGTCGCATGACGAGACCGTTGCGGACGCCCGCCGCATCGCGAGCCTTTTCCGGAGCCTTTACGCTTTTCCCAAGCCAACCATTGCCGCCGTCAACGGAGCGGCGCTTGCCGGCGGGTGTGCATTGGCGACGCTGTGCGATTTTACGCTGACGGTTCCGGAAGCCAAATTCGGTTACACGGAAGTTCGCGTGGGCTTCATTCCCGCCATCGTAGCGTCTTACGTCGTCCGCCAGGTGGGAGAGAAGCTCACCCGCGACCTCGTGCTTACCGGCCGGATCTTTGACGCGGTGGAAGCGTACTCGCTGGGGCTTGTGAACGAAGTTGTTCCCCCCGATATACTGCTTGCCCGGGCGCGCGAACTGGGCGCTCAACTTGCGGCAATGAGCCCGGTGGCCCTCCAGCATGCCAAGCGCCTCTTACTGCAATTCTCTCAGGACCAGATTGACCGTGAAATCGAAATGGCCATCGAGGCGAGCGCCCGCGTCCGCGCCACGGCCGACTTCCGCGAAGGACTCGCCGCTTTCCTGGAAAAACGCAAGCCCCAGTGGCGAGGCGAATAGCTGCTCGGCGTAACGGCGGCTTATGACAGCCCAAACCGGGGACTCTGCGGAATCCCTCGCGGAGTAATGAGAATCGCAGCCGCAAGTCAATCGGAAGCGTAGAATTCCTGCGAAAAGTATTCTGTCCTCTTCAGTAGAGCATCCGCTCTTCGAGGTCCTAAATGAAGACGGCAAGGTTCACTTACCGGCAAGACGGCGGCTATTATCTTGGATTTCTCAATGACTACCCTGACTATCAGACACAGGGGTTGTCCAAGGAAAAGTTAGTCAAAAACCTCAAAGACCTGCTTGTTGATCTCGAATCCGGCGAAAGTCACCACGAGCAAACGGAGGTCTTTTTGCATTCTCCTGCGGGCAGAAATCGTCAGCCGGTTGATACCTTTCCGACGTTAAAGCCTTCCACCACAATTCGCGGTTTCTCGCCACGCGTGTCCGCATCCGCCAGTTCCGTCCGGATGGTTTGCCGCTCTCGCGGCATCAACGCCACATAGTTATCGCTGTAAATCGCTGGCAGGATGCGGACACGCGTGGCGAGAAACCGC
>JAMCXS010000010.1 GCA_023474345.1 Acidobacteriota bacterium | reverse complement strand
CCGCCTGCCCCCGCCGATCATCGCGGTGTCAACAATATGCGCAAGCAGAAAAAGGAATACCCCAATGCCTGTGATGCGGTGGAAAAGCCAAGCCCATTGGCCTTCATGCCCGCGATACGTAAAGTACTTTGAAATTTTTCCCATAATGACGTGCGTCTCCCTTTGCTCCCCTTCTCTGAAGCGAGCCTTGTAGCAAACACGACATGCTATCGCAAATATCGCGTGGTTGGCAATGCTGGCACGGCCGGTAACCTCACCAGGTAAGGCAACTTATTGCAAGTTGCGAAGTATAGTGACTGCCTTCTCTGTAGCGCTAATTCTGAGCGGCGAAATACGCGGCTTACAGATGCATTACAATAACTCTTATCAGGAAATTTTGCAAACATCAGAAAATGAAAAAAACGAGGACCACATAACTGTCACCCAATCCACTGTTCAGGCCGGAACACTCCAGCCCTTGGCTCCGCGGTTGTCCGGGGCAAGAATGGAGAAATGGGACTCCACGCCTTTTTCACGAAGGATACGACAAATTGTCTCACCCACGCCGGATGGTGTGGGTCGCGTAAATGCCAGGATCGAAGGCCCTGCGCCACTTAGGCAAACCCCCAGCAGGTTTGGATGTTTCATTGCCAGGACTTCACTCAATCCCGGCATTAGCGGGGCCCGGTACGGCTGGTGCAGGCGGTCATCAAAAAAGCCGGGATGAAAATCCACCTTGCCGGAGAATAACTGCGCGGAGAGGACCGCGGCTCTTTGAAGATTGTGGACGACATCCGCGCGGGAATACTGAGCGGGAAGCACAGACCGCGCTTTTTCCGTAGCAACGGCATAGGCCGGAATCACCAGTACAAGGCGGAACAAGTCCGGAACCGGCGACGAATAAGCCAGGACATGGTCTCCTTCCTGGATCGCCACTGTAAAGCCCCCGTGCCAAGCCGCCGCGACGTTGTCCGGATGACCTTCCAATTGCGTGGCCAGAGAAACCAGTTCGTCGTCGTAAAGCGCTCGGTCCGCAAGCCAATGGCAAGCGGCCACGGAACCCACAATGGCCGCCGCGCTCGAACCCAGTCCCACCCCAACGGGAATTTGATTCTCAATCTCCAGATCAAACCCGTGCGGCTTCCCCCAGCGGCGCAGAATTTTCTGCATGGTGCTGGCGACCAGGTTGCTCTCGTCCGCCGGAATCCGGTCAGGATTAACTCCTCGGTAGAGGACCTTGATGTCAAGATCGGCCCTTAGCGTAACGTGGATGTCAAGGTAGAGACCGAGGGCGAGCGCCGCGCAATCAAAGGCGCATCCCAAATTGGCACTGGTTGCGGGAACACGCACCGAAACACGTTCGGGCATGGTCGTTAGCGGTATCCGTCCTGGAGAAACTTGGTTGCTTCCACGGCAGTCCCGCCGGCAATGGCGGGAATCAGGAGCACCTCATCACCGTCCTGGAAATTGTACTGTACGCCTCCGAGGAAACGAATATCCTCTTCGTTGACGTAGATGTTCAGAAAGCGCTGCGGCGTGCCGTCTTCGGCGCACAGCACTTTCTTGATCCCGGGAAATTTCTGGTCGAGTCCCTCGAAAAGTTCACCGAGGTCGCGGGCTGTGGCTTCGACGATGTCAGCCCCGTCGGTGTATTTTCGCAAGGGTGGTGGAATACGAATAGTGATTGGCAAAGCAGTCTCCCTATGGTCGTAATGTAAGTAGGACCCGCGTCTTGACTCCTCGGGTCTTTGCGCGAGCGAGCGGGCTAGACGCTCGCCGCCGCGTGAACATTCAAGTACTGCTCCTCGAAATCGGCAAGCCTGGGCCGGATCGCCTCCGATGCCCCAAGCTCACCGCTCACGGCGCCCACGGTTTTCAACCCGTTCCCGGTAATGGCCAGGACAATGGATTCCGCAGGATTCAGGCGGCCCAACCGCAACAGCTTGCGCGCCACCGCAACGGTCACCCCGCCGGCCGTCTCCGCAAACAAGCCTTCCGTTTCGGCCAGCAGGCGGATGCCGTCAACGACTTCCGCATCGGAAACATCTTCACCCGCTCCGCCGCTTTCCAGAATCAATTTCGCCGCGTAAAATCCGTCTGCCGGGTTGCCAATCGCCAGGGATTTCACCACGGTATTCGGCTTCTGAGGAGTAATTTCGCACGTCTTCTGCTTGACCGCCGTGGTAATCGGTGAACACCCCGTAGCTTGCGCTCCAAAGAACTTTGTGGCCGCAGATTCAACCCAGCCCAGTTTTTGAAGTTCTCCAAAGGCCTTGTGGATTTTGGTGATGAGGGATCCCCCGGCCATCGGCACTACGATATTCTGCGGCAGCCGCCATCCAAGTTGTTCTGCAATCTCGTACCCGAAGGTCTTGGAACCTTCCGAATAGTAAGACCGAAGGTTAACGTTGATGATTCCCCAGGAGTATTTCTGAGAGATCTCCGAACAGAGTCGATTGACCTGGTCGTAGTTGCCGCGGACCTTGATCAGCGTCGCACCGTAAATCCGGGTATTCACCAACTTTTCGGGTTCAAGATCCGCGGGAACAAAGATGAACGTTTTAAAGCCGCCTGCCGCCGCTTGCGCCGCCAAGGAATTCGCCAAGTTCCCCGTGGACGAGCATCCGACCGTGTCAAAGCCAAACTCGCGAGCTTTGCCGAGGGCGACGGCTACCACCCGATCCTTGAACGAGAGCGTGGGATAGTTCACCGCATCGTTCTTTAGATAGATTTCGCGAGCGCCCAGCGCCTTGGCAAGACGCGGAGCGGGCAAAAGCGGCGTAAAGCCTGTCGAGCGTCCAACCCAAGGCTCTTGGTCCAACGGCAACAACTCCCGATAGCGCCACATGGTTCGCGCGCGGGATTCCAAGCTCTCGCGAGGAACCTCGGAGCGGATTCGGTCGTAATCGTAGATGACTTCGAGAGGAGCCCAACATTCTTCGCACGCTGCAATCGGCTCGATTTCATAAGTCCGGGCGCACTGCCGGCACTTTAAATGGGATATATAATTCACAGTTCCTCCACACATGTTTTCTCACCCAGAGCGGGAGGGGGATCAATGAAAGTGTCGAAGGAGCCCCAAAACTAAAAAGCCCCCCCGATCTCATCGGGGAGGCTCAAATAATTTCTTTTGTCCTCCGTCTCATCTCCCCCATTACGGGCGGGAGTTAGCACCTGTCCCCGTCTTGCTTTCTACGGGCGGTTGCCGTGGCGTCATAGGGCCCGTCCCTCGGCCACTCTGGATGAGATTCAGGCTACAACCAAATTCAAGTACAAACGATAACAACAAAGCAGGTTCTTGTCAATGCTTTTTATACACGGCGCAATAAGTGGATTCGCAGCCAAGGCGTCAGGGCACGGCTTCAGATGTGCCGTTGGGGGACCCCGCATCCCAGCCGGCCTTACAGGTTGCTGAAAAACTCTTTTCGAGGGATTTAAACTGCCAAATTTATCGCTTGCTTGGACGGAGAATCAATAACTTAGCCGCATCGAAAGCGACCATCGAGGATTCTTCTAGGAGTGCTTCAGCAACCTGTGAAGCCCTGTATACTGATCAGGCACGCCCTGCGGCATGGCTGAAGACATGCCCTGGCGACCTGTCCGACTGCCCGTGCGCAAACACTTAGGTCGCTGTGCATAGTTTGGTCGCGGTCTTTTCCGAAGTCTATCAAAGGCAATGAAATGTCCGCAATAAAACACAAATGCATTCGAAGCGCGGGCCATCTCATCAATCGCTCTCTCCCCAACTGCAAGTCCCGCGGGCGTGTTACAATCCACCAAGGCATGGCCATTCGCCTTATTGCAGTCGATCTCGACGGAACGCTTCTCAATAGCCATCAAGAAATTTCACAGCCCAACCGTGATGCACTCCAAGCTGTTGCACGGCGCGGCATCGAATTGCTGGTCACCACGGGCCGGAGGTTCCATTCAGCGCGCTCGCTGCTTGACTCATTGCCCTACCCGGTTACCGTGGTCGCGTCCAACGGCGCCCTGATCGCAAGCCTTGCCGGAAACGTCTTCCGCCGGGATTTCTTGCCCAGAAAAACCGCCCAGCAGGTGCTCGACACTGCAATCGATTATCGGCCCTATGCCGTGGCTATTTTTCATATGCCCGGGCAGGGCCAAGTCATGATGCAGCACAACGCCTCGCCCGACGGGCCTCTTCGCTGGTATCTGAAGACCGCCCCCGAGTGCCTGGCGCAAGTTGCAAACCTTCCCGCATCCCTGCCGGAAGATCCGGTGCAGGTAATGTTCGGCGGGCCGCCCGCGTTGCTGGATCCGCTCGAAACTCTGCTTCGCTCCTCGCCCGCTCGCGAGCACATTCACCTGACCTGGACGAAATACTTCACGCGGGGTGTTTCCTTGCTCGACGTGATGAACCGCGGCTGCTCGAAGGGAAGCGCGCTCGGGTGGTGGCTCAATCGCGAAGGCTTCAGTCCGAGTGAAGTCATGGCCATCGGGGACAATTATAACGACCTCGAAATGCTGCAAATGGTGGGATGTCCAGTGGTGATGGGCAACGCCTGCCCGGAACTCTATCGCGATGGGTGGCATGTCACCTTGTCCAACGACGAAAACGGTGTTGAGGCCGCCCTTCGAACCTTCGCACTCCTGTAACGGGTTCACGCCATGCCGCCGTTGGTCCAATGCCGATCACTGGGCGATGACTTCCGTCCCCGGAGGCGGCGTGAAATGAAACAGTGAAGCGGAGAGCCTTGGGTTGCGGTCGATGTGGTCAAACCGGAACTTCATCACACTGTTGTCGGTATAAACAAGCTCCAGCCGCCGAATGTCCAACTGAGGGTCAAACTCCATCACAACTTGCTTGTAACCTTCTTTTTCTCCGTGCTTGGGGTAGGCGCGGATCACCCGGTCCTCCGGATCGTGCTTGAATGCGCTCCCGGCGTCTTCGAATCTTGAAAACACCTTGCGCAGATCCAACCGCGAAAGCAACAACCGAAAGGGAATACGATAATCCTCGCTTGCCTTGACCGAGGAGCGGTTTAATTGGTTTTGCCCCGGAAGGTAAAGCAGGACTTCCTTTCCATCCGTGAGAAAAAGCTTCTTGCCCGGCTCTCGGTAATCCCAGCGCATGCGGCCGCCTCGGGCGAAAATCACAGTGCCCGACTCCACGCGAGTCCTGCCCCCGGCCACGTAAGTCTGCGTAAAGTCTGCCCGCAGCGCATGCACATCGTGATAACTGCTTTGAACCGCCTTGATAAATTGGTCCAGAGGCAATTGCGTTGGAGAAATCGCTCCTTGTAGAAGGGCCGGAACTATCGCCAACGTGATCCACGTAATCGCGAGGAGTGTGAGTGCGCGAGGACACCCCGGGGCTTTATCGTGCTTGAAAAACTCTTTCATTCGTTTCATGTGACCTCAGCCGTTGGACGGCGATTCTCGCTTCGGGGTTGTTTGGATCGGTTTCGAAACCTTCGGCATATTCCTTGAGAGCTTCCGCCCTCCGGCCGGCCGAGGCGGCAACTCTCGCCAATCCGAAGTGCGCATGGGCGTCGAACGGATTAACAGCCACCGCGGACGCGAAAGACTGCTCCGTTTGTCCCAATTTCCTCTCTTGTAAGTATACGTCACCTAGCCCGTCGTACCCTTCAAAGTTTGGATCTGCAGCGACGGACCGTGAAAATTGCCTCTCCGCCTCGGAAAATCGGCCTTCTTTGAGATAGAGCCTTCCCAGCTTGTTGTGACAACTGGGGATTAACGGTGAGAGCGCCACGGCGGCGCGAAGCTGCCATTCCGCAGCTTCATACTTTTCCAGGTCCAGATCCAGACTTCCCAGGTTGAGGTGCGGATCGGTATAGTCAGGTTTCCTCAGCATCGCTTGTCTGAAATAGTGCGCGGCTTCCTCATATTGCTTCCTCTTAGCATAAACCAGGCCAAGGTTGTTAAGGGCAATCGGATCATTCGGGTTGATTTGCAACGACATCCGCCACTGTCTTTCAGCGCCGTCAAGGTTACCGTGGTCCCATTCAACCACGCCCAGATTTTCCCGAATATGAATGGCGTCAGGCGAAACTTTCAAGGTTTGCGTGTAAAGGGTGTGATCGTCATGCCAGACCCGATTGCGGACTACGACGCGGACAACAAAAAGAACCCCTACGAGACCGGCCGCGGCAACTAGACCTCGGCGCCAAAAGGGTCGGTTCTTAAGAACTTCTCTCCATAGCCGGATTCCGGCCCAACCTACCAGCCAGCAGAAACCAATCGACGGTAAATAAAGATAGCGTTCAGCAAAAACATTCCCGGCAAGGAAGTGAACATCCAGAACGGGCGCCAGGGTTGCGAAGAACCATACAAACCCGAACGAGGCAATTCGGCTGCGCCGCCAGAGCACTAGAAAAATGACGGCGCAGGCCAGCAGGACGCCGATGCCCGCAATGACTCGCGGATCAAGCACAGAGGTCGCTTTATGAAAAACGTAATAAGCGCACAGTTGCATGGGCCAAAGGATTTTCCCGACGTATTGTGCAATAAGGACGAGGGCTGACAAGATCATTGGATACCAGCCCAGCCGGGTCAATTGAACCTGGGGCGCGAAGGCGCCTAGATGCTGAACCCTGAAAAGAACGTAGGCAACGTCCATTAACCACAGGACACCGTAGCGCCCGGCTTTCTGGCTCCAGGTTGTTCGGGAGCGGTCGTCCCGGTAAAAATGCTCATAAACCGTTGCCACCAGGGGCAGCGTCAGCGATTGCTCCTTGGAAAAGATGGTGAGGGCAAAACTCACGGCCATGGCCAGTTCAACCCACGCCGAGCGCTTACCATCCGGCCGGGCAACGTTCAAGAACAGCCAAAACGTTAGCAAGTAGAAGAAAGTCACCTCAAGGTCCGTCACGGCGGCAACCCAAGCGACGGCCTCCGTATGGACCGGGTGAAGGGCAAACAGGCAGGCAGCCACAAACGCCTGTGCCCGGTCGTGAAACATGCGCCGCGCCACAATGAACACCAGGCAAACGACCCCCACATTCAGACAGACATTGACCAAGTGAAATCCATAAGCCAGCGGGCCAAACATCTGGTAACAAAGCAGGTAGCCGAGGGTCATCATCGGGCGGTAATAGTTTGAGACTCCTTGGGCTCCCACAAACGACCACACCGTCGTGCCAAACACCTTCGGAAGATATTGAAAGCTTCTTAAATAGGGATTGTCGAGGACTTGGCGATTGTCGTCATAAACAAAGCCGTTGAAGAGCGTGTTAAGGTAGGGGAGAGTAGCGCAAAGAGCCAGAAGCGCGACAAGAACTGTGTCCGCGCTATCGGCGGCAAATCTGCGTGAAGAACGATCGGCAGCATCTGCTCCCTGGATAATACGGCGTGACTTCACAACGCCTCCGGCAGCACACAACCCCGGTCCCAAGCCATCGTAATCTCTCTCGGTTTCATCGGCGCTTCGCCATCTGAGGATGAGCCCTGGGTTGATACGCGGATTCGAAGAGTAAATTGCGATCGATTTTGCTGTGCGGGCCCACGGTTATCTTTCCATCTGCCCCCAGAACGTACGGAACTCCCGAAGGATCCAGGGGAATACCTTTCAGGTATCCCGCTTGGACCAAATTTTCAAGAGAATCCGGTTTCTTCCCCTCCTCTTTGCGGAAGCGGACGACCAGAGCATTTAACTCCCGGATGTCCTGATCTGCCCGCAACGCCGCCAGGTGCGCCAGCGCGCTGCGGCGCACGGTTTCCGTTTCTGCCTGGCGGTAAATTTCCGACCAAAGCAAGCGTGAGGTTTGAAATCCCCCTCCCTGCGCAGAGACAGTCGCCGCCATAGCCTTCATCCAGATCAGAGCGCCGGGCTGCTGGCTGCCCGTTTTAAAGGCTCGAGCAGCCATCTTGTAATTCTTCAAGTCCCAGTAATAGATAAAACCGAGATCTTGCCAGAAGCGCCAATAGCTCGGATTCGCGACGATGCCCCGGCGAACCAGTTGCAAGGCCTGCTCTGGCTCCCCGGCGCCCTCCGGCGGCTTCTCGGCCAGGAAAATGGCTCCAAAACGATAAGCCATAAGCAAATGAGGATCGAGTTCAGTAGTGATCCGCAGAAGATGCGCCAGAAAGTCAAAACGCCTAGCGTGAGCGATCCGCTTTCTTCCAAAATATTGCACCGCACGGGTCCAATAAATGTCCGCCAGCAAACCCGCGTGGCCCAATGACAGGTCCCGCAAGGCCCTTCCTGAAGAAAAGTAGAGGGTCTCCGTGTGCACACCCAACCCTTCGGAGTTGCGGTCGATCGCGCGCTGGATCGGCCAGAGGGCCAGAAATCCACCGGCAAGAAGAAGCCAGCACAGCCGGGCCTGCGGACGAATTCGATAAGTGGCCTTGCTTCCCTGAATCATCAGAATTCCCGTTCCTCGAAAATCAAAATCGAAGCGGAAATCAAGATCGTTACGTACAGCAAGGCATAAAGCGACCCTGAGGTCATCAGATAAGATGGGACGCCCTTGCCGTGCGCCGCCTGTGAAATCACCTGAAAGTCGCTGAAATTGGGAAGCAGGTAGTACAGCAGCGCTGCCACCTTTTCGAAAATCACACTCCCGCTTTCGCGCCCAAACCAGCGGATATCACCGAGGAAGTTTCCCACTATATAAAGGCAGAAAGTGAAGAAAGCCGAAAGGATCGGGGAAGAGATACAGGAGAACAGCAGCGCAAGTCCCACCACGATCGCGAATTGCAGCAAGATGAAATAGACCGCCTCCAGCAGCAACACATCCTCTCCACCCATGTGGCGCTCGACATAATACAGAGCAAGGTAGAAGCCTCCTGTCATGATGGCGGTGTTGACAACCAGGGTCAGCAAAAGGCCCAGGTACTTGCCGATGATGAATTCAAATCGCCGAACGGGCTTAGAGAGGATGTTGTGGATGGTCCGGCGGTCAATCTCTTTCGAGACCAGGCCGATTCCGATGAAAATCGCCATCAGCAGTCCAAAAACCGCGATGGAGCTGAGCCCCAAATTAATCAGCATGATGCGTTTAATACCCAAAGAAATGCTCGCAAACAGAACGGCAGAGCCGATCAGCAAGAGGGCAAAAACAATCAGGTTGTACAAGACCTTTTCGCGGACCGATTCCTTGAAAGTGTGCAAAGCGATGGTTCGGATACGCTGTATCATTCGCTTTTTGGGGATTCCGTTCCTGCCGCCGCAGTATTCCGTAATGAAGAGTTGTCGTTTCCCCCCACCCGCTCCATAAAGTAATCCTCCAGAGACATTCGGACGGGATTAAGGGAAATAAGCTTCGCGTTCCAACGGACAATCTGTGCGAGAACCTCCGTAAGATCGGATTCCGCCCGCAGCTCCAAGCGAACGCGGTTGCCGGTTCGCACGACGGAGGACGCGAAGGGTTCCAAAGCGACGACAGCATCCCGGCTGGGCTTTTCAAGCACGATTTCGGTGCTGGACAGGCCCACCTGAAGAATCTCGCGAAGCTCTCCGCAGCCCTGGAGTCTCCCATGGTCGAGGATCGCGACGCGATCGCAGAGCGTCTCGGCATCAGAGAGAATATGCGTGGAGAAAAAGATCGTCTTCCCATTTTCCTTGAGCTGCAAGATGAGGTTCCGCACTTCACGCCGTCCGACGGGGTCCAGCCCGGACATGGGTTCGTCCAAAAAGATTAAATCGGGATCGTTAATCAACGCCTGAGCGATTCCCAGACGCTGGATCATTCCTTTCGAAAACTTACGCAACGGGAATTTTCCGGAATCCGAAAGCCCGACCTGCTCAAGCAACAGTCCGATCTGGCGGGTCCGTGCCTTATCGGAAAGTCCGAAAAGCGAAGCTGCATAAGTCATAAACTCTTTTGCCGTCAGGTGGTCGTAAAAAGAAGGATTCTCGGGCAGATAGCCCACGCTTTGATGAGCGGAAATGTCGCGCGGATCGCGTCCAAACAGCCGGGCAGATCCTGCAGTAGGAAAAACCAAACCCAGCAGGATCTTTAGGGTGGTCGATTTGCCGGCGCCATTGGGCCCCAGCAAACCGAACACTTCTCCTATCTCGACTTCGAGAGAAAGCCGCTCCAGCGCTCGCCGAGGCCGCGTGCGCCAGAAGCCGACACGATAGTCTTTGGTCAGGTTAATGGTTTCAACGGCCAGCATCAAAATGCGGTCGAACCTTTGAGAAACAGTCCGGCCCTCGCCCTATTCCCTTTTCGAGTCGCCACGGCCCGGGAACGGTCATCGCCAACGTATCCTATCGCAGCCAAGCACAGGAAGCGCGAACGCGAGCACAGTTTGAGAAGAATTAACTTTTGTCGTCTTCAAATTCAATACCAACTCCACGCTTCTATATTAGCAAACGTGTGCCGCACAACTGGCTTCGCAAAGGTTCCGGAGGGCGTGGCCGACGACGGGGCAGGATGGGGGAACCAAGCGGTTCCCCCAGGACGATGACTGCGCTGAAAATCGAACAAACAGCAGTCTTAGCCTGCCAGAGGTGAATCTGCCGAACTGGCTTGGGTGTTGTTCGAGTTCTGGCGGATCACTCCAGACTGGTCGGTGTAATAGGAATTGGTTCCGGTGGTTCCGCGAGTGACCGGGTCAGCCCAGAACTCGTACGTATCAATCCGTCCGCCAACCACGGGGCCAGGAGAATAAGTGAAGCTGTAACCGCTCTTCACCGCTCCCATGGCAGTTGAAGTGCCTCCCGACAGGACGTTATCGATCAATCCCGCTGCTGTGGAAGTGGGCATACTGCCAGTGGCAGGCGGACCCAGATACCCCAGCGTTGCGGTGTATCCGCTGCTGTAGGTTGAGGCGTAGGTTACCTCGGCCGTATTGTACGTTCTCAATGATCCCACCGCGGATGCCTGGTTCGCCGCAATCCGCGAACGCAGCAAGTTCGGGATGGCGATTGCGGCAATGATCAAAATAATCGCCACCACAATCAGCAACTCGATCAGTGAAAACCCTCGTGAATCTTTTCGCATTCGTGCCTCCTTTTCCCTTCCCATCCTGGTTATCCCCAGGACGGTTACCTTCCGTTGAGCATCCCCCATTCCATCTCCGCCAAACTAACAAATTCTTCATCATCGATCCACTAGCCTGAGCCTTAAGGATTTAATGTCACAACGCCTTGCAGAACCTGGCTTATTACCATCCCGACCAAGACATGGCCGCCGATTTTTGTCGAAAGTGACTGACAAAATCTGTCACCGCCCGCGACCCGCCTCCGCTTCGGGTGGCATCTCGCGTGAGATCATCCCACCGATGTCGCAAACCTCTATTTTGCGCTGGAACTTTCCTGTTCCGCTCGAATCGCTTCAATTTGTTGTTGTGCTCCTGTTTCCCCAGGGAAGTTTTTCAGCTCCTTCTTGAATTCCCGAAGTGCGCCTTGAGGATTGTGTTCCAGTTTAAGAATCAATCCCATTGCGAAGTGATAGGCAAATCCGTCAGGACGGAGTTCGATGGCATGACGAACCGCTTCGGCGGCTTCCTTCAGGCGCCCAAGTTTCAGCCATGTGAGGCCCAAATAGAAATACTCGTCACTGTCCACGCCATTAATAGCGATTGCTTGCTTAAGGTATCTCTCGGCATCATGCAGCTTTCCCATCCTGTAGTAGGTATATCCTATGTTATAAACCGCAAGCCAGAAGTGCGGATCGCGGGCCAGGACTTCGTGGTAGAGATTAATCGCCTGAGGGTAATGCCCTTGCTCGCCCATGGCGTTGCCAAGATTGGTTCGAGCCAGATTGTTCTTGGGAGTCCGCTCCACTCCTCGCGAGTACAAGCTGAGGTCGTTCGCCCAGTAGCGATCCTGCACCGCTGTTCCGACTCCCAACACGAGCGCCAGCCCCACCACAACGGCCGCTTGGAACACCGGCAATCCTAAAAGCTGTCTCGGGCCCCCCTTGAGTTGGCGGATCGCCATCGCCACAAGGATGGAAAAGCCAATGGAAGGCAAGTACAGATAACGGTCGTGAGCGAACTCTCCGATCGGCAAAACCGACAAATCGAGCAAAGGGACAAACGGCAGCAGCAGCCACACACAGGCAAAAGCTACCGTTCGCTTGGCGGAAGGCGATATCCTTTGAAGCCCGCGAGCCCATAACCAAACCAGGACCCCTACAGCGATAAGTCCGGCAAGAGGTAGATAAAACGAGTCCAAACCCGGCCGCTCTACGTAAGGCACATCATAGAACACGCTCAAACCGAAGGGCCAAACCAGATGCATCAAATAGAAACACAGAAGCCTGGGCCAAGTAAAAATGATGGTGGAAAGGGCCAGAGGCATCATGGTGTGCCCCAGTCCCTTCAGAACATTCCATCTGCCTACAAGATAGGCAACCGTCAGTAGAACGAAAGGCACTGCCGGAAGCAAACTCGCCCGAACGCGGGCAAGGGTGGCCTTCCATCGTGAAGCCGTTTCCACTTCGTTCTGCCATAGCCACTCAAAGGCAAATATGAGCATAGGAAAGATCAGGGCTGTCTCTTTCGCCAGCATCGCAAGGCTGTAGAGTACGAGGGAGCTGGCCAGCCATAAACGCCGGCGAGCCCCTGATTGCCGCCCGTTGAGATAACAGAGAAAAGACGGCAGAAGGAACAGCGCCAGCAAGGGGTCGGTAACTCCTGAGATCCAGGCAACCGATTCGATGTGGACGGGGGTCAAGCCAAAAATCAGCGCCGCGATAAGGGCCGTCTTGCGATCTCCGACAATCCTCCGCGCCAATCGATAAACCAGGAAGGTGACTGCAACTTGCGCACTCACGCTCACCAGGTGCCACCCCGCCGGGTAAGGCCCGAAGATCCTGTAATTGATAAGCAGGAACAGCAAAAAAACAGGCCGATAGTAGTTACCAAGGATATTGGGGTAGGCAAAGTTCCAGACCCCTTCGCCAAAATAGTGAGGAACGAAGCGCCAGTAATGTACCTGAGCGTTGGCGAGAATCTGACCGCGGTCGTCGTAGACAAAATGGAACCACAACGTCCCGCTGTAAGCCAAGAAGGTAAGCAAAAGGATCACGCTTATGGGCAGCCAGCGTGCCTCACTTGCCAAAAATCGCTGCTGTTCATTTTTCAAGGGTTGCTTCATGATGCGGGCTGGGGACCGCAGCCATCTGAGTTGGATATAGGACGGTCATATTCCGTGCTTCTTGGCATAGTGACGGAACGAACGATAAGACATATGAAGAAGTTCGGCGGCGCGGCTCCGCACGCCCCCCGATTGGCGAAGCGCCTCGGCCAAATACCGCTTTTCAACGTGGGCCATCTGATTCTCAAAGTCCAGCCCCCCGTCAGGAAACTCGATGCCTTTCTGTTCGAGCGGCCCGAATCCCGTTACCGCTTCCGGCAAATGCTCAAGGCGCACCAACCCGTTTCGTTCGCCGCTGACCGCGATCGCGTGCTCGACGGCGTTTTCCAACTCGCGCACGTTCCCGGGCCACGGATAACGCAACAAAGCTGAAAGCACGCCAGCCTCAAAATCCTTAACCGGTTTCCCCATCTCCAGTGCAAACTTTTTCAGGAAATGACGGGCCAAAGGTTCGATATCTTCCCGGCGTTCACGCAGGGGTGGAACATGAATCGGAATGACGCTGATCCGATAATAGAAGTCCTCACGGAACTGGCTCGTTGCGACCATGCTTTTCAGGTCTCGGTTCGTCGAAGCGATCAGCCGCACATCCACGAAAATGTCCTGAGTGCCGCCGAGGGGCCTCACAGTCCGTTCCTGGAGAACCCGCAGCAATTTCACTTGCATGCTGGGGCTGGTTTCGCCGATTTCGTCGAGAAACAACGTTCCGCCGTTCGCCGACTCGATGATCCCTTTTCGGTTCGTGTCGGCTCCCGTAAACGCGCCTTTGAAGTAGCCAAAAAGCTCGCTTTCAAGCAAAGTCTCAGGAAAGGCGCCGCAATTAATCGAAACAAACGCCTTATCCCGGCGCTGGCTTGCCTCGTGGATGGCGCGGGCAATAAGCTCCTTGCCGGTTCCGCTCTCGCCAGTAATCAGCACCGTACTATTTGTGGGAGCTACGGTACGAACCATTTCGAGAATGGCGGCGATTTTCTGGCTGCGGCCCACTATGTTTTCCTGAGCGAAGACGCGCAGCAACTCCCGCCGCAGGCGTGCGTTTTCTTCACGCAGGGCAAGCTCCTCGATCGCCCGATTGACCACGAGTTTGAGTTCTTCCACCAATTTGTCTGTCTTAATGACGTATCGGTAAGCGCCCAGGTTGAGCGCCTGGATCGCTGTGGGCATCGTCGGAACCGCCGTGATTAAGATAAATGCCGCAGGACTCTCGGTCGCGCGGGCGTAATCCAGCAACTCGATTCCCGTCAGGTCAGGCATTCGAATGTCGGCAATGATCACATCGTAGACCTGCGATTCGATCTTCTTCTTGGCGAACTGGCCGCTGGTGACCGTTTCCACAACATGCCCGTCCTTGCGAAAAGTAATCTCCAGCATCTGGCAGATCGACTTCTCATCGTCGACAATCAGCAATCTGGACATAACGTCAACCCTGGCAACCTGCGCCGCAAAGCTCGTCCATCGCCCCGAGTTCAGGCATGGATTTCCGCCTCTCGAGCCGGTTCCTGCATCCGCTGGGCTCTGGGAATCTCGATGGTAAATTGTGCTCCTCGGCCGGGGGCGGAATCCACATGAACGCGGCCGCCGTGTCCCTGCACGATCTGATAAACAATAGCAAGCCCAAGCCCTGTCCCGTGGGGGAACGCCGCTTGAAAAGGCTCAAAGAGCTTTTCAATTTGTGACGCTGAAAACCCGACGCCCGTATCGCGAAACGCAATGCCAACGCATTCGGGATCGCTATCGTCCACTTTGACCGTCAGGGTGCCGGAACCCGGCATGGCCTTCAGCGCGTTATCGCAAATGTTCCAGAATACTTGCCGGAGCTTGTCGGCATCCGCCATGATCCTCACAGAATGTCCGGGCAAGTTACGTTCAATCTGAAAATACTGGGGAAGTAAGGGATGGTGTTCGAGGAGGAGCAGCGTTTCCTCAACCAAGACCAACACATCGACCTCCCGGAATTCAAAGCGTTGTTCGCGCGCATAGAGCAGAAAATCCGACACAAGCTTGTTCAGACGCTCCGACTCCTGGCTGACAATGGCGATCAACTTCCTTTGGTCCTCATCCCCCTCCACCAATGTCTCCAACACTTTCGCCGACCCTGCAATCGAGGCAAGCGGATTGCGGATCTCGTGCGCGATGCCTGCGGACAGCCGCCCCAAGCTGGCCATTCGGTCCTTCAGGCGATATTCAGACTCCAGGCGCTTCTGAACGGTAAGGTCCTGAACGCTGTACACGTAACCCGCCGTCCCGCTTTCCGGAATGACCAGCGGCGACACCGAAATGCCCAGTATTCGCCTGCCACCCTTGGGATGTTGATATTCAATTTCCATGCGCCCGTGGGCCAAACACAACCTCCGGAAAGCTTCCGATCCGGGATTCAGGTCACCGAGCACCCGATCGATCCGCTCGCCGATCACATAGGCTCGTTTCCGGCCCAGAATTTCTGTTCCGGCGGGATTCAGCTCCGAGATGGTCCCTTCGAGGTCCGTCGTAATCAAGCCATCGCGCATGCTGCGAATGACATTCTCATTGACCGCTTGAAGATTTGCGACTTGCCCGGTTTTATCGCGAAGTTCGGCCCCGGTTTTTCGAAGATTTTCCGCCAGAAAGCTTGAGAGATACGCCACCGCAAAAAAGCCGAACAGGCTGGCAAGAATCTTGACCTGGAGTGTTGCCAGGTCCACAGTGCCCGCCGAAGACGTTGACAGGATTCGGAACATCGGATGGCGGGCGGCAAGATCAGGGTACAGAACCGGCAAATAGGCAAGTTCCAGCAAGGCTCCCATCGCAACAAAGCTGACGCCAGCCACCAGGAAGGCGCGCGCTCGCGGAAGAAGAATGCTGGCCAGAATGATTGCAACCAAATATAGAGAGAAATAATTGCTCTCGAGATCGCCGGTCACATGAACGATGCCCGTGATGATGAAGATATCGGCAAAGAGCTGCAGGTGGGCCTGCAAGGAGTAATCCAGGCTAAGCTGGTTGTATATCAGGAAGAACAGGTTAAGGATGTACCAGAGAATTACGGCAACGCCAAGGTATTCAATCGAATGGGTTTCGTTGGGATAAGGTGCGAACTGCGCCAGGGCGTAATCGATGGCGAAGACAAGCGTGATGATAACAAACCGGATTTTAATTACCCAGGAGAGCCAACTTTGGAGGTCGCCAGTAACGTTCATGGGAAAGTCAGAGTACGACAAAACTGAGTCCTTTTCGAACTATAGCCCTTGCAACGCCGAGAACTCAATCTCCATTCGAAATCGTCTCACCTAAAAAGTGTACAGGATTTTCAGAGCCTCGAACCTTCTGAAGTAAACACGGACTTTGCCCTGCGGAAATTATATCGAGACAGGTTGGGAATCTGCCTTATCACTCCGTGGCAATCGGTCCTCGCCGCGATAGCGTCATTCCCAAAAGCGGGGCCTTCCGGATGTGGCGTAACCCTGTTACAATCAGCGCAAAATCCCAGCTTCAGCCTGCCAGCTTCCCAATCAATGAGAACAAAGGCAAATACATGGAAATCACAACCCCCCCCACGACCACACCCAGAAAGACGATCATCACCGGCTCCATTGCAGTCAGAAGGTCTCCTACCGCTGCATCAACCTCGTCCTCGTAAAAGTCTGCGATCTTTTGAAGCATGGCGTCCAAAGCGCCGGTCTGCTCGCCCACTCCGATCATCTGGACCACCATGTTGGGGAAAACGCCCGTCTCGCCAAGGGGATCGACGATGGTTCGGCCCCCTTCGATTGCTTTTCGGACCTGCAGAACAGCCTTTTCGATAACCGCGTTACCTGAGGTTCGAGCCGTAATATCCATAGCTTCGAGCATCGGCACGCCACTGGTGATCAGGGTACCCAGGGTTCGCGAAAAACGCGCTACCGCAATCTTCCGCATCACGATGCCCAAAATAGGAACTTTAAGGATGAGGCTATCGAGTGTCATGCGTCCGACAGGTGTACCGTAATACCATCTCAACCCGACTCCCAAGAGGATCAATACAACAATGATGATAGGGGCAAACGTACCCACAAACCTGCTCAAGGCAATTACGATTCGCGTGGGAAGCGGAAGGCTCACCCCTAAACCCGCAAACAGCGTCGTGAAAATCGGCACCACTTTCCATAGGAGCAACGTGATAACTCCACCCGCAATGAGCAGCACCGCGACCGGGTAGATCATGGCAGACTGGACCGAGCGCTTGAGCTTCACGGCCTTCTCAATGTAGGTAGAGAGGCGTTGCAGGATGGCGTCCAGGATTCCTCCTGCCTCCCCCGCCTCCACCATATTCGTGTAAAGATCATCGAAAACCTTCGGATATTTTCTTAAGGCATTGGCGAGTGTCGAGCCGCTTTCCACCGTGCTGCGGACACCCTTCAGCATCCGCGCAAATGCATTGTTTTCCTGTTGCGAAGAAAGGACTTCGAGACATTGGACCAGAGGAAGCCCGGCATCGATCATAACCGAAAATTGGCGAGTGAAAACCGCCAGTTCCTTGGCACTGACCCTTTCGCCCCACTTCGGCCTCGGAATGGCGATCTCCCGCCCTTTTTCTACAATCCTGAGTGGAGTAATCGCCTCTCGACGCAGCACCGAATCCAGGACCTCGCGGCTGGGAGCGACGCGAATACCCGTGACCGCCTGTCCCGTCCGGGACGTTCCACGAAATTCAAATTCAGCCATTGTCTTGTTACCTCCCACGTGGCATGCCGAACTGGGACTTCAGATCCCGTCAAGCACCGCGACGTCCAACTCTGAAAAGGTCCTCGAGACTTGATCAGCGTGATGACACGTAGGGGCTGGCCGGCCTCACTCCTGTCCCTGAAAAGATGCGGTTGATCATGTCCTGCAATTCCTCAGGATTACTGGACCTGGCTAGAGCCGTCTCGAGCGTAATCATCTTGCGCTGGTAAAGGGCACACAGTGATTGATTGAAAGTCTGCATGCCATACTTCTCCTGACCGGTTTGCATGGCGGAATAAATCTGGTGAATTTTATCCTCGCGAATCAGATTTCGGATGGCGGGATTGGGAATCAGAATTTCCATGGCCATGACTCTTCCTTTGTCGTCCGCGCGCGGCAATAAGGACTGGCAAAGAATCCCTTCAAGCACCATAGAGAGCTGGGCGCGAATCTGCGATTGTTGGTGGGCGGGAAAGACATCGATAATCCGATTGATCGTTGCGGACCCCGAGTTAGTATGCAGTGTTCCGAACGTCAGGTGGCCCGTTTCAGCGATTCGCAGAGCGGCCTCAACGGTTTCCAGGTCGCGCATTTCGCCGATCAATACAATGTCCGGATCCTCGCGAAGCACGGCGCGCAGGGAATTCGCAAAGGAATGGGTGTCCGAATGTACCTCACGTTGATTCACCAGACATTTCTTGTGCGGGTGAATAAACTCGATGGGATCCTCAATAGTGACCAGGTGTTCATGCCGCGTTGTGTTAATGAGGTCGAGCATGGTAGCCAGTGTCGTCGATTTGCCGCTCCCGGTCGGCCCTGTCACCAGAATCAGCCCGCGAGGCTTCTCGCATAACTTCCGCAACACAACCGGCAAGCCCAATTGCTCGAATGTTCGGATTTCAAAAGGAATAACCCGAAAAACTCCTGCCACGGACCCGCGCTGGTTGAACAGGTTGCCTCGAAAACGCGCGATGTTCTTGATGCCGAAAGAGAAATCAAGTTCAAGGTTTTCTTCAAAGCGGTGCTTCTGCGCGTCGGTCAAAATGCTGTAACAGAGTTGCTTGGTATCGGCAGGCCCAAGGGTGGGCAGGTCTTCACAGGGCTTCAATTCGCCATGAACCCGGATGCGAGGGGGCGAATTGGTCGTGATGTGAAGATCAGATCCCCCTGAATCTGCCATGCGCTTGAGCAGATCACTGAGCGACGGTATGGGCATCGCCTTTTAACCTCCCATGCTTCGAGGAACTGACTTGCCCGGGCCTACGCAACGCGCCTCGTTCTATAGCATCGTTTCCCGAATAACTTCTTCCAGGGTGGTCAGCCCGGCCATCACTTTGAGCAACCCGCTGCGCCGCAACGAGATCATCCCCTGC
This sequence comes from Acidobacteriota bacterium, assembly GCA_023474345.1. Taxonomy (GTDB): domain Bacteria; phylum Acidobacteriota; class Terriglobia; order UBA7540; family UBA7540; genus JAMCXS01. The sequence goes on along the minus strand of JAMCXS010000010.1, from coordinate 5,479 downwards.
TCGATAGCCTTTTTCCTCAATTCCAGCGCAGAAGCTCCCACCAGGATCAGTTCTCGCAGTTCGTCGGTCACCTCAAGGACTTCGTATAATCCGATGCGGCCCTTGTACCCCTTGTTGTTGCAAGCCGAACAGCCTGCTCCACGATATACTTTTGCTTTCTTGACTTCTTCGCGGGTAAAACCGGCGTCGGCTAGGACTTGCGGACTTACCTCCCGTTCCACCTTGCATTCCTGGCAGATACGGCGCGTTAATCGTTGCGCACAGATGAGGTGGACGGAAGTAGCCACCAGGAAGGGTTCAATGCCCATGTTCATCAGGCGCGAGATCGTCACCGGAGCATCGTTGGTGTGCAAGGTGGATAGGACTAGATGTCCTGTAAGCGCCGCCTTGATGGCGATTTCCGCGGTCTCAAAATCGCGGATCTCGCCCACCATAATGATGTTGGGATCTTGCCTGAGAAAAGATCGAAGAGCCATCGCGAAGTTCAGCCCGATTTGTTCCTTCATCTGAACCTGGTTGATTCCAGGTAACTGGAACTCGACCGGGTCTTCGGCCGTCATAATGTTGATGTCCGGCTTATTGAGCTGTGCAATCGAAGAATAGAGGGTGTTGGTCTTCCCGCTCCCGGTTGGGCCGGTAACCAGAACCATTCCATAAGGCTTGAAGATCGCGGCCTGGAATTTTTCAAGTGATTCCGGTTCGAAGCCAAGCATGGTCATATCAAGGCGGAGGCTTTCCTTGTCTAACAATCGCATCACAACCTTTTCGCCATGCAGGGTAGGAAGCACGGACACCCGGAAATCGAGCTGCTTTTTTTTCCCCTTGTGCATCATCCTGATCATGATCCGGCCGTCCTGTGGCAGACGTTTTTCCGAAATATCAAGCTTGGCCATGATCTTGATCCGGCTGATAATGGCGTCGCGCAGCTTTACGGGTGGTTGCATGACGGTTTCAAGCACGCCGTCCACGCGATACCGGATGCGGTATTCCTTTTCGTAAGGTTCCAGGTGGATATCGCTCGCCCCGCGCTTCACTGCATCGGTCAGGATGTAATTAACGAGTTTGATGACCGGAGCTTCTTCCGCAGCCTTTTCGAGGGCGGCTAAATTCAGCGTGGACTCGTCTTCGGCTTCCAGTTCGATGCTGTCGGTTTGTCCTTCATCAATAAAGTTAACCAGATCCTCGATTTCCCTTTTCCGCTCCCGCTCCTCGATTGAGCCGTAGTGCTTTGTGATGGCCTCGGTAATCGCTGATTCTGAGGCCACCACGGGCTCAATGTTGAACCCGGTCATGAACTTGATATCGTCCATGGCAAAGACGTTGGTCGGGTCCACCATCGCGAGCGTTAGCGACGAGCCCACGCGGCTCAAGGGCAGCACCTGATATTTCAATGCCGTTTCTATCGGGATGAGCTTAATCACGCTCGGGTCGACTTCAAAGTACGCCAAGTTGATGGAGGGGATTCCGTATTGCCGTGAGAGCACCGAGGTAATCTCGTCCTCGGTCAGAACGCCGAGTCTCACCAAACTGCTGCCCAAGCGGCCGCCGTTGGCCCGCTGATGATCGAGGGCTTCCTGAAGCTGCGCGGGGGTTATGAGCTTCTCCTTGATCAACAGTTCTCCCAATTTCCCGGGCGTCCCATATCCCCGGCCGCTTCCAGGCAGATCAACCGTTGATTTTGTCCCCACAGTCGTTCGCGTCCTCAAGGGTGCAGATCCTTCGCGCCGATAACGCCTGCTCAGTTATCAGGGCCACTTTAAAACTGCACCAGCCGTCGCCTCAATCGCATTGAAGAGTCCCATCACCCGGTCCGCCATTCCTCATTCTTGATAACCATCAACTTAAGAGGTAAATTGGGAAGAACCAAGAATTATCGGAAATCTCCGCCAGAACTTGACTTTGGCGTAAGTACCGTATTAATTTCGAGTCTATGCAACGCGCGGCTCAGCCGCTTGGAGTTGAGCCGGGGGAAGTGCTTGAGCAGTACTATAAGACGCTGCTGCAGCAATTCGGCCCCCAAGGTTGGTGGCCGGCACGCACTCGCCTGGAGGTCATCCTCGGCGCCATCCTGACGCAAAATACCAGTTGGCGGAATGTCACTGTGGCCCTCCGTCGCCTTCGGAAAGCCGAACTCCTCCGATGGCCGCGACTGCGTATGGCTTCCGCTGCCGATCTTGAAGCCTGCATCCGCCCCGCCGGGTACTACCGGCAGAAGGCCCGTACTATCCAGACGTTCGTAAAATGGCTCGATTGCGTTCATCGAGGCTCTCTTGACGTGCTTTTTGGCCAACCGCCTCGGTTGCTTCGGAACCAACTGCTTGAACTGCGAGGCCTTGGGCCGGAGACCGTGGACGCCATATTACTTTACGCCGGGAAGCAACCCTTCTTTGTTGCCGACGCCTACACGCGCCGTATTCTGGCACGCCATGAGCTGATCTTGCCGCGCGATGGCTATGCCGCCGCGCAGGAATTCCTGCACCAGCATCTGCCGGAGGACGAAGCGGTTTATAACGAATTTCACGCTCTTCTGGTGGAGACCGGAAAACGCTATTGCAAACGACAAGCGCCGCAATGCGAAGTCTGCCCGCTCCAAAGCTTCTTGCCTTCCAGGCAGCGACGCAGCGTTCAGCACTGGGCTAGAGAATTCACGCTTCAGCACACCCTTCGGACTGCTGCTCGGAGGGAGGCCAGGAGAACTGCCTATGGTTACAAATGACCGGCCGCGACCTCCCCGAAGAGCTTTCCTTATCTTTCTGCTCATCCTTGTCCCCATACTCTTATTTATCGGCTGGAGCCAAGCTTCCCTAAACCTTTCTTTTATTCGTCCAGAGAATGCAGGACAGACTCTGCTGCTGGTGGTCGTCTCTACGATCATTTTTCTCGCCTTTGTCATTTTTGCGCTCATCCTTGCCCGAAACCTGCTGAAGCTTTATGTCGAAAGGCGGGCACAAAAACTCGGCTCGCGCTTCAAAACCAAGATGGTCGTGGCGTTTTTGGCCCTGAGTTTGATTCCGGTATGTTTTCTTTTCGCTTTTGCTTACGGACTCCTCAACCGAAGCATCGATAAATGGTTTGGCATTCCTTTCGATGTGGTCCGCACGGACGCCACGGAAGTTGTTCACCAGCTTGAAATTCAGGCTGAAAACCGCTCCCGCCATCTGGCCGTCCATCTGGCAGCCGACGGGCAATTACGCGAGGCTGCAGCGACCTTCGACCGCGCGGCGATCAAGGAAGCTCTCGATCGCGAGGTAGCCGACTTGTCTTCCGAATCCGCGATGTTTTTCAACCCGCGCGGGTCCCTGCTGGCCGCCGCCGGAAACGTCGAATTCAGACCCTCTGCCGTTCGCGAACTCCTGTCTGGACATGCCCTCACTCGCCTGCCGGCCGGCGGGATTTCGGGCAAGGAGAAATTCGGAGACGAGGACATCTGTTATTCCATAAAGGCTCTCAAGACATCGGGGGGAGAAACGCTCGGCAGCGTCGTTGTGATGACCCGCCTGCCGGTGAATATCGCTCGCATCGCCCATCAGATTCAAAGCGAAGCCCAGAAATATGATGACCTGAGCCATCAGCGCAAAGCCGTGCGGCGCGTCTACCTTTTGTCCCTCTGCTTGTTGACACTGCTGATTCTTTTTGCGGCGTCCTGGTTCGCCTTATTTCTTTCTAAACAAGTCACCGTGCCGATCCAGGCCCTTGCTAATGCCACGCATGAAGTTTCTAAGGGCAACCTGAGCTATCGCGTAACCGCGCGGGGTGACGACGAACTCGGCCGGTTGATTCAGTCGTTTAATGAAATGACGCGGCAGCTCGAGGAGAATCGGCTTGCCCTCGAACGTGCCGCACATGAGATCCAAGGTGCCAACCGTCAATTGGAAGAGCGGGGCAACATCATGGAGGCCATTCTCGAAAACATTCCAACGGGCGTGGTCTCCTTCGATCCGCAAGGACGAATCGTACGATTCAACTCCACGGCTGAGCGCATGTTTGGCCGTGACGTCATCAAAAGTGCGCGGCGGCTGGCCGATCTCTTTTCGGCGGAAGAGGCTCGCGAGATCGCACGCTTGGTCCATCGCGCCTTGCGGCAGCAGGTCGTGACCCGTCAGATGGAGCTCGAACTTGGTGACCGGCGAGCCTTCGTTGCTTTGACGCTGTCTTCGATCCGTGCCCAGCATGGCGCCGTTGGATCTTTGCTGGTCCTGGAGGATTTGACGGAATTGCTCCGTGCTCAAAAGGCCGTGGCGTGGCAGGAGGTCGCTCAGCGCATCGCCCACGAAATCAAGAACCCTCTCACGCCCATCCAGCTTTCCGCCGAACGAATTCATCGCTGGATCGACCGCGCGGCGCCCCACCTGCGTAACCGGGACCTGGTGGTCGCCGTCGAGCAAAGCGCTTCACTGATCGAGCGAGAGGTGGCAACGCTCAAGGCTCTGGTCGACGAATTCTCGCATTTCGCTCGCTTCCCCCAATCGCGGCCTGTCGTGTCCGATCTAAACGCCATCGTGAAAAAGGCTCTGGACGTCTTTGAAGGAAGACTCGACAGCGTTGTGGTGAAATGTGACTTGGCAGCGAAATTGCCCCCGATTCAGGCCGACCCGGAACAGATGAAGCGTGTGATGGTCAACCTGATCGACAACGCCGCGGAGGCTCTGGAACATTCCGCCATTCGAGAAATCTGGGTGCGTACATTGCTTGACCCGGAGCGCGATGTGGTTGTGGCCGTGGTGGCCGATAGCGGCCCGGGGATCCCCCGGGAAGCAAAAGAACGTCTGTTCCTTCCCTTCTTTTCCACCAAACGTCGGGGTACAGGCCTGGGTCTGGCAATCGTCAGCCGCATCGTTTCAGAGCACAACGGATTGATCCGAGTTGAGGAAAACCGCCCGCTCGGAACAAAGTTTATAATTGAACTGCCGGTCGAACACGCTCCAGCCTCGGCCATAAAATCGTAGAGAGCCTGAAGGACGATCGGCCCACATTGCCGCCTTCACTCATCTCGGCGGCGCAAGATCGGCAGTGTTCGCAATAAGTTGCTGAAAGGAAGACGAATTTGGAGAGCTATTCGGTGCTCGTTGTCGACGACGAAGCAGGAATTCGACAGTCACTCACGGACGTGCTTCAGGACGAGGGCTATCGGGTCACGGCCGTCGAAAGCGGCGAGGCCTGCCTCGATTATCTGGCCAAGGAGAAGTGCGACGTCCTTTTGCTCGACGTATGGCTCCCGGGCATCGACGGTCTTGAAACACTTGAGCAGGTACGCACCCTGGAACATTCGCCGGTCGTGGTCATGATCTCCGGCCACGGGACGATTGAAACCGCCGTTCGTGCCACCAAAAAGGGGGCTTTCGATTTCATTGAAAAGCCGCTTTCGATCGAAAAGACTCTTCTCACGCTGAAACATGCGATTGAAGAACTCAAATTATCCATCCAGAACCGGCAACTGCGGCAGGAACTCGAGGGAAAGTACCGTATCATCGGGGACAGC
>JAMCXS010000022.1 GCA_023474345.1 Acidobacteriota bacterium | reverse complement strand
AACTTCTTGCGATAATAGATACGCGAGAGGCGTGGCCGCAGCAGAAACTTGCCGCCGAGCGTTTCCTGCCAGATCCGGTTCACCTCATCCCATTTGGTAAAGAAACGGTGCCCGCCGATGTCAAACAGGTATCCCCTGTAGTTGACGGTGCGGGAGATGCCGCCCACCTGCTTGTCCGCTTCCAGCACGACGGCCGGGATCCCGTGCTTCGAGAGCTCCAGCGCCGCCGTCAGGCCTGCCGGGCCAGCCCCAATAATGACCGCAGACGCCTGCTCGGCGGGGTTAATTGCTATCACAGCGTCTCCTTTCACAACCGCTGCTAGCGGAAAAGCGCGAGCTTACGAGCCCCGAAGTTCCACACAAATACCACAACACCGCTCACAACTTTGGCAACCATGTAGTAAATCCCCAGCTTCGCCTGGAAGGTCCACAGGATTAACTCGTTGAAGCCCAGCCCGACAACGCCGATCAGGACAAAAAGTACCATTTCAACCGTGGTATTCTCCAGCCTCCGGCGTTGGAACACCCATCTTCGGCACAGCAAGTAGTTCACCCCGACACCGATTGTGAAGCCAACGGCCGCCGAGATGAGATAGTTCACTCGCAGAAACTGCGTCAGGGCGAAAAGCGTGCCGGTATCGCAGACGAATGAGAATCCCCCTGCGAAGACGTAGCGAGCGAACTCCCGCTGCATACTGCTTCCCGCTCCGCGCGCGCCGGGCCGGGGAGCGGCGCTGCCAGGAGCGGACTCGCTCGCACTCCCGGAAAGGCCAATCAGGCTTGTCACTTCGCCCCCGTTGAGGATCGAGTCCGCGGCTGGGTCTGGACGCTGTCCGGTTCGCACACGCGCTGCCATCACTTATCCTTTATCGTCTGCTGCGGCGCAACAGACTTTTCCGCTTGAATTGACCGGGCCGAATCGCCTTCCGAACCGTACGGCACAAGCTTCGGAGGCTTGTCATCAGCATCCAATAACCAAGCATGTCGATTCGCAAAGTACTTGATTAGTTCTTGATTCTTCGCCGGACCCATGTCGTCCGCCCAGATCACTCGGGCAGAATTCAGGTCAGCCCGATTATAGACCCATTCGCAGAAGGCGTTGCTGTGAATATTGTTTTGCCGAACAATGACAAGCTGGCGGCCTGGGTATTGCTCAAGCCTGGCCAGCATGGCCGCACGATCCGTGTTGGAAGGCATTGGAGAGCACCAGGTAACCATGCCTTTGTCAGGATGCTCCAGACTTGGCGGCCACCGGAATATGCCCCCTCCTATCAGGAGAACAAGAAGCAGCACACCGATGGAAGGAACGGCCCGCGAGACGAACACGCCTGCCGGTTTGCCGCGCCACTGCCAGGGCCGCACTTGCCGTATCGCAACCAACACGAGCGCAATAATGGCGCAAGTAATTGGCGCGGAGTAGTGCGGGGCATACGCGGTCGGCAGCGCCTCCCCGGCGAGCGTCACGGCGCAAACCAGCAGCAAAAAACGCGTGCCGGAGCTGACCTCCTTCCAAGAAAAGCCATAGGGAAGCGTCAGCAGCGCAAGCGCCAGAGGCAGCGTAAATAAAGGTCCGAGAAAAAAACTCCAGAAGAGAGAGGCGCCCTTCAGTTCCACGCCCGCAAGCCCTCTGGCTGACTGGTCCTGTTGATATTGGGGGAGCGTGAAATATTTAAGATAATTTTCTCGAATAAACTTATGGCGATAGGCCGGTATAGGTTTCAGCGGCTGCCAAGGGAAAATCGGCACGGGATTATACGCATGCTCATAAGCCAGGTAAGGAGGGTTAAAAGGGCTGCCCGTAGTACGCCAGTTGTAATAGCCCATGGCAACCATGGTCAAAGCAAGTACCATGAACAGCGGGGCCACAGCATGCTTCAGTGCGCGGCCCAGTTCGGCCCGCTTCATTTTCCATAGCCATACCAGGAGTGCGACCGCCACCGCGACACCGAAAAACAGTCCTTCATATGGGCGGCTATTGGCCAGAATCGCAAAGCCCAGCCCCATCAGCAGAGCGTTCCGCACGCGCAGATCCTTCTTCAGCCGCGGCAGCGCGCCGAGCGCCAAGGCCCCGCCAATCGCCGCCACCGCTCCGCCCCAGTAACTGTTCGCCCAGTAGCTGAACGTCCCAAGGCGGATCACCGCCAGGAAGCCTCCCAGCAAGGCCCAGCCCGGCTCCAGCCACCCCTGTAACATCCAGGTAATCGCGGCGCACATCAGGCCGACGCTCAGCCACACGCCCCAGAAGGGCTGCCCGGTAATCACCTGCCCGAGCGCCATGATCAGCCCCTGCGCAGGATAATACTTGGCGGTATAGGTCGGCTGCCAAATCACCTGGAACGTTTCGAAATGCACCCACATGGGATTGGTAGGATTGGTGAGCCGTCCGTGAGCAAAGGTATCGGAAAGCAGGAGATAGCCGTATTCGTCGCTAACTCCCGGCACCGGAATCGGCCGGATGGGCAGCAGCGCAGCGCGCAACGCCAGCGCCGTCAGCCCCACAACAACCACCGAAAGCCCGCGCCTCTCAGCCAACTTGCCGAAGCGCCGCTCAGTTCTCTCAAACCAGCGCGAGCCGAGATTCGGAACCTTGAGGGCCAGCGCCACGGCAAGAACAACCAGTCCGGCTTCGATTACGAGAAACATCCGTCGCTCCTGTTACCGGGCGAATGTCCCATACTTTCCAACTCGTGTCAAATCTCTCTCCCGGGATGCTTTCCCATTGACTCCGTGGTAGCGTGCGGGTAGTCTAAGCCACCATGGGTGAATGCTGTGAGAAAGCCAGGATGACGTCCGACGAGGCTGTGGAAGTCTCCGTCGTGATGCCCTGCCTGAATGAGGCCAGAACCCTCGCAAGCTGCATCCGTAAGGCCCAGAGCTATCTCGATCGGTCCGGGGTCTGTGGCGAGATCGTTATCGGCGATAACGGTTCGACCGATGGCTCCCAGGAAATTGCGCGGAACCTCGGAGCCCGTGTCATTCATATCCCTGTTCGCGGGTATGGCGCTGCGCTTTTCGGGGCAATAGCGGCCGCGCGGGGACGCTACTGCATTATGGGTGACTCTGATGACAGCTACGACTTTGAGCATCTCGATGCTTTCGTCCAAAAGCTTCGAGAAGGGTATGACCTCGTCATGGGTAATCGGTTTAAAGGCGGGATCAAAAAGGGAGCGATGCCGTGGAAGAACCGCTACTTCGGAAATCCAGGCCTTACCGCAGTTGGAAGAATCTTCTACCGAGCGGAAGTGGGAGATTTCTATTGCGGTCTCCGGGGCTTCGCGAAAAGCGCGTTCCAGCGCATGGACCTAAGGACGACCGGGATGGAATTCGCTTTGGAAATGGTAGTAAAAGCTAGTTTGCTGGGCATGAAGATGGGCGAGGTGCCAACGACACTCTCTCCCGACGGGCGCAACCGCCCGCCGCACCTGCGGGTCTGGCGTGATGGCTGGCGGAGCATCCGGTTTTTCTTCATGTACAGTCCGCGCTGGCTCTTCCTTTACCCGGGCTTTCTGCTGATCCTGTTGGGACTAACCGGTTGCGCGCTGTTGCTGCCGGGACCGTTCTTTTTCCACGGCATCGAGTTTGACGTGCACACCCTGTTATACGCATTTATGTTTATACTACTGGGCTTTCAGCTTGTTGCCTTTGCCGTTTTCACCAAACTTTTCGCCATCACCGAAGGGCTGCTTCCCGAAGACCCTCGCCTCAACCGGCTGTTTCGCTGGATCAAGCTGGAAAGCGGATTGGCACTCGGCGGCCTGCTGGTGGCCCTGGGCCTGGGCGGATCGATCTTCGCCGTTTCTCACTGGGCGATTAAGAACTTTGGAGATCTGGACCCTGACTACATGCTCCGCATCGTCATGCCCGCAGTCTTCTCAGTAGCCTTGGGCGTTCAGATCATCTGCTCCAGCTTCTTTTTGAGCATCCTCGGGCTAAGGCGGCGCTGATGAAAATCCCAGTTTCGATAGTCATCCCGGTTTACAATGAGCGGGCAACCATTGAGGAGATCCTTCTCCGAGTCCAGGCGGTGGATCTCGAAAGGGAGCTCGTGATTGTTGATGACGGGTCCACGGACGGCACTCGCGAATTCCTGGCGGACCTCGCCTCCCATTCCACAGCGAACCCGGGCGTGATGACTCTTCCTGTCAGCAAGCGTCTGTTGCCCGCGTCCAATATCCGGGTGTTTTTCCAAGACCGCAATCAGGGCAAGGGCGCAGCGATTCGCCGGGGCTTTCAAGAAGCCCGTGGCGAGATTGTTATCATTCAGGACGCCGACCTTGAGTACGATCCCCAGGACCTTCACAGCCTGGTTGAGCCCATCGTGCGCGGAGATGCAGACGTGGTCTACGGGTCGCGCTTCCTGGGAGGCCCCCATCGCGTCCTCTTCTTTTGGCACTACATGGGCAACAAGTTTCTCACCACTCTATCGAATGCGATCACGGACCTCAACCTCTCCGACGTGTGGACCTGTTACAAGGCTTTCCGGAGGGAGGTCCTGGAACAGCTCGATCTGCGAGAGGACCGCTTTGGGATTGAGCAGGAGATAACCTGCAAGATCGCTAAGAACAGCTGGCGCGTCTACGAGGTTCCCATCTCCTACCACGGACGTACTTACAGCGAGGGGAAAAAGATCACTTGGAAGGACGGGGTACGAGGCCTTTGGTGCATTTTTCGCTACGCCTCACGGCCCATTCCGCCGCGTGAGCGGTGATTGCCGGTCTGCGGCCGCTGAATACGGCTCAAGCTTGGGCGGGTTATCATCGGCGTCCACCAGCCAAGCGTGCCGGTCCTTGAAATACCTGATGAGTTTTTCATTCTCCGCCGGACCCATATCCCGCGCCCAGATCACTTTTGCTCTATTGAGCTCTGCCCGATTGTAGACCCATTCGTTGGATAAAACGTCGTGGTCCTTGTTGTAATGGACAATTGCAAGTTGGCGACCAGGATACTGCCGGAGCCGGCGAAGGGTTGCGGCCCGATTCACGTTGTGCGGACTCTTTGAACACCAGGAGGGCAGAGTTATCGTTAGGCTAGGCCACGTGGAAACCGGTGGCCATCCGAATATCCCTGCACCTATTCGAAGTAACAAGAGCAAGACGCAGATTGAAGGAACAGCCCGGACCAGGAATACCCCGGAAGGTTTGTGGCGCCATAGCCAGGGACGAACGCTGCGCATAGCGATCAGCACCAAAGCCAGGATCGCACAAGTGATCGGCGCACTGTAGTGCGGCTGATAATAAATCGGCAATGTCTCCCCGGCAAGCGTCACCCCGCAAACCAGCAAAAGGAATCGCGTTCCGGGGCTGATGTCCTTCCACGAGAAGCCGTACGGCACTAGCGCCAGGGCCAACAGAAGAGGAAGTGTGAATACAGGCCCAAGAAAGAACGCCCAAAACCATCGTAAGTTATTTGTCTCGTTGGCAATCAACCCCGAAACCGTACGCGCTCTCTCGTACAGAGCCATCGGGAGAGCGTTCAGGTAATACGTACGGAAAGCAGCATAGCGGTAATCCGGAACTCGCTTTAAGGACTCCCAGGGGAAATTCGGTATTGGGTCGTATCTGTGCTCGTATACCAAATAGGGAGTATCAAAAGGGCTCCTGGTGGTGCGCCAGAAGTAATAGCCCATAGCAACCAGGGTCAGGGCAATCACGGCCAGCAGGGGCGCCATCGCACGCTTCATTGCCTGCCCCAACTCGGGTCTTTTCATCTTCCAAAGCCAGGCAAGCAGCGTCACGGCCACAGGGATGCCGAAAAAGAGCCCTTCGTAAGGCCGACTGTTTGCAATAATGGCAAAACCCAACCCCATCAGCAACGCATACCGCACGCGCATGTGCTTTTTCAGGCGTGGCAGTGCCCCCAACACTAGCGCCCCGCCAATCGCCGCCACGGCTCCGCCCCAGTAACTGTTGGCCCAGTAATTGAAGGTTCCAAACCGGATGACAGCCAGAAAACCACCCAGCAATGCCCAACCAGGCTCCAGCCAGCCCTGCAACATCCAGGTGATGGCGGCGCACATCAGACCCACGCTCAGCCAGACACCCCAGAAGGGCTTTCCCGTCAGCACTTGCCCCAGCGCCATGATCAGGCCTTGGGCGGGATAGTACTTAGCCGTGTAGGTAGGGTGCCAGATAATGTGGAAGCTCTCGAAATGAACCCACATGGGATTGCTAGGATTGGTCAACCGCCCATGCGCGAACGTGTCAGAGAGCAGCAGATACGCGAACTCGTCGTGAATGGCCGGTGCAGGAATAGGCAGGATGGGAAGCAAGGCGGCACGCAGCGCGAGCGCCGTGAGTCCCACGACAGCAACTGGAAGTCCGCGCCGATTGGCCAGCTTGCGAAACCCGCGCTCCAAGAATTCAAAGCCGCGCGCGCCAAGCTGCGGGTAGACAAATGTAACCCCAACAGCGAGCAACGTCAAGGCGGTTTCAATAACAAGAAACATTCATGGCCTCATAACGGGTTCTGACTCCGCCTGCGAGTCGTGGCTCCAGACGGCGCACTCGCGCTTGGCCGTCCCTGATGCGCCCGGTTAGTCCCTTGCTGGCCAGGGTTTTGGGTGTCGGTCAAATTGCCCGATGCATTGACCTGCGCGTCGAGGGTCGCGCTGTAAGGCAGCAACCGCGGCGGATGATCGTCAGCCTCCACTAGCCACACGTGACGGTCCTTGAAATACTTGATAAGCTTTTCATTCTCCGCCGGCCCCATATCGTGTGCCCAGATCACTTTTGCTTTATTGAGCTCTGCCCGATTGCAAACCCATTCATGATAGACGAGGTCGTGATCGGGGCTATAGTGTACGATGGCAAGCTGCCGGCCTGGGTATTGGCGAAGCTTTTTGAGCATCGCCGCGCGCTCATAGTTCTTAGGCGTTCGCGAACACCATGTCGCATATCCCTCTTTTGGCCATTCCGGGTCGAGTCGCAAATGCAGAGGATTCGCTCCGGCCCGCAGGATCAGCAGCAACACGCAAACAGAAGGAACGGCCCGCGTGATAAACGCGCCCGCCGGTCTACCGCGGCACTGCCATGATCGAACATAGCGCATGGCGATAAGAACCAGGCCGAGAATCGCCCCCGTAATCGCAGCACTATAGTGTGGAAGGTAAACGATGGGTAGCATATTGCCAACAATAACCGCACCACACACTGCCAGGAAGAAACGCGTCTCTCGGCTCATGTCCCGCCACGAGAATCCATAAGGTGTAAGGGCGAGCGCCACGACCAGAGGAAGCAAGAGGATATAACCAAGGAAAAAACTCCGCACCGAATAAAGCGTTCCGGCCTTCATCCTGACCCAACCCGAATATGTTCGTGAAAACCTGTAGAGGCTGACCTCAGTTTTAAGGTAGAAACTTCGGAGTTCAGGATAGCGATAGTTCGGCATCGGTTTCGCTGACTGCCAGGGGAAGTACGGCACTGGGTCGTACCTATGAACATTGACTAAGTAGGGAGTGTTAAAGGGCGTGCCGGTGGTTCGCCAGAAGTAATAGCCCATGGCCACCAGCGTGAGAGCGATCACAGCCAGCAGCGGGGCCATGACCCGCTTTAGCGCCATAACCAGGGCCGGGCGTTCCGTCTTCCAGAGCTTCCACAGCCAGGCGAGCAATACTATGGCCACAGGAATGCCGAAAAAGAGGCCTTCGTACGGGCGGCTGTTGGCGATGATGGCAAAGCCCAGCCCCATCAGCAAAGCGTGGCGCACTCGCTTCTGTTGCTTCATTCGAGGCAGGGCGCCCAATACAAGCGCACCTCCAATTGCCGTTACCGCCCCGCCAAAATAGCTGTTGGCCCAGTAACTGAAAGTGCCTAAGCGAATCGCCGCCAGAAAGCCCCCCAGCAGCGCCCAACTAGGCTCCAGCCAGCCCTGCAGCATCCAGGTGATGGTGGCGCACATCAAGCCCACGCTCAACCAGACGCCCCAGAAGGGATGGCCAAGCACCACCTGTCCGAACGCCATGAACATGCCTTGCGCGGGATAAAACTTGGTCGTATAGGTGGGGTGCCAAATGGTAAAGACGCTTTCAAAATGCACCCACATGGGATTGCTGGGATTCGTCAGGCGCCCATGGGCGAAGGTATCAGAGAGGAGGAGGTAACAGTATTCATCAGGGATAGCCGGCACCGGAATGGGCAGGATGGGCAGCAGCGCGGCGCGCAGGGCCAGCGCGGTGAGTCCCACAACAATGACAGAAAGCCCGCGCTTTTCGGCCAGCTTGCCGAAGCGCCGCTCCAGCGCCTCAAACCAGCGCGAGCCGAGGGTGGGAACCGCGAAGGCCAGCACCACTGCAAGAACAGTCAAGCCGGCTTCAATTTCGAAAAAATTCATCGCTTTCACTAAAGCACAACGGATCTTTACGGCTCTTCCCGCCCGGAAGCCGCCATCGGGTACTCAGCGTGGCCGCTCAATTCCTGGCCCTTTGACCTGAGGCTGTGAAGCAATACCAGCATGTACACCAGAAGCGTCGCAAGCGCTACAGCGATGGCAGGGAAGAGCATGGCACTATGGTACACAAGCCGCACGTGGCGCGTCCCCGCAGGAACATCCGTGCGAATCAGGCCATCCGGCGACTCGCCAACCGCGCTGCACTGCTTCCCCACGCAAGTTTCGAGACCCGGATTAGCGGCAAAGGCAAAAACCAGTTGCTGGCTCGGCCACTGGCTCAGATACACATCAATCGAGTTTACATGCTCCACCCACCGGATGCCAGCGACCGTCCCGGACCCCTCCTGCATGCCGCCCCAGCGAACACGAGGTAATGCGTTCGGATCATCCCACAATGTCCACCCGCCTTTGACGGTTCGCAGTTGGAACCCCGCCCCTGCAAGCTTTCCTGAAGCGTCGGCGCGGGTCGGGCCTACCAGCACATACTTGACACTCCACTTCTTGAGATGGTCGAGCAATGGCTGGTCCACGGGGCCATCGTAGCTCCCGTCCTGGAGGTCCGGTTCGGATTCGGAATTCCCGAAGGCAGCACGCGCGTTCAGCCGGGAAAGCAAAGGCTCATAACCAAGGAGGTTATCAAGGCCCCACAACTCCGCGTAGTCGAATTCTACATGCTGCTTAGAAACAGAAGAGACCGCACCCTGGCTTATGACGAAGTACCGTCCATCCTTCAAGCTTTCCTGCCAGGGCGATTCGAGCGGTGGGTGGTGTTGCCGGATGCGCCAGGCGTGGTTGGGCAGGAGGCAAAACACAACAATCCAGTTGACAGCAAAACCGGCGACGGCGACCTGCTGCCACCGCTTGCTAAAAAGCGTCAGGACCAAAGCGGCCAGAAGGCATTGGAAGAAGCCCGCGAAGTATATCAGCTTGAAAGGGAAGCGAAAGCGATTCAAAACGGGCAGACGATAAATTAGCGGGCCCAGCACATTCCAGCACCAAAGCAGCGCAATCAGAAAGCAAACGCCGGAAGCTACGATCCACGGGCGACTTCGCGTCCGCTTTTTCCATAGAGACTCCACTGCAAAGGACAGGAGGGTTGCGATGTAGCCGACATGGGAAATGTAAGGAACAGAACCACCAAAGGTGTTCTTCGGGAGGCGTAGCTGGATGAATACGAACAGTTGACCAAAAAGCCACACAAGGGGGTGCAGTGAAAACCTTGAGAATTCGGCATAGGAAAGCGGCTTGGCGCGTTCTAACGACCTTCCCACTGCATCCCAAACCGGCAGAAGAAAGGGCAGCCCCAGCAATGCCGTTGGTACGTCCAAAGCAAGATACACCCCGCACCGGCTCTTCCACCCTGGCCGACGGCTCGCCAGCGAGTGGGTCAACGCAAACAAGTGTTCAAAGATCATTGCGAGAACAAAGAATTGCGGCTGTCCGCCGTAAAGCAAGCCTAGGCGGAAAAAGATCAGCCAGCCGGCGCGGCCGGCGCTGGTTTTTTCAAGGTAGCGCAGCGATGCCCATACCATCCAGGGAAACCAGGCGCAGAGCATCGGGACAAAGGGCCACATCCGCCCCGCCCAGACGAAAAAGCCCGAGAGTGCCGTGAGCGCGCCAAAGCTTGCTGCCAGATCCGCCACGCCCAAATACCGCAGCAGCACGTATCCTCCCGCCACGGCGATCAGACCGTGCATAAACGCCATCAGATCAATCGTTGCAAAGGGGTGTCCCCAGATCGCATTGCTCAAAAACATCGCAACATACTCCGGGATATAGAAGACCCCAGGCTGCCCCATTGTCAGATGCGGAACTCCCGTAAAAATGTGGAAATCGTAGAGTGGCAGGTGTCCTGCAAGCAGGGCACGCCAATTATGAAAATACGATGGCAGGAAATATTCCAGGCCGTCGTCCTGTAAGAAGTAATAAGGCCATCGCATCTCCAGCCCCGAAAGCAGAAGTGACGTTATCGCCAGTGTCGCCACAAGTGTGTGCGTGGAGCAGCCAGCGGGGCCGGTATTGTCTATAATGCTGCGGTCCGAGGAGGTCTTTGGAGACAGGAAATAGAGGAAGGCCCTCCGCTGCCTTTCTGGAGCCTGGACTTGCAAGTTAGATACTCTCCTTGTGGTTGGTAAGGATCGGTCTGGCCACCCAGCACTCACCCGACAAGGCAGTCCTCTGTAGAGTGGTCGCCGTGTGTGCGAATCTTTGCTGAGCAATCTGCCGATGGCACATGGCTAGGCTCGGGTTGCTTCCGCGCCAGCATCACGATCGATGTTCCCCAAGGCAGTCGAACCACTCCCATAAGCCGCGCCTCAAGCCGCAACATCCACGTGAACATGACGTTCAAGAAGGACGGCAGAATCACGTGTGAGGCTTTGGGTGACATCGCGTCCTTAGGGAATAAACCACGGTAGAGCCGGTAAAAGAGAATGGGGAAAAACGCAAAGAAGACTGCGTAACTTCGCAGGAGGACGCTAAATCCCGTCCGGTTAAGCTTCACGTGCAACTCGGAGGCGACATATCTTCTGCGGTGCATCAGTGCCTCGTCGTGCTCGCTCCACAGGAAGCGGTAAGCCGGAACCGTGATTAGGAGCAAGCCGTCCGGCCGAAGGATACGATTAAACTCCACGAGAGCGCTCACATCCTCATCCAAGTGCTCGAGCACGTCGAAGGCCGTGACCAAGTCCGCGCAAGCATCGGCGAACGGAAGGCGCTGGCCATCAGCGCACCCTACTGCGCACCCTCGGGAAGCGGCAATTCCGAGTGCTGCCAAGGAACGATCAACTCCCGCCACTCGCCCCGCGTGCTGGTCCAGCAGTAGCATGTTCCGGCCTGTCCCGCAGCCAACATCAATGGCCACGGCACTCAGCTGCCCGAGCCGCCGCAGAATTCTTTGCAGGATTGCACGGCGGCCTACAAACCACCAGTACGTTTCTTCCAAACCGTACTCAGCTGCCGTCGTGGAGCTTCTCATAATATGGCATCAACCTTACTCTTAACTACTCATGACTCTTAACTACTCATGCTACTGGTAGGGCAAGCTCCTCATCAGATCCCGCTCAGACCGCGAAGGTCGGGTTGGCGCGGACGGCTGAGACTGGAAGTACGCCTGCGCCATGCCGATTCGAAACAGATTTTGCGGATTTCCCGGCTGCAAGGGCTTAGGGAAAAGGGCTGCGGGCTGGGATGGATTTCCCGTGCCCAAAGCCAGCAAATACTCGGGGCCGCGCCAAGGGCCGGTGGCATCCGTCACCAAATCCACCAGGCGGGAATGCAGCCTTTCAAGAGTCGCCTGTTCCTGCAGGGAAGCCACCAGATTGTCTTGCTCCTTAGGGTCAACCGTCCAATTGTAGAGTTCCTGCCGCCCGTCACGGTGTTCGATGTATTGCCACTGAGGCGTTGTCAAGCTGACCTTGACATGTGCCGCATCCATATCCACCATGGGAACCAACTTCGATATGGCAGCGCTGAGTAGAAAGAAACGGGAAACAATGCCATTGTGTGTTCCTGATGTTCCGGATGGTTCTTTTCCTTGGGGTTTCATGCAGCCGCTTTATTCCCTCCGCAAAGGTGCCCGCCAATCTCGCGCTAGTTTGTCATGGCAGGCTGGCAAGTACAATAGCACTTTCCGTCCATGCCGGCGCTAATTGTTCCGGGGGATCAGAAGTGGAAGCGGTACCGCAACTCGACGTAGATTTCTCGCGGGCTCACGTAATGCGTTCCGCCGAAGGTGTTGCTGTTGTCGAGCAGGTAGCGCCGGTTAGCGATGTTCAAGGTGTTCAGGGCGAACGACCAGGCCTCGCCAAAAGACTTTCCGAAGGAAGCGTCAAAAGTTGTGTGGGCGGGCAGATGCGCGGGGCCGTCGCCGTTCAGGAAGCCCGAACCATAGGCGACGGTTGCGGTGGCCCAAGCCCGATGGGGCAGCGTAGCGGTGACAACAGTGCTCAGGGTGTTGCGCTGGTCGTGATCGAGGAAAAAGAAGCCTGTTTCGGGCGGGGCGAAATCGGTCAAGCCTCCGGTCACGGCTCCGAACCCCTGCGCGAATTGATGCGAGTAAGCAAGATGAACTCGAGCGCGACGGAAAATTTCAGGCGAGCGCAAGGTTGCTTCCCAGCCCTGGACGCGCGCGCCCTGGATCGTCAGCGGCAGGAAGATGTTTGAGTTGCCGATGACGTCGTGATCGAAAAAGTTTCTAGCGTGGGTGCGGAAAATGTCCGTATCGAGCACCCAATCGTGGAATGGCACCGTCAAGCCAAGCTGATATTGTTCGTCGCGCTCGCCGTGCAAGGGGAGATAACTGAATCCTTCCTGGAGCGCAAACTCCGCCAGCGACCCGGAAACGGTATCGAGCGGCGGAGCCTGATAATAACGCCCGTAAAAGCCTCGCAAGATCCAGCCAAGTTTGGGCAGGCGAAGCGCCGCTCCAACCCGCGGCGAAGCAGCGTTCTCCGAAAGCAGGCCCGCGTAGTGCGTAAGCCGGACACCCCCGTTCAGCGAGAGCCGGGGAGTAATCTGGTACTGATCCTGAAGGAACAGAGCCTCCAGGTTTCCCCAAGGCATGAGGCGTTGCTGCAGAATCTGCCCGCTCGGGCCGGCCGCCCGCAACCCGAAAAAAGTGTCGTCATGCTGAGCAAAAGTTTCCAGGCCGAATTGCGCGTTGTGTTTTCCCTTCACAACAGCCAGCGTTGCTTGCCCGCCCACGTAGTGCGAGCCGCGATTGTTGTCCAAGACGTATGGCATATCATTGGGACCGCCCACAAAATCGGCCCGGTTGTAATGGTAAAAGGGAGAAACGGTCAGCAACGCCCCGGCATTAAAGGTGTGAACCCACGAAAAGTTCACAAAGGCGTCGCGCTCGAGATCAAGGTCACGGATGCCCGCAACCTGCTGCTCAGGCGTGTTCGGAATCTGGTAGTGGTCGCCGCGGGCGGAAGCCACCAGGCGCAACTGATCTTTCGGCGTGGCGTTGAAAATCAGAGAACCAAAACCCCCGACGCCGCTTTCCATGTCGTGGAGGACCTGGGTCACCGGGGTCATCAGGCCAAGGTCGGAGCGGTTCGCGCTAAGACTTCCGTAATAGGCAAAGCGGTCGCTGTGGCTCCCAAAACTCAGTTGATCGTTGGTCTGGTTGAAAGTGCCGTAGCTCGCGACCAGCTCGCCCTCGTTGTTGTACTCGAAGCCTGTGCGCGGAATCACGTTGAAGACGCCGTAGGTCCGGTCGCCATACTCGGCGGAATAGCCCCCGGTCTTCATCTCAACGTAGTCAACGTCTTTTGGATCAAACTGCGGCCCAACGTTGCTCGCGATGTTCGTGTTCGGGACGGGAACACCATCCACCTCCCAACTTACCTGATGCCCGCCACGGACGTGGAGCTGATCATGAACCATGTAGGCACCGGGCACATAGTCAGTGATCATCGCCAGGCTGTTCGTGCGGTCCGCGCCTGGAGTACGGGCAATCTCCTGGCGGTTGACAAGAGTCTCGCTGCTGGAGGACTCGGGGTTGATGACTTCGGGCGCCCCGGAAACTTCCAGCCTTTGTTTCATGCGCTGGAGGCTCAGTTGGAAGTGAAGGATCGACGCGCTTCCCGAAGCGACGATAATCCGCTGCTCAAGCGGCTGGAAGCCCTTCGCGCTCACCGTAACGGCGTAGGCGCCGACCGGGACCGCAGTGAACTCGAATTCACCTTCGGCATTCGACTTCACCGTCCGCGACCACGCCGAGCCCTTGGCGCGAATGGTGACCTGTGCCTCCCCAACCGGCCTGTGCTGGGGATCATGAACGACCCCTCGGACATTGCCAAAGATGCTGGCATGCCCGGGCGCGGCGAGAAGAAGCACGAGCGCCAGCAAAGATACAGGCCGCTTAAACTTCACGGAAGCTCTCCTCAGAGAAACCAATAGACACAACCCCACGGACAGACCGCGAGGCAGCAGGAATCAGGTTTGCCCAATTAAGCAGCGAGGGCTTTGGGCGGGGGATCAGGGACGCAGGCGTCAGGAAGAGGCACGCGGGGGAAATCTCCGTCGACGTGATGCCTCAACGAAGGAAGCCGATAAGCCAGTTCCACTCTTGGGAGATCAAAAAACAGGTCCGAATGCGTATCAGATATGAATATAGGATCTTTTTGAGATACCGAACAACCGCAATGGGAACCAGATTGAGACTGTTCAGCCAGGGAGGCTCTGGAAGCACATGATCCCGCTGCAGCACCCATCGACATCATGGGGCACTTTGCGTGACCGTGCATGCAGCAGCCGCAGGTACAGGTCGAGCGGCATTGGATCATCCCCGCCGTTGTCTGTAGAAACGTATGGAAGGGAATCCAAAGGCTGAACGCCAATAGTAAAGTCCACAGGCTGCCCCTAGCCACGATTTTTTTAGTATAGCACGCGGAAAAGCTGAGCAGAGGCGCACAGATTCTGAACCGCTGAGTCAGCCTTCGCTTGACTTTCGCCCGGCGGTTTCCTGCACTCGCACCCAGGGGGAATCCAAGACGTAGGGCTGGCAGGAACAAGATGTTCCAGCGGAACGTCTCTACAAGTGCCACAACACCCGGGAGCCCCGAGCCCTGCCCTTATCGGTCGCACAGATCGCAAAAACGCGACGCGTGCCCTACCCGCAATTCTGTAGCGTCGAGCCATGCTCGACGTTTCGGCGATCACAGATCGCCGCTACAGCAGCCGCCCCGCTCTACCTCGGGAACGCAGTTGGCGGGCTTGCGAGGTAGGGGCAATTCATGAATTGCCCCTACGGACTACGGCGTCACCGTGGAACACCCCGCCGCCATCACGCTGTGATGGACACAAATGTAGGTCGTATCGGTGGCTGCGGACAGTGCCTTGCTGTCCGTGGGATTTTGTATCCCAAGAGCCAAGAGCCCCAGCGAGTGAGTAGCGCAGACCGCCGTCGTTGCGGTATGCGGCGGGCCACGGCGTCGCCTTCAATACCGTGGGTTCGTCAGTTGTGGTCTGCAAAAAAGCACGTCACAGGACCGGTGCCGTGGCTGCCCTTATCGGTCGCATTGATCGCAAAACCCCGATCCGTGCCCCACCCGCAATTCTGTAGCGTCGAGCTATGCTCGACGTTTCGGCGATCACAGATCGCCGCTACAGCAGCCGCCCCGCTCTACCTCGGGAACGCGGTTGGCGGGCTTGCGAGGTAGGGGCAATTCATGAATTGCCCCTACGGACTACGGCGTCACCGTGGAACAGCCCGCCACCGTCACGGCGCGTACGCAGCCTGCGGTCTGTGCTACGCAAGCGCGTAGCACGGGATGGCGGGTTGAGGGGCGTTGGTTGGGCGGTTCGTTCTGAATGGCGCCTCGATCCTTTCGGCAATGGCAAGGCACTTAGATACCCCTAACAGTGGGTGTGGAACTCTTTGGGGCAACTCGTCATATGTTCTGCCGTCGAGCTCGCGGCCTGCAACGCCCTTGCGCACTCCTCCCCACTGTTTGAAGAAGAAGGGTACTGCATACCTTCGGCATTGGTCTCTGATGGGGATCACCCACTCCTTTTTCATAGGCCGGGCTCCGGGTCCGCTTTCACCGCCCACAATAACCCAATTGATACTGCGCAGGTCCAATGGCCCGAGCGATTCCAGCAGTGGCTCGATGGAGAGGAACCTGACCGCGGCGGGCGCGGCACGGAGTTGATCGATTCGCGGATGCCCGTACTTCCGGTTTTCCACGCTGACGCCCCACCAGATGTGGGGCTGAGAGGCCGCGAACCGGAGCTTTGTTCTAAGGAGTTTTTGAAGACGCAGGGCACGCTTGGTGAGCACCTGATAGGTGTGCCACTTTGCTGTTAACATCACCCGCGCGGCGGCAAGGATATATTCGTCCGGAACATCCTCGTGGAACAAGTCGCTCATGGAATTGACAAAAATCATCCTGGGCGAACGCCAGCGCAGCGGCTCCCCAAGTTTTTCCGGCACTAGCCGCAGATCAAATCCTTGCTCATAGGGATGCCCCTTAACCCCACGAAACCGCTCCGCAAAGGTCTCAGCGTAGCAGTGCTTGCACCCGGCGCTGATTTTCGTGCACCCGCGAACCGGATTCCACGTTGCGTCAGTCCATTCGATTGACGATTCAAACGACATTGTTATTCACCCCGCCTGCGATACTTCTCAAAGATATCCTCAACGATGTTCTCTGCCGTATTCTTCTGAGATGCGAAAAACAGGTAATAGATGACTGCACCTTTGGAATTTCTCATGGGCACGGGACGCGGAACTCTGTTGAACCCAGCGACTTCCCTGAGCCGGTGAAGGAAGGCTTCGGCCACTGTTTCGTTTGCTTCCTTTTCGGGGTATCCGAAAAGATTACCTGTGGTGCTGTACGCAATGCCCCGCCAAGATTCATCTCCCCAGAAGCGATTCATTCGAGCAATCTGTTGCGGTTCTACTCTCGTAGGATCGCGCCACAAAACGTTTCGATTCATGTCAACGACCGGAAAGTTCAGGAAAAGATCTATGCTCCGCATCTGCCCGGCTGTTTGGATTACGTTCCAATCGAGATGTAATCCGTACGGGTCTAGGATGCATAACGCTCGCCGATAATCCGCGAACCGGACTCGCGGGAAGACTTCCTTGAGGAGAATTTGGTTGCAGTCTCCAGAAAAGATGTGGACGTTCGACTGTTCACCTGCCAATTTCTTCAAACTCCCGACTTTCCCAGCGTCGATGTCAATCAAATAGTAATCACGAAATGGGGGTTGCACAGCGAGTGCATTGCGTGGACTTCCCGGAACAAGGTCTCCGCTCGTCCTTGAGAGGTTCATTCCAGCGCCAGCAAACGCATCGATATAAACGTGGTACAAGGAGGGATTTCTTTGTGCTCCAAGGATGGTGGAATACGCTTTAGCGTATTTTTTCAGTATTTCGAGCTTAAGCTCCGACCAATATCCGATCTTCTCGAATTGAAGCAGGTTTGCCATGAATAACGACTCCAAATTATTCGATTTTTATTCGTCTATATCAAGTCGTAGCTTTGGTTGCTGGGAACCTCAAAAGGACAGGAAGGAATCGCCCAAATAACCTCCCGGTTTCAGCTTGAATTCCGCGGGTAGCGCAACGTGAGCGCCCTGTCGTGCATGTGAGCTCCGCGAGATCTAGGTAACGGTATATACACCCCGCACGGGTCAAATGCAAGGAACTTTGGGGGCAAAACCGCGGCACCTATTTTGTGCCGCGCGCTGTAGCGACGGCGTCCTCACCGTCGGATTTGGGCGGCGCTGGGGGCAGCACCGCTACAATACAGCGAAGCTCAGACACCCGTAGCGGGCGATCTGAGATTGCATGATTGGAGATTACAAACCAATATAAAAGCCCGAGGGCCAGAATGGCGGGGTGAAGACGCCGCAACGCCGGCTCACACTTTTTCGAGGGCGAGTTCCAGGTCGCGGATGATGTCGTGCCAGTCTTCGAGGCCTATGGAGAGCCGGACGCCTTCCGGGTGCATGCCGAAGGCGCGTTTCTGGTCGTCCGGCAGCGCCGAATGGGTCATGGAAAACGGGTGCTCGATGAGCGTCTTGATCTGTCCCAGGCTCACCGCGAGGGTGATGGAATAGGCGTGCTCCGCCAGGTAATCCACCATCTTTTCCGCGCGCGTCTGCTTAGAGTTCCCGCCTTTGAGCACGAAATAGAGCATGCTGCCCGGGGCGAATTTGCCGTCGGGATTGACCATCTGCTGTTTGGCCAGCTCCTTCTGCGGGAAGTCCGCTATGCCGGGGTAGCTGACGCCGGCCACCTTGGGATGCTGGCGCAGAAAGTCCGCCACCCGCTGCGCCGTCTTCTGCATGTTGGTCATGCGCGTGGCGAGAGTGGGCAGGCCGTAGACGAGGACGTCCCAGGCGGCGCCCGGCGACAGCACACCGCCAAAATCCTTGCGAAACAGCATCAGGAGGTTGTACCACTCCTTGGAGGCAATCACCGCGCCGCCCGTGTCCGTGCCGAACCCGCCCAGGGCCTTGGTGAGACTCTCCACCACGATATCCGCGCCCAGCAGCAACGGGCGCTGGCAGTAAGGCGTGGCAAAAGTGTTGTCCACGATCACCAGCACGCGGTCTTTCTCCTCGCGGCCCGCGTTCGCCTGGTCCGCTACGCGCCGGATGGCGGCGATATCAACCAGCTCCATGGTGGGATTGATGGGCGTTTCAAAGTAGAGCACGCGCGTGGCGGGCGTGATTTCCGCCGCCAGCGACTCCGGCTGGAGGAAATTCGCAAAGCGCGCCTGCACGCCGAAGCGCGGCAGCCAGTTGGTGATCAGGCTGTAAGTGCAGCCGTAGAGAATCTTGTGCGCCACGATCTCCTGCCCGTGCCGCAGGGCCGTGCCGAGCGCGGCGCTGATGCTCGCCATGCCCGTCGCGAAAGTCACGCAAATTTCCCCGTCCTCGGCATAGGCCAGGTTCTCTTCCAGCATCGAGCGCGTGGGCTCATCCAGCCGGTCATAAATGTAAATCGGAATGTGGCCGCTCAGCGCTTCGTCCGCGGAGGCGAATTGCACAAAACCCCGCGCTCCGCGCTCCAGCGAACTCAGCCGGTACGCCGTCGTGTGCGAAACCGGCGGCACCACGTGATGGTCATAGTCCCACTTCTTGCTCTCGAAGTTTCCGTGGATTAAATGCGTGCGCAGCTTGTAATCTTCTTTTTTGCGATGCGGTTTGCGGGTTTCCATGGACGTCGCCTCCGAGCGGACTCTTGACGCGAAATTTTCATTTTGACTCAGACTCTGCCGTTAGCTTACGCCTGACCGCTCCGGAAGTGCAATCGCGGGAACAAACCATCAGGCGTGAAGGACGAGGCCGGGATTAGGAATTGGGGAGTGGCGATTGAGGGATTGTCGCGTTAAACCGCCCAGTCGCAAATCGCCGATTTCCAATCCCCAGTGCTCAATGGGTGCATCGTTGAAGGAGTTTCCGGCACGAATAGGCCCCATATGTAGGCTACAGATGCTCAGCAGGGCCCCAAATGAGACATTTGGGATTTTGAGGGCATAAATGTCGAAAATTTATAAGTGCAGTATTATCAGTCTGTTAAAAAATTATCAGGGGCGGAGAATTCAAAAAAGATCGCCGAATTGCTCCACCCCTGCACACCGGGTAAAAATTACCTGGTCTCTTGGCATCGCTTATGGCGCAGGCTTGAGTTCGCGAATCCAGATGTCGCGATAGCGCACCGGGTTGTGGTGATCCTGGAGGCGCAGCGGACCCACACCGCCCAGGTCCGGATAAGGTCGAGGGGACCCCGAGGTTGGCCCGAAGATCTCCGCGTGGTTCTGCACCAGCACGCCGTTCATGAAGACCGTGACGTAGGGCGGCGTGGTGACCTTGCCATCCTGCCAGACAGGCGGCGTGTAGGCGATGTCGTAGGTTTCCCACTCACCGGGCGGCCGGCAAGCATTCACCATCGGCGGGTGCTGGCCGTAAATGGCTCCCGCCTGGCCGTCGGGATAAGTGATGTTGTGGAAGCTGTCGAGCACCTGGACCTCATACTCGCCCTGGAGAAACACGCCGCTGTTGCCGCGGCCCTGGCTGGAGCCGTGGGCCGGTGTCGGCTCAGACCATTCCAGATGCAACTGGATGGCCCCGAACTTCTGCTTGGTCTCGATGTCGGGCGTGCCAGGGACCACCTCGAAATAGCCGTGTTCAACTTTCCACTGGGCTGGTCCGCCCTTGACGGACTGCCAGTTTGACAGGTCCTTGCCATTGAACAAGACGATTGCGTCCGAAGGCGGTTTGCCGGGAGTCTGCTGGGTGCTGAACGTTCCGGGCGTGATGACAGGTGGCTGGGGACGCTGCATATCGTGCATAGGCCATTTGCTGCCGGGCCACGCCGTGGCCGTAGCTTCCGCTTTCTGCTTGACGGGTTCCTTTTGCGACGTGGTGGGACGGCTGCAGACAGTGACGAACCCCGCCGTCGCAAGTAAAACAAGAATCGCAGTGAGAACAACCAAATGTTTCTTCATGACTGAACACTCCTATTCGCTCGGGTTGGCAAAAACTGCGTAACGTATTGTGCCACGATTTGTCAAGAAGTAGAGAGGATTCGAACGGCCCCGGAGTGTTGGGGCTCCGGTGCTGGATGAACTTTTGGGCTGAATGCCGGGACTTTCCGCCTGATTCAGTGCCTGGGCCAGGCGGTTTCGGCGAGCTTGCGGAGCCGGGGATAAAGAGCTTCCACTTGCCGTTGAGTTTCCTCGATGCTGCCTGAGCAATCGATCACAAAGTCCGCGCGGCGTCGCTTCTCTTCGGCAGGTATTTGGCTCGCGATTCGCTTTTCGGCTTCCTCACGCGTAATGCCTGCCTTGGCGATCAAGCGTTCGATCTGTTGCTCAGGCCGGCACCATGCGACGATCATTTTCCTGAAGCGCCCGCCGATGCCCGCTTCGTAGACCAGCGCAGCATCGACGATTACCACGGCCGCAGGATCTTGGGCGCAGTACTCCAGAGCAGACTGTTCAACCCGATCGATGATGCGCGGATGCAGGATGGCGCTCAGTTGCCGGAGCCTGGCTGGGTTGGCAAACACCAGCGGGCCGAGACGCCGGCGATCGATTTCACCGGAAGGGTCCAGGATGCCCGGCCCGAAGGCGGAGACGATTTCCGGGAAGGCAGGAGAAGTGGAGTGCAAAAGTTCGTGGCCGATCTTGTCGGCGTCAATGATGCGCGCGCCCAGTTCGCTGAACGCCGCGGCCACGGTGCTTTTGCCGGAGGCGATGCCGCCCGTCAATCCAAAATACTTTCCGGAGTCAGGCATGGTTTCAAGATGGAGATCGCGACTTTCGGCCGATTTTCATCCGCAAGGCGCAGCTAGTCGTCGACCAGCCGCGCTCGATGGACGCCGCGTCGGAGCCTGGCCGCCTGAACGGTATTAGCCATCAACATGGCGATCGTCAGCGGACCGACGCCGCCAGGGACCGGCGTGTAAGCTCCGGCCTTTTCCTGAACGTCTTCAGGTTGCACGTCGCCTACCAGGACGGAGCCCTTGCTCCTCAATTTCTCGAGCGGCGGTGCGGGGTCATGAAAGATGCGTCGAACCTCTTCTTCTGTAGTCAGGCGGTTAATGCCCACGTCAATGACCGTCGCGCCGGGCTTGATGAATTCACCTGTCACAAACGCCGCTTTCCCCATGGCCGCGACCAGGATGTCACCTTCGCGGGCCACGGTGGCCAGGTCGCGCGTCTTTGAATGGCAGATCGTCACAGTCGCGTGGTTATGGAGCAGAAGCATAGCTACGGGCTTGCCGACAATGTCGCTGCGCCCGATGACCACGGCGCGAGCGCCCTGCATGGTGATGCCGCTTCGGCGGAGGACTTCAATGATGCCCGCCGGCGTGCAAGGGACCAGGCCCAGGCGTCCGCTCACCAGATTGCCGATGTTGACGGGATGGAAACCATCAACGTCTTTTGATGGGCTAACCGCCTCAAGAATTGCTTTCGTGTCAACTTGCGGCGGCAACGGGAGCTGAACCAGAATGCCGTCAATTTCATCGCGGCTGTTTAAGTCACGGACCAGTTGCAGCAGCCGCTCGGTGGAGGTGTCCGCGGGCCACTCGATTTTTTCGCTGTGCAGTCCCAGCGATTCACAGGTTTTGACTTTGCTCCGGACATAAATCTGCGAGGCGGGGTTTTCTCCCACCAGCACCGCCGCCAGGCCGGGCGTGATTCCTGCGCCTTTCAGATCGCGGATTTGTTCCGCTAACTCTTCCATGATGGTGTCGCGGATTTTTGTGCCATCCAGAATGCGTGCGGTCACTCGCTTTTTCTCCCGGCAAGTTGTGATAACTTGCCAGTTTAGCACAGTTGACGCCCCGGGCAGCCTTGCCGCCAGCCGCGTGAATCGCACTCGGGAAAAAGTTACTCTCCGGTTGCTGGTGTGGGCTCAGCGACATGAAACCCGGCGGCGGAGTTCGTCTGTAATAAGTTGGGGCTTGCGCGCGTGACGGGCAGCCGCTGTACCATGGGCTGACACGCGTGCAACTCCGCTGCAGAAGTCCGGCGCGCGTCCTTGGCCCACACTCGGTATTGGAACCCTCTGCGCTTTCGATTATAATGCTTTCACGGCCCTCGCCGATTGCCGTTCACGTGCTCCAGCTAGATTGAGAGTTGGGAGCGTAAGCAATTCAGGTTATCAGTCGGAAGGTGCAATGTGAATAATCCAACTTTAACATCGGAAGCGGAGAAAGGTTCCTCGGAAGCCGCGAAGGCGGTTTACGGAATTACGGAAATCATGAAATTCCTGCCCCACCGCTATCCGTTTCTGCTGGTGGACAGAATCTTGGAGCTTGAGCCGGACCAGCGAATTGTGGGTCTGAAGAACGTTACGATCAACGAGCAATTTTTCCAAGGGCATTTTCCCGGCGCCCCGGTCATGCCGGGAGTGCTGATCATTGAATCGATGGCGCAGGTGGCCGGCGTCCTGATCTATCGGGATCTGCCGGAAAAGGAAAAGAAGCTGATCTATTTTACGGGCATTGAAAATGCTAAATTCCGCCGGCCGGTGGTGCCCGGCGACCAGCTCCACGTGGAGATGCGGCTACTTAACCGGCGCAACAATTTTGGCAAGATGCAAGGACGCGCAACCGTTGAAAACAAGTTGGTGGCTGAGGCGACTGTGCTTTTCGCGATCGTGGAGAACCCCGGTTCATGAAAGCACACCCGACAGCCATCATTCATCCTAAAGCCCGACTCGCCTGCAACGTTACGGTCGGCCCCTATAGCGTGATTGGGGAAGACGTGGAAATTGGCGAAGACTGTGAGATCATGTCGCACGTGGTTTTGGGCGGGCCCGCAAAGTTTGGCAAGCGTAACCGCATATTCCCCTACGCTTCCATCGGGCTCGACCCGCAGGATGTCAAGTATCAGGGCGAGCGAACGCACCTCGAAATTGGCGACCAGAACGTTTTCCGGGAATTCGTCACCATCCACCGAGGCACGGCAGGTGACGGTGGCATTACGCGCATTGGCAGCCAAAACCTGCTTATGGCTTACGTCCACGTGGCGCATGACTGCCAACTCGGCGACCATATTATCATGGCCAACGGGGCGTCGTTGGCGGGGCACGTTGAAATTGGGGACTATGCGATCGTGGGGGCGTTTTGCGGAATCCACCAGTTTACCCGAATCGGGGCTTATAGCTTCCTGGGCAGTTATACCGTTGTCAACAAGGACATCCTTCCTTACTCAAAAACCTCTGCTGAACGGCCCATGTCGGTTTACGGCGCAAACCGTTTAGGGCTTGAACGCATCGGCCTCACCTCCGAAGATATTGACGAACTCCAGGCCGCTTTCCGAATTCTCTGCCGCTCCAAGTTGAATACGACTCAGGCGCTTGAAAAGCTGGAGAAAGAGGGTATCAAGTCTTCTCACGTGCGGGCACTGGTAGACTTCGTCAAGACCTCGGTGCGCGGTGTCGTGAAGTAAAAAGAGCCTGCGTTGAAAGCAGCAGGAGCGGTTTGGGATACGGCTGGCACTCAGCGGACTTCGGAGAGAACCTTTATCGGCGCACATGAATGAAAAATTTGCCATCATCGCGGGCAACGGGCGCTTCCCGTTTCTGGTTCTTGAGGCGGCGCATGACCGAGGCATCGACCCGTTGGTTGTGGCCATCAAAGAAGAGGCCTTTCCTGAACTTGCTGAAAGCGCACGCGAGGTTGAGTGGCTGAGCCTTGGCGAGGTCAGCAAGCTGCTTGAACTGCTCGCGGCCAGGAGCGTTAAGAAGGTGATCCTGGCTGGGCAGGTGAAACACGTCCAGCTTTTCAGCTCGATCAAGCCAGACGGGGTTTTACACCGGGTCTTGCAAGGCATGCACCGAAAAAATACAGATGCGCTGATCGGGGCCTTTGTTCGCATGCTCGAAGCGCGGGGCATCCGGGTTGTCGATTCCACGCTGTTTCTCAAGCCGCTCCTGGCGACCGCCGGTTTGCTGACTAAGCGCGCGCCCGACCCGAGCGAACGTGCGGATATTGCTTATGGCAGGGAAATCGCCAAAAAGATTGCCGGGCTCGATATCGGGCAGACAATTGTGGTTGCGGACCGCGCCTGTGTTGCCATCGAGGCCATGGAAGGAACTGACGCGGCGATCGAGCGCGCGGCTGCCTTGAGTAACGGAAAGCGCCTGGTGATCGTCAAAGTAAGTAAGCCTAAACAGGATATGCGATTTGATGTCCCTGTTGTGGGAGTCAACACGATCCGGGTAATGAGCCGGTCCAACGCTCGGGCGCTGGCCGTGGATGCGGAGAGAACGCTTTTGTTTGAGCGAGAGCAGTTGATTGAGGAGGCAAATCGGGCCGGAATCGCCGTTGTGGGGATGAAGGATTAGGATTGAGTCTTTCGCCAAACTATTGGTCCGTCCGTCAGATCCGGCGCCGCGCCCGACGAAGGAGAGTGTCGCGCAGTTGCAAAAGGTAACCGTAGCTGTCATCGGAGCAGGCGAACACGGCAAGCGTCACGCCCGCACTTTCAAGCAAGTCCCGGCGGTGGAACTTGTCGGGGTTTATGACCAGAAGCCGGATCGAGCGCGTGCGCTGGCAGCGGAACTGGGAGTAAAGACCTTTACCAGCCTCGAAGAGACCCTCGCGGCGGCGCAGGCAGTCAGCGTTGTGATTCCGACAACGGAGCATGCCAATGTGGCGCGCCGCGCTCTTGAGGGCGGAGTGGACGTTTTGGTGGAAAAGCCGATCGCGCGCAACCTGGAGGAAGCCGAAAAACTCATTCAGGTGGCGGACCGCACGGGGCACATCTTACAGGTTGGACATCTCGAGCGTTTCAATCCCGGTGTTGTGGCGGCGAAGGCGGTGACGCGCCAGCCCCTGTTCTTTGAGATCCACCGTCTGGGAGTTTTCAGCGCGCGTAGCCTGGACGTGGATGTTGTATTTGACCTTATGATTCATGACCTCGATCTGGTAATCTGGATGGTAGAGGCTCCGGTAAGCGACGTCCGGGCGGTGGGGCTTCCGGTGCTTTCCAACAAGGTTGATATTGCCAACGCCAGGGTCGAGTTTGAGAACGGGGCAGTTGCTAATTTTACGGCGAGCCGGGTGAGCACGGAAAAGGTACGAAAGTTCCGATATTTTCAGCCTCACGAATATATTTCCATCGATTTCACCCGGCGCGATGCGCTCCTGTTGAGCGTGGATCATGAGGGGACGCCGCCGCGTATTGGTTTTCGCAAGCTGGAGACTCAGAACGGGGAACCGTTGCAGGCAGAACTCGAATCGTTTGTAGATTGCGTGCGAACGCGGCGATTGCCGCTGGTGGGAGGCCGGGAAGGGCGAGACGCGCTGGCTTTAGCCGAGCGGGTGATGTTTTGCATCGAAGAACATGCGGGACGCGTCCACGTCCCGTTGACTCGATCAGTAGGACATAGCGGCGAGCTGTAATTCCGGCCAGGAACTAGCCGCGCCTGGCAGACCCAAGGAATCATGAGTAACCAACCTGAGTTCCGGCTGCTGATCGACTATGAAACCGAAGTTGCGCGCTGGCGCCGTCGGACGTCGTTCCTGCTGGCCGTCTTCTTCCAGTTTTTCATCGCACTCTTCCTGATTTTTTCCCCTCGCCTATTTCCTGAAACGGCCAGGATGCTGCTGCTTGAGGCCAAGCCGAAACCCCAGCAGCAGGCCACGCTGCTGTACTTCCCGCGGGATCTTTTGCGCCCTGCCAAGAAACCTCCCATTACCAACAACCTGTCCGACCAGAATCGCATTGCGCAAGGCAAGTCGCCGGTGATCAACGATCACGGGCTGCGCATGCCCTACATGCGCGGTAACTCGCGTCTGCCGGAAATTGCCGGCGGGCACCATGCTCCTACTCCGCCTCCAGCGCCGCCCGCGCCGAAGCCTGCGCCCAAAACCATGGCCCAAGCGGCTAAGCCGCCTGCTCCGCCTCCGCCAGCCCCTAAAAAAGAGGAACAACAGGAAGCCCAGTTGCGCTTGCTGAACGTTAAGCCACCCACAGTCTCAGGGGATTCTCCCGTGCATATACCGGTCTCGACGCCCGGCCAGGAGATTCAGCAATCTCTCCAGGCCGCCGCCCAGAATCCCAATGGTGGTGCTTCGATCGGTTCTGGAGATTCCGCTTACCAGCTCCAGAACCTCAACCCGAATTTTTCGACCTCCGGCCCCATTATCCTTTCCGATACCCGTGGCGTAAACTTTGGGCCCTACCTTGCCCGAGTTGTTTACATTGTGCGCCGGAATTGGTACTCAATGATCCCTGAATCGGCACGCCTGGGCGAAAAAGGGCGGGTGGCCTTGGTTTTTGAAATCCTTAAGGACGGTTCGGTGCCGCAACTGCGTTTGCTGGCTTCATCAGGGTCGCCGCCTCTGGACACCGCCGCGCTTGCTTCCATCCGTGCTTCGAATCCCTTCCCGCCCTTGCCGACGCAGTTTACCGGCAAGCATCTGGTGCTGGAATTCATCTATTTTTACAACATGGAGCCGGGGAACTATTGAGCCCGGATTTCCATTTTCAAATTTCAGAGCTCGCTTTATACTGACCCCCGACGCCATCTTCTGAAAGGTATTAGCGCCAACAGGCGCGCCGGAAGGCAATAACCGGCTCGGTAGCGGTAAAAGTCGACTTTGCCCGGCCGCGTCATTTAATTCTTGCAATGTACGATTGAGTTGAAAGTCGAGGGCACACAATGCGTCCTGAACAATGGGAGCTTTATAAAAAAGCCGCCAAGCTGCAGCCCGTCGAACAAATCCCTGTCGCTCTGATCATTGACAGCCCCTGGATCCCCGGCTACTTAGGGATGAGTCACCTTGATTATTACTTTGATCCGGAGGCGTGGTTTCGCTCGAATCTCAGAATCATGAAGGAGTTTCCTGAGACCATTGTCTTCCCATCCTGGTGGGCGGAATTCGGCATGGCAATCGAACCTTCCGCCCTGGGCTGCAAGATTTGCTTCCACAAGAATCAGCCTCCCAGCCAATTTCGCGCTTTGTTTCGCTTGGAAGATTTGGATCAGCTCTCACCGCTTGATCCCTATACAGACGGCCTCATGCCTGCAGCGCTCCACAGGTATCAGAAACAGAAATCCCGAATTGTGGAGGAGGGTTACGAGATTCGCATGGCCACAGCCCGTGGGCCTGTTTGTACAGCGGCTTATCTTCGCGGCATCACCGAATTAATGCTGGACATAGCCGACAATCCCGGGGGGGTCCACAAGTTGATGGCCTTTGTGACCGACGGCATCATCCGGTGGCTGAAAGCACAAGCGGAGGTGATCGGCCCGAGCGTCGAAGGGATTTTTATTCTTGATGATATCGTGGGTTTCCTGTCGCCAAAGCACTACGTGGAGTTCGCGCATCCCTATTTGAAGCGAATATTTGAGAGCTTTCCGGAAGCTTGGGTGAAGGTTTACCACAATGACGCCAATATCGCTCCCTTTCTGGAAGATTTGGCTGCGGCAGGCTTCGATGTTTTGAATTGGAGCTACAAATTAGACGTGGGCGACGCTCGCGAGAGAACGAAGGGAAAAATCTGTCTAATGGGGAACGTCCCTCCCCTGGAGATCGGAACCCGCGGGTCTCCTGGAGACGTCAAAACCAGCGCCCTTAATATTCTGCGGAAGACCGGAGGCAAGGGAATCATTCTCTCCCTGGGCGGCGGGGTCAGCCCCGGAATGCCAAGGGCCAACATGCTGGCGCTGATTGAGGCGGCACGGGAGTTCGGGCGAGCGTAACGTTTTTCTTCCTGAGTGGCGCCGTTTTTGGCGGCCGTGCATACGGTGTAGTCACCAAGCGCGGAACTGCTCAGCGCGCCGCCCAAAATGTCTCTGGCCCTTGCAATAAAAGGGTTTGAATGCCCTTGATGGGTCGGATAGAATCAAGATTGAAAGGGAGACGGAAGGACGCAGGAAGGGTCGTCCGTCAGAAAAGGACGATTCCGTTCTCCGCCGCAATTTGAGGTTATCGATCCTGTCATCGCATTATGCAACAGCCGTCGAGGTCCCAATTGCTGGGCGCTTTTCTTCTGCTCACTGCGATTCTGAGCTTTTTACTTGCTCGTTACCTGCGCTTAGTATGAAGGATGGGAAAGTTGAGGAGTATCCACTCGTTGCTATCGTCGGGCCCACGGCGGCAGGCAAATCTGCCCTGGCTCTTTACCTTGCCGAACGCTTGGACGGGGAAATCGTAAACTATGATTCCGTCCAGATTTACCGAGGGTTTGATATCGGGACAGGCAAGCTTCCGGCAGCGGAGCGCCGGGGAATTCCGCACCATCTGGTGGACTCCTTGGATCCTGGAGAGGACTTTACCGCCGGAGACTTTCGGCGGGAAGCACTGAAGGTGCTTGGTGAAATTCGCCTGCGGGCAAAACTGCCGATTCTGGTGGGAGGAACCGGCCTTTACTTGCGCGCTTTGTTGCTAGGTATATTCGATGGCCCGCCGCGCTCGGAGCGTTTGCGGGCGCGGCTGCGCCGTTTGGCGGACCGCCGTGGCCGCGAGTTTGTTCACCGTCTGCTTGAGCGGCTGGATCCGGCCTCGGCAGCACGCATTGATCCCCAGGATCTGCAAAAGGTGATCCGGGCGGTGGAAGTATGCGTGCTCGCACGGGAGTCAATGTCGGCGTTGCATGCGCGGGGTCGGGAACCCTTGCAGGGTTTCCGTTGCGTCAAGATCGGGCTGAACCCCGCCCGCATCGATTTAAATGCGCGCATCAATCAGCGGGTGGAGCAGATGTTCGCTTCAGGGCTGCGAGAAGAAGTGCGTTGCTTGCTTGCGCGGCCTGACGCTCGGCAGATAAAAGCTTTGGGCGCGATCGGTTACCGCCAGGTTGCGGCCGCTCTGGCTGGTGAAATGACTTGGCAGGATGCGGTCGGTGAAATGCAGGCCACGACCAGGCAGTATGCAAAACGCCAGATGACTTGGTTTCGCCGGGAGTCTGAGGTAACCTGGTTTCCGGCGTTTGGAGACGATCCCGAAGTTCAGGCTCAGGTGCTCAGTTCCGTCAATGCCAGGTTTGCATCAAAAGGCAGAGAAGGGGTTGATTCTCCTAGACCTTCGCCTTTGTTCTGAGAAACGCCATGGTGCACGGTGTTCCAGCGGAAGAGAGAAAACCATGGAAAAACTTCAAAACATTCAGGACGGATTTTTGAATTCGCTGCGGAAAGATAAAACAATTATCACCATTTACCTCGTGAGCGGTGTCAAGTTGATCGGACGTATCCGCAGTTTCGATAAGTACTCCGTGATTTTGGATAGCAGCGGGCAGGAGCAATTGATCTTTAAGCACGCGATCTCAACCGTGGTGTTGAATCGTGCCAACTCTGGCGGTGCTCCTCCGGCGTCCCCGGGAGGTTCGTGAGGATTCGCAAGCAAGGAACTTTGGAGAGGGCCTATCTGGTTGGCTGGGCTCGCTCGCGGCGAGCAGGCATCCCGACGACCGGCTATGATCCGGAGGAGAGCCTGGAGGAACTTCACGAGCTGGCAACGAGCGCGGGAGCCCAGGTGGTGGGGTCCACGCTTCAGTTCGCCCCGGAGCCTGATCCGGCCACCTTGGTAGGCCGCGGCAAGGCGCACGAGATCCGTGTTAGCGCGCGCGCAGCGCACGCTCAGGTTATTATTTTTGACCACGACCTCACACCCACACAGCTTCGCAATCTTGAAGAAGCGCTAAATTCCAAGGTCATCGACCGCACTCAACTGATTCTCGACATCTTTGCCGGGCGTGCGCGAAGCCGCGAGGGCCAACTCCAGGTTGAACTTGCTCAGTTGACTTATCTTCTGCCCCGTCTCTCCGGCCACGGTACGCTTCTGTCCAGGTTGGGGGGCGGCATCGGAACAAGAGGCCCTGGTGAGCAACAGCTTGAGTTCGACCGCCGCCGGATCAGGGCGCGGATCCAAAGGCTCGCACAAGGAATTGAGAGAGTACGCTCCGAGCGTTCTTTGCATCGGGACCGCCGGCGCGAAAACCAGCTTTTTACAGTTGCCTTGGTCGGATATACCAATGCTGGAAAGTCAACGCTCTTCAATGCCTTGACCCGCGCCCACGTTTCGACCTCGGACCGCCTTTTTGTGACATTAGACCCAACCGTGCGAGTGGTGCAGCTTCCTTCTCACCGGCGGGTTCTTTTGTCCGATACGGTGGGATTCATTCGCAAGCTGCCTCCGCATCTTGTGGCGGCATTTCGTGCGACGCTCGAGGAGCTTGAGGGCGCCAGCCTTTTGCTTCAGGTGACCGATGGCTTTCATCCTCAACACCGCGAGCAGGAGACGGCTGTCGAGGATTTGCTCGAGACCTTGGGGATTGTGGAAACGCCACGCCTGCTGGTGTGGAATAAGATCGACTTGCTCGACGGTGCGGCACGCGCGAGATTGCCACAAGGTCCGAGAACCGTGGCAGTTTCCGCTCTCACCGGGGAAGGTTTTCCAGTCCTTCTGCAAAAGATCGACGAGATGTTGGAAGCGGACCCGATTGTTGAGGCTGAATTTGAGTTTTCTGCCGGAGACGGAGAGCGGCTGGCTCTCCTTTACAGGGTGGGAAACGTTCTTTCGGCGCGCTACGAGGACGACCGGGTAACAGTGCGAGCGAGGCTTGCGAAATCGCTTCGCGAGCGTTTGCAGCCCAGCGGGACTCTTCATGCAGATCTGGTTGTTCATGGCTAAATCCCTTTGTTTTTGCGGTCGTGAGACCTGTGGAAAATCCTGTGGAAAAAAGTGGCTATTAACCGGACGATTTGGAACGTCAAAATAAACAAAGAATAGAGGTTGGAGAAGCGTTTTGAGCTTAGTCGCTTATTTTGAGTAACATAGCGCACTAATCATGAAGAATTGGGCAAGGTATCGACCCCCTTCAGAGCATCCCGACTGCGGCAGTTTCACGGCTAGTTTTGCACAATCGTGAGGCAATTGCCTGCCCATCTCTTGTAGCCTGCTTGACCCCACGTAACCGCATCAAACGAGTCTTTCCAGCGGATAGGCTCATGATGTAGCCTTCCCGGGCAGCGCCGTCATGAGGTCCTTTGAGGGGTTCGAACCGAAAACCCAGCGCAGGCTGCAACCGCGAACGGCGAAGAACCTCCGGCTGCAACAACTTCGAATGTCCGAAGCCGGCCTTATGACGAACTCTTCCTAGGTGCTTGCCGGAACCAAAATTTAGTTTGACATATCGTTGCGCTACCCACAAAATTCTTGGCGACGATTTTTCCGGTAGTTCGGTGCGATGTCCGGCCTTGGTGTGGAGACTGTACCAGCAGTGAGAAATATTGAAACACTCTCTGCTCTATGGCCCAACTTTCGTTGACACTCTTTTGGGGGTTGGCTATAGTGAGGGGTGTGAGTTAGGCGGTCTCTGTTCTGAAAGTGCCAATGTCGTTGTGCGAAAGCCTCTCTCCCAACACAGACCATCAGGGTGAAGTTCCAACACTTATGAACCTGCCAATTTCGCTAACTGTCCTTCGCATCTTTTTTGTGCCGCTGGTTGTCGTGCTGCTGTTAACCAAGGGCCACAACATGGATTTGTGGGCCGTGGCCGTATTTTTGCTTGCCGCCGCAACGGATCTGCTGGACGGCTACCTGGCGCGAAAACGAGGCCAAGTGACAGCGCTCGGGATTCTGCTCGACCCTCTTGCCGACAAGCTCTTGACAGCGTCGGCTTTCATCTCCCTGGTAGAGCTTCAACTGGTTCCCGCCTGGATCGTGGTGATCATCGTGGGACGGGAGTTGGCAGTGACCGGACTTCGCTCGATTGCTTCGGCGCAGGGTTTTCTGTTGCAGGCCTCGGACCTGGGAAAGACCAAGATGGTTCTTCAAGTGGCGGCCATCAGCGTGATAACCCTTGAAGCCCGATTTTCAGTACTGCCGTTGGCGGGCAGCGTGCTGCTCGGGATGGTTGTCCTGTTTGCGTTGGTGTCGGGAACGCAGTACTTTTGGGATTTCCGAAAGAAGATGGACGCACGCCTGAAGCAACGAACCGCGGGTCATCTGGTGGTGATCCCGGGCGGGAAGGAAAAGGAAGGCGAGAAGGATGCCGCCGCTCACTGAAGAGGAACGGCGAATTCTGCTAGGCTTGGCGAGGGAAGCCCTTGAGCTGGGCGTCCGGGGAAAGGCTCTGAACGAGGAAGTTCCGGCGCTGCCTGCGGCACTCCTTGCACCCCAGGGGGCTTTTGTTACTCTCCGCAAGCAAGAACGGCTGCGCGGCTGCATCGGTCATGTGAGAGGGGATCAGCCCTTGTACCAGACGGTCCGGGAATGCGCTGTTGCGGCGGCGCTTTCAGATCCGCGTTTCCCCTCGGTTTTGCCGGAAGAAATTCCTTTGATCCATATTGAGATTTCCGTTCTGAGCGAGCTGCAGGTGGTGGCACCAGAGCAGGTCGAGGTGGGGAAGCACGGGCTGTTTATCTCGCAAGGACGCCGGCGAGGGCTGCTCTTACCCCAAGTGCCCCTCGAGTGGCACTGGGATCGCGAAAAGTTCCTTGAAGAAACCTGCATGAAAGCCGGGCTCCCCGCGGATGCCTGGCGGCATGGAGCGACAATAGAAGCTTTTGCCGCCCAAGTTTTTGGAGAACAGCTCGACGCTGCAACTTCAGAGCCGGAATCCAAAATACCTTTCCACACCATTCGCAGCAAATAGGGATGCCTTTGCTCTTAAGCCCGATGCCTCATTGATAGCGCCACAGGCAAACGTCACTTTGGCCACGAAACCGTTCGGTCCGCTGTGGATGACCTTCACCCGCCCCATATCCAGGTAAGGCCTTCCCATTGTGCGTAAGTCCCAGCCTTAGCCCGGAAAGCGTTTCATGGAGCCGAATTCGTACAACCGCCCCACTCCGGTGCTGGACCAAGCTTTCAAGAATGATTCACCCGCCGGCCGCACAACTCGAAACTCCGTTTCGACTTGCGGCCCCGCGCCCTTATGAGTTTGCAGATAGACGTAATTTCCCGGCACAAGCTGATGGAGCGGATCGAGGAAATCATTACCGGCACCGCCTGCCAGGGCGACATTGTGGGCGATGGAACTTGCGGAGAAAAATCCCGAGCACTCGATCTCTGCCTGAAAGGCGACGGGAAGCGGCTTGGTCGCGCCGGCCTCAGACTGCCGGGCCATGGCTGGAACCACGCAGAAAAGAAGGAAAATAGCAACCAGGCATAAGGCCCCCTAATCCGTCGATAAGCTTGCGGGACGGTTGAGCCGACGGGAGTTTGTGGCGAGTGAGGACGGAATCCTTCCTCCGGCAACTGTCCCGAGGCATTGCTCGGGCGGAGCGGTGACGATTTTTTCGAACTGCCGGAGGCCGCCGAGGTTTTCGGGGCGCAAAAAGCAGAGATCTCCAAACTGGGCTTCCGATCAAGGGGCTTGGAAATCCGTTGATAACGGCGGTGTCTGGGTGCTGGCGGGCTCAGCGGCGATCTGTGATCGCCGAAACGTCGAGCACAGCTCGACGCTACAGAATCACGGGTAGGGCACGGATCGGTTCGAACGTCTTGTTCCTGACTGCGCCCGGAGACGCCCCAGCAGCGCGTTTCCGCCGGCGCCGTCAAAATGCGACGGTGAGGACGCCGTCGCTACAGCGTGCCCTCGCAGCGATTGTATTGTAGCGGCGCTGTCCCCAGCGCCGCCCAAATCCACAAACTTGTGCTGTGGCTGCCGGCTCCGGGCCCTGCCACGGGCGGGCGGTTTGTGAACATCCGCAAAAAGTTGCGCGCAGAGCGTCGGAAGCCCTCCCGCGGCATGATTCTGGTTGAACCCCAGAAGTTGTCCCGGTTCAATGCTCCATCAGTACGCGCATCGTTCGGCCGCGTTCGAGGTCACCGTCGATGCTCGTCTCTGCCGCGAAGTTCGTGGCTCCGTCGGACATGGTGCCCATAGCATCGGCGAGGCGAGACTCGCCTTTTTCGTGGGCAATAAAGTTGACGCTCCCCATATGGACGTGATAATGGGTTCCTCTGCGCTGCGGTGGATCGCCCGTGGCCGTCCACACCAAATCAATCGTTAAGGGAAAGGAGTTGCCGGAGACGCCATCCACGAGGTTGAGCGTCGTCTTCAGGCTTGCTGAGGTAGGTTTCCAGGTGAAATCCTGATTAGCTATGCTGCCGGTCCCATAGCCATTGATCAGATTGACATTGTCGCAAGTGTTGAGCTTCCAGATGACCGCAGTGACAGACGTCCGGACAGTGCCGCCTCCGCCCGGATTAAAAACCACCGTCGGACTTGGATTAGTGCCCTGGTTTGCGCTATCCAAAGGAATGCCTCCTTGGTCGGTGCCCTGGTCCGCCCGAACATACGCCTGCAGCAAAGTGCAGTTGGGGTCAGAAGGGTCAGGAAAGCTAAACCAAGCGACGGCGCTCACGCCATTGGTACGGGTGATTTCTCCGCCTATGGCGGTCGCCGGAAGAATGGTGGCCGCCAGGAACAACATAAGCACACCTAGGGTGTGGACCTGTCTCATCGTAGTTCTCCTTTTGCTGGTAGTTAAAGGGCATGGCATGCTTCCCTTGAAGACGGAATGCTTCATCACGGCCCGCAAAATTAGGCTTTTTTGCGTGGGTGCAATAACCGCCTAACGCGTCAAGTGGCTTCTTTACAAGTTACTGTTGTCAATATCCAAGTGAATCTTCCAGGCGCCGTCTGCCTGGCGGTTCAAGATCGCAAGATACTTGAGTGATCGCTCCAGGGGTTTACCGGATTTCGGGGTAACGGTTTCTGTGATGTTGCCGCGCTCATAGGCCCAATCTCCCGCCACCTGGGTTTCGAGCGGCGTTGTGCGAGATTTTGGCCACATTCTCCTTGAAATAAGCCTCGAACATGGCTTGGATGTCACGTCTGCCTTCGATGGCTGGTACGCCGGGGAGCATCAGGACCGCGTGGTCGGTGTAGAAGGCAGCCACAGCCGCCGCGTCATTGGAATTGAAAGCGGCGACATAGCTGGCGTGTAGCGCACCGATTGCTTCAAGATCGGTGACGATATCCCTCTTTTGCGCCGGTTGGGGAGAGGTCGTTGTCGTGCTCATAACCCATCCTCCCTTTTTTAGATTTAGCTGAGAAACACCCCTGGGGCGATTCTTCCAAAACCCCTAATAAACTTCAGTGATCCATATCACCCACGATTGTGCCGGGGGGCAACTCTCGGCGTCAGGAACGGGGAGACAGGAACGAAAGCCAACCGCGTTCCTGAGAAAGAGCGGGGCGGCGGCTGTAACGGCGATCTGTGATCGCCGAAACGTCGAGCACAGCTCGACGCTACAGAATCACGGGTAGGGGAAGCATCGGTTTTTTGCGATCTATGCGCTCGGTGAGGACGTCGTACAGCGGGTAGATCTTTTCAGGAACGAAGCACTGACCTTATTGAAAAGATAAACGCAGAGCAGAAAACGGCTCATGTGAATCAAAAGCGGAGGCTATTGCGCCGCGGCCCAGGCTTCGCCGCGCCGGCGGAGCTGGTCGAGGGCGGCCTGGACCTCCTGCTGTATGCGGTCCTGCTGGTCGGGGCTGGCTTCGGCGGGCACAAAGATGGGCGGAGCGATAAAGATTGCCGCGCGGCTGAAGGGATA
Source organism: Acidobacteriota bacterium (assembly GCA_023474345.1). Taxonomy (GTDB): domain Bacteria; phylum Acidobacteriota; class Terriglobia; order UBA7540; family UBA7540; genus JAMCXS01. The sequence continues at coordinate 171,039 of JAMCXS010000022.1, read as the reverse complement.
AGGAATCTGGGTCTGGTCCCAGCTCTTGCGGAAAACGTAAGCTTTGGCGACGGCGATATGAAAGCAAAGGATGGCCGCGCCCGTGTTTCTCCCGAGCAAAACCGATCCGCGCTTGGCCACAAACCTGGGGCCGCGCGGGCCGTCGATGGTGAAAGCCGCATCGAAACCCGAGCGCAATGACCGCGCCATTTCCGCAAGCGCCCGCATGGCGCCGCGGCTGCTTGAACCACGCGCCGCGCCGTAACCGTGCATCTGGATGATGCGCGCGATGTATTCACCGTCAAAGTTCTGGCTGGTCATCACCACGATGCCGCGCTTTCTCCAGAACCAGGTGGCGGAGAAAATCTCGCGATGCCAAAAGGTATAGATCAGTCCCTTGCCGGCTTGCTTGGCGGCCTCCCAGTTCTCCCATCCCTCGCTTTGCCAGCGCAGCGTGCGACCAACCACAAGTACCGCGAGATACCCTACCCAGGCGGCAACGGAGATCTGAAGGCGCTGCCAGGGCGTGAATTCGCGCGGGTTGCGGTCCAGCTTGACACCTGCGTCCCGGGCGCCAAGCTCGGCGCGAGCGCTTGCCGTACCCGCAAACTTTTGAGGCATATCAGCCATTATTCACCCGGCCCCAATCGAGGGGCAAACTTTGACACAGAAGCCACGGAGCACTTGCTCGATCTCGCTGCGAAAATCCGCCGGGCAGAAGGTCGGGCCTCGCGCTCCAAAATCCGGCGACAAAAGGTCGCCGCTACCGGAAATGTCTTACATCCGGTCATAACGCGGCCCGCCGCCGCCTTCCGGGCACACCCAGGTAATGATCTCATAAGGGTCCGCAATATCGCACGTTTTGCAATGAACACAGTTTGACGCATTGATCTTAAGATGCTTGCCGGAGCCGCCGGGATTATCCTCCATTTCATAAACCGCCGCGGGACAGAAGTACTGGCAGGGATTCCCGTACTCGCGAGGGCAACGATTATTGCAGATATCGAAATCCGCGATGCGCAAATGGCAGGGCTGATCCTCCTCATGATGAGTGCCCGAATGATAGACGTCCGAAAGCTTATCGAAGGTCAGCTTGCCGTCCGGCCTGATCCTTGCAAACGGGCGATCGGCGAAAGCGTCCAGGCGCTTCATGTGTTCATGGTCCTGGCGTAAGGAATAGCGCCGCCGCAACCCTCGGCCGCCCGTACATAGCTGCAATCCCGTCTGGAGCGCTCCCTGCCAGAAACCGCGCGTGAAACCCTGGCGGCAATTGCGAACTTTCCAGAGTTCGTCGCGAACCCAACTTGCGCGCCATTTGGCATCGAATCCCCCGAGCGCCTGCGCGGAGAAGTCGCCACGCTCGAAGGCTTCAAAGATGCTTTCCGCCGCCAGCGCGCCCGTCTTCATCGCCAGATGAATGCCCTTCAGCCGTCCGGCGTTTAAGAAGCCACCGGCATCGCCAATAATCAGCGCGCCGCCGGTGGCCGTGGCGGGAATCGAAAAGTAACCGCCCTCGGGAATGGTCCTGGCGCCGTAGCGCCGCATCTGGCCGCCCGCGAGTAGGCGCTTCACCCAGGGATGCGTCTTGAATTGATTGAAGCTGTTGTGAACGTCGAAGCGCGGGTCTTCGTAGTCCAGGCCGGCCACAAAGCCCAGTGAGACCAGAGTCTCTGCCATGGCATAAATGAAGCCGCCGCCGAACTGCCGGGAAGCGAGCGGCCAGCCGGCAGTGTGGATCACCTGGCCGGGAAGCAATCGCCCCGGAGGAATTTCCCAAAGTTCCTTGATGCCCAAGGAGTAAGCCTGCGGGTTCGCGCCGCGGTCAAGCTCAAAACGCCGGATCAGTTGCTTGGTAAGAGAGCCGCGCGAGCCTTCGGCAAAAACCGTCACTTTCGCCCGCAGGTCGTACCCGGGCTGGAAATTGGGCTTGGGATTTCCGGCTTTGTCGATGCCCTTGTCGTCGGTTCGGACGCCCGCCACCCGCCCGGTGTCATAGAGAATTTCAGTGCCGCTAATGCCGGGAAACAAGCTGATCCCGGAGGCTTCAACCAATTCTCCTAACCATTTCACCAGCTTGTTAACGGAGACAATGTAGTTGCCGTGGTTTTGAAGAAACGGAGGAGCAAAAGGCAGTTTCCACTGGCCTGTCCGGGTAAGGAAATACACGGCATCGCCCGTGACGGGCGACTCGAGCGGCGCTCCCTGGGACGCAAAGTCCGGCACCAACTCGCCAAGCGAACGCGGATCAAGGATCGCGCCGGAAAGAGAATGCGCGCCGATCTCAGCGGCTTTTTCCAGGATGTAGATGCTTGCAGGAGAAAGCGGCGAGCCCGAAGCGCGGCCATCGCACGCTGCGATAAGCTGGGCCAGGCGCAGCCCACAACTGAGCCCCGCCGGCCCGGCGCCCACAATCACCACGTCGGCATCGAGCGTTTCTCTTTGAACTTCCGGCATTTGGACCAGCCCTCAGCTTGACAAGCGCCATGTGTGCGCGCCCCGCCCGGAGCGTTCAGCGTTCCGGAAAGATTACGTCAAGAGGCGCGAATGAGGCGCCGGCAGCGCAGCCGGGCGACCCGTCGAAGGCCGGAAGTCGCTGTCGCCCAGCCTTACTTCTTGGGCAGGGTCGCAATTTGTTGCGTCAGAATCTGCGCGATGACTTCGTCAGAGCCGAATTCTTTTTGAATCTGATCGTAAATGTCCCGAGCGCGGTTGGGCTGGGTCGTGCGGTAGGCAGCGGCCATGGCCAGCAACGCGGTGGCGCGCGGCACCGTCAATGTGGGATGGTTGGCAAGGCTCTCATAAATTTTTATGGCGTCGTCACGCTTCCCGGTGACCAGCAACTCGCCGGCCAAGGCAAACTGCGCCAGGGAGGCAATTTGCTTGCTGGAATTTCGGCTGGCTTGGCGCAGCGTTTTGAGGGCGACTGCGGTATCCCCCAGGCGCGCCTGGCAAATGCCCATGTGCACTTCGGCGTACCCCGCGGCCCTGGTTCGCGGATAGCGCTGCACGATCTCGCCAAACTGCTTGAGAGCCTGTTCATATTTTGCCTTGGCGGTGAGAAATACTTGGCCCGACGGAGGCATACCATTCTGCTCGGGAGATCCGACGTAGGCGTCAAAGGTGCCGATTGCCGCCTGCAACTCATTATTCGCAGCAGCCTCCTGGCTTGCGGAATAACTTCTGTACCAGAGCGCTCCAGCGATGATGATGGACGCCGCTACGACGACCAAGATGATTTGCCGGAGGTGCTCGCTGATGAAGATCTGCACCGCCTCGACAGTGTCCTGAAATTCGTCGTGCTTAAGCTCACGCCGCGTATATCGGTCCACAATTTCTCCTTATCACTTCACTAAGCACATCTTAGCAACCGGAGAGAAGATAGGTCAATCGAATCTCAGACCCACGCAACCGCCGAGATCGACTGAAAATTACGGGCGGCGACGCCGCACGACGCCCAGCGGTTCACAGGACGGTCCTCGGTGTGCCCCGTCCAAAGAAAATTGCTTATTGACAGATTGAGGCCATCCAGCATATATTACTAGATTGCTATGCTGTTCACGCTGGCACATCACCATCACCATTCGGGCCACAGGGTGTGGTGTCAGTGGGTGCTGGCGTAACAGGCCATAAAGATCAGAATGAGTTAGAGCCCGCTGACAAGATAAGTTAGCGGGTTTTTTTATTTTAGGGCGCTTGGGAGCATGAACGAATGGACTTGAAATTTCAGGACAACTTAATCCCCGCCATCATCCAGGACAAAACCACCGGCGATGTGCTGATGCTGGGCTATATGAACGACCAGGCCTACCAGCAGACCCTGGACACCGGATACGTCACTTTCTTCAGCCGCAGCCGGCAGAAGCTCTGGACGAAGGGGGAGACCTCCGGCCACAAGCTGCGCGTCCACGAAGTTCGCGTCGATTGCGACAAGGACGCGCTGCTGATTCAGGCGGAACTCGCCGGGCCCGGTTGTTGCCATCTGGGCTACAGATCCTGCTTTTTCCGCAAAGTCACACCGCAGGGAGAAGAAATCGTCGCCCAGCAGGAATTTAACCCCGACGAGGTCTACGGCAGTTCGAAACAGGAGAGTAAAGCATGAAGTTGAAGTTGGGAATACCGAAGGGAAGCCTTCAGGAAGCCTCCCTGCAGTTGTTTCGGCGCGCGGGCTATGAGATCACCGTCAATCCGCGCTCCTATTTTCCCGTCATTGACGATGAAGAAATCGAATGCATGCTGATTCGCGCCCAGGAAATGGCGCGCTACGTCGAAGACGGTGTGCTGGACGCGGGGATCACCGGCCGGGACTGGATCCTGGAAAATGACGGAGCCTCCGTGGTCGAAATCGCTGATCTGATTTACGCCAAGCATACTTTTGGAAAGGTCCGGTGGGTTCTGGCCGTCCCGGAAAAATCGAATATTCAGAGCGTGAAGGATCTGGAAGGCAAGGTGGTGGCCACGGAACTGGTCAACGTCACCAAGCGCTATCTGGCCCAGAACAGAGTCCAGGCCAAGGTGGAATTTTCCTGGGGCGCGACGGAGGTCAAGCCTCCGGTGCTCGCGGATGCCATCGTGGAGGTTACGGAAACAGGCTCATCCCTGCGGGCCAACGGGCTGCGGATTGTGGAAGACGTCCTGGAATCAAACACCAAATTCATTGTTAATCAAGCCGCCTGGAAAGATTCCTGGAAGCGCCAAAAGGTGGAAACGATCGTCATGTTGCTAAAGGGAGCGATTGACGCAGCGGGCAAAGTAGGGCTGATGCTGAACGTGCGGCGCCAGGACCTGCAGGCGGTTTTGGATGTGCTGCCGGCCTTGAAGCGCCCGACGATTTCCGACTTGAGCGACTCCGAATGGGTGGCTGTCAACACCGTGATTGAGGAGAAAACGTCGCGGGAAATCATCCCAAGGCTGAAGGCGGCGAACGCCCAGGGCATTGTCGAGTATCCGCTGAATAAGATTGTCGTCTGAGGATCGAAGACGGAGCCAAGCGATGACGACGGAGCACAGAGTGCAATCATGGTAAACCGAAAAGCTTGCATCTATTGCGGGTCGAGCCGCCAGTGCGACCCTGTATATCTGGCCGCGGCTGAACAATTAGGGCGGGTGCTCGCCAGGAACAACGTCACTGTTGTCTATGGCGGAGGCGCCGCCGGTTCCATGGGAAGCCTTGCTAAAGGCGCGCTGGCCGAGGGCGGACGCGTGATCGGGGTGATCCCGGAGTTCATGGTCAAGATCGAATGGGCGAATCCACGCATCACGGAAACCGTGGTGGTCCGAGACATGCACGAGCGCAAAAAGCAGATGATGGAAAGGTCGGACGCGGTCGTCGCCCTTCCCGGCGGCTCCGGGACCCTGGACGAACTTATGGAAGCGATCACCTGGAAACGCCTAGGCCTCTACCTTGGACCCATTGTGATCCTCAACACCCGGTCTTATTACCAGCCCCTGTTCCGGCTGCTCGACCAATGCATTGGCCAGCGCTTTATGGATTCACGCCACGCTCGAATGTGGACCGTAGTCCAGGAACCGGAGGAAGTGCCGCAGGCCATTGAGACCGCGGAGCCTTGGAGCGAAGATTGCCGGAAGTTTGCAGCATTGTGATGGTTTTGGGATGTAGCGACGGGCTTTATGTTCGGCGCTTCGAAGCAAACATCCGGTACTTTTGAAATCAATTGATGATTCCCATTTTTCGCAGTACCGATTCCGAAGCGATGAAGCGGCTGGCCGCCTCCCGCGGAAACAAGCTTAAGGAGGCCGAATCGACCGTCAGGCGTATTCTCGACGACGTTCGCCGCCACGGCGACCGCGCACTCAAGACCTGGACGCTGCGCCTGGACGGGATTAACCTCAAGCGCACGGGAATCTGCGTTAAGCGCACGGAAATTGAGCAGGCTTATGGCCAGGTTTCACCGGAATTCGCGAAAGCGGTCAAACGCGCCGCCCGGAACATCCGCCGCGCCGCGAAGCAACAATTGCCCAAGGCCTGGCAGATCACCGACACGTCAGGCATAAAGGTCAGCCAGATCATCCGGCCTCTCGACCGCGTCGCATGTTATGTTCCCGGCGGTCGTTTCCCCTTGCCCTCCACGGTCCTGATGAGCGTGATTCCTGCGCAAGTGGCGGGCGTTCGTGAAATCCTGATCGCCTCGCCGCGTCCGGCGCCGGCGGTTCTGGTGGCCGCGGATATGCTAGGCGTCAATAAAATATTCCGCCTGGGAGGAGCGCAGGCCATTGCAGCTTTCGCCTACGGAACGGAAAACGTTCCGCGCGCTGACAAGATTGTCGGACCAGGGAATCGCTACGTCGCCGCGGCCAAGAAGCTGGTGGCCGGCGAATGCGGCATTGATTTTGTCGCCGGACCTTCGGAGCTTATGGTGGTCGGGTCAAAAGGCAATCCCGATTGGATCGCCGCTGATCTGGTGGCACAGGCTGAGCATGACCCGGATGCAGTTGCCGTTTTCGTCACGCCCTCCCGGAAGCTTGGGCTCAGCGTGCAGGCGGCGGTGGGCAAGGTGCTGGAGCAAATGACCGCTGCCGGGCGCTCGCTTGCGGCCAAGGCGCTCGAAGAACACGGTGGCATCGTGGTGACTCGCGACCTTGATGAAGCGATGGAGCTGGTCAACGCCTTCGCTCCCGAGCATCTGACGCTGCTCGGCGACGCCGCAAAGCGCCTCAGCCAAGTCTGCTCTGCCGGCTCGATCTTCTTAGGCGATTCCAGCCCCGTGGCGGCCGGAGACTACGCTTCCGGAACCAATCATATCCTGCCGACTGCCGGAGCGGCGCGCGTGCGGGGTGGATTGAGCGCCGCCGATTTCGTCAAGACGATTTCAGTGCAGGAACTGAGCGCTCCGGGGCTTGCGCAGCTACGAAAAGCGATAGTGACGCTGGCGCGGACCGAGGGTCTGGAAGCTCACGCTCATTCCATCGAAACGAGGTTCAAGGCTCATGGTGCGACCCCGAAAAAGTGTTGAACGGCTGAAGCCCTATCATCCTCCCCGCGAAGGACGAGGCGGAAAACTGCGGCTTGATTTCAATGAAAACACGGTAGGGTGTCCGGCGAACGTGGTGCGCGCCTTGCGGCGCATGCTGAGCCCTGAGTTGCTGTCGAGCTATCCCGAATACGAAGACGCCAAGAAGGCCATCGCCAAATACTTCGGCGTCTCAACCGAGGAACTGCTGCTGACCAACGGCACCGACGACGCCATCAAAATGATTTGCGATACGTTCGTGGATCCCGGCGATCATTTGGTGGTCCCGGCGCCGACGTTCCCGGTTTACGAATTTTTCCATACCGTTGCCGGGGGCCGCACCACGCAGGTACGCTATGACGAAAATTTCCAACTGTCCGCGAAGCGTCTGCTGGCCGCTGTCAACAAGCGCACACGCTGGATGGCCATCGCCAATCCGAACAATCCTACCGGAACCATGCTATCGCAGGCGGACCTGCGCGCTCTTCTGAAAGGGGCGCCGGATACCCTGATTGTGGTGGATGAGGCCTATCAGGATTTTTCGGGCGAAACGGTTCTGCCCTGGATTCGAAAATACAAGAACCTGGTGGTGACGCGAACCTTTTCCAAGGCGTTTGGTCTGGCCGCGCTGCGGCTGGGCTGTATTTTGACCAATTCTGAAATCGCGGAACCCATGCGCCGCGCGCAAAATCCTTTTGCGGTTAATTCCCTGGCGCTGGCCTCAGCGATGGAAGCGATTCAGCACGCCGATTACGCTGCACGGTACGCTGAAGAAGTCTGCGCCAACCGAGCGGAGTTGTGCCGCTATCTCGACAGCATCGGAATTCCTTACGTGCCCAGCCGGTCAAATTTTGTCCTGACGCGCGTCGGCTCCAAAGCACCTGAAATCGCGCGCCGGCTGCGGGAGCAAAAGATCCTGGTGCGCGACTGGAGTTACGATCCGCACCTGAAGGGTTACTTGCGTTTCACGATCGGCTCAACGGCCCAGATGCGCCGCCTGCTTCGAGGGCTCGCCAAGTTCCGGGACATGCTGGAGTCCCAAAATGGCGCCCACACGTGGCGAAACTTTGTAACCTACTCTTCATCAGGATGGTTCGCATGAAGGGGCGCGCTGCCTCGCTCGATCGCAAGACAACCGAGACGGATATCCGTATCCGCTTGCAACTCGACGGGCAAGGCCGCTACAAAGTTTCCACCGGCATTCGTTTTCTGGATCATATGCTGGAGCTTTTCGCGCGCCACGGCGGCTTCGATCTGGATCTGCAAGCGCGGGGCGATCTTGATGTGGACCAGCATCACACGGTGGAAGACGTGGGGATCGCTTTGGGGGAGGCGGTCCGGCTGGCGCTCGGGTCAAAGAAAGGGATCAACCGGGCCGGCTACTTTGTGATGCCCATGGATGAAACTCTGGCCGTCGCCGCCATCGACCTCAGCGGAAGGTCGTATCTGGTTATCAATGCGCCAATCCGCGCCCAGCGTGTCGGAGACCTCCAAACGGAACTGCTGGAAGACTTTTTCCAGGGCTTCGCGACCAGCCTCAAGGCAAACGTACATCTCAAGCTCATGTACGGCCGTTCCAGCCACCACGGGGTGGAAGCATTGTTCAAAGCCTTCGCGCGAGCTTTGCGCTATGCCTGCTCACGCGACGCGCGGCTGAAGCGCCAGCTTCCCTCCACTAAAGGGCTCTTATGATCGGTGTAATCGACTATGGCGCCGGAAACGTCGGCTCCGTGCTGAGAGCGATCCAGTATCTGGGCTTTCCGGCCGGCGCCATCCAAGAAGCGTCGGAACTGCCCGCGACGTCAAGAATTGTTCTGCCGGGCCAAGGGCACTTTGCCGCCATGATGGCAAGCCTTCAGGAAAGGAAAATGATTGAGCCTTTGCGGAGCCATATGGCCGCCGGCAAACCTTTTCTGGGAATCTGTCTGGGCCTTCAAGCGCTCTATGAAGCAAGCGATGAGGCGCCGGACGCTCACGGCCTCGGTCTTTTGCCGGGCCACGTCAAGCGGTTCGAAGGAATTTTCAAAATCCCCCACCTGGGCTGGAACCAGTTAGATATTCGCAGGCAAGAAGGACTTTTCCGCGGCGTTCCGAACGGAAGTTTTGCCTACTTCTGCCATTCTTATTACGGGCCTATAACCCCGGAGACGGCGGCCGTTACCGAGTACGGCCAAAGCTTCGCCGCCGCGATTGAGATGGGGTCGGTGGCGGCTGTGCAGTTCCACCCGGAGAAGTCCGGCGATGTGGGATTGAAGGTGCTGGAGAATTTTTTGAAAGGGTAACCGCCGCCGCGCGGCGATCATAGATCGCCGCTACAACTATGTAGCGGCCTGAAACCCGCAGGCTGCGCTACCCCAAGTGAAGAATCTATGTTTGCCAAACGCATCATCCCGTGTCTGGACTGCAAAGACGGCCGAGTCGTCAAGGGCATTCAATTCGTCAACCTGCGCGATGCGGGCGATCCGGGCGAGCTTGCCGGGATGTACAACACCGAGGGCGCCGACGAACTGGTGATGCTGGATATTTCGGCGTCGCGTGAAGGCCGCGCAACCTTGATGGATACGGTCAATCGCGTGGCCAGGCGGCTCTTTATTCCCCTTACGGTGGGTGGCGGCGTGCGCACGCTCGATGACGCCCGGCGATTACTCTCGATGGGCGCGGATAAAGTTGCCATCAACACCGCGGCGATGGAGACGCCGGAACTGGTCAGCGAATTGGCAGCCCGGTTCGGCCGCCAGGCCATCGTGGTTGCAATCGATGCCAGGCGTCAGCCGGACCGGCACACCGGCGGTCCGCACTGGAACGTGGTGACCTATGGCGGCACAAGAGATACGGGCCTTGATGCGCTCGAATGGGCCCGCCGCGTGGATGCTCTGGGCGCGGGAGAAATTCTGCTCACCTCGATGGATGCCGACGGCACGCAGGCTGGATTCGATTGCGAACTGACGGCCACTATCGCCCGCGCCGTGCCCATTCCCGTGATCGCCTCGGGCGGCGCGGGAAATCTCGAACACTTTGCCGAGGTGTTTTTGCGCGGGGCTGCCGACGCGGCGCTCGCGGCATCAATCTTTCATTTTGGAACCCACACGATCCGCAGCCTGAAAGAATATCTTCGTTCGGAAGGGGTTTCGGTCCGCCTGTGATTATTCCCTGCATCGATCTCATGGGCCGCAAGGTGGTCCAACTAGTTCAGGGTCGCGACAAGGCCATCGAGTTGCCGGACCCTTTTGCGGTACTGGAAAAGTTCAGCAAATATCCGCAAATACAGGTGATTGATCTCGACGGCGCCATGGGCCGCGAGTCGCAAGCCGATATTGTCCGCGAATTGTGCCGGTGCAAACCTTGCCGGGTGGGCGGCGGCATTCGCAGCGTGGACCGCGCCGTGCAAGTGGTCAACGACGGCGCTTACAAGATCATCGTCGGCAGCGCGGCGTTTACGTCAAACGGCATCCATGAGGAGTTTCTTCGTTCGCTCGCCGGGCGGGTTCCACGCGACAAAATCATGATTGGCGTCGATTGCCTGGGCGACCGCGTGGCCATCCACGGATGGAAAGAGACGCTTCCGCTGACCTCCGGCGAAGTCTTGCCGCAACTTGAGCCTTACTGTTCGGAATTTCTTTGCACTTATATTGACGCGGAAGGAAAACTGCAGGGGACTGATCTTGCCTGGTTCCGCAAGTTGCGCGCGGTCACCAAGCTGCCCATTACTGCGGCCGGGGGAATTACGAATGACGAGGAAATTCGCGCCCTGGAAGAAATCGGCATGAACGCCGCTTTAGGAATGTCTATCTACCGCAAAACCTTCCCGGAGCTGTTTGCTGACCGGCCCGAGCGGTAGAGAATCCCGCTTTGGCCGCGGCTCCGCTGCGTTACGCTACGAATCCAGGTAGATGCGCGGAACACGCCGGCCGATGGAACAGAGAATTTCATACGGCACGGTGCCAACCAGCTCAGCGATTTCGAGGGCCGTAATCGAACAATGGTCAGTCTGGCCAAGCAGCGTGACTTCATCACCGATGTCGACACCGGGAACATCCGTTACGTCAAGCAGCGTCAGGTCCATGCTGATGTTGCCCACGATGCGCGCGCCACAATCCCGCACAATGGCTCGGCCGCGATTGGAAAGCGACCGGCTCAAACCGTCCGCATAACCCACGGGAACCGTAGCAATCCGTGACCGCCGCCGGGTATGGAACGCAGCGCTGTAACCAAGCGGCGTGCCGCTCGGCACATCCTTCAAATAGACGACGCGAGACTTCAAGGTCAGGATGGGCTCGATCGGAGGAAATTCGGGAACCTGCTTTCCCGGCTGAAGTACAAAGGGGAGACAATACCCGTAAAGCAATCCCCCGATCCGCACCAGGTTTTCGGGCAAAGACGAACCCGCTACCAAGGCAGCGCTATTTGCAACATGAATCCATTCGGGTTCGATGCCAAGCGCTTGCACGTGGCGGAGCGCTTCACGAAAGCACGCGGCTTGCTCTTCGGTCTGCGAAGCGACCAGGTCCTCCGCCGAAGCAAGGTGGGTGAATAAACCTTTCATATCCAGCCCCGGAAGTTCACGATAACGTTCGATAAAGGCTCTCACGCGGTCCGGCGGCAACCCCAGACGCCCCATTCCCGTGTCCACTTTCAGATGGAATTCAATCGGGCGCCCATATCGCTGCGCGCACTTGGCATAGGTGTCAAGGCGCGCGGTGGAAGAGACGGTGGGCGTAAGATGGTACTCAATCAGATCGGCCGGATCACTCATGTAAAGGCCGCCCAGCAGCAGCACCGGCTTTTCAATTCCCGCCGCGCGCAATTCCACGGCCTCTTCAACCGTTGCCACTCCAAACCAGTCGGCGCCGGCCTGATCCAGAGTCCTCGCGATGGGCACCGCGCCGTGCCCGTAAGCATCCGCCTTCACGACGGCCATAACCCGGCGGGTTCCGGCCACCCGACGAACATACTCAAAGTTTCGACGGAGTTTTGAGAGGGAAATTTCCGCCCACGTGGGACGCAGGAGCTTTGGCAAGCTTGTAGTTACCCGGTCTTGTACCGCAGTTTCCTGAACGCCCGCCCGGAACTGATCGTCATGCATATCCATAGAAGATACTAGTAAGCCTCGCTCCTTTGCTCCGAAGCCATGTTTTCGAATCGCACGTAGGGCTTCATGAAAACAATGGGGATTTCACCAGTCGGTCCATTCCGCTGCTTGCCGACAATAAGCTTGGTTTCAGCCCCAGCCGGTTCTTCTTCGCCCTCTTCGGTCGATCGGCGCTCCCGGAAGATAAAAATAACCACATCAGCATCCTGCTCAATGGAGCCTGACTCACGCAAGTCAGAAAGCTGAGGCTTTTGTCCCGGACGCTGTTCAGGAGCCCGGCTCAACTGGGAAAGCGCAAGAACCGGAACGTTCAGTTCCTTCGCAATACTTTTCAGCCCTCGGGAAATAAAGCTGACCTCTTGCGTGCGGTTCTCAAATCGGCCATGGCCCGTGGCAAGCTGGAGATAGTCCACAATGAGCAGGTCGAGCCCCTTGTCAGCTTTCAGGCGTCGCGCCTTGGCTCGAATCTGCATGATGCTCAAGGCGGGCGTGTCTTCAATATAGAGGGGAGCCTGAGCCAGTCTGCCGAGTGCCTGGGTCATTTTGGGCCAATCGTCGCGGGTGGTGAATCCCGAGCGCAGCTTATGGCTGTCAATGCGCGCCTCAGAGCACAGAAGCCGAATCGCCAGGGATTCCTTGCTCATTTCAAGGGAAAAGATTCCTACTTTCTTTCCCGAATCGACACTGGCGTGGGCGGCAATGTTCAGAGCCAAGGCGGTTTTGCCCAGGGATGGCCGGGCGGCAATAATGATCAACTCGCCGGGTTGAAACCCCGAGGTCATATTGTCCAATTCGATGAATCCGCTCTCAACGCCCGTGACGCGGTGGCCGCGGTCCAAAAGAACGTCAATCGTCCCAAAACTGGATTTAATAATCTGGTGGATGTCGAGAAACCCGGACTGGGCTTTCTGCTCGGCGATGTCGAAAACCTGGCTTTGCGCCAGATCGATGAGAGTTTCAGGATCGTCAACACCCTCGAAGCACCGGGAAATGACATTGTTGGAGGCGTTAATCAGCCTCCGCACCAGCGACTTCTCCTTGATGATCCGGGAATACTCAACAATGCTCGCAGAAATCCCTATGGGGATTCCGTCCGTCAGCGCCGCTATGTATCCGGCTCCGCCCACTTTTTCGAGCAACCCCTCCCTCGAAAGCTCCTCCGAGAGCGTTACCAGATCGATGGTGCGGTTCTTCTCAGAAAGAAAGAGCATTTTGTCGAACATCGTGCGATGGGCGTCCGAGAAAAAATCATTTTTATCAATGAACTCCAGGGCTTGGTTGAGCGCACCGTTGTCCAGGAGGATGGAACCTAGCAGCGCACGTTCCGCCTCCAGGTTGTGGGGGAATGCCTTCTCGCTAACGGTGCCGCTTGCCATGAAAAAGAAACCTGTAAAGGTTTAGGAAGAGATTATACCAGCGTAGGGAATCTCCGAGAACACGATGATGCAAAAATTGATCGTCGGCGAGACGTATTCTCGGAGATCGAAGTGCTTGGACTCGGGGACTACGAAGCTTCGGGTGAGGACTTTTCGGCTTCCGGCGTAGCTTCCTCGGCCTCCGGTTCGGCCGGTGCGGCCTGCCCGGGCTCCAACTCGCTTTCAACTTTTACCTTTACGTTGATGGTGACTTCCCGATGGAGTTTTATGGGGACATCAAACTCACCCAAGGCCTTGAGAGGGTTGTCCAGTTGAATTTTGCGGCGTTCAATTTTAAAGCCCTGCGCCGCGAGAGCCTCCTCGATATCCATCGCGGTGACGGACCCAAAAAGCTGCCCTTTTTCACCGGAGCGGCGAGTCATGACAATCTCGACGCTCTGCATGAGCTTGGCCAGTTCTTCAGCATCCGCTTTTTCCTTGGCTTCCAGCTTGAGGAACTTCACCCGTTGTTGTTCAACCCATTTCCGGTTTTGCGGAGTTGCGGCGACCGCCAACTTCCTGGGTAACAGGTAATTGCGGCCATATCCGTCCGCCACTTTCAAAATCTGGCCTCGTGCGCCAAGGTTTTCGATATTTTCAAGAAGAATGACTTCCATTTCCTGACTCTCCAATAGCCAAAATTTCGTCGCTGAATTCTTACCGGTTCCCGACAAACCCGCTTTACGGTTTGCCACGCGCTCACACAAAGTTAAACTTTGGCGGCAAACGGAAGGAGAGCGATATTGCGGGCCCTCTTAATCGCCCTGGCCAAAGCACGTTGGTGCGGGGAACAGGTTCCGGTCAAGCGGCGTGGCAGGATCTTCCCCCTGTCCGCCACAAACTGTCCAATCAGCTTGAGATCTTTGTAGTCGATAACGTCGATCTTTTCTGTGCAAAACTTGCAAACCTTTCGCCGACGAAAGAATTGCCTGCGCGAACCGCCGCCGTTGCCCTCCCGCTTGACATCACGTCCAGCGCCTTCCGATCTTGATCGATTAAACGCCATAACTCTCACACTCCCTTAACTCTGAGATGGTGCTTCTTCATCAGCCGGAACCTCGGGGCTGGCAGGTGCGGCAGCCGCTGATTCCGCCACGGCCGGTTTCGGCTTCGGTACAGGCTTCACGCGCTCGTCAACCCGCACCGCCATATATTTGATCACCGCATCGGAGACTTTCAGCCGTCGCTCGAATTCCCGAACTGTGTCGCCGGTTCCGTCAAAAACGAACAGCACGTAATAGCCTTCCCGTTGCCTTCGGATGCGATAGGCCAGCCTGCGCCGTCCCATTTTTTCGACCTTTTCGGTCTTCCCATCCATACCTGAAATCACGCCTTCCATCTGGGCAATGAGCTTGTCAATTTGTTCCTCGGGGATATCCGTCCGAGTAATAAACATCATTTCATATTTCGCCATAAACCCTCACAACTCCTGGGATGACGCCTTCCGGTTAAAAAGGTTCATCGCCTTTTCAGGACCTTCCTTCAAGATTATTCGCACCGCTTCGGCCGCCCGGTCAACCATGTCTGCCACGGTTTCCAAATCCTTCTTACGAAACGGCGCTAGAACATAGGAAACTAAGTCTTCCACAACCCTGTCCTGGCCAACCCCCATGCGGACGCGAACGAAGCGGTCAGTTTCGAGCGCGCCGATAATCGATTTCAAACCGTTGTGGCCTCCGGCACTCCCTTTCAAGCGAATCCGCAATGAACCCAGCGGGAGGTCCGCATCGTCAACCAGCACAACCAGGTCCTCCGCCGATGCGTTCCATTTCTCCAGCAGGCCGCCTACCGCCAGCCCGCTCAGATTCATAAATGTCTGTGGCTTCGCCAGAACAACCTGCTCACCCTCTATTTCCGCCAGGGCTGCCCTCGCGCGTGCCTCGCGGCGGGAGAATTCCACTCCGTACGTCTCGGCCAAGCGTTCGACAGCCATAAACCCCAAGTTGTGGGGCGTCAAGCGGTACTCGTCGCCGGGGTTTCCGAGACCCACAATCAGTTTCACCCCGTTTCTTCCGTCTCCTTCAGTGCCACCGCGCTCGCAGGATCACTTAGTTTCTTTCTTCTGTTTTCCCTCAGGAGCTTCGGCTTCTTCCTCGGCGCCTTCTTCTTCCGGCTTCCGCTTGCGAATCAATTCCGGCTCGGCCGGCGCAGCCGCCACAACTTCTTCAGCCGGCGCTTCCTCCGCCTTCGGCGGCAACACGTGAGCAACAACGCGCGCGGGTTCCGCCAGCACTTTCACCTTCTCCGCCACCGGAAGATCGGAAACACGCAGGTTGCGCCCAATCAGCATCTCGGTCACGTCAATAGTGATATGCTCAGGGATGTCGTCCGGCAAACACTCCACTTCCACTTCGCGAAGGATGAATTCAAACAGGCCACCCTGAACCTTCACACCTTTGGGTTCCCCGGTAACCTGGATGGGAACTCTAACCCGCAATTTCGCATCCCGCGCGATCCGCACCATATCAACATGCAAAAGGCTGCCGCGGAGGGGATCCCATTGCCATTCCCGAAGCATCACGCGCGCCGGCGCTTTCCCGGGAATTTCCAGCGTGAAGATTGCATTGTGCCCTGCGTCGGAATGAAGAACCCGCAGGATCGCCTTCGGATCGACCGTGAGGGGGATGGAAGGTCCGCCGCCGCCGTACACAACCGCCGGAATGCGGTCCGAGTACCGGATGCGCCGCGCGGCGTTCTTGCCGAACGTCTCACGCGCCTCGGCTTCAACATTGAAAATCTCAGCCATAGAATTTACACCTCAAAACGTCGAAAATTGACACTCTGGCAGTCGCTCGCGACCTCAGATAAAAAGCTTGCTCACGGAGGTTTCCCTATAGATCGATTTGATAGCCTCTGCCAGGAGACCCGCCACACTCAAGACCTTGATTCGCTCGCAGGCTCTTGCTTCAGGAAGCAAAGGTATCGAGTTGGTGGCCACAACCTGTTCGAGGGGAGCTCGCAAAATGTTCTGGATGGCGTTCCCGGCAAAAACCCCGTGAGTACAGCATGCCAAAACCCTTTTGGCACCCTTTTCCTTCAGTGCGAATGCGCCCTTGGCCAGCGTGCCTCCGGTGTCAACCATGTCGTCAACGATCAAGCAAGTCCGGCCAGCCACCTCGCCAATGACATTGAACATCTCAACGACGTCTGCGTCCTCGCGGCGCTTGTCGATAATCGCCAGCGGGACTTTCAGCCGCTTGGCAAAAGCCCGGGCGCGCTCAACGCCCCCCGGATCAGGTGAAACAACCACCAGGTCCTTCAATCTGAGCTTCCGGAAGTGACGCACGGTCACCGGGGTGGCGTACAAGTGGTCGACAGGGATGTCAAAATATCCCTGAATCTGTCCCGCATGGAGATCCAGCGCCAAAATGCGGTTGGCGCCCGCTGAAGTGAGCAAGTCCGCAACCAGTTTGGCGGAAATCGGCACCCGCGGCCGGTCTTTCCGGTCCTGGCGCGCGTAACCGTAATAAGGCATGACAGCCGTTATGCGGTAAGCTGAAGCACGCCGCAAGGCATCGAGAATAATAAGCAGCTCCATCAGATTCTCGTTAACCGGACGGCAAGTGGGCTGAACGACAAAAACGTCCGCTCCTCGGACATTCTCAAGAATCTGGAGCCGAACCTCGCCGTCGGGAAAACGATCGACATGGATCTGGCCCAACGGCACTCCCAGGTGGTCACAAATTTCCTTGGCGAGCGCCGGGTGGGCCCTCCCCGTGAGCACTTTCATTGCATGATGAATCCGGTCAGCCATCGCACTCACCTTTGAACTCGAGACATTCCAAACTTGGCTGGGAGGCCTGGATTCGAACCAGGGTTCCATGCTCCAAAGGCATGTGTCCTACCACTGGACGACCTCCCAGCACCCTGCTCCGACGTCTATAAATCACCACCATGCGAATTCGGTTCCTCGCACCCATGCAAATGTCTTTACGCTCGCTCAAAGCGCTCTTTGCGCCGACTCGCCGAGCTATCCGACAAAAATCCGGCGACGATACTCGGCGCGAAAAAGGGTCCGAACCCTGAAGACCTGCCATTCCGCAGGTATGAATCTCGCAGCGCGATCTGTTTGTTGGGCGGTTGCAAAGACGGCGTAGAGCGCTGAACCACTACCCGTCAGGGAGGCTGTTTCGGCCCCGGCCCGGATAAGCTGGCGCTTAACTTTCGCCAGCTCAGGCCACCTTGCGAAAACGAACGCTTCAAAGTCGTTTTCGGCCGGCCCCCATTCTTCCAAGGGAAAAGGTGACCGCTTGCCCAAAGCATTCATTCTACGTTTTTCATCACTTGACGTCAATTGCAAATCGACCGCTTTATAAGCTTCAGCCGTTAAAACCTCAAAACCGGGAAAGGCAATCAGGCAAGACCGGCGCGGAAGGTCAGCAAGAGGATAAACCTCCTCGCCACGGCCGCAACCGAGCACACGCCCTCCTTCGAGGAAAAGCGGCACATCGGACCCGAGGCCCGCCGCCAGCTCGAATAAGGCCGGAGAGTCCAAGTGATTTCCGGTCAGGCGTTCCAGCGCCAATAGGGTGATCGCAGCATCGCTGCTCCCGCCTCCCAAGCCCGCCCCCACAGGAATCCTTTTCTCAAGCCGTAGCTTGACGCCGCCCTTAAAACCTCGTGCCCGCCGCCAGAGCGCCGCCGCGCGATACACAAGATTCGTGGGTCCGGAGGGAAGCGCGGGCTGGTCGCATTCTAGGCTGATCTCACCTTGGCGAAGGGAAATTGACACCTCCATCTTGTCCGAAAGGCTCACCGTCTGATAGACGGTTCGAATCTCATGGTAGCCGTCCGGTCGACTGCCAAGGACCTTGAGCCCCAGGTTTACCTTGGCAAAAGCGCGAACTTGGATGTTTTTTTTCAAGGGAGCGGCAGGGTTGCGCCTGTTCTTAAAGGTCGCTAGTTTTGGAAATCGATCGTTCCGGCTACTGATTCTGGGCTGCGGAGGATACCTGGTGACCCAACTCGTGCTTCAGGTGGTTGAGCTTCTTGCGGAGCTTGGCAGCTTGTTCCGGCCCAAAATCGCTTGTGTCTGCCTTCCGCCAGATCCTTAAAGCGTGTTCCCATTCTTTCTGCGCTTGCGCTTTTTTACCGAGCGCCAGGTACACATAGCCAAGGTGTTCACGAATGGTTGGGTCGTCGGAAATCAGTTGGACGGCCTTCTGCAATGGGACCACGGCCTGGTCGAACCGGTTCATCTTGTAGTAGGCCCAGCCCAGGCTATCAAGGTAAGCCCCGTTATTAGGTTCGAGTTGCAAAGCCTTCTCGATGTAATGAACCGACTCCTCAAGCCGCACACCGCGATCCGCCAGCATATAGCCCAGATAGTTGGCGGCGGCGTCGTTCAGTGGGTCCACTGCCAAGACCTGCTTGAACTGTTCTTCCGCCAGATCATATTTCTTCTCACGCTCATAAACCGAGCCCAGCATGAACCGGGCATACTCCTGGTCATCAGGACTGCCACCTAATGCCAGCGCCTTCTGGATATAGGTCTCAGCCTTAGGATATAGCTTGGCCTGCGAATAGATCTGGGCGATGGCAAGGTAAATGTCACGGTCCTCAGGAGTATTGTTGAGCATTCCCGTGAGCTGCTTGACGGCCTCATCCCGGTGGCCCTGCTCACCCAGCAACGAGGCGCGCTGCATTCGAAGCTGCTGATTATGCGGGTGCTCCTGAATAGCTTTGTTGACCTCGGCCATGGCTTTTCCCAGCTGCCGATTTAGCTGGTAGGTCTCTATGATCAGGGCCGCGCCCCGGGTCGCCTGGCCGTTACCTAAGGCCGCGATGCTTTGAAAAGTTTCGATGGCTTTCGCGTACTTTTCCTGAGACCGATAAATCAACCCTATCTGTTGCAAGAAAACCGCCCGATTATTGGCTTCCGCCGGATTGTATTTCCCGTCTGGCTTCGCAGTTTTCTTCAGCAAGCCTTCCAGAATCGTCACCGCCTGATCGTCATTGCCCAGGGTGTCTTCCAAAAGAGCTTGCTGGTAAGGCACTTCAAGGTTGTCAGGCGCGAGGGTTGCGGCCCGTTCAAAGTCCTTACGCGCGTCGTCGAACCGGCCCATCTTGCGGTCAAGTTCCCCGAGACGAAGGTAAGTCGAACCATCTTCCGGGCTTACCTTCAAAATTGCTTCAAGCTGATCGCGGGCTTGCTGCATCTTGCCGTGATCCATAAGCGCATCGGCGTAAGCCCGGCGAATGTCCTGACTGTCAGGCTCCCTCTCCAGTGCCTTTTTAAAAACTTCCTCGGCTCGGTTGAGGTCGCGGTTCTGCGTATAGGCACTGCCCAGCAAGTACAGCAACGATGGATCCATTCTGCTATCAGGGATATCCTTGAGCAGGTCAATGATTTTCTGGTACTGGCCTTGATCGAAATAAAGCTGTGTCAGGTTAACCAGCACACGGCGGGAATCCGGCTTTTCCTGGAGAACCTTCTTAAAGATGTCTTCGGCTTTCTGCGGTTCGTTATTAAGTTTATAGAGACGTCCCAAGATCAGCGCTGACTCCATGTCCTTGGGGTCGAGCCGGGTTACCGCCTCAAGCTGGACAATGGTCTTTTGAAGCATTTCCTGGATCGATGTACCGGGTTGCGAGGCACCCATGCTTCCCAAGTAAATGTGAGCCAGCAGCCGATGGGCCTCAACGTCGTTGGGATTTATTTTCAGGACCGATTGGGCCTCATTGATGGCGTCCGAAACGCGGCTTATACGCCAATAAAGTTCCCCCAGTTGGACACGCAGAAATAGCGAGGAAGGATCAGCTTCGATGGCCTTCTTGTATTCGGAAATAGCCCGTTCCACATATTCGCCACTGTTGTAGATTCCCGCCAGTTCCTTGTAGCGTTGGGCGAGCATGTAATGGTAATAGGCTGCGGCGTGGTCCGGCGTCGCCGGAACCTGGGCCGCAGATTGGTCCGTCTTTCCTTCCGCTGGCGCCTGAGCCCCTGCCAGAGTTATGGCTCCAAACAAAAAAAGGCTGATACCAGCCGCCCAAATTCTCATTGTTTTTCCCGTCATTCGGTGGTTTGTGCTTTTAATCCTCGTATCAAATTATCGCATAGGGCTACTGGGGTGTCAAAACTTGACCGCTACGGATTGTCGTGGGCCCCATATAGGGGCGAACGGCGCTCGTCCTGGTTTCCAGCCTCGAAGCCAAATGGGATGAACGCTGTTTGCCTTTACCGGACGCAAGTTGTTTTCTTGTCGAAAGGTACTCAGAAAATGATAAATTGGAGAGTGGCTCCCGCACGCAGGAAATCCCGTTTTCATGATGACATATAAGGCGGGAACGCTGGCTGTTGGTAGCGCTACCATCGGGGTAGCATTTCTCAGGCATTGCCAGCAAGAAGCTGGCGCAACGACAGAAAGGGTCTTCATTAATGTATAAGCTCGTTTTGCTACGGCATGGAGAAAGTGTCTGGAACAAAGAAAATCTGTTCACGGGCTGGACAGACGTAGATTTGTCTGAGCGCGGCCTTGAAGAAGCTCGGGAAGCGGGTAAGCTCCTGAAGCAGGGTGATTATGCGTTTGATGTCGCGTACACCTCGGTGCTCAAGCGCGCCATCCGCACGCTTTGGATCGCGCTCGACGAGATGGATTTGATGTGGATTCCTGTGCTGCGCGACTGGCGTCTCAACGAGCGGCATTACGGCGCGCTTCAAGGATTGAATAAAGCCCAGACGGCGGCGAAGTACGGGGACGAGCAGGTCAGGCTCTGGCGGCGCAGCTATGACGTTCGCCCGCCCGCGCTCGATGAAAACGATCCACGTTATCCCGGCCGTGACGCGCGCTACCGGAGCCTGCCAAAGGACCAACTCCCACTGGCCGAATGCTTAAAAGATACGGTAGCGCGATTCCTGCCCTGCTGGCATGAGGCCATCGCACCGGACGTCCGCTCGGGCAAGCGCGTGCTGGTAGCCGCGCACGGCAATAGTCTACGCGCACTGGTAAAATTCCTTGACCAAGTGCCGGACAGCGACATCGTTGGGCTGAACATTCCCACCGGTGTGCCGCTCGTCTATGAACTCGATGACAATTTGAAACCCGTGAAGCACTACTATCTCGGTGATCCCGAACGCATCAAAGCCGCCATGGAAGCCGTGGCGAACCAGGGAAAAGCGAAGCAGCGTTAGCTGTGAAAGTCTGGTGGGAGTTGCGTTGCCCTTTTACTCCTCCCAATATCAAGAAGATGGCTGCAGGGACTCCTGAGGGCGCCCTTCATTAGTCTTTTATTTTCTCGTTCCAGGCCCGGCGCAAGAGCTCGCGTCTTCGCATCGCAATAAAGGAAATTTTGAGGCACTCTGGCAAAAAATATGAAAAAGGGGCGAACTTCCCCGATCCTACACACAGGTGTTTACGCCCGAAGTGAAAAGGGCTGTCGCTGAGTTGCCCAAACCGCTTGACATGGCTCGGCGCGGCTTCATGACAGCCCGAGGGGAGTTATGGATGGAGGAAATCGGTTACACTCACCACGTATATCGCGCCGTGACAATAAATGGTTCCTACTGAATGGGCCATTGACGCAGAACGCTGATCCCCAACCACTAACCGCTGATCCCTAGTCCCTGACTTCAGGCACAGGCCACGGCGGCCTTGCCCAGGAATTCTGCGGATTCGCCCAATTCTTCTTCAATACGTAGCAACTGATTGTATTTGGCGATACGATCCGTGCGGCTGGCAGAACCGGTTTTGATCTGTCCCGTCTGCAATCCGACGGCGAGGTCGGCAATGAAGGCGTCTTCAGTTTCGCCCGAGCGGTGCGAGATCACGGAAGTGTAGCCGTTGCGCCGCGCCAGATCAATAGCGGCCATTGTTTCCGTGACCGTTCCGATCTGGTTCAATTTGATCAAGATGGAATTGGCAACGCCTTCCTCGATTCCCTGTCGCAGGCGCTCCGTATTCGTTACGAAAATGTCGTCGCCCACAAGCTGGATTTTATCGTCCAGCTCCTTGGTCATTTTCTTCCAGCCTTCCCAGTCATCCTGGGCCAAGCCGTCTTCAATGGAGATGATCGGATACTGCCGAACCCAGTCAGCGTAGAGTTCGATCATTTCCTCGGCCGATTTTTCAGACTTGTCCGATTTGAAGAACACGTACTTGCCGGCACGGTACAACTCGCTTGCTGCGGGATCGAGCCCCAGGGCGATGTCAGTCCCGGGCGAGAAACCCGCGGCATCGATGGCTTCGAGAATAACCTCAATGGCCTCGACATTGGACTTCAGGCTCGGAGCAAATCCCCCCTCGTCGCCCACTGACGTCGAGTATCCCCGCTCCTTCAAAACCTTCTTCAGGGCATGAAACGTCTCGACTCCCATGCGCAGCGCCTGGGAAAAGGTCTCTGCTCCTACGGGCATAATCATGAATTCCTGAAAATCCACCGTGTTGTCCGCGTGGACTCCGCCGTTCAGCACGTTCATCATGGGCACGGGCAGCAATCGGGCTGAGATGCCGCCCAGGTAACGGTAAAGGGGCAGGCCGGCGGACCGTGCCGCTGCGCGGCAGACCGCCATAGAAACCGCCAGAATGGCATTCGCGCCCAGGTTACTCTTGTTGGGCGTACCGTCCAGTTCAATCAGCCGCTGGTCAATTTCCGGCTGGTTGCTCGCTTCCCGGCCGCCCAGTTCACGAGCAATCACCGTGTTAATGTTTTCGACGGCCTGTAACACTCCCTTGCCTTGGTACCGGCGTTTGTCGCCGTCCCGCAACTCAATCGCTTCATGTTCTCCCGTCGATGCCCCGGAAGGCACCGCCGCGCGTCCGAAGGCTCCGTCGCGAAGGCGCACGTCGGCCTCCACGGTAGGGTTCCCTCGCGAATCGAGAATCTCTCTGCCCACAATCAGATCAATTTCAGCCACTCAGGTCGCTCCTTTAATAAATATCAAAACCGGTTATTGTAACATAAAGCCTTCCGAATGCAGTGATCTATGCACGCTCGTTCTTGAGAATCAGCGACCACTGACAGGCGCTTGCCTCGCGGTCACAAATGGCGGAATAATGTCTAACGATTCCCCATGTACGATCTCAACCCTGAGCAGCGGAGAGCGGTCGAATACGGCGAGGGACCACTCTTGGTCATTGCGGGGCCCGGAAGCGGAAAAACCCGGGTCATCACTCAGCGAATTGTCTACCTTCTCGAAAATGTGCCGGCCCTTCAGCCGGAAAATATCCTGGCACTGACGTTCACCGACAAGGCGGCAGGAGAAATGAAGAGCCGGGTGAAGGAAGCGCTGCCCGGCCTTGATACAAGCCCTCACATTTCCACTTTTCACTCGTTTTGTTACTCCGTGCTCCTCCAACGCCATTTTGAGCGCAAACTGCTCGACAAGGTTGATGTCTGGATTTTTCTTCGCCGTCGCATAGAGGATCTGGGGCTGGAGTATTACCAAAAACTTGCCGCGCCGGGAGCTTTCCTGCACGACTTGAATAATTTTTTCTCACAGTGCCAGGAAGAACTTGTCGGGTCAGATGACTTTGAAGGCTACGTCCATAAACTCGAGAGCGAATTTCAGGCCCGCGTGGCAGGACTTGATCCGGCCGAGCGCGTGCTCCAGCAGGAAGGACTCAGAAAGCAACAGGAACTCGCGCGTGTTTTCCGCACCAGCCGCCGCTTGATTGAGGACGCCGGCTATTCGAGCCTGGGTACGCTCATCAGCGAAACCGTCCAACTCTGGGACCGCGAGCCAGAAACTCTTGAGCAATACCGCCGGCAGTTCCGGTACATCCTGGTCGATGAGTTTCAGGACAGCAATTACGGCCAAGTTCAACTGCTGAAGCGCCTGGTTGGGCCGCCCCATAACATCACGGCGGTCGGTGATCCAGATCAGGCGATCTATCGCTTCCGTGGAGCTGCGCACGGAACCTTCGAGATGTTCAAAAAAGAGTATCCTGGCTACAGCGAGGTTTTTCTCAACCGCAACTACCGCTCTAGCAGGAGAATCCTTCGGGCTTCCGACGTCGTCATCGCCCAGAATGAGAGGAATGGCGCCAAGCCGAAACTCGTCACTCAGAATCCGGAAGGCTTAAGCATTCTTCTTCTCTCATCTCCCGACTATGCCGTCGAGGCAAACGGGGTTGCAGGACTGGTACAGGATTGGGTTCAAAGGAAAACGGCTTTCAGCGACATCGCGATTCTCTACCGAGCTCACAGCCATCGCGACCTGCTGGTGCGCGAATTCCGCCGGAGGAAAATTCCTTTTGTAATCCGCGGGCTCTCACTGCTTTCGTCCTCCATTATTCGCGACCTTTTGGCTTACCTGCGCCTGGTGCATTCTCCGCACGACAATGTCAGCCTGACGCGGGTACTCCTGGCGCGCCGCTGGAAGGTTCCTGAAAAGCTGGCGCTGGACCTTCGCAAACAGGCGGCAAGAAATCGATGTTCAATCTACGATGCCATCCGTGAGATGGAGCGGTCCCTTTTCAAAGCCGATCTGGAAAATACGCGCTGGCAGGAATTGAAATCCATTCTCGGCGAGCTGAGGAAGAAGGCTGAATATGTCCCGGTGACCTCGCTTCTGGATCAGATGACCGAACTCTTGGAGCTAAAGTTTCTTCCTGGGAGCACTGACGCGGCCTGCCTCGAGGCCTTCCAAAAGTTTATGTCCGGTTGGGAAGAGAAGAGCGAAACACGGAAGCTGCCGGAGTTCATGGAATATTTCGGCTACTTTCTGGAAGCCGGCGGAAAAATCGAAGCGCCGGAGCCCGAGGGACCTGTGAATGCAGTTCAGATGATGACAATTCATGCGGCCAAAGGCTTGGAATTTCCTGCTGTCTTCATTCTCAGTGTCGTGCCACGTCGTTTCCCTCATAGCGAGCAGAAACCTGTCATCGAATTTCCCGATGAACTTCGCAACGGTCCCGTGCCGCCACTCAATCTTCATCTGGAAGAAGAACGTAGGCTTTTTTACGTTGCGATGACCCGCGCGCGCGAGCGGCTCTATGTTTCGAGCGTCGGCATGAAAGGCAAGAAAACTTCGGTCTTTATCGACGATTTGCTTTCTGATCCGGTAGTGCGGGCCAGGGACATTGAAGAGATTGACCTCGAAGCTATTCCCGAGATAGCAGTGCCGGTAAAGACTCCCTCACGAACACCCATTAAAAGCAACTTCGGGGTGCAGCAAAGCCTCTTTGGAGAACCTTTCCCTGCGCCGGATGCCGTTCATCCTCCGCTGGCGGAATGGGCGCAAGCCGTCTCGGCCGCAGATTGCGACGGCAAGCTTCGCCTCAGCGCGACGGCCATTGAGACTTATCTTGAATGCCCGTTAAAGTTCAAATTCAGCCACCTCTACCATATTCCGACAGGCCCGCAGGCGGCGCTGACGTTCGGCAACATCATGCATCAGTCCGTACGCCATTATTTCAAGCTTCGGAAGGAAGGCGAGGTCTCCTTTGACGACTTGAGCCGGTTTTACCTCAGCTCATGGAAAAGCGTTGGCTTTGAAGATTCCTACCAGGAAGAAACGTACAAGAGGTCCGGACTCAGCCAGCTTCGTGAATTCACGGAGCGTCACAACGCGATTCCGATCGCCGCGGAAAGCGTGCGCACGGAAGTTCACTTCGAACTCGACATCAACGAGGTCGTGCTCGAAGGGCGCATCGATCAGATTAATCCTGTCCAGCCACGCGAACCGGCCTTGGTGCAGCTGATCGATTACAAGACAGGACGCCCCCGCACGCAGAAAGACGCGGACAAAAGCCTGCAGCTTTCCGTTTATGCGCTGGCCGCGCGCAATCAGATGGGGCTCGATCCTCAAAGCTTGATTTTCTATAACCTCACCAACAACCAGCCGGTGGTCAGTGTGAGAACGCAAAAGGAACTGGAAGGAGTTCAGCAGAAGATTCTTGCGGTGGCAGACGAAATCCGCCGGATGACCTTCCCGCCCACGCCAGGTTTTGTCTGCAAGTACTGCGAGTTTGTTGCGATTTGCCCTGCCCACGAGGAGGATTTTTAATCCAAATTATTCGTAGATGGCGCAACGTTTAACACGGAGGCCGAAGAGGGATTGGAGCGCGTTACGAAGGGTAGCCATCAGCACGAAGAACACATAGGAGAAAGGGTGCACCCCTTCTCAGGACTCTGTGTCCTTCGTGCCGAATTGCTCTCTGCGCGCTCCGCGTACGATTCTTTTTTAGTTGTGTGCCACTTCCTGCTGAGACCGGGAAATCGGTTCGCAACCGCGAATCATTCCACTCTCTTGCGGTTTGGCCAGAAATTTTATGGATTGTGCGGATTAGGGCGGGCGATTTTCAGCTCAAACTGTCCGCATCGCCTGGCCGCGACTGTGAATGGCAGGGCTCTCGAGACGGAGGGAACTTATGAATCTGTGGATCTTGTTCATTTCCGGTATAGCAATCGGCGTCCTGATCGGATGGCTGCTGGCCAGCCTGCGCCGGAACTCTATTCTTTCCGCGCTGCAAATCGAAGCCGAAGGGAAAACAAAAGCCGCCGAAAGCACAATCGCTGAACTTCGGGCTCACGTTACAGAAGTCGAGGCAAAGCTGGACAGGAGCGAGCAGGAAGCCAGGAACGAAACCAATCTTCGCGTGGCAGCGGAAACAAGGCTAAAGGAAACGCAGGCAAACCTTGAAGACCAGAAACGCCTGCTCGAAGAAGCCCGGATCAAACTCGCCGATGCCTTTCAGGCGCTATCCGCAGAAGCCCTTAAGAGCAACAACCAGGCCTTCATCACTTTGGCGCGCAGTACTTTTGAAACTATCCAGGCTCGGGCGAAAGGCGAACTCGAAACTCGCGAACAAGCCATCAAGGGCCTCGTCAGCCCGCTTGTGGAGACTCTCAAGCGATACGAAGCGCAAATCCAGGAGATGGAAAAAACCCGACAGAGTGCCTACGGCTCGCTGGAAGAACAGCTCCGCAACCTGGCGACGCTGAATCAGCAGTTGCAAAAGGAAACCGGGACGCTGGCCAATGCTCTCAAAGGAGGGCCGCAAGTGCGAGGCCGCTGGGGAGAAATGACGCTTCGGCGCGTGGCAGAACTGGCCGGCATGTCGGAGCACTGTGATTTTACCGAGCAGGAAAATTTTGAATCCGAGGCGGGCCGGCAGCGGCCGGACATGATTGTTCATCTGCCCAATGGCCGCGAGATCGCCGTCGATGCCAAGGCGCCCCTCCAGGCCTTCCTCGATGCGGCAGCGGCGCCCACCGAAGATGAGCGTAGGGCTAAGCTTGCCCGGCACGCACAGCTTGTCCGGGAACGGATGAAGGAACTCGCAACGAAGGCTTACTGGGACCAGTTTGACCCGGCACCGGAAATTGTGGTGCTCTTTCTGCCCGGGGAATCGTTTTTCAGCGCCGCGATTGAACAGGATCGGACGCTGATGGAAGACGGGATGCAGAAACACGTCGTGATCGCGACGCCCACTACGCTGATCGCTCTTTTGCGTGCGGTGGCCTTCGGGTGGCGACAGGAACAGATCGCACAGAACGCGCAGGCGATCAGCGAGCTCGGCAAAGACCTCTATGACCGTGTGCGAACTTTCCTGGGACATTTTGAAAATGTGGGCTCATCTCTTAAGCGCGCGACGGACAATTACAACAGGGCTGTGGGATCGCTCGAATCCCGTGTGCTGCCTTCCGCGCGCAAGTTCAGGGAACTGGGCGCCGCCACTGGCGGCGAGATGGCGGAGCTTGAACCGGTCGATGAAACTCCCCGAGCGCTCACTGCGCCCGAGCACAATTCCCCAGAATGAATTTCGGTTAGGGATTTGCACAAAGTTGAGAGGAGCCGGGGGAAGGTTTGAGCACAAAAAAATTCGGGGATGCATCGCTGCATCCCCGAAGGTTCTCTTCAATCTCTCTTGAAGAGGCCTACCTCTTCTTGGCTTTTGCTTTTGCTTTTGCCTTTGGCTTTGCTTTCTTCGCTGCCATTTTATTCTCCTCTCAGACTTCGTGAGTTCTCGCCAGGTAAACTGGCGGAGCGCGTGCTCAGTCACAATGTATAGTGAGAGGGGATAACCTTGTCAAGAAGAAAGTGATGTAATGAACTCAAAATTAGAAATAAAAAAAAATTGCGCCCGATTATTGTCGGCGCCGGCGAGAAAAAGCCGCAACGCTGGACAGAATTTCGCCTCTCTTGCTCCCTCGAGAACACCTGAATTCGGCGTTGCATCTAAGCGAATTAGACATGAGGAGGGATCGATGAACTCACGACAACAGCCAGTTCGTGGAACGCCCCCTGCGGCGCCCGCGGGAATCTTTCGCGTGATATTGCTTCCTTTACTCTTCCTGATTGCTCCTCCGGCGCCAGCTCAACAGCAACCCGTTCCAACAGGCCCCACCCTCAAGGTGACCACGGAAGTCGTGAACGTGTATGCCGTGGTTCGAAACAAGCACGGACAATTGATCCCGGACCTGAGCAAGAACGATTTCGAAATTAAAGAAGACAACGTTCCTCAAAAGATCCGCTACTTTTCGCGAGAAACGGATACGCCGCTCACGCTCGCCATCATGATCGATACCAGTCCAAGCCAGGAAAGAGTACTGCCGACTGAGAAAAAAGAGGCGGACGCGTTTCTCCGCCAAGTGCTCCGCCCGAAAGATTTGGCATGCGTGATTCATTTTGACGTTGATGTGGAACTGCTGCAGGATTTCACCAACGACCAGCGCTGGCTCGCTCATGCCATCGACGAAACAGTCATTAACGGTGGGGGACAAGGCATGGGGCCCCGGCCTCTGCCGACACGGCCTATCGGCGCCACACACCTTTACGACGCCGTTTACTTGGCGTCGAACGAACTGATGAAACATGAAGTCGGCCGTAAGGTCCTCATCCTCCTGACCGACGGGCAGGATCAGGGAAGCCAGGAGACGCTGAACCAGGCGCTCGAAGCCGCTCAGAGGTCTAATGTCATGATCTATTCCATCGATATCGTCGACCGGGCCTTTTACGGATTCGGCAACTTAGGGTTCAGGGGAGGCTCAGTTTTGCAGAAGTTGTCACAGCAAACCGGAGGCCGCGTTCTCAAGGTGAACAAGATCAAGAACACCCGCGAGGCTTTCGACGAAATTGCCAGGGAACTGCGCACCCAGTACCTCCTGGGCTATACACCATCCAATCTCAGGAAGGACCCTGGCTTTCGGAAGATCAGTGTGCGCGTGCTGCACGGCGATTACAAAGTTCAGGCCCGCAACGGTTATTATCCCCACTCTTGAGAATCGTAATCGTGGCGGTCGCTTCGGCGGCTATTAAAACCCGCGAGGCGTAGTATAGGTTTTGCTTGTACTACCGCTCGGTGGCAAGCAATGCTTACAAGGTCGTCTGAGACGCGCGGACGGGTCACCGGCCGAGCGGTTGTGGCCATATTTTACAGGTTTCCGTGGAAGCGTCCTTGCCGGGGGTTTTCAGCGCTGAGGCCAGCGCCCCTACTCGGCGGGAGCGAAATAACCTGTCTTTGCCAGCACTTTCAGGCCCTTCTGGCGGGTCTTAATCGTGATTCTTCGGAAGGCGCCGTTATTCACTGGAATTGCGTACGCAAGGCTGTACTGGCTGCGCAATTCGTGCGATATACGTTGAAAATCAACTGCCAAGTCGCTGGCCCTGATTGGAAAGAAAGCCCGGCCTCCGGTTTCCGCCGCAAAATACTTCAACACTTTGTCTCCTTGCGAGGGGTTTCCGGTCCAGTTCGTGCTGATCGCGTAAATGATTGCCTCTGCCTTCTCGGCCATGGCCAGCGCTTCGTCGCGCGAATGCTCACTGAAATTATCCCGCCCGTCCGAGACAATAATCAGAACTCTTCGCAAATAAGGCTGCGGAGTCGGGGTGTAAATCATCTTTTCTTTGCAAGCATAATAGATGGCGTCGTACAGCCCCGTCCCCCCGCCAGCTTGCAGAGACTGAATGGCCGTCGAAAGCTTGTCGAGGTCATCGGTGTAGTCCTGGACCATCACAGGATGTACATCAAATCCGACCACGAAGGCTTTATCCTCTTCGGGCCGCACGATGTCGTCGAGAAAATCGATGGCAGCCCTCTGCTCGAAATGCAGACGCAGCCGGATACTGTTGCTGGTATCGATCAGAACGCCGATTCGAAGCGGAAGGTTATTTTCCCGGTTGAAAAACAGTATCTTTTGCGGCTTGCCGTCGTCGTAGACAGTAAAGTCATCCTTGCTGAGATTTGGTACCAGCCGGTTCTTCTTGTCAACAACGGTAAACAGGACATTCTCCAGGTTGACGTGAACACGAATCTGGGGTACATGATTTTGCTGGGGGCTAAGCTTTACGTTCTTTGTGGTTTGTGCCGCGGCCGGAACCGCTAGAAAACAACCGATCAGTAATGCCCCGAAAAACTTCTTCATGGTCTCAGTTTGCGAACTTCGAATCAATTATAGAGTTCCGCCTCAGGAGCGTCAACAAAGGTTCGCAGGCCGGAAATCATCTCGAGGGCTCAGTCAGGCTTGCCGAGGACCATTGAATCTGCCTAAGGACTCTCGACCCGCCCGCGCACCTGCTGGAGCATATTGATTCCAATTCGTTCCTGAGGGCTGGTGCTGTATACTGGGCTGATTGGTAACGAGATCTGCAAAGCAACACTTAATTCTCTGGGAGGTCCTGCTGGTAGTTCACAAGCTGAGGAGGGGGCTCGAAAGGAGACCTGATGCGAAGATTCTTAGCCTTGGGATTGATGTCCACCGTATGGGTATTCATGGGAGTTCCTATGAGCGCCGCTGATCCTTTGCCGAGCCATCTTAACTGGAATGGACAAGGCCGAAGCCACGAGAATCATGGACACGGCGCAGAGGAAGCCGAAGAACACGGTAATCGCGGGCGAGGATATTACAGCGGGAGGAGAGAAGAGTCGAAAGTAAGGTTTTCCTCTCACGACAGACAGATTATTCATGATTACTTCCTGCGGGATGCCTCGAATCTTCCTCCAGGCCTCGCCAAACGTGGGGGCAATCTCCCGCCGGGGCTGGAAAAACAACTCAGGGAAAGGGGCACGCTGCCTCCGGGACTGGAGAAGCGGCTCCAGCCGTTCCCGGTTGCCCTATCACGGCGTTTGCCGCCCCTGCCGCCGGGATATTCCCGCGTGATGCTAGGCGCTCGCGTCCTGCTTCTCAACAAGGCACACGTGATCATGGACATGATGATCCTCGCAAAGTAATCGTCGGCAGGGGGTAGAGGCGACTCGCCGGGAACGGTTCATCGATTCCCGAGGGCATATTAAGGCAGCTACTCCAGGCGCGGTTTCTGCTGGATTGCGCGGGCGGTGGCCTGATGATCGATTGGTAAGTTGACTTAGAAATAAATAGCCACCTGATCAGCGAAATTTTCTCTTTGACGACTCGGAAGGTTTAGTGGTGAAATTATTGGTGGGCGCTGAGTTAGGCCTTCAGAGGATCACGGTGTACTGAGGGGGAATCCCATGGTTCGAAATGCGTTTAAGATTCTGCTAGCGGCACTGGCAGTGGCCGCGCTACCGGCGTTGGTTCGCGCTCAGACTAGTCTTGCGGCTGCCCAGAACCAGTATTGGATTCCTGAAGGGACAGAGTTCAAATTAGCGCTCCATACAGCAATCAGCTCTAAAACATCCAAAAAGGGCGATATTGTCATCACCACCCTCCTGGACCCCGTCTATGTAGAAGATCGCCTGGTTTTGCCCAAGGGCATACGAGTCGACGGCCGCATCCAAGAAGTCCATGCCGCACATCATCGCGGCAAGGGAGGGCAGTTATACGTCCTTTTCAACACGCTCGAGCTACCTAACGGACAGAAGGTGGCCATTTCCGGTTCCTTAACGGAAGTCTTTTCCAGCCGAGAAGGTGGGGATGGCTCCCGAGTCGATGCCGAGGGTGATCTCAAGGGCGGAGGGCCATCCCGCGCGAAACAGCTAGTGATCTTTGGAGCCCCTGCGGCTGCGGGTGCTGCCGCAGGGGGAATAGGGCCAGGTATTGCGGCGGGTGTCGCGGGACTTGTGACGGCACTCCTTCTTCCCAAGGGTAAACAGGCAGTCCTTCCCGCCGGTTCACTGATTGGGATGCGTCTGGACAGAGATCTGACCATCACACTTCCCCCCGAAAGAGATAACTCTCAGGCTTTAAAGTAGATCCCCTTCGCGGCAACAACCCTCTCAGAAACCTTCCTCTAAGGGAATTCCCACGTGTAATCCGTTGCGACGTGGAAAGCTGATTCAGCGCAAGCACAGACCACAAAGCCCAAGCAGGTAAGGGGTTGGCAAGCAAGGCGTTGAGGGCAGCAAGAGGTGAGCTATGGGATTTATTATCTCAGATTACAAGACGGCCAAGGAGGCACAATTCTATATTTTCCCAGGTTTTACAGTGGAACTTTTGACGCTCTTTCACGCCGCAGCCTTGGCCGGAGCGCTCTCCTGTTTGAGAATTTCGAGCGCTTTCTGTAGTTGCAAGTCGTTCGGACCACCAAACTGCTCAGGGGCATTCTCTTCTGACTCGCCGCCCATGCTGGCAGTCACATTCTCGGCGGGTTGAATGACATTTGGCGTCACACCGTTTTCAACGATGGCTTGCCCATCCGGCGTATAGTATTTGGCTACGGAGAGCAATAAAGCTGAACCATCGCCTACGGGGATCAACTTTTGATAAACTCCTTCCCCGAAACTGCGAACACCTACTACATCCCCTCGCTTATTATCCATGATGGCCGCGGCTACGATCTCCGCCGGGCCTGCCGTCGACTGATTGATAAGAACAACAAGGGGTAGGTTCGTGATCTGCTCCGAAGGCTGCGCCATAATGTTTTTGCGAGGGAACCTCTGGCCGTATAGATACGTAATCAGACCGTGATTGAGGAATAGGTTGGCTGTTTTCTCGCCCTCCTCCTCTTTCCCTCCGGCGCAGTTTCTTAAATCCAGCACAATCTTGTTCGCTCCGCTAGCGATAAGTTCTTTAAGCTTGGCGGCGATTTCCTTGGATGTGCCCTCATTGAAAGTCGGAACACGCAAGTAAGCCGCGTTGCCATCAATAAGCTTAGACACCACAGGGGCGTTGTTCAATACCACACGAGTCATCGTCATCTTTACAGGTTGCCCCTCGTTGCCCTTGATAACGGACACGACGACAGTTGACCCGGGCTCGCCAGCCAGCAAACGATGAATCTGCACTACGGATAACTCCCTAAGCCGTTTGCCGTTTATTTCGTCGATCAGGTCTCCAGGCTCAATGCCGGCTTTTTGGGCAGGGCTGCCCGGCAAGACCGAAACGACAGTGGTGAATCCCATCCGTTTGGAAATGAAAAGCCCCACATCACCCCGGCCGGGCTTGGGATCCTTGAGATATGCCTGATACTCTGGCGGCGTGAAGTAGGTACTGTAAGGGTCGAGCGCTTCGAGCAATCCTCGAATTGCCCCCTTTGTAACCTTCTTAAGATTCGGCTGCGTCACATATTCCTGCTGAATTCTGGAAAGAACCTCGCTGTAGACTCCCAGATCGCGGTACGACTTCTCATCCGAATCCGTGCTGCTGCTTCCCAGCACCGCCCCGATGACCACGTAAAAAACCAGTACCGAAGAGATGAAAATTACCAGCAGTCGAATACGCTTCGTCATTCGAATGATTACTCCTTCAGGGGGCGCCCCTTCACACTACCCATCTCACCCACTATAGCATACATCCCGGGTCGTGGGTTCATTGGCGGGTCAACTTCGGCTTTTCGCAGTCCACCGACGAGTTGTGCTGGGGGCAGTACTTGCGTGACAAATTGCGTCGTTTGACCGCTCTTGCTCGGACCCCCGTTGAATTTTTGGCTACCGGCCTTTCACGGGAGGATAAGGACTTGCACGCTGCCCGTACGCGGCAAGGCAAGTACATATGGCGCTCTCGCCAGTTCCCGCGTCGGGAGTTATTGCCCCTGAGATCGCCAGGGCCGCCTTATTGCTGGTCGAACCCGAGCGTTGGGTTTGGATCTTTCGCGCTCGTGCTCATGCTAAAAATCTTTGTAGGGGAAACGATGTACAAGATCAACGAGTTTGAATCAACGGTCACGCGTCCATTATTAGATGACACCAAATACTTGTCAGTAATCGTTTGGTCGGGATCGAGCGCACCCATTTGATTTGAATCTTTCGTGCCGGAAAGATTTCCGTTGCCGTCAAACGTAATGATTCCAATCGACAACGAAGCGGTGAGGCCTACCAGAGGGGGTGGTACGGGCGGCACTGCAAAGGGAAGGGTGCCGAAAAAGAAAGAGCCATTCAGCGAGGAGGTGCTAAATGACCCCGGCGACTGGGCCTCCAGGAAGCCTGCCGCAACATCTGAGCCCGTACCTAATATAAATCCCTGATTTGCCTTAATCAGGTAGCCGACCAGTTCGGATATGCCTTGAGCGTCCAGCGTAAGCCGGCCGCTTGATTCAACAACGCTGGTACCGTTCGGATTTAGGCTTGCAAGCGTGCCCGCATCATTGACATCGAAGGAAAAGCCAGCGTTCCCGCTCCCATCGAACGTAGCGAGCCCGAGCATCACCCGGGATCCGCCGCTGGGACCATTCGATGATGAGGATTCAGTGCTTACCACGCATACCCCATTCAGCGCGCCCGGCGCAAACGGCTCTCCTGACTGCGCATCCAGTTCCCCGGTGACGAGACCCGAAGTGGCGGCATTGTCCAAACTGATAGCCAACCACTTCGCCGCAGACACAACATAGAAAGCATAGTGAGGTGGCGCGGGCAAGACACCCGCAAGCGTAACTACTTGTGTCCGGCCATCTGAGGTATCTATTGCGGGGTAAGCGCCGGTGAAAGCCCCCTTGGCGGTAAGAATTCCATTGTCATTGGCATCAAACAAACCCGCTGTGATGCCCCCTGAGCCGTCAGCCGTGAATTCGCCTACGATGCCCATGCGGTTTGCAGTGCTGTCCGAGCCTGCAAAGCCAAAAGCGTAACCGCCACTCAGGGCTGCCTGTGAAAACGCGCTGGTTTCCTGCTTGTCGATGGTGCCGCTCATTACGTAACCGTTCGGGTCGAATTCGAGAATGGAACCCTTTGTCGCAACGCCAGAAGAAACCGTTCCCAGCGCTATGGCCATGGTAAAGGTGTTGGGCTGCGAATTAGTAATAGTAATCGTGCCACGGGAGTCAGCTCCAACCGTATAAGTTCCGCTGAAGGTCAGGCTTGGCGATGAGCCGGAAGCGAAGCTGTTGATATCTTCAACGCCGCTTTGAATGTCTCCTGAACCGTCGGCCACGAAGCTTCCCGCGACGGCCACCGGACTTCCACTGGAATCATAGCCGCTCATCAGAAAGGCGTAGTGCCCGTTCAGCAGCCCGCTCTGCGCACCACCGGGATTGATCGTGATACTAAGCTGCTTGGAGACGTTTTGCGGCGGCGAGCTTGAGTCGGTGACGGTCACGGTGAAGTTGAACGTGCCTGTCGCGGCAGGCGTACCGGAAATCAACCCGGTGCTCGCGTCCAGCGTCAGTCCACTAGGGAGGCTGTCGGTGGTGATACTCCAGGAAACCGGTGAAACGGCATAGTCAGCCTCAAGGGTTGCACTGTAAGCAACACCTTTTGTGCCGTCAGGCAGAGAAGGGGTGGCAATGACCATGGCGCCCATGATGGTAATGCTAAATTGGCCGGAAGCAGCTTGCGCCGGCGTGCCGGAATCGCTCACGGTCACAGTGAAGTTGAAAGTTCCTGTTGCAGTGGGTGTGCCGGAAATAATCCCAGCGGTTGCCAAGGACAGCCCTGCGGGCAGCGATGAGCCGCTCGCGAGGTTCCAAGTGAGCGCTCCCGTGCCGCCTGTCGCCTGAAGGGGGGCAGTGTAAGGAACTCCCTCGTTGCCGTCGAGCAGCACCGTTTTGACAATCACCAGGGGGTTCGCGATGGCGATGCTGAGCGGTTTCTGCTGCGACTCGGGCGTGCCGGCAGAGTCCGTGACTTGCACAGTAAAAGTTGAAGTGCCTTGGGCGGTGGGCGTGCCGGCAATCACGCCCCCGCTTGTCAACGCCAGCCCTGCGGGCAGCGATGAGCCGCTCGCGAGGCTCCAAGTGAGTGCTCCCGTGCCACCCGTAGCCTGGAGAGTTGTCGAGTAAGGTGTGCCCACCACACCACCCGGCAAGGGCGTGGTGGTGGTGACAATCGGGGCGGTATCAACGACCACCGTGGTCGACTTAGAAACGCTATTATCCTTTACGGACGTAGCGGTCACGCTTACGTCAATTCCCGCCGAAAGGCTTGCAGGAGCGTTGTACGTTGCCGCGGTCGTGGAAGTGTTGGTGAGCGTGCCGCAAGCAGAGCCGCTGCACTTGCTTCCGGATAGACTCCAGGATACGCCTTGACTGCTGGAGTCATTGACTACGCTGGCCGTGAAACTCACCGACTGCCCCTGATCAATGCTCTGCTCAGAACCCGGCGAAAGTGAAACCGAAACCTGGGAAGAAGGTTGCTGGGATGGTTGGCTAGAGACACCACTAGACCCGCTTCCGGACCCGCCACCACAGCCTGACAAGAATACTGCAAGGGCTATCAACACAACGGCCCGTCGCACAGTCATCCCCCCCAGAGGAACTGTTGTTGGTCGGCGTGCCCCAGCATACATTCGAAAAATCGGCTAGTCAACACCTAAGCAAACGTTATTTGTGCAGGTTACGTTCCCTGCCGCCGGACAGGGAAAAATCGGAAATGAACGGAATAGGAAGCAACCCTCCGTGGAGTCCGCGCAAATGGCATAGCGGCGGAATTGTGCGATCCATCTTCGGATGGGATCTTACGGCTTCACAACCGGTGCGGGAGGCTGTGGGATCCCGGCGCGCAGAGCTTTTCGATGCTGGACAAGCTTTTCGAAGCGGTGGGGAGTGCCTTCGCAAACTTCGATCTGGCCAGATTCATACTTAAAATCCATGACCTGCGCACCCTCAAGGCCCTCCGTTACGAGTCCTTCGATGTCAAGTCCCTTCTCAGCCGCACCGAGTTCCTCGGGGTTAGAAAAAATAGCCGGTGACCGCGGCATAAAACGGGGACAGCAATCCTCAAATGGCTCGCAGGAGATCGTATAAGTTCCGATGCGGCGCGCAAGGCGCAGAATTTCTTCCTTGTCATCGCCGGCCAGCGGGCGATAGATGGGCAGCTCTATTCCTTGGTCTACGGCGGCGAGGTTGTGCAAGGTCTGTGAAGCAACCTGCGAAACGCTGTCACCCGTCACCAAGCCCAAACCGCGCTCAACCTGGCAGATCTCGCGGCCGATTCGAGCCATCATACGCCGGTAGAGCAACACACGGAGACTTTCACGCGCGCCGGCCACAATCTGTCTTTGGACCGAATCAAAAGGGATCAGATAAAGGCGCGAAGTATATTGATAGGGCGTAAGAGTACGGACAATTCTTTCCGCCACGGGCTTTGACGATCCTCGCGATGCCGACGTGCTTCCGTAAAAGTGGACAAATATCAGATGGGCGCTGCGCCGCATCATCTTGTACGCCGCCACGCCCGAATCAAACCCGCCGGAAAGCAGCATCACCAGCCGTCCTCCGGTCGCCGCGGGCAACCCGCCGGCGCCTTCAGCGCGCTCGGCATAGACAAGGGCCTTGCCCGGTATCACTTCCACCCAGCAGGTCACCTCGGGATCTTCCAGGTTGACCCGGACATCGCTCCCTTTTGACCGGAGGAACGTCAGAATTTCATGTCCGAGTTCTCGTTCGAGCCCCATCGAGTGCAGTCCGCAGGCAGCGTCGGCAATCTTGGCGCGCACCGCAAAACTGCGAGGGTTCTTCTGCCCCATGATGTGGCACGCACAGGCGGCAATCTCCGGCATTCCGCACGGCACTTCCGACGCAATTCCGATGTATGCAATGCCAAAGACCCGTTGCAGGCGACCCACCATCACCGGCAACAGACTTTCATCAGGCACAGCCACCAGCAGCCGGTCAGCCACGTGTTCCAAAGGCTGGCTCGCGAGCCCCGCGAGACTGCGCTTCACAGCGGCAATCAACCGGCTCAGGAAGAACTTCTTGTTCCCTCCTTTGAGCCAGATTTCATGGTAGTGTACGATTAAAACTCTTTTCGTCAGGCCGTGCACCACTTGTCCTTCGTGCTCGGGAAAAGCTTCTTGGGCCAAATTCCAATCCTCCCATCGCTCCCAAAATTATCGCGCGGAAAACCACAGTTTTGCGAGGCGGGACGCCCCTCGATTTCTGCCGTATAACATCGCATCAACAGGTAAGTCTAGAATATCCGCATTCTTACGGTGCGGCAAGCAAACGGCCATCCATGGCCCGGTATCCCAACAACCGAGTGGAACCCAGCCGCGGGTGCAAACCGGCGCGAAGCGTGCTTTCACTAAATGCGCTCCCCCTTTTTCTCAGCCGCCAACGGATGCCGGCGCAGGTTTCCAAAAACCCTTCAGAGTGGAGAAATTGTCCTGCGACGATAAAGAAAAAGACAGCGCATTTGTACGTTATAATGCCCTTGGTTGCCGAAGGGCGGAACGGCACGAAATTCCAATCTAAAACGGGGCACATGACATGGCGCGAGTTCAGGGTATTTCGATAGCAATTCTTAGCCTCTGGGTGGGCTGGACCTTGTTCATGTGGTTTGCCGCCACTCGAAGTTTCCGAACGGCCGATCGCGTGCTGAATTCGCCGCCGCCGGAGTTCCGCCGGATTGTGCAAAGTCTTGGCCCGGAACACACGCGCGGGGTGCTGCGTTATCTTGCTTCAGAAATAAACCGGACTTACTTTCGTGCTTATGGTTGGGGACAAATTGTGCTGGGGAGCGTTCTCCTTGCCCTCGTGTGGCTCAAGACGCCACGGGACTCTTTCACCTTGGTAGTGAGTGCCAGCATGCTCTTTATTGTTCTCGTCTTGACATTGGGTGTCATGCCGCAAATCATCGCACTCGGACGGAATATCGATTTTCTGCCAAGAACTCCAGCTCCGCCGGACTACCAGCGCTTCTGGAAGCTGCACGCGATCTTTACAGGCTTGGATGGCGTAAAACTTCTGGCGGGCATTGCTCTTCTGGTGCGCCTGATCGCGTTTCGGTAAAACTTGGCGCAGGACGTCTTCGCTGCGACCTTTGCACAAACCTTGCTCGAGTTTACCCTCGGCACAGCAGGTGCAAGGCTGCGCGCTCGCGAGCAGCGAATGCCCCCAATTTGTTCTCCTAAAAACTGGTGCAAGCACTCGCGCAGCTTGACAGCGTATTGGGCCAGTGGCAACATGAATTCTGTCGCCTGAAACAGAAGTTTTTTGCACCAAGCAAGATTATTCGCGGCGACGCCGGCAGTTGCCGAAGTGGCGGAACTGGCAGACGCGCTACATTCAGGGTGTAGTTCCCGTCAGGGAGTGGAGGTTCGAGTCCTCTCTTCGGCACCAGATTTCAAAACCTCAATAACAATGCTTTTTGGGGAATCATGAAGGGCTTCCTGCCATTTCCTACCATTCTTCAGGGGGTCTTCTCACTGAAACCTCGAGTTTTCAGTATTACCCCAGGAGAGAAGAACCATGGCCCATCGTTCGGTTCATGTTTAATCTGAGAAGGAAGCGAGGGAGTCTTCAGGAGCAAATCCAACGGGTTCCTGGAAAGGCTGACCGCACCGGCAGTGTCCTTAACCGTGCGCGATAATTCTTTGTCATAGAATTAGCTGCTGACTTTTGACCTTCGTTGATACTTCCAGGCCCTGAATTGCCGAAGTTCTAATACAACGAAGATAAGGTAATTTCTGCCCGGAAGAATGGCCGTGGCAAGGCAAAGATTTTTGTCTTTACAATGCGACGTGGAGTTGTTTATAAGGAGCTTCCGGAGCACCTATGGCGGCGCGAAACTACATTACAGCGGTCGAGAGAACGTTTAACGCTGTGAAGGGCTTTAACGGCCAACGCGAAACTTCACTGGCAGGATTGGTTTAAAGACAGGGATGGTCAAGAGTTCCGCCTATCGCGTTCTTTGCACCTTCGCGCAACTCCGGTAGGCTGGACAAGACTCTCAGGGGTGTTACGCATTGACGTCCCGGTGGGAAGACTTCTCAGTTTGAGCCCAGCTTACGCAAGAGTTGATTGAGTTATCGGGTTCGGTGATGACCATTTTACAGGCGGTTTTCGAGGTACAGTCAAGCTCGGCATCCCTGACATCGAAGATGCGCTCCTCGTCCATGTGCTTGAAAGCCCGCACGTTTTTCGCTTTGCGCCGCGTGCAGGGATGCGGAACCCACGGTATTCACCGGCTGCCGGGAAATGTCTAATGTCTAACTTCTCGGAAGAGGGAATAGATGCAATCCTGAAGGAACACCCCGTACAGCAACTGACTCCTCACACCGTCCGCGATGCAGTTGCTCTGAAACAGGTGCTGAACCGCGTACGAACGCGGGGATACGCAGTTGATAACGGCAATGATTCCATGGGAATGCGCTGTGTTGTGGCTCCGATTTTGAACGCTGCTGGTGAGGTTGGTGCAGCTACCTGCGTTTCAGACCCAGCCGAGAGAGTGCCTCACAGGCGGGAACGTGAGTTGGCGCATTCTCTCACTGAAGCCTGCGGGAAAGTCTCAACAATGCTCAAGTATGCAACCGTGCAAACCAAGCCAAGCATGGCGAGGGAGAGATAAAGTGGACCTCGCACTGTTGGGAGGAACGCCGGTTCGTTCAGAACCATTTCCAACCTGGCCCCAACACAACAAATCTGAGGAAGAAGCACTCATTGCTGTCGTCCGCAATGGCTCTTGGGGTGGATACAGCAAGAAGGTCAAGGAGTTTGAAACCGCCTTTGCGGCCTTCCATCATGTGCCTTACGGGATTTCCTGCGTCAATGGCACGGTTGCCCTGGAGGTTGCGCTTCGGTCTTTGGGAATACGATGTGGTGACGAAGTCATCGTCCCCGCTATCACATTTATCGCGACAGCATCGAGCGTCCTCCTTTGCCATGGCGTGCCAGTTTTTGTTGATATCGATCCGGCCACGTTGAACATGTCACCCGAGGCTGTAAGAGCAGCCATCACGCCACGGACAAAGGCTATCATTCCGGTGCATTTCGGGGGACAACCCGCAGACATGGACGCCTTAGTCGAGATTGCCAAAAGCCGCGGACTGGCAATTGTTGAAGATGCCTCGCACGCGCACGGAGCTTTATGGCGTGGCACACCGGTGGGAAATTTCGGGGATATTGCAACGTTTAGCTTTCAAGCTTTCAAACTGATAACGTCAGGTGAAGGCGGCATAGTCTTAACACGCTCGGAGACACTGGCCGATAAATGTCGGGCCTACTGCAACCACGGCCGAAGTGTTTCCGGAGGTTGGTTCGAGCACTTCACGCTCGGAACCAACTACCGAATGACGGGTTTCCAGGCAGCGGTCCTGAGTGAGCAACTTGCAAGGCTGCAGACACAAACTCAGATTCGCCAAGCAAATGTTGCACGGCTCAGAAAACAGCTTGCCTCAATAGAGGGCCTTCGCTTGGACGCGGAGGATCCCCGGGTAACTTCGCAGCCTAACTACCTTCTTACCTTGCGTTACGACCCTTCAGCGTTCAACGGTCTCAACCGTGATGGTTTTCTAAGCGCTTTGCAAGCCGAAGGCATACCCGCAAAAGCAACGTATCCTTATCCGCTTTATCGCAATCCACTCTTCTACCGCAAAAATCTGCCCCCTTGCTCCTGTGACAAATGGGAAGCCACCCAAGATTATGAGTCGTTGTATCTTCCTGAATGTGAACGGGTGTGCCACGATGGAATCTGGCTCGAACAGAATCTATTTCTCGGAACGAGCAAAGATGTTGATGACATCATCGAGGCGTGTGGCAAAGTCCAAGCTATGTCCCAGAATCTGTTGGCGGTCCAGCAGCATATCAAAGCGAAAGAGGGTCATTGAGATCCGCCGTCAGAATCCTTTGGACGGGCGTCCTGCTTTGTACCCAGTCAAGGGCCTCCCGTGGCTGAGCATCCTGTAATGCTCAGTGGATCGCTGATGATAGAAGCAAGATTGCGGGCGGCGCTGAAGATAGCTGTCAATGATGCCGAAGGCGAGCAGGCGCCGACCGAGCAAAGGCGGTTGGCAACATCTAAGCGAAATAGTACTTAGCAAATTTCGTTCCTGCTAACGGCATGCAAATCTTTGGTACGGCGATTTCCTCTTTGCATAATAAGCTGGTACTGAAATCTTCCTCGCTGATCGATTTGAGCCTCCGGCATATTGACCGCGCCGAGGATATCTACTCTTATGCGCAAGAAACAATAACCCTGGAAATCGCGACGATGCAAGAACCGGGGAAAGTTCTGCTGGATAGGCATCAAGTTCATCCCCCGGTTCGCAGCGGATTGATTGTCCTGATCGGAATCAGCAAAGGAGAACACATTGTCAGAATCCGCTATTGAAACTTGTCTTCGGGAGGTTGCCGATTGGCATGTGTTCGATGCTAACGTTCGCATGGGACGTTCGGGAATACACGGCGGACTGGCGCTCGAACCGCCGGAGCTGGTTGTGGAAATGGATCGGAATGGCATCGAACAAGCTCTCATAAGCCACTTCACGGCTGTAGAATACGATGCATTCGAAGGAAACACCGCATTGGCTCAGGCAGTTAACCAACGTCTCGTACCGTGTTGGGCGGCATTACCTGAAACAGACTTTATTAAGCAGCTTGACGAACGGAAGCCAGCGGCCGTGAGGCTCTATTTCGCGCCTCTCCGGCATAATTTTTCCCCAGCACCCTGGTGTTCCGGCGAATTATGTTCATTCCTCCAGGATGGCAGGATATTAACCCTGATTGCCGCGGAGGATATTGGCTGGGAGGCATTAGCTAACCTGCTTGAGAATTTTCCTGGGCTCCACGTTCTGTTGCTCGAGGCGGGTTATCGCGCTGACCGTTACCTGTTTCCGCTACTGCGGAAGTTCCCGAACTTATACTTCGACAGTTCAACTTACTTGGGCCATCGCCAATTGGAATGTTTTGTTGAGCGATTTGGTCCTGAGCGGATTGTGTTTGGCAGCCGGCTGCCGCTTTACACCCCCGGCGCGGCACTTGCTGTGTTGGCCACAGCACGGATCAGCGACCAGAACAAGAGAGCCATTGGGGGAGGCAACTTACGAAGCCTTTTGGAGTCTTCAGAACAATGAAGTCACCCGTTCCGATCGCTGACTGTCACGGACATATTGGCGTTCATCCGGATTTCCCGTCCTACAAGGTGGAACCTGCCGAGATGGTGCAAACGATGGAGTTGCTGAATATCGAAATTCTGGCGGTGACCTCCACGCGAGCGTGCTACACGGACTGCCCTCGTGGAAATGCTGAGGTCAGCGAGGTTCTGAAGAGATATCCGAAGCAATTCCGCGGCTATGTCACCGTTAATCCGCAGCCCCAGGGCGAAGCCCTGCGGGAACTAGAACACTGGGCGCATTTCCATCGCCCACCGCTCATCAAGCTCCACCCGTATTTGCATCGTTACCCGGTAAATGGTGGGGGCTATAGGCCGGTTTGGGACTACGCCAACCAGACAGAAGCCGTCGTGCTGGTGCACACCTGGGATTCGGACCCCGCGTGCTCTCCGCTTTTGCTGCTGACCATAGCACGGGACTATCCAAGGACCAGCATCATCATGGGCCACTCCGGGGGAACCTGGAATGGATACATGCAGGCCTTGGAAGTAGGCCGACAAACACCCAACACTTATCTGGACATCACCGGCTCACAAAGTCACCGGACAATCCTTGAATTACTGGTCAAAAGTGTTGGAGCGGACCGAATTCTCCTCGGGTCAGACATGCCCTACCTGGAGGCCGCAGTAAGCCTGGGGCGTGTGCTGACCGCTCAAATTCCTGACGGAGCCAAGGAAGCAATTCTCCGCAACAACTTTATGCGCCTGCTGAGAGAAGGGTGAAGCAATCCGGCGAACTGGCAGGTAGCGCACAAGATTTTCAGAGGAGCGAAAGCAACAATGGAACGAGCTCGAATCGGAATCGTCGGCCTCGGCATTATGGGAGACCCTTACACCAAGATCTATTTAGCGCATCCACTTGCTAACGTCGT
Source organism: Acidobacteriota bacterium (assembly GCA_023474345.1). GTDB lineage: Bacteria > Acidobacteriota > Terriglobia > UBA7540 > UBA7540 > JAMCXS01. The sequence continues at coordinate 126,654 of JAMCXS010000022.1, read as the reverse complement.
AGCCGCCACTGACCGCAAACAGACCCGAGCATAGGAAATTTGTGCCCTCTGAAACATTTCGCCGGTGAAAGCGCGTCGGCATGGCTTCTCTCTTCACACGATATCGATCTGATTCGCTGGTATTTTGGTTCCGAGCCGGTCGAGGCCCGGGCTTGGGGGCGCAAGAAAGTTCTTGCGGCGCGAGGTATTCCCACCTACGACATTATCCAGGTCCGAGTGCAGGTCCGATTCGCTTCCGGAGCGATCGCCACATATGAATCCGCCTGGATTTATCCAACCACTTTTCACGGCATTGTCGATTCTATTGTCGAAATTATCGGTGAAGGCCGCCATATCCATATGGACCGTAAATATGAGTCCATCGAAGTAAGCACCAGCAAATCCTTCACCTACACCGAAGGATTCCTGAACTGTGACATTTTCGGCCGCGCGGGACGCTTTCTCTTTCTGCCTAGAAGGTTTCCTTTATGTGATCCTCGATGATAAAGCTCCATCCATGACGGGCTACGATGGCCGGCGGGTCACAGCCACTCTTGAGGCCGTTCACCGGGCCCTGGAGACAGGCAGCAGCGGGGCGGTATTATATCCTGACTGGGTGGCGGAAGCCGCTGAGCGTCATCCCTCGCATAGCACCACCCTCCGCAAGATGCTGTTGCCGTCGCCCCCAGCGAATTCGGGCATCTTCACAGTTGGTTGCCCCGAATTTATGTTCCGCATCAGTTCGTCGTTGAATGCCTGGACTTATCGACCAAAGTACCGCACCGCCCGGCCAGAGGTGAAGAGCCTTTGAACCCGAAAGACCGCGCGACGTCAAGCAGGGGATTCGGGGGAGTTAGAGCCATTTGCCAGATGACCGCACCATTGGCGTATCGGCACGTCGTTTCCAGCGCACTGCGAAATACGCGGGGCTCCGGCCGTCCTCCTTTGTGCCAATGCGTAGTTCCGGCATAAACGCCTCCGTATATCGGGAAGCGGTCCTTTTCCGCCAGCCGGCTGTTCTTTAGCCAGGCATCCAGTCCAACATTGCCTTCCAGATTCCTCCACCAAAGCCAGACGCCGTCAACGCACCCTCCGTAACGGTCGGCGAAATCGGTGTCGAGGCCGTAAATCGTGGGTGCAAATTGCAGTCGTGGATTGATCTTCTGCTTTGCGGAATAGATTTGGCAGGTATACTGCGGCGTGAAGAACTTGTAGTCCCAGTAGAAATCATCGATGTTTACGCCCTTTAGACGAGGGTATTTCAGCGAAAGCTTCGCAAGTTCCTGCATCCAGCGAAGGTAGTCCCGGTTGAAAGGAGGAGAGTTGCCACCCTCGCTAGGCGGGATCAGAATCGCCCAAACATCGATCCCCGCGGTCTGCGCTGCCGCCACAAACGCCGTGAAACTTGCCCAGGCGAACACCGGCGCTCCGCCTTTATGTTGCCTCCAGATCAGCGCCCCGAAGCAGCCCAAACCATTGGCTTTCAGGATGCGAATCGTGGCTTCCGGATCGACGGCGCCGTTCGCATTAACCAGCGGCGGGGACCAAGCGCAGGGGGTAGAACCCAGCGCGCGCCGATTTATTTCGGCTTTCTGCCTGGAACGCTGCCCAGCATAGACAAAGCCTGTGCTCAGTACGACGACACTTAGGGACAAGAATGCTAGCCGTCTACACAGCCCTGCCGAACGTGAAGACTTCAAAGGAGCGGTCCCATAAGCGCAATCTGCCATAAAGACAACCCTCCCGGATACAGACTCCTCAATTCAACAAGCGACGGCCACACCTCTTTGGGCGTGGGTTCCATCTTATGCGCTCTTGCTAAGGAGTAAAACTTCTCCATATTTTGTGAAGTATGTCTTGACTATGCCTTCCAAAACAGTATATGAAGTTACGCCATGAAGTAAATTGCACATTCAGGCATGCAATGTTCTGAAGCGAAGAACGTACGCGACTCAGACGGGGAATACATTTCGGTCGGTGTTGAAAATACTGGGGGCCCTACAGGAAGGAAGCAATTCATTTCATGGAATGAATTGGTTGCACAAAAGTTGAAGGGTCGCCACAACCGTTGCCGCCTAATCGGTGGCTCAAAACGCTGCCATATACGAACGACAGCTTGCCAAAGCGAAAACAGGTGGGAGGTAAACATCATGACAGCTAAGGATTTCTCAAGCAGCAGGTTTTACCTTGCTGCTTTTTTCCTGCTTTCATTAGCCTTCGCGGCATGTTCAAAGCAGTCTGAGGCGCCCTCTCCCGCTGCCGCAGCAAAGAAGGAGTCTTTCGTGCGCACCAAGACCCTGCAGCCTCGGTCCGCGGCCCCAAACTTTACGAGTGTCGGTCCCATGAACATCAATCTGTGGACGTTCAACGCGCTGAACATGTACGACCCTAAGCTTAAGTCGCAAGTGTTTTACGTTACTTCATTCAACCAGTCCGGCGGGGGCCAGTTCTTCGTCACAGAGGGCAGGCCGGCGCGCACAGGCCAGTTGATCGAGTTGGATTATCTTCACGACCGCGCACAAGCTTGGCCGATGCCGGCAGGCATCGGTTCCTGGGGCATCATCAAAGGGCAGGACGGCAACATCTATATGGGATCGTACAATCAAGGTGAGTTGATGTGCTTTAACCCGCGCACCAAACAGTGGGTCAAAGTTCCGCAGGCCTCTTTAGCATTCCGCAAGCGCGAATATATCATCTGCGACCTTGTCCAAGCACCCAATGGCGACATTTACTACGGGACGTATCCGGGTGCTCACTTAGTTCGCTATGATCCCCATGCAAAGACCGTGACGGATTTCGGCAAGGTTGCCAACGAACAATATGTAAGGTGGGTAGCAGTCACCCGTGAAGGCATCGTGCTTTGCGGCGTCGGTCCGAGCCTCGGGCAGATGATCGCTTATAATCCCCGGACACGCCGCTTCTGGACCGTGACTCCCCCAAAATACCAGACCCCGGGCGTTTTCCCCAAGCCTCTGGCCAGCGACCGTTATGTGATTGAAGGGCAGCAGCGGCCGGGAAGCCGGGTACTAGTGTACGATCCGAAAACGCTAAGACTTCTCCACGTTTACGATGTGCCAGCCAAGAACAACGGTTCAGGCAACCAGTCGATTTTCACTCTTATCGATGACAACCATGTTCTCTACCAGGATAACGAACTGAAACTGATGTCGCTTAACTTGACCAACGGCAACCGCAAAGTTCTGTTCGCCTCACCTGGAACTGCGGCAAACAATCGATGGTATTTTGATCAGTCAGGCAATATTCTGGGGCTGCTCGTGCAATCGTATGTTTATCTGAACCTTAAGACGAAAGAAGTCACTCATCGCATGATTCCCGTGGAGGGGCTGGGCGAGCAGGTGCTGTGGCTGAATTCGTTCCCGAACGGGTTAATTTATGGCGGGCCTGGATTGGGACAGACATTCTTCTCTTTCAACCCCAAGACGAACGTGCTTACTTCTTACGATCAGGTGATCGATCGCACGGGCGAAATATACTATGGGATCCCCTACCGGCAGAAACTTTACACCATGTCGTACGCTGAAGCAGGCCTGGCGGCTTTCGATCCTTCAAGGCCGTGGAGTGCCGGCGACGCCTCGTCCTCGAATCCCCGGGCTATTCTGTACATTCCTGAAGATCAGTATCGGCCCGTCGGTGGCATTCATCTCGGCCCCAGCGGAAAAATGTACATCGGCACGCAACCCGGTTATGGATTACTCGGAGGAGCGCTGTCGGTTTTCGATCCTGAAACGGAAAAGCTGGTAGCACACCGCAACCTTATTCCCAATGAAGAAATCAGCTCAGTTGGAACAGGGGACCGATACGCCTATTGCGGAGCTGATCCCGGTGGGGGTGGCGGCAGCAAACGCGTGGAGCGCCAAGCCCACTTCTTCGTGTGGGATCCGCAAACTCAAAAGATTGTCTTTGACCATGCCTTCGCGACCTCTGCCGGCTTTGGAGCAATCGCAGTCGTTCACAAACATGCGTATTTTGTCACCGGCAACCGCTTGATGGACTACAATTCCAGTCGACGGACCCTGAGAGCAATCAACCATTTTGACCGGCCACGTCACGTCCCTTTGGAAAGCCTCAAGGCAGCAAAGGACGGGACGCTTTGGGGGATTCTCGGAAACGAGTTGGCCCACATCAATCCCTCTGCCCGAAAGGTAAAGTTCTTTCCTGAGACGATGGGGGGAGCAACCAGCGGACTGGCCATCGGAGCAGATGGAACGATTTACTTCGGCAGTGACACGGACATTTGGATCCATCACCCGAAGTCTCCCAGCCCGCCGGCCTCCTTCGGCCAGTAGCACTTCCGCTGCACACGGATACGCTAAATGATTCTGGGGATTGGCAACGTTTGAAGTGAATATTCCTAAGTCATGTAGGTTTCTTAAAAATACGTCATCTGCCTTAGGAGGAACATCAGCATGCGGAGTCACTCTTGGCGTCTGGTCGTCACAATCCTATTGACTGTTATCCTGACGGCTGCAAGCACCATGTATTCGCAGGAAAGTAGTTTCATCCGCAGGAAAACGCTTCAGGTGCGCGCTGCGGCCCCAGACTTCACTGAAATAGGGCCCGTGGCGACAAATCTCTGGACCTTTAACGCGTTGAATGTGTACGACCCAAAGCTCAAGACCGACGTGTTTTACATAACGTCGTTCAACTCCGCCAGCCGTGGCCAGCTAATCCGGCTGGATTACCGGGGCAACCTCGCTAAATCATGGACGCTTCCGGTAGGCATCGGGTCCTGGGGAATCATCCAGGGGCAAGACGGGAATATCTATCTCGGGTCATACAACGGCGGTGAGTTGCTCAGCTTCGACCCTCGTACAGAAAAGTGGATTCCGTTGCCTCAGGCTTCCGCGGCATTCCGGAAAAAGGAATTCATCATTTGCGATCTTGCCCAGGCTCCGGACGGCGATATTTACTACGGCACATATCCTGGTTGTCATCTTGTCTGTTACGACCCCCACACCGGGAAAGTCACGGACCTTGGCAAAATAGCCGATGAAAACTATCTGCGCAACATCGCGGTTACCCCTGAAGGAACAGTTCTATGTGGGGTCGGAACCCGGTCCGGGCGGATAATCGCTTACAACCCGTCAACCCACGAGTTTCGCACACTAACTCCCGAGCGATATCGGCTTCCCGGTGTGACCGCGAAGCCGCTCGTCAGCCCTCACTATGTGGTCGAACTGGCAGGGGATACAATCCTGATCTTCCAGACAAAAAATCTTAAGCTTCTTCGTACTGAGAAACTTCCCGGCGCTTCGGGCATTAATTTGCTGGATGCCGATCACCTGATCTACCAGGTATATCGCGGAAATATTGAAAAGCTTGATCTGCGCAACGGGAAGCAGTCCATTTATTGCAAGTCGCCGGGCGCCGTCGCCAATGGCCGTTGGTATCTTACTCGCGGCGGGAACCTGCTCGGCATGCGCGTTCAATCCTATATTTACGTCAACTTGAAAGACCACACAACGGTGCGCCGCCGTATTCCCGTCGACGGTCTCGGGCAGGAAGTCCTATGGGTGCGCTCCTTTCCCAACGGCCTCATCTATGGGGGGCCGAGCTTGGGCCAGACACTGTTTTCTTATAATCCTCAAAGTCACCAGCTCATCTCATACGACCAGGTGATGAACGAAGGTGGAGAGATCTATTACGGCATCCCTTATGAAGGAAAGCTGTATACGATATCTTACGTCGAGGCCACCCTGGTGGTGTTTGATCCCTCACGGCCGTGGAATCAGGGCGAGAGTCCTGATTCCAACCCTCGCACAATCCTTCATATCCCCGAAGACCAGTATCGCCCGGTGGGCGGAATCCACCTGGGTCCCAACAATAAAATGTACATTGGCACTCAACCCGATTATGGATTGATTGGTGGGGCCCTATCGGTGTTCGACCCGGTCACGGAGACACTGCAGGTTTACCGGAATATCGTTCCTGATGAGGAAATCAGTGCCGTGGGTACTGATGCAAAATATGTTTATTGCGGCGCTGACCCGAGCGGCGGCGGAGGCAGCAAACCGGTCGCTACAAACAGCCATTTTTTTGTTTGGGATCCGAGCACTCACAAAATTGTTTTTGACCACGTGCTCACAATTGCACATGGCCTGGGAGGAATTGCAGCCGTTAATGGACACGCCTATTTTGTGGCCGGCGATGAGTTGATGGATTATGATTCACAGGCCCGAACGCTTACAGCAATCTATCATTTTGACCGCCGGCAATCCGTACCCCTGGAAAGCCTGCGGGCAGCTAAGGATGGCAGCCTGTGGGGGATTCTCAATGGCGAGTTGGCGCATATTTTGCCGGCGCGCCGAACGGTCCATTTCTTCCCGGAGACGGCTGACAAAGCAACCTGCGGGCTCACCATCGCGGCCGATGGAACAATCTATTTCGGTAGCCACACACACGTGTGGGCTTACCATCCGAAGTTTCCCAGCCCGCCCGTTAGTTTTGGAGAGTGAACGTGGTAATGCCAGCCAGGGCCTGAATATTCTGGAAATGGAGCATCGGCATGAACAACGTCAACCGTCGAGAGTTTCTCGGATTGGCGCTTGCTTCTCTGCTCTTGCATAACGGAAGAAGGGAGTCACTTCGCAGCGTCAAGAGCCTCCAACAATGGGCTCGATACCGCCGGGAAATCCTTCGGAACATGGAAGAGGTGATGGGGCCGCTGCCTCGAAGACCGCATGTCACTCTGGATATCCGAAAATTGGAAGAATCTGATCTCGGTGCGGTTACTCGTACCAAACTCACCTATCGAAGTGAAAAGGGCGATCACGTGCCCGCCTACCTTCTTATTCCGAAAAGTGCGAGCGGGCGCGTGGCTGCGGTCCTCTGCCTCCATCAGACCACTCCCTTCGGTGCTGCTGAGCCAGCGGGCATCAGAGGCAATCCCAACCTCCATTACGCGCTTGAATTAGCAAAACGTGGTTACGTCACGCTGGCTCCTGATTACCCCGGTTGCGGGCGTTATGATTTTGGCGGCTACAAGTTTGACCCTTACACTCACGGATATGCCAGCGACACGATGTTAGGGATCTACAACAACATGCGGGCTATTGATCTCCTCGAATCGCTGCCGGAAGTCGCAAGAGATCGCATCGGATGCATCGGACACTCGCTCGGCGGACACAATACCCTTTTTCTTGGAGTGTTCGACCAGCGGGTTCGAGCGTTGGTAAGCAGTTGTGGTTTCACGAGCTTTGCGAAGTATGCGGCGTCGAAGTATGCCGAGGAGAACGGGGGCCAACTTGCTCCCTGGAGCCAGAAGGTCTATATGCCGCGCATTGCCACGATGTTCGGGAATGATCCTGCCCGTATGCCTTTCGATTTCTCAGATGTTCTGGCGGCCCTGGCTCCCAGACCCCTGTTCGTCAACGCGCCGCTTCATGACTTTATTTTTGACGTCTCAGGCGTTAGAGATTGCCTGAATTCCGCGCGCCATATTTACAGCCTCTTTCACGCTCAGAATAACCTCGTCGCGGTTTTTCCGGATGCCTCGCACAGCTTTCCCCCTGCCGCCCGTGAGCAAGCGTACGAGTTTCTTGACCGCTGGCTTAAGCAATAGAATCCGGTCAGAAACAGGCTCGTCCAAATCAATTTTGCAGTTCTGTGCGGCAAATCACCGCATAACTTCCCGGCGCCTCTCAGATAAAGAGAATGGACCTCAGTGGAGCGCACTCGATTTGAGCGTAACAGGGTGATCTGGTAAGGAAATCTTTCTGAGATCGAGATACGCGTGACGGAGATGTCCAGAACCGTAATCATTCACAAAAGCCTCAATCTCACGGGCGAGTTTCCAGTAGGCAAGCGTGTCACCCAGCGTATAGCGGCCCCCAATGGGGCCGCGCTCGAGCAGGGGCCGCGGTGCGGCTTGAGCCAGGGCCGGATAGTCACTGGAAGCGTCACGCCGGTAGAGTAGGTCCCGCACGCCGATAAAGTACAACTCGCGAGCGACGTCAAGGCAATAGCGCCGGCGCTCCGCCATCGTGGCACTTTGCGCGGCTGCTTCATACTTCGACACCAATGAAATACTGACGAATTTCCGCATCTCAGCAATCAATTTTTTGTCCTCAGCGATGGCCTTGGGCAAAACTCGCCGGTTATAATCTTTTATCAGGAAACTGCGCTTGAGAGGAACCATCCGTGTTCTTGGATCCGATACGCGCGTGATTTGCACAGGCACCGGATCGCCGCCCAGGAAGACCTCCCACTTGTCGAAGTAACCATCGCCGTTGGTGTCAAAGTAACGAATCTCCATATCCTTCTTGTCATCGACCAGATGCCCTACCTCCAGCCAGCCTTCCTTTGCGCCAAACAGATGGTAACGCTTGTCCACCGCCGAGTAGTAAAGCTGCCGACGGGTCGCTGGATTGGAAGAGTACTCGCGCCGCATATTCCAGCGGTAGGTGGGACCACCGGTGTTATATAACAGCCGCCGTTCGTAAATCCAGAATTGACCTTCCCATCGGTGAACACTGCGCCCTTCGTCCCAGGTAAAGCCTGTCTTTGCGGCCGGATAATCCAAGGCCACTTGCAGGGCATCGTTCCACGGAATGCGGATTACGGTTTGAGGCGGCCGGCGACGAGGATTGGTGTAAGACATGCGCGGGTAGTTGTACGGTTGGGACCCGACCATCGTGAAGCCAAAGTTGTAATGAGGCCTGCTAAAGGCTTGCTTGCGCGGCGGTGGATCGATGCTGTAGCTGAGTCGGACATTGACGGTACCGAGCTTGTCGAGAGGCGTCGCCTTCGCCGACCACATGTACTTGTAGTTGTTCGCGTAATCGAGATCGCTTCCGGTGTTACTGCTTAAAGGCGCGACGGCAAACCGGGCAACGATCTCCCCAAAACCGTCGTGGCTCGGGTTGAAAAAAACAAAAGGGCACTCAGAAAGGGGTTCCCATTTGTGGGTCTCAAAATTGTATTTATTGAGATAGATTATGGTGTTACCGCGAAACTTACTGGCAAAGCCATTGCCATCATACTGCCAGTTCTTCAAAGAAAAGATTTGCGCACCGTCGTTATCGTAGTTCTCGCCAAACCATCCAAAACGGAGATATCCGTCTTTGTAATACCGGATCTCCATCTCGTCAGCTTTGCCGTCGTGATTGTTGTCAATATAAGCAACCATGCGGTCGACCAGGCCGGTCCGGTGATAGCTCACCAGATACGCGGTATCAACCTTGTTAAGGATATTCTTAGCCCTTCCGCTGTCGTCGATTGCCTCAATGATATTGTCATCCTTACGTTCGACCACGGTGTCGGGACGGCCGTCATGATTCAGATCGAGCGTGAAGCTCTGCCCCTCGGCAAGGGCTTTGGCTCTCGGCCACCACGGCTTATCGAGAAAGGTCAGCCGCCCATCCGGTGTCATAGCGGTTGCGCGCATGTACCACGGAAGGCGCGCCCGGGGCGGAGCGGCGACCGCAGGAATCACGATCAATACACAAAAACATACCGAAGCCCTGATTCGGTCCATGGAAATCTCCCGCTCTTATTTGGCAGGTCTTCGTGCAGTCGCGGAGGACGCAAAATGACGAGCCACCTTCACAATGGCCGTGCGAATTTGCTCAACCTGGCTTTCGCTATAGTTCTCGTTCCAGTGAATTGCAATCACGTGGTTCAGGGCCCTTTCGGCTTGGGGACACAGCCCGGCCTTGTATTCTTGCCGGCCGTACGGATGAAAAGGATATTGCGAATTACCATAAGTCCGCAGCTCGGTAATCAGGCTAGCTAGATAGAGCGGTTTCACGATGTACTGCACCCACGCCGGGACACCCTCGGCAAGCAAGGCTTCTCCGAACTGCGCCGTCGAAACTGCCGCCGCTCCTTCGTCGATGTGCAACATGTAGAGCCAGTAGGAGGGATCCGTGTTTACCGGCACCGTCGGCGGACGAACGCCGGGTACATTCGCAAGCATCTCAGTCAAAAGCAAAGCTCTTTGACGGCGGCGCTGCGCCACTTCTGCAACTTTCGGGAGCTGAGCCAGAGCCACTGCCCCCTGAAGTTCGCTCATCCGGTAGTTCTGAGCCAGAAACAGGAATCGGGCACCTCCCAAATCCTTGCTGTCACGTGGCCAGGCTTTATCCGCAAACAGCCCAGCGCGATCGGCAAGTTCAGGCCGCGACGTCACCATCAGCCCACCTTCCCCGCACGTGATGTGCTTGCTCTGTTGCAGGCTGAAGCATGCTGCATCCCCCAGCGTGCCGACAAGTTTTCCGTCGCACTTCGCCCAATAGGCCTGAGCGCAATCTTCAATGAGGGTAATGTGGTAGCGGTCAGCCAAAGTTCGAAGTTGCGCCATTTGACACGGCTGTCCGGCCAGGTGAACGGCAATAATCGCCCGCGTGCGATCAGTAATGTTTCGTTCAACATCGTCAGGGTCGATTGTGAGCGTCTCCGGATCGACATCAGCGAAGACAGGGACGCAATTCTGCCAGAGGACCGGCAGGATCGTGCCCATATCTGTGATTGGAGGGACGATAAACTCATCTCCGGGCTCCGGATTGAGTGCCGCGACAGCCAAGTGCACAGCCGCAGTACCGCTTGAGCACGCCACCGCTCTGGCGGCGCCCAATCGGGCGGCAAATTCCCGCTCGAGTGCCGCGACCATTACACCCCCGTTTCGACTGAGGCACCCAGACCTCAGAGCCCGCAAAACAAGTTCCTCCTCTTCACGCCCGAACGTCCGTCCGGCGTATTCCAGAAATGTCGGCAGAGGTTCCCGAATCGCTTTCGGCCCTCCCAGTAATGCCAGTTGATCACTCACGTGCTCTATCCTCCCATGGGAAGCCTGACGGTCACTCTGTCGGCGGCAGAACGGTAAGCAGCCAGCGCAACCTCGACCGCAGCTCTGCCGTCCTTGCCGGATACAGCGGGCTCGCGCCCTTCGCGAATGCTGTTGATGAATTCCTGATGCTGCAAGCGATATGCTTCCAAACGAACGGGATCCAGCATTCCTTTTCCCTTCCAGTCGATCGGGTCCTGTCTGGCAACAACGGTCCATCTCCCCTCACGGCCCAGTCGTAATTCTCCATACGCGTCAACATCCAAAATGCCGGATTCACCCACAACCCACGACGAGGACGCAGTGTAAGGAAAACCCGGTTCGGGAATTGCCCAGGACTCCCAAAGCGTCGCCATAGCGCCATCACTCAAACCGAAGACCGCCATCGCCGATACCTCATTTCCACTCGCGGCATCGTACTGCACCTGCGCAGCCACACTCGATATTTCTTGCCCGCTAAACCAACGAATACGGTCAATGTTGTGAACGCCGTGTGCGAGAAGCGTCCCTGAATTGGCAGGCTGGCGTTGCCAGGATGGGAGCGACCCCAAACCGCCACAATTTAGAATCAGTTCCCGGATCATCCGCACCCGGCCAATCGCGCCTTCCTGAATCAAGCGGTGAGCCTCGCGGTTACAAATCCGAAAGCGCTGGCCAAACATGATCATCAGGTTCACACCGGCACGATCAACCGCCGCGAGAATCTGATCGCAATCCCCCAGTGTGGTGGCCATGGGCTTGTCTAGAAGAATGTGTTTGCCATGTTCGGCCGCCAGGATCGCCTGCGAAGCGTGTTCGGAATGCGGCGTGCTGATAAGGACTGCGTCGATATCCGAGCGCTCCAGCAGGTGTGCCACCGTGGGATCATGTGCCACGCAGTATTCACGAGCAAGCTGCGGAGCGCGTGTTCCTCCTGCAATCGCCACCAGTTCGGCGCCGTCGAGATACCGGGTCGCGGTCTCAGCGTTCGTCCTGCCCATAAAACCAGCCCCGATGATTCCGACCCTAACCTTATCCATCACCACTTCCTTCCGCTTGGTGTGAGAGATCCAGCAAGCCGGGAAAGCAAATTCAGTCAGCCCACTCAGCCCTTCGCATCAACTTCCTTTCAGACCTTAGCCGAGAGCCACAGGGGTTTCAAGAACGCCAATGCCCTCTATTTCCCCTTTCATCATATCGCCCGGCTTCAAATGGATACCGCGCCCCTTGCCTACGCCGGCAGGCGTTCCCATAGCGATGATGTCACCGGGTTCGAGCGTCAGCACTTGTGAAATATAGTTGATTGTTTCTGGGATACCCAAAATCATTTGCGCGGTGTTTGCATCCTGCATCAACTGATTGTTCACCCAAAGCCTTATGATAAGCCGATGCGGGTCTTGAATCTCGTCGGCGAAAACAATTTCGGGGCCGAGCGGGCAGAAACCGTCGAACCACTTCCCCATCAACCAGTCAAAAAAGGGATCAAATTCGCGTACCTTTCGATTAACCATCCTGCTGTTGAAATCGCGCTCGCTGATGTCGTTCAGAATCGTATAACCAAAAACGTATTCCATCGCCTTTTCACAAGGGATATCTCTTCCTCTCCGGCCTATAATCACCGCCAGCTCAATTTCCCAATCCACAAAGACATTTGACGTGCGGATATAGATTGGCTTCCCGGGAGCGGTAATGCACGTGGAAGGTGGTTTCATAAAAACCTGTGGTGTGATCCGGGCTGCTTCGGTGACGTCTTCAAACCCGCTTTCAACAATATGCTGGCTATAATTCCCCGCCAGGGCCAGGAGCTTCCGGATGTCGCGCAAAGGCGCATCAAGGCGCAGGTGATCCGCATCTCGCAACACCTCCACTTGAAGCGTTTCGGAACCGGCAACGCTTTCAACCAAGGCGGCCAGTTGAGCCGGACCCTTTCGCTCGCCTGTCATGAATGCTACCGGACTGACAATCCCCTCCCCCCACAGGCGCTGGGCCGCCAGCGTCACGTCCATGAGTCGCCCGTGGTATCTGAGCCCGAGATGGGCCTCATTCGCATCTGTGAAGAAACGCAGAAAACGCAATCAACCTCCTTCAAGTTCTACTGGCTTCCTTCGAGCCGCAACAGCCGGCAGGCATTGCCACCCAGAATTTTCTCACGAGCGGGTTCCGGAATATTCGCTCGCAGGATCTTCTGAAGATTGGCGCTGCCGTTCTGTAGCGGCAGGCCAGTACCGAGAAGCAAATTATCGCTGCCGCACTGCTCTACCAGCTTCGCAATAGCATTGAAACCCTGCACGCAGGAAGTTTCCAGGTGCACAGTAGAAAACCGTCGCATCAGGGAAACCGCAGCCCGCAATTCATGAAAATAATTGATGCCGCTCAAAATCCAAGGGGTGCGAGGGTGCCGTTCGACAATCGCCACCATCCAATCCAAGCTGAGCGACGGCATTCCCCAGTTCATAATCACTCGCAGCGGCAGCAGGACCGGCCATTGACGCATTTCGGCCTCTTCCAAAATTTGGTCGACAAACGGCTCATAGAGCGGGTGGTAAGTATGGTACTGAGGGTAAAGGCGCACCCCCAGGAAACCACGTGCGCAAAGCTTGTCGAAATCAAAAATATGTCCCTGAAGCGTATGGCTCAGCTCCAGCGGACCCAAGCACGCAAAGCTCACCAGTCGTCCCGGAAAACCTCGAACCGCCTCCTCGGTTTCCAGGTTGCCCTCTTCCCAACCGACAAAAAGCCCGCGCGTCGACAAAACCGCCGCGCGATCAATACCGCAATGGCCCAGTTCTTCTACCACTGCCGCTGGTGTGCAAGCATCGATCGGCCAATAAGGCCACTTGCCGAAATAGGCACAAATGTCCACGATCATGCCGCAATCCCCATCAGACGCCGGATATTTCCACCCATAATAAGCTCCCGCTCCTCTTTGCTGATTCGTGTTTCAGCAATCTTGGTGCGCTGCATATAAGGATCCAGCAGCGGCGTGTCAGTTCCAAAAACGATTTTGTCGGCCCCCAGGACAGCAACGGCCTTTTCAACAAATCCCGCGTCGAGAGTCGAACTGGTGGTGTCCAGGTAAAGATTCTCGAACCGCTGCGCCATCATAATGGCCCGGTTCCAGTCACCAAAAGCAAAAGGTTGTCCTCCGGCGTGAGCCATCATAACCTTGCACTGCGGCACGCGCGTCATCAAGTATTCGCATTCGGCTGGAGTCGTATGGGCCAAAACAGGCATGTCAAATTCAACGCACTTTTCCAGGATAGGGATCGTCCACGGCTCCGCGATACTCGCTTCGGGCGTGGAGTAAATTTTGAGGCCTTTCATGCCATAGACCTCATAGCATCGGGTCAGGTTCTCCAGAGCCTCTGATTCGAAGCGTGTGGAATGCAGGCTCGCATACCCGACAATGCGATCGGGATAGCGCCGCATTTCCTCATACAACAACCGGTTTCCTTCGTGCATGTCGTAGAAGAGCGCGGTCAAATCGGTGCAACAGATCTTGTCGAAGCCTAAGTCGTCTGCGACGCGTACGAGAAATTCGCCATCGGCGCTGATCTGGAGGCGGGCCGATTTCCCAATGTGAACGTGTGCATCAATTATCATAACTATTCAAGCAACAAGCGGTCAGCGGGCTGGCTGCTCAGTATGCTTCTCCTTCGATCCGTTCCGGCTGCGGGGTTTTCTCCAGCCGCTCGTTACTCACCACAACCTTGGAATTTACCTGGCCTTTCATGCCCGCCAGGTAGTGAAGCAAGTCCGGGATACCGCTCTTCTGCCAGGCCGCCGCCACAGCGTAATCTTCAGTGGTGGCGCGGCCGCAGCTGAGCGTCCTATCGAAAAGCGCAGCCTGGTTGTTGCCGTCCGGAGTTGCAATTGGGGGAGAAAGCGCAGCTCTCTCAGGATTGAAATATAGTGCCGATGCCAGCCGGCCTGTTTGCGGCTGTTGTTCACCGCTCAGCATCACCAGGCCGGACTCCTTGCCTGATTTTTCTGAGGGCAACCCGCGTATGCCCACCCCCACGCGGTATACATGCCCTTCATGCATTTTTGTGGGGCTGATCTGGACCCGGCAACGCACGAATCCTTCACCCGCATCGATGCTATACCACGCGCGAAGTGCTACTTCATCCTCGCCAACTTGCCAGTGGTCAAGGGTGGCCTCGATCGTCGCGCGGAGTGGCCCATCCGCCAGCACCCGGTAGTGAGGAACGTTCACAGGCGAGGGCTTGTGCGCATAATCAGGAACGTTCATGGGCGGACGATATATTGTGCCATCACGTTCAAGGAAAAGACCCCCTAGCCCCAGAGTATCTCCGACATGGAGGATATCTTTGCCCACCGCAAAATTGCCGTGTGCCGCCAGGTAACCGTTAAGATCGTTATAGAGCCCCGGGTGGCCGGCAACACGCCCCTCAACATCGAGGGAAAAGCCGCCGTAAGTTCTATAGCCGATCAACTCAGATTCCAGAGCTGCCGTCTGGTGATTGTATCCATAATTATGGGAAGCAGCGACAGCTCGGGGGTAGATAATTTTGCCGCGCAACGTCATTGAGAAATAAATATCCACCTGCTTGCTTTCATGGGGGTTGAGCGATACTGGAAACTCAAACTCATCCTTCATGCCATCCCCGTCGAGGTCGTCCGCCTGGGAGGGAACAACCGTCACCGAATACTTGCTGCCCGGTGGATTCTTCACCACCACGATGGCGAGGTTTCCGGGAAATCCCAACGCAACGTGCTGGACAGCAGCAACAGGAAGAGTCACTAACGCGTCCACCGGTGTGCTACCCGGGTTGGTGACCGTTAGGAAGAGCCGTTGCGCGAAATTGGGCAATACCCAATGATCCGCTGGCGGCGCCGCGCTGCATAGCGAGGCTTGAACAAGCAGCAGAACCACCAAATAAGATATTCTTCGCACCATCAATGGCTCCTTCTGCTGGCCGTGTAGTGTTTTTTCGCTGGATTTTATCGCCAAACGGCAGCGTACCTCAACATCCCAGCGCCCATTCGGCACATTATTAATCACTTCTGCTTGCTCTGGACTTCCTTTGCATCACAATGCCAATCGTCCCCAAGATAACGCCTACAGCCAGGTCGATCGAACGGGCAACCACTAAATCCGACCAGATCCCGGCTACGATTAACAGTACGGCAACTCCGATCGTGGACCAGGCGATCGCTGGGCCGGCGGAAATCGTTCGCTTTTCCGGAACATCCTCGGAAGTAATCGGCCTCCCCAGATCTTGGAAGAAATCCTCAATCTGGGCACGCTCCTGAGTGCTGGCAGGCAACCAAACGCTGCCACCCCACATTGCCAGAATAGTGACCGCTGTGTTGATCAGGATGGAAATACCTTCAAAGGTGTAATTGGTCCATTCGGGAGATATCCCTGAAACGTGCGGCAGGTACCACGTCTTGAGCGCCAGTGTGAAAATGCCGGTAAACAATCCGGCAACGAATCCGGCAAGAGCGCCTTTCCAGGTAATTCTCCTGATGGTCAAACCCGCCAGCAGCGGCAGGAAGGTTGGAGCGATAAAGAGTCCGAAAACGGTGACCATCAGATGAAACAGTGATTGCTGATGGCTGAAGGCGACCCACAAGCTCAAACCCACGGTGAGCACCCCGAGAATCAGAGTGTTTAATCTGCCAATTGCCACCAAGGCTCGTTCCTTCGCAACCGGGTTGATGAGGCGATGGTACACGTCCTGGGTTAAAACGCTCGCGATCGCGTTGAAATCCGCGCTGACGGTGGCCATGGTTGCGGAGAACATTGCCGCAACGATAATCCCTACCATGCCTACCGGCAGAAATTTGAGGACGAGCAAGACGTAGGTGTCTGCCGTCTGATGCTGGGCTATCAGGTTTGGAAGCAGCTTGCGGCCGAACAGAGCCGGCAGGATCATCAGGGGGGCACCCAGAAAATTAAGTGCCGCCGCGCAATAAGCGGCTTTTGAGGCGTCACGTTCAGTCCGCACAGAGTAGTATTTTTGTGCCAACGCCCAGGTGCTGTTATAACTGATCGCGATCAGGACCGCAAAGCCTATAATGTAAACCCAGCCGTAGGGACCGCCGCTGGGCCGGAAGAAATGCTCGGGATAGCCGTGCACGACCGATCTCCAGCTCCCAAATGCCCACAAGGTAAGGGGAAGCAACAGCACCATTGCGAGGACCTTCATCAAAAACTGAACAAAATCGGTCACGATCAGCGCCCACAATCCCCCGAGATAGGTATAAGCGACCATGACGATCCCGCAAAAACCTATGGCCCAGGGGAGACTAATTCCAACGCTCAGTGCCAAGAAAAGCCCTGTGGCAAAAATCTTCAAGGCATCGTCGAAAATCTTGACCGGAATTCCCGCCCAAGCGAAGAGTTGCCGAATGAAGGGACTGAAACGCGATTCAAGGAACTGAACGGGCGTGATAATCCGCGCGCGCCGCCAACGCTGCGCAAAAACGGCACCTCCTAGAATACATGCGGGGACAGTTACCCAGAAAAGTGTGACCGCAACCCATCCGTACATGTAACCCATCTGGGCATAAGCGATAAAAGAAAAAGCACTAAAGCTCGACATGTAGTGGGATATGCCAGCAAGCCACCAAGGAACCTGATGCGAGCCCGCAAAATAATCCTTCGCGCCGACCAGCATCTTGCGGAAGTAAAAGCCCACCCACAGCACGATGACAAAGTAGCCGCCCACAACAAGGTAGTCGGGAAGGGTTAGATGTACGTTGGTCATTTCCAATTCTTTCAACAGATTCCCGGGCGCCGGACTTGAAGCTTACGCTGTGAATTCCCACCGCCGGACGCCGTACCGTGCGAGCTTTTTGGAGTCAACTTCGTAACCCAGCCCGGGCCCCTTTGGAAGAGAAATCCAGCCGCCCGAAACGGTAATTTCCGGTGCAATGACGTCGTCAACATACCACCGACGGCTCGGCTCAACGTCGGTAGGGAAGGTAAAACCCGGATGGCAAGCGAGAACCAGCGCCGCCGCCGAACCCACGCCTAATTCCGGCATAGTTCCGACCCAGAGCCCAATGCCTTTGTCCTCGCAAACCCTGCTAATACGTAAGGCCTCCAGGAATCCGCCGACTCGCTGAAGTTTGATGTTCACAATGCGGCAACTACCTAAAGCGATCGCACGCCGAGCGTCGTCTGCTGTCTCAATCCCTTCATCCAGGCAGATCGGTGTTCGCACTTGTTTTTGAAGTAGCGCAGCGCCATCCAAGTCTTCCCTGGCCAGCGGTTGCTCAAACATGGTCAGGCCGTAGTCGTCGAGCGCTTGAAAGACCTTGAAGTCGTCGCGGCTATAGTCCGCGTTGGCATCCACAAACAAAGGGATGTCGCCAAACTCGTGTCGCACGGCTTGCACCAGTGAGATATCCTGCCCTCGCTTAATCTTGATCTTCAACCGCTGGTACCCGTCGGCCCAGTAACGATGAATGGCAGAAATCAATTCTGCTTCGGTCGCATAGAGACCCACCGCAAGGCCGGACGCAATTGGACGATTGGGGAATCGAAATAACTCTCGCAGCGAAACGCCTTGCCGACGCGCAAGCAGTTCCCAGCAGGCCGTTTCGATCGCTGTTCGGGCAAAACGATTAGACGAAAGCTGATCCAGGCAGGCGTTTAAACCAACGATGGAATCGAATTCTTTTCCTAACAGGTGTGGAACCAGGTGATCGATGAGTTCCTGTTGGCAGCTTTCAGGTGTTTCCGCCGAATAGAAGCTACCCGGCATTGCGGATGCTTCCCCCCATCCGAAGGCGTCACCCTCGGAGACGCGCACCAGCAAGGCGTCTTTTACGTCTACCGCGCCTGAGCTGATCCGAAAAGGTTCAACCAATGGGATATGCACGCGCACAATCGAAATGGTTTTTAGACGAACCGGACCGCATTCGATGGCAAGGCGTTCGATGTCAATCATGGGCTGGGCTTTATCAGTTCGCTAAAGGTTGAAAACGCATCTACAAATCGCATTGTATTTGCACCCCATTCAGCGGATCAAACAGCACGAAGGTGCTTGTCCTTTGCGGTGCGCTGGAATAACAGGCGCCGCGAGTTTTCAGTAATCTGTTCGAATCCGCAGTCACTTTTCAAGCTTGATCACACTGTATACCGGGAAACCTGGCATGACAACTTTCGTGCGACGGCCGTCCTTCGTCACGTGCGACCTCGCGGAATTCCTCTGGCCAAGAACGTCTGCAGCCCGTGCTCACTTTGCCGTCACCATCAACTGGAACATCCGATGGTTAAGGGACTACACGTCGGCGTGTCATGTGAAGCAACAAGGCAGTAAGGTTTCCATGCACAGCATTTTAATCGGCCTTTTCGGCGCCATTTCCCTCCTGCTATTTTTCAGCGCGGTCGGCACCCAAAATTTCCATTAATCTGAAAACGATCGTTGCCGAATAAACGCGTGCTGCTTTATCTTGTGTTTCAATAGCTTAGGTTTTACCATAAAAATCGAAAAAAGAGTGGAGTATCCCTCGGTGGGGCCTCCTTTTCGGCATCATGTTTCTTATCTCCCCGATCGTCGTTCGGACCGACTGCGGCATTCGGCCCGCATTCGAACATTCTTCTTGGCGACGCCGTTACAAAAAGCAAGTCTGACTCGCAAAGCAAAGGAGCGGCAAAGATGATTTCTCTGATGGGTGCGTTGGGGGTTCACCTATGGACACGCAGGACGTTCGCATTGATCGCCGCTGGATTCCTGGGTGTTTTGTCTGCCCAGGGACAAGCCCCGGCAACAAAGCTGAAAGTCGCGGCGGTTCAATTTCGCTCTTCGTTTGACATTAACGACAACTGCAAAAGGATGAGCGAATTCCTGGGCTGGCTTGCCAAGGAGGGCGTTCAGGTGGCCGTCTTCCCTGAGTGCGCACTTACCGGCTATTACCTGACCCCGACATTCCCGGTCCCTGAAAAGGAGATTGCAGCCGCCGAAGAGCGGTTGCGCGAAATCTGCCGCGCTCATAAGATTGCTGCGGTCTTCGGAAGCGCTTACAAGGTTAACGGCCACACATACGACACCGCCGTTGTCTTCAACTCGCGCGGAAAACTCGTTGAACGCTACGGGAAAATCTACCTGGCGGAAAAATGGGATGTGCCCGGCAACCACATTGGCTATTTTGATCTCGCGGGAGTCCCTTCCACTGTCATCGTCTGCCACGACGAACGCTATCCAGAACTGGTCCGGCTGCCCGCCATTGCAGGTGCGCGGATTGTCTACTACATCAGCTCGGAGTCCGGCCTAAAAGAACCCTCCAAGATGATTCCGTATCGCGCGCAGATGATGGCCAGGGCGGTGGAAAATGGGGTATTCGTGGTGGCAGCCAACGCCCCTGCTAATCCGGACCTTACGGGCTCGCACGGCCAGAGCCGCATCATTTCGAGTGACGGAAACATCATCGAAGAAGCGTCGATCTTTGGAGAAGATGTCTTGATTTCAACGCTCACCATCAAGCCCAAGAGATCGGAGTGGCCATTGAATTCGCTCCATGGCCCGCTTGCAGCCTGGTGGCGCTCCGGCGTGGAATGGATGATGAAGAACCGTCACCGGAAACTCAACTAGTCTGCCTGAGGGTGAGTCAAGATTTTAAGGGACCTCGAGTGATTGCCGCTAGCCGAACAGCCTGAACGCGCCGCGCAAGCCCAGCGGGAAACCGCACGGCCGAGCTTAAAATTCCTCTAACAGGTGCTGAAAAACCCTTTTCGAGGGCCATTCGTTGCCAAATTCATCGCTAGCCCTGACTGAGAATCAATAACTTAGCGACATGGAAAGCACTCATCGAGCTGTTCCCAAGGCTTTCTCAGCAACCTGTTAAATAAAAAGCAGCCTCTTAGCAAACAAATTCGGCGTAGGGTCCGCGCTGTTTGCAACCCCACGCCGAGTTGTTTTCAAACGCCCAGTTGTGAATTCTCGAAAACTTCCGAGCCACTGGCCGATCCCTTTCGGCGACCGGTGCCGAAGAGATCGGCTTGACCAACCGTCTTTACGGCGCTGGCGCCGTACAACTCGTTAAGGCAAGGTCCACACCGGTTTTGATGTTTCCTGGGGTGTCCGTAGTGACCGTAAATGAGTTGCTGGTAATAAAGGTTGGCGAGCAAGTCAGGAGCGGGTCTCCGTTCGCAAGCGCGTTGACCGTGTAACTGGCCGAGTTCGTTGAGCTTGGTTCGGTGACGTTGTTGCCCGAGGAACTGTTGTATACCCCAACTGCGGCGGTGCTTGCGGGAACCGTCAGAGTGTAATTAACGCAATCCGAACCGGAACCGCACCCACCAGTCACCGACGCAGCAGCAAGTGTTGTATAGATAGGGGGCTGCGAGTTGGTCACATTGTCAGAAGGTATTGACTCAGCCCCCAAGACCGGAACCGTCACGTTGACCGTAGAACTGTCACTTGGATTTGTCACCGATTGCAACGCCGAAAGCATAACCTCTCCAGCAGCGTCCGATTGGATTTGGCCGGACACTGTGGCCGGCCCGGCTGGGGGTACAGTGCTGGTCTCAGCGTACAAAGGAATATTACCGGTGCCGCCCCCTATCGGCACACCAAACACCACACTGGGATTGTACGAGGGGCTCGAACCTTGCGAACCTCCGACTACAACATCGAAATTGCCCGTTAGATCCGAGGCAACAGGACAGAAGGCAAACGTGCCGTCGCTCTGGGTCGTCCCTGACATGACCACCCGGTCGACCCCGTTAGAATCTGCCTGTTCAAGCAAAACGACGGCATCGGGAACAGCAGCACCGGGATTCGGCGCGTTCGAACCTTCAACAACCTTTCCGCTGATGGTATTGGTATTGAGGGTAACTTCACCCGCATGCAGCACGGGCTTCAGCCGATATTGGCCGTTGCCTTCCTGGACAACGGACTCACAGCTTTTAAACTCAATGTTCAGGTCAACACTCTGCCCGGCCGTCACCGTAAGCCCGCCGTTCGTAATCTGCGATGATGGAATCTTGATGCCGGTCTGCACTTCGCTGGGAAGCTGGAGCTCTTTAGTGCCGTCGCTTGTGACAACGCAGTTCCAACCCGCGGAGCTTCCACAGGCATTCGAAGATGGGGTTGCCGTGCCCGAGGCAGGAGTATTGCTCAGCAAGTAAAGTCGGATCTGTTGATATTTGCCCGGCGGGAGCACTTTTTGGCCTAAACTGAACAACGTGCCGCAAAACGCAGCGTCCGCGCTCGGATTTAGCTTCATCAGATCAACCTGCTTGGGAGCAGATGACAGGTCGACCAGCGTTTGCCAACCGCTATCGGTGGGTCCGGCGTTGGCGTTAAGGTTTGCTTCCACTTTCGTAATGGTTACATAGACATCGGGAAATTCCTCCGAACATGTCGGGGGATCGCTAAGGAAAGTACCTACCGTGCCGCCCGTTGCAGTCGTAGGCTGGCTGCTGCCGCCGCAACTGACTAAGGCAGCAACCCCCGCCGCCAAAACTAACGAAAATAACAACAACCTGAAAACTGGAATTCGACTGTTGTGCATTTCAGATATCCTCCGCAATCAATGTGATCTTGAACTTGAATCGAGAACGGGGTTGCCCAAACTCAAGAAACAGTAATTTTCTGGCTTAATGACATGGCGTTGGGGCATGGCCCTTTGATAAGGTACCCGCAAGGGAAATGCATGGTGCTCCGCAAACGCACCCCACGCACGCTCACACACCTGGCTGACTCCGCCCCGAACCGCCATACTACTCATGGAGATACTAACAACTGAGGTTAGCAGAAACTGCACCCCTTATGATATCAAAACGGCGGTAATAGTTGCCTTCTCCTCCACAGAAGGCTCTCCCACCTTCAACTTGCTGGCTCGTAAGCTTTGCCCTGACATCCACAGCGGTCCTCCGTCAAGATCGGCGCGGGCCTCATTTGCCATTTGGGTGATCGTTCCAAGTATTTACTGACCAGTCAATAATCGCATAGTTCTGCAACGAAAAGCAAGCTGTTTCCCTTTAGGGCACGGCGGACGGCCTGTGTTCCAAGCTGTCAGTAGCGGTGGCCGGAGTTGCGCTCGCCACCTGGTTGGAAGAGGAACTTGCATTTGCAGCGGACGTTTGCCCAGTCCCGTATTTCGGCACGCTCACGTATCCGTGCATATGGTTCTTGCTAATTCGGTTGATCACAATTTCCAGCGGCTGGCCGCTTTGGTCCGTATAGAACATAACTGGTTCGTAAAGATTCACGTGCTTCTTAGTCAGCTCTCGATCGTCAACAAGCAGGTGAAGGTTGCAGAATTGATGCTTTTTGTTGGTCTTTCGCAACGAGACGCCGATGGGGCCGACACGCTGGAACCGCTTCGTTTTGTAGAGGTCAAATTCGTAGTAATTCCGTTCGCCCCTTTTCTCAAGCTCTACAAGTTCGGCGTGAGTCTTTGCAATTGACCCGCTCAATTCGTCCCGAGTAGAAGAGAGACTACTTTGGAACTCAGATTGTGTCTTTTGGATGTCCTGCTGAGTAGAATCGATGGCCTTTTGGTGCGCGGCCAGTTCCGCCTCCACTTGTTTCCATCGCGGGTCGTCCTTTTTGACGGCTGAATGAAGTCTTCGGTATCGTGCATGCTCAATCGCAGCCGCACGCCGCGCGGCTAAGGCGGCTCTCTCTCTTGCCGCTTCTTCTCTTGCCGCTTTCTCTTTTGCCGCCTGTTCTCTTGCCGCCTCCTCGGTCTTCATGGTGTTCAGTTCTGTGCCGAGGGCATTCAGTTGTCCCTGCGTTTGGGTCAGCGATGTCGTCAATTCCTGGTTTCGCGCGGATAACCGACTAGCGATTTTGTGCTGATCCACAATGAACCCTACGGCCACTGCCGCAAGGCATAGCACTACAACCGCAGCGACCCACAGCGGTCGTGTGGACCGGAGGGAGTCGATCGGCGCATTCTCGATCTCCGGCTCATGCTCATTTTCAAAGTTATTTTCACTCATGTGAGGTCTCTCAATTAGAAAGAGTTGGGGGGCTTCCGTCGCTGGGAGCTCCGCCAACCGCGTAGCAAACGACGTGCCAGACGCGTTTATTTAGTATCTATTCTGGGTTCAATATGTTATGAGGATGGCCCAACGCACAGGTCAGGAAGGGATTAAGAACAGATTCCCGGCTAATGTAAAAATTTCTACACTCGTGCCCCCAAAACGCATGGAAACACTCCGCTCTCACAATCCTTGCTTTATGCCTGCCTGTGGCCCGACTACGGTGACTTTTTCAAGCGAGTTCTGAAGGGAAATCAATTTTGACCCACTTGCCTTCGCGGGCAGCACGATAGATAGCTTGCATGATGACCACATCGCGCAGCCCATCCAGCCCGTTGGGTTCCGGCTCACGGCGCAGCCGCAGGCTGTCGGCAAATGCGTCCAACTCCAACGCAAATTCGTCAACAATCTCAAAGCGCTTTTCGAACCAGCGCCCCTCAATTTTTCCAAACAGCCGCCGTTCCTCATTGTAAGAGAATGCGGGGTCAAGCGCCGCCCAGCCCTTTTCACCGAATAGCTTC
Source organism: Acidobacteriota bacterium (assembly GCA_023474345.1). GTDB lineage: Bacteria > Acidobacteriota > Terriglobia > UBA7540 > UBA7540 > JAMCXS01. The sequence goes on along the minus strand of JAMCXS010000022.1, from coordinate 102,401 downwards.
AGGAAGTTGGCTTGCGCAGCGCCGAAGCTTGAAGTGCCTTGCATTAAAAGCGCGCCAGGAAACTTCAGTTGAAAAGAAATACTCTCCTCTACGCGGTCGTAACGGGCTGGATCCGTCGCCCAGGCATATCCACTCGCTTGCAGCGGCTCCTGGCCTGTAAGCCAGCGAACGGTATTCACACAGTACACGCCAAGATCCACCAGGGATCCTCCGCCCGCTGCTTCGAGGTCAAAATGCCAGGCCGGCGCCTTTTTGGAAGGAGGAATGAGAATCGTAAATGCCGTGTGGATGATTTTCACCTTGCCTAGCTTGCCACTGCCCAGGAGCTTTTTCAATGCGAGGCTGGCAGGTTCAAAATACTTGCGGTAGGCGATCATGAGCCGGACTTTGTTCTCGCGGCAAGCCCTGTTCATGTCCAAACACTGTTCCACTGTAGCCGCCATGGGTTTCTCGCACAGCACGTGCCGGCCTGCCTGCGCGGCACGCACCGCGTACTCTGCATGCGTACCATTGCTCGTAGCGACAAAAACGGCTTCCACTTCCGGGTTTTCGAGGCACTGGGCATAGTCGTCGTAGGTATAGCTGGCGGCCGCGCCAAACTTTGCGGCCAGTCGCCTGGCTTTCTTCATATCCCCGCTGACAACCGCAACAAGCTTCGACTTCTTACTGTTCCGGAAAGCTGGAAGAACCGCTCCCTGGGAAATTCTCCCCAAACCTACGACGGCGTAGCCAACTCTCTTGCTATGTGCCATTTATAACCCCCTTCAAAGAATTTGCGGGTCCAGCCAGGCAGAACTTTGCTGAATCGTCCATTATCCATCGGGTCGGGGAAGAAAGGGAGAAGAAATTTGGTTTGCGGCTGCCCATTAATCAGAATTTTCGTTCCACTCAATAGAGAAAAATAAAGGAAATTTGGCGTGCGCATTGCGCTTGACTTTTGTACTGGAAGGGGTAGATTAGAATCCGGGAGTACAGAGTAGGGGAAGATTTATCGATTACCGGTTCGGAGCTCAGAATCGCGCAGCGCAACAAAAGTTCACGCTGCTTGCCCATATGGACCGAACTCGAGGGCCAAGAAAAACTCTCGTGCTTTACCTCTTCGTCCATCTTAAATCGGCGAAAAGAGGAGGGTCCCATGTTTCAGATGATCGATGATGAAAAGCCCACCGCAGAAGACCGGAAAATGTTATGGGTCAAGGCGGGGATTTTTATCGTGGGGCTAGCCATACTCGGTGGGGTTGTTTATTTCTTTGCTTTCGTGCCGTGGGGAAAGTAGTCAGGTGTCAACCAGCGGAAAGTTTCCCCGCACGAGGTGAAGTGCGTCCTCTTTAGTGCGGATCTGCCCTTCAAGCTGTGCGTCTTCCACAGCCTGTAGAATTGTTTTAAATTCAGGTCCAGGCCGGTAACCCGCGCGGACGAGATCATGTCCGGTAAGAAGGCGCGGGGGTTTGATTTCCTGCGGAGGCATTTCCTCCAGCATCCTTCTAGCCATGTAATAGTTGTCCAGCATCCCATGACTCGCCAAGCAATCCAGTCGGTGCAATTCCAGATGCTCTTCGAAACCCTGCATCCGCAAAAAACGGATCTGGGTTGACCGCCGCATCCGAGGGAAATCCTTGAAGCGCAGGTGATGGCGCACCAGTTCCGCAACCCGCTCCGTGTCACGGGATGAAAGACGAAACCGGGTGCAGATTTCCTCTGCCATCTTCGCGCCCACCTCGACGTGATTGTCAAAGCGGATTCGCTCGGTGACCCTGAACGTGGGCGGCTTGCCAACGTCATGGAGCAGGACCCCGAGCGCCAGCGCGGGCGTCGGCGAATGTAATCCCTCCAGCATCATAAGAGTGTGGGTCCAGACGTCACCTTCCGGATGAAACTCCGGCGGCTGTTCGATACCTTGCATGGCCTTGACTTCGGGTAACACCTCCCGAAGCAAGCCAGTCGTATCCAGCAACTCAAATCCCTGCCGGGCACGGCCTTCCGTAAGGATTTTCAAAATTTCATCCCGAATGCGTTCCGCGCTGACCAGACGAATTTCGCCAGCAAACATCCGAATTGCCTCAATACTAACGGGGTCCAGGGCAAAGTCAAACCGGGCCGCAAAACGGACGGCGCGAAGCATACGCAGGCGGTCCTCACTGAAACGCTGGTAAGGATCGCCAATCGTGCGAATCTTACGGCCATGGATGTCCGCCTGGCCACCAACGTAATCAAGCACCTGATCACTGAGGGGATCGTAAAGCAGGCCGTTGATCGTGAAATCACGACGGCGCACGTCCTCTTCCGCTGACTTTGAGTACCGAACCTCGACCGGATGCCGCCCATCCGTATACCGGCCGTCGCTTCGGAACGTCGCCACCTCCACGTTTCCTTCTTCCCGCGGAACAATGACGACTCCGAATTGCGCTCCCACCGTCAGGCTGGCCGGAAACAGCTTAACAACATCCGCCGGCGTTGCATCCGTGGCGACATCGTAATCGTTCGGCTCGCGTCCCATCAAGATGTCACGCACACATCCGCCGACGAGGTAGGCGGCAAACCCCGCCTTCCGTAAGCGCCGGACGATGTTTGTCGCTGCTTGGCGCCGCGCATCCGCCGGATACCTTTCAGATGACTTCGTCACAAACAGGCTCCCAAGAGCAGGCCGAGCTGGAGCTCGGCGCTACATCGTGAACAAAGTTTTGTTATACCACAATAGCCTATCATGAAATCACTTCTGGTCATGATCGAGAGACCGGGCCAGTTGCACGGACTCAAACCCGTAACGTTTCCGGACCTTATCGGCCGCCTCGAGGATCCGGTCGAGCTTCTCGCGTTTGGCGGAGTCGAATAAGCCGAGCTGAACGGATGAGGATTCCAAATTCGATGCGCGCACCCCGATCAGCCGGATCTTTTCCTTGCGGTTCCAAGCCGCCTCGAACAGCCGCAAGACGTTTTCAAAGATCACGGAATCGAGGTGAGTCGGCTCCTCGATCGTCAAATCGCGTGTGATGGTCTGAAACCGCTGGTTGCGGAGCTTCAAGCCTACGGTTCGCGCAAACAGCCGGTGTTCTCTAAGGCGTGCCGCCACACGCTGGCAAAGATAGCTCAGGGTTCGCTCCAACTCTTCAACGTCTGTGGTGTCCTGGTCGAAAGTCGTCTCGTGGCTGATCGATTTCGGCTCTTCCTCGTAGGCGTACGCTTCAATATCCTGGCCTAGTGATTTGGTGTAAAGCCATTCACCATACTTCCCAAATTTCGCTTTCAGGCGATCCAGCCCGTACGTTTGCAGGTCGCCAATCGTGGCGATGCCGAGCGAGCGAAGTTCCGGCTCGGAGACCTTCCCGATCCCAGGCATGCGGCGAATCGGCAAAGGCGCCAGGAATCGCGCCTCGCACCCTGGCAGCACGTAGAGCAGGCCGTGCGGCTTGGCCTGATCGGAGGCGATTTTCGACACCACATGCGACGTCGAGGCGCCCACTGAACAATTCAACCCCGTCCGCTCTTGGACCGCGCCAATCAGGCGGTCGGCTGCGCGCAGGATTCCCCCGTGCAGGCGCTCGGAACCCGTCAAGTCAAGATACGCCTCGTCGATAGAAACCATCTCGATCGCGGGACTAAATTCCTGGAAGATTTTGTAAATTTTTTCCGAATATTGCTGGTATTTGGCATGATGGCCGCGAAGGAAGATCGCATGAGAACAGAGCTTTTTTGCGGTGCCGATGGGCATGGCGGAGTGCACTCCGAACTTCCGCGCTTCGTAGCTTGCGGCAGCCACCACGCCCCGGCCCTCCGGGTCGGCGCCGACCACGACTGCCTTGCCCTTCAGGGAGGGATCGGCCAACTCCTCCACGGAGACAAAGAAAGCATCCATGTCGACGTGTAGAATTTGGCGAAGCATGGCATGTCAGCCGTTTTTCCGCGCCGTAACCACCCGCGGAATTCCGGCCAGATCGGGACGAACCTGCGTCTCGGTCCATCCTTCATTCAAAAGCCGCAAAACCGCCTCCTTCTTATTGTAGCCAATCTCCACCACCGCATGCCCGCCGGGTTTCAACACTTGAAGAGCTTGCGGAAACAGCCGGCCATAGATTTCCTCGCCTTGGGCAAGATCGCCCCACGCAATGCGCGGCTCAAAATCGCGGACCTCGCGCTGAACATATTCAAGTTCGGCGCGCGCAACGTAAGGCGGATTCGAAACCACGAAGTCGAACCTGCCGAGGAATTCGGGATTAAGAACCGGGGCGAGCAGGTCTCCCTCGATAAACTCGACGCGCTTATCCATCCCGAGTCGTGCAGCGTTTCGAGCGGCAACCTCCAGCGCCGCGGCGGAGATATCGGTCGCGAAAAGGCTTGCCTGCGGCAATTCGGATGCCAAGGCGAGAGCAATACACCCGGACCCCGTCCCCACATCAACAATCCGGTAACTGCCGTTTCTCGCCAAACGCTGTTCGGAAATCAGCTCGAGCACCGTTTCCACAACGTGTTCGGTTTCCGGACGTGGGATCAGCACGGCAGGATTCACTTCAAAATCCAAGCCCCAGAATTCCTGATGGCCCGTGATGTATTGAGTGGGCCGTCCCGAGGCGCGCTCCGCAATTAATTGGAAATAAGAATGGACTTCCTCATCCGACAGGTCCAGGTCAGGGTGGGTGTACAGGAAGGCCCGCTCCCGGTTGAGCAGGTACATGAGGAGCAGTTCAGCGGCCAGGTCGGCTGAAGGCACATGATGCTCCACGAGGTTTTTCAATCCCGTCCGGAGCGCGACACGAAGTTGCATCGGGGAACCCAAGTGCGACGTCCCGTGGCCTTCACGCCGCCACGGTCGCCTGCTTGAGCTTTTCGGTCTGGTAGTGCGTAATCAGCGCATCGATAATTTCGTCGAGCTTGCCGTCGATGATGCGGTCAAGCTGGTACAGGGTGAGGCCAATCCGGTGGTCGGTGACGCGGTTTTGAGGAAAGTTGTAGGTCCGGATTTTTTCGCTCCGGTCCCCGGTGCCGACCATGGCGCGGCGCTCCTCGGAGATCTGTTTCTGCTGCTCCTCAAGCTTCATGTCATAAAGCCGCGAACGCAGCACCCGCATGGCCTTGGCGCGGTTCTTGATTTGCGACTTCTCGTCCTGGCAGGAAACCACCATCCCCGTGGGAAGGTGAGTGATCCGCACCGCTGAATAAGTGGTGTTCACCGACTGCCCACCGGGCCCCGAGGAACAGAAGGTATCAATGCGGATTTCCTTGGGATCAATTTCAATATCAACCTCGTCAGCCTCGGGCAAAACCGCCACGGTGATGGCCGAGGTGTGAACCCTGCCCTGTTGTTCGGTTTCCGGAACGCGTTGCACGCGATGGACGCCGCTTTCGTACTTCAAACGGCTGTAGACCTTCTTTCCTTCCACGAGCGCGATCACTTCCTTCAACCCGCCGATGCCGGAAAGCGAAGAAGAGAGGATTTCCATCTTCCAACGCTGTTCTTCGGCATAGCGGCCGTACATGCGGAAAATTTCCTGGGCGAACAGCGTAGCCTCATCCCCTCCCGTGCCCGCACGGATTTCCAGCACGCAGTTCTTCTCATCATTCGGATCTTTGGGCAGCAGCAACAGCTTCAATTGGCCTTCGATAGCCTCTTGCCGCTTTTCCAGTTCCGCCAGTTCCTCCTGCGCGAGAGCCCGCATTTCAGAATCCGAGGAAGACTCTTCCAGCAGTGTCTTGGTCTCCACCAGCGCTTTTTGGATTTCCTTCCACTCCCGGTAACGATCCACGATTTCCTGCAAGTCGGAGTGAGCTTTGGCCGTTTTCTGGTAGGCAGAAGGATCACCCAGAACCTGCGGGTTGCCCAGGTCGGCGGTCAGACTTTCATACCGTCTTTCGATTTCTTCAAGCTTCGGAAGAAAGTGCATCTCAGAAATCCCGGTTCCCCAAAATGGCCGCTCGAATCGCTGCTCCAACCCGGCACAAGCCCGCCGCGCAAGAGTTCATCGAACTCCAGACCACTCTCATCTTTCGCGGTTTCGTCGGAGCGGCCCCCGGAATTGATGCCCAATCCACGGCTAAATATGAGAATAGCCCGCCGGGAATCACGGTGTCAATCAACCGTGATTAATCCCCAACGATTTCGCAAAGCGATGGTTGCAGGTTCGTATCCGGCTTATGGATAAGGCGATTGCGGTCCTAGCGATCAGTCAGAAGATTTGAGAGCGCGGCGGGGGGCTGGGCGAGTGAGATTTTGCGAAGTGGCCGACACGGGTCCGTGCGCTCCGGGGAAAGCGCGAAGGCTTCAGTTGAGGCATCGTTCCAACTGGAGTCCAGGGCAGGCGGCGAGAAGGCAGCGGCCAGAGCCCGCGCCGTCTCACTGAACGCGGGCACGCCACGCCGAACATGGCTGGCGACTTGGCGATGGTAAAAGACCAAGCTCAGTGTGTAGGCCAGCACGCGAATCATGGTCAGCACGATCAGCGCGCACGGGCGATGCACTGAAGGCCGCTTGAGGTGGGCTGGGGGGGGTGAGCGTCTGGAAGACTTCGGTATCGATCCGCCAGCGACTCCGCCCGAGTTCGTAAACGAAGCGGGGAGGGATCGAACCCAGTTCCAGGTTGCTGGCGGAGTAGTTCGTGCTTTCCTGTGTGACCTCTTCTCGGCTCTTGGTTCGCTTCTCGCCTGAGCCCGCCGCGCCGACTCGAACGCGGCGGTGCTTCTGTCGCCGTATGGCTTTCACGACCCACACCGAGCGGTTGGCCACCGCCCAGTAGACCTCCGGCGCGTGCCAGAGTTGATGCTCCTGCTGGCCGGTCGACTCGACCGTGTCCGGCACGCCGCTGGTGAGCCGCTGAGCTTCGGCGAGCAATTCCGGCTGGTTCTCCTTCAGCGAAATCACCCAATCCCAACCGAAGCTTTCCGCTTCCTTCACAAAGCCTTGTTGCAGGTAGATGGCGTCGGCCCCCTGCCGGCATTCGCCCTCCAGCCGATGCAGGCTGGACATCTGTGCCGCCGCCCCCAGAAACACTGCATCCCACACCTTCCGCCACGGATGCCGCGGCCACTGCCGCCCTTCGCCAAGCGTGGCGAGGCGGTCTGACCAAGCGAAGACCTTCTCCAGATAGGCCTCGAACTGGCGTCGGCGCAGAGGCGGCGTGTCCCTCCTAGGACCGCTTCCCGGCCGGCTGCTTCTCGCGCAACCAGCGACCGAGATTCAGGTTGGCGATCCTCGTGGCCACGCGCTGGAAGCGCCGGTGGAGTTCGACCCGACGCCGAACCTCCTCGGCCTGGTCGGCGGGGACGTTGTAAGTCTTACGTTGGCCCTCGGACAGGACCGAAAGCTGATATTGCGTGTGCAAATGGCGGCCGTCTTGGCAGCGGCAGGTCGGCTTGCCGCACTGGCGCTGGCGCTCGACGAACGAGCCGGGCAGCATCTCGCGCACAAAGCGGCCGCGCAGACGGAGTACAGGATCGCTGGGCATAGGACCTCCTCTAGCTGACATCATATATAATGTCAGTCAGGGAGGTTGGCAAGCCCCTTTTGAAATTTGCAAAAATGACCGTTGATAGAAAAAAACAGAGGGCTCGGTTGGAATGAGGGGATTAGACCCCTTCCGGGCTATGCTTTACGAAATCGCTGAATAGAGGCGGGTGCAAAGGTGAAAGCTTCGACGTTAGTATGATAAATTACCATGCTGATGGCAACGGCACAGGTCCCCGTGAGCCTGGAAACTCGGGCTCTGCGGGAGGTTGATCGCGTGGTGGGCGACTCCCGAAGCCGTCGCGGATAAAGATCTCACAGGTTCGCCTCTTCCTAACACGCGTTTGAGAAAGCGTCTGGGCCGCGCGAGCGCGGAGGAGATGGAGCAGGTGGTCGGGGGTCTGTTTGAGCTTGTTGCATGAAAGCGTGCCGGTAACTCCATGTCCACGTTCGCCCATACAAATTTGCACTTAACGAGAAACTCATGACGCTTGATGAACAACTTACTTATCTCATCAAAGGAGCAGAGGAAACGATACGCGTTGAAGACCTGCGCGCCAAGCTCCAACGCGCGGCGAAGACGGGCAAGCCGCTTCGCGTGAAGGCCGGCTTTGATCCCACTGCTCCGGACATCCACTTGGGGCACACGGTCCTGATCCGCAAGCTCAAGCACTTTCAGGACCTGGGCCATACGGTCATTTTCCTGATCGGGGATTTTACGGGGCTGATCGGCGATCCTTCGGGCCAGAATGTCACTCGCAAGCCCATGACCCCGGAGGAAGTCGCGGCCAATGCCGAGACTTACAAAAAACAGGTTTATAAGATTCTCGATCCCGAAAAAACCGTGGTTGACTTCAACAGCCGCTGGCTGGGCAAGCTCGCGGGAAGCGACTGGATCACGCTCTGCTCGAAATACACGGTGGCGCGGATGCTCGAGCGCGACGACTTCTCAAAGCGGATGAAAGAGCAGCGCCCAATCGCTATCCACGAACTGCTTTATCCGCTGGCGCAAGGTTACGACTCCGTGGCGCTCGAGGCCGACGTCGAATTGGGAGGAACCGACCAGAAATTCAACTTGCTCGTGGGACGCACGCTCCAGCAGGAGTACGGCCAGGAGCCCCAGGTGATCATGATGATGCCCATTCTGGAAGGGCTCGACGGTGTGCAGAAGATGTCGAAGTCGCTGGGTAATTACGTGGGCCTCAATGAGCCGCCCGGCGAGATGTTCGGCAAGCTGATGTCCATTTCCGACGAGATGATGTGGCGTTACTACGACTTGCTGACCGACTTATCGTTCAGAGAAGTCGCAGATTTGAAAAAAGGCGTTACAGCCGGCACAGCCCATCCGTTGGACGTCAAAAAGTCACTGGCCGCTCGCATTATCGCGGATTTCCACGGCCAGGACGCTGCCGCACAGGCGCAGCGCGACTGGGAATCGCAATTTCAGAAAAAGGGCATTCCGGCGGAAATACGCACCGAGCATCTAACATACTTTGTGCCCATCAAACTCACGGCTTTCCTCGATAGGAACCAATTGGTGACGTCTAGAGCTGAGGCTACGCGGAAAATCAAGGAGGGCGCCGTTTCAATCGCCGTCGGAGACGCGGAGATGCCTTCCTGGGAGCGCATCTCTGATCCTGCCTGGGAGTTCGACCCGGCGAAATACCGGGACCACGGTTCTGTGACCTTCCGCGTCGGCCGCCGCCTGCTCAAGGTCACATTCTCATGACAAAAAGAGGGGTGCGAAAAGCGAATGCAGGCGGAGGCCATGACGCAGCCTCGCTTTCGGTGCGGTGAGCCCCGCTTAATCTTTAGGAGGCGGGATGTGAAGATTCACGACCATCCGCATGCGGGTATCCCAAGAGCTGACTTTCCGGGTTTCCGACACTTGTCCCTTGTAGGTGGCACGGAACTGGTAATCATCAAACGTTTTGAGTCCGGTAAACGTGAAGTGCCCGCCCGATCCTGTATAGATGGCCGTTTTTTTCCCCGTCGTCAGGTTGGTCATTTCCACTGCGGCACCGGCAATGCCGTCGTCCGAGGCGTCAAGGACCTGGCCTCGAACCGTCTTGGTTGTCGGCGGCTTCTTTTTTTTGGCCATCAACGAGGGCGCGCCCCAAGTCGCCCCTAAAAACGCCACGGCCAAAGTCACGACGCACACCCGCCCCAACACCTCCGAAAGTTCCCGACACCTGTGCGAAATGAGAGCCTTCAGAAAAGGAAGACATTGCTGTGTGCAGTCACCAAGCCTCTTCTTCGTCATCCTTTTCCTCTTCATCTTTCACAAGGTCGAATTCCAACGGGTTCGTACTCACCACTTCGAGTTCGGCACCGCACTCCGGGCATTCGACAATCTGCCCTTCTTCCAAGTCTTCCTCTTCGATGTCGATCGCGACATCACATTCCGGACAGGTCGGCATCGCTCACCCCCATCGTGATTTATACTCAATAAGAAAAAGTCTAGTCGTTTCCGCGGGCCGTGTCCAGTCCACCGAAAGGCAGGGGAAGTTTCTTGGTGCCCGCCACAAACCCCGCCACTCTGGGTGACGACTACGGCTCATAACTATGATCTCATGAGGTGATCGATGACGAAAGAATTAGAGTTTGCCACGCTGGCCGTGCATGCCGGAGAATCTCCGTGTCCCGCCACCGGCGCTCTCGACACGCCCATCTATCAATCTACTACGTTTGTTTCCGCGAATGCTGATGAGATGGCCGCCGTGTACGGTGAAGAGAAGATTGGCTTCATGTACACGCGTTACGGCAACCCTACAACCCGGGCGCTCGAAGCAAAACTGGCGGCGCTCGAAGGCGGAGAATCCGCGCTTGCCACCGCTTCCGGCATGGCGGCGGTTTCCTCTGCCATTCTCGGTTACGTCAAATCCGGTGACCATGTGGTCGCCGCGCAGTCGATCTACGGGGCCACTTACAATTTTTTCAATAAGAAATTGCCGCGCATGGGCGCGTCGGCGACGTTTGTCTCTTCTCCCAATGTGGAAGCCTTTGAAAAGGCTCTCAGGCCAAATACCCGTTTGATTTATTTTGAAACGCCCAGCAATCCGGTGCTTGAAGTCATCGACATTGCGGCCGTCGTGCGCCTGGCGCGCTCGCGCGGCATTCCGACGATTGTGGATAACACCTTCGCGTCTCCGGCTCTGCAGCGGCCCCTCGAGCTCGGAATCACGGCGGTGGTGCATTCGGCCACCAAATATCTTTGCGGCCACGGCGACGCCATGGGCGGCGCGATCATCGGTTCGCGGGAATATATCTCTCTGCTGCTGCATGAAATCATCCGAGATTTCGGCGGCGTGATCAGTCCTTTCAACGCCTGGCTGATTCTGCGCGGGATTCGCACCTTGCACCTGCGCATGCCCGCCCATTGCTCGAATGCCCACAGGATTGCCGAATTCCTCGCCGGGCATCCGACGGTTGAGCGCGTGAACTATCCGGGCCTGGCGCACCATCCCGGCCACTTGATCGCCAAGAAGCAGATGAGCGCTTTCGGCGCGATGATCAGTTTTGAAGCTAAGGGAGGCTACGAGGGTGGAAAGCGCGTCATGGATGGCGTCAAGTTGTTTGCGCGCGCAGCCAGCCTGGGCGATACGCGCTCGCTGATTGTGCACCCGGCATCTACCAGCCACCGCGCCGTTCCGCCGGAGGATCGCCGCGCAATTGGCATCTCGGACGGCCTAGTCCGCTTGTCGGTGGGCATCGAAGCCGTTGATGACCTGATCGCGGATCTCGACCAGGCGCTGCAATTTTGACCTACGGCGCTTTTGCTTCATCCCGCACAGCAGATGCAGATTCGCGCCGAAAAAGCCAATGGGCGGCAATTCGGATGTAGTAGAATCGGCCCTATGAAAACCAAGCTCCTGGGAATCGTTTTCTTTTGCGCCTTCCCGCTTACTGCATGGTGTCAAACCCGACCTTACCAACCCAGTTGGGCCTCGCTCAACCAGCGTCCTGTTCCCCAATGGTACGATCAAGCCAAGTTCGGCATTTTCATTCACTGGGGAGTTTATTCCGTGCCTGCCTTCGCGGACCCGCATGCTCCGGACGGCGAGGCATACGCGGAGTGGTATTGGTATCACATGCACAACAAGAACGGGCCCACCTGGGCGTTTCACGCGCGGACCTACGGAGCGGATTTTCATTACCAGGATTTTGTAAGCCAGTTCACCGCCAAACTTTTTGATCCCGCCCAGTGGGCTGACCTGTTTGTCCGCTCGGGAGCCCGCTACGTCGTCCTCACTGCCAAGCACCATGAAGGATTCTGCCTTTGGCCTTGTCCCGCCAGTTGGAATTGGAACAGCGTGGACGTTGGCCCTCACCAGGACCTGGCGGGAGAGTTGAGCAAGGCCGTGGTGGCGCGCGGCCTGAAAATGGGCTTCTATTATTCCCTCTACGAATGGTACGATCCGCTCTACCTCCATCACCCCCGCCGCTACGTCACCGAGCACATGCTGCCGCAGATGAAAGATTTGGTCGATCGCTATCATCCTTCCATCCTCTGGACTGACGGCGAGTGGGAGCATCCAAGCTCATTCTGGAAATCCACCCAGTTCCTCGCCTGGCTCTATAACGACTCGCCCGTCAAGGATGAGATTGTCGTCAACGACCGCTGGGGCAGCGAAACGCGCGGCCACGACGGCGGATTTTATACTTCGGAATACGGCAAAGTGAACGGGAAGAATCTGTCTGACTACTCCGGCGTCCACAAGTGGGAAGAAGATCAGGGCATTGGGAGATCCTTCGGCTACAACCGTATGGAGACGGCTACCGATTACAAATCCGCCACGCAATTGATCCATCTGCTGGTTGACACCGTCAGCAAGGGCGGCGACTTTCTGCTTGATATCGGCCCCACCGCCGACGGCCGCATTCCAGTGATCATGCAGGAACGCCTGCTCCAGATCGGCCAGTGGCTTAAAGTGAACGGCGAGGCTATTTATAGCACCCGGCCGTGGCGCCAATCAGCCGAAGGCGACGTTCGTTACACCACCCGGGACGGCGCGGTTTACGCCATCGCGGAGAGCTGGCCGGGCCGCGAACTGGTGCTCACGGCGCCGAAACCCACGCGGAATACCGCCGTCACCTTGCTGGGACCAGACACGCCGCTCAAGTGGCGCGAAGCTGGCGGCAAGCTCCACATAGAATTGCCCGCCTTCAGCCCCGAAGCGTCGCCTTTGCAGGCCGCATTCGTCTTTAGACTGACGGGAGTGAATTAACGAAGAGGTTCCGGCAATCATGTAGCGCCGGGTTTTAGCCTGGCATGCCGCCCGCAAGGGCGGCGCCACATATAGCAAGCCTGTCGCCCGGCCTTGAAAACCCCCGGCACGAAGTGGTAAAAAGGCCTTAGAAGCCTTTAATGAAGGAATAGCTTGTCTCACCTGCGTAAAAAGGCGGCTAGCTCTCCTCGAAGAACGCCGCTTCGCTGGAGCCGGTTTTTCGGATCCCGCAGCGACTTGCCGTTTGGCGAGTGGCTTAAACGGGTTTGGAAATCCGCGCATGCTGACGGTTGTGACGATCTTGCCGCCCAGTTGTCTTATTTCTTTCTGATGGCCTTGTTTCCTTTTTTTATCGTGCTCGCCGCCATTGTAGCCTACCTGCCATTTACCGTGCTCTGGGCGCACGTCCTCACCTGGATCACCGAGTATTTCCCCGAGAGCATCCGACCGCACATCTTTAAAACGGTTTCGAGCCTCACCCGAAACCGCATCGGATTGCTTTCCTTTGGCCTCGCCACTTCCATCTGGATCGCCACGCGCGGCGTGGTCAGTTTGATGGATGCCTTGAACCATGCCTATGGTGTGCCGGAAACTCGCAAGTTCTGGAAGCGCCGCGTGCTTTCCTGCGGCGTCATGCTGGTTTTCGCCTTCGCGTTTTTGACGGCCTTTGGGCTACTTACCTATGGAGACCGGCTCGGTCACTGGCTTGCCGCCCGCACCAGTTTAGGGACCACCTTCATCATGGTGTGGCATTTGTTTCGCTGGACAATTTCCCTCGTCCTCCTGAACTTTGCGGTAGAGTTTGCGAATCACGTTCTGCCGAATGTGCGGCGCCCCTGGCGATGGTATACGCCGGGAAGCGTGTTTGTCGTGATCGTCTGGTTCCCTGCCACCATGGCTTTTAATGCCTTCGTCAGCCACTTCGGGTCTTCGGAAAGCGCCTACGGAGCGCTCGGGACATTCTTTGTTCTGATGTTCTGGATCTGGATCACCAACTTCATCCTGCTGGTGGGCGCGGAAATGGACTCGGAATTTGAAAAGGCTTCGGGCGAACTCCGCTCTCGCGACAAACCTACCCGCGCCCGCATCGCAAGCTGACCCCCCGCCCGTTTAGAACCGCGGCCTTGAGGAACAAGTCTGCTGCCTTGCAGGGCTGTTTCGTGCAAAATTGTGGTGCCCTTCAAGGCCCTTGCCTTCGACGCCGCGCGGGTGTATACAGCGGCTAGGGTCGCTGAGAAAGGAAATCCGGGTGAGAATCGGCAGCCTAGTTCTGGCACTTCTGGTTTGCGCTAGCACGTTCGGGGGACAACCGCTGCCCGTCCTCCATGGAACGTGGACGGCGACAGTGGGCCCAAGAGAGGTTCTACACGGCACCTGGATGGGCCACGCCTTGCCCAACCGCCCGGATGTTGGCGAGGGTTCCTGGACGCTCGTCAATGCGGGGCGCGTGGTTCTGGCGGGAACGTGGCGGGCGGAGAAAACCCCTCGGAGATGGGAAGGCAGTTGGACGGGCCGCACGATGGATGGCCGGGCTTTGGCCGGAACGTGGGGCGCCTACCTCGAGGAGTGGGAGAGCAAGACTTTCCGCGACATGTTGGAACGGACTTTGCGCCATGAAGTCTCCGGCTGGTGGCAAAGCGGCCGCAACCAGGGGCACTGGTGGCTCAAGGGGTCATCGTCACCAGAGCCTGCAGACTCTCACCCAAAACAGTCGCCTTCTCCTCAAAAGTTTCGGTGAAAACCCCAACAATAGGGCCGTCAACAGGCTCAAGTGTACTCGAGGGAGCGTCGAAAGGAAGCAGTGAACTCTGCCCACTCCGGGAATAATTGAGATTTGAACGGGTGAGCGTGACGTTGGCGAATCAGTGAGTTATACTTTGGCCTATGGGAAGAGGTGCTTGTTGTTGCGGCGCTTGGGTTCGTTCCGAATTGCTCGCGGACGTGCGAGCTTAAGACGATAGATCCGCAGGTAACATTGCAACGGTCTGCTGCGTCATACAATCGTATGACGTTCATTAATAGCTAACTTGGAGAGGGTAGTTTTCTTCGGTTTTCTGCTGAACTCGGAGCTGGGGTTCAGTTGAGAAGGAGGAAAAGCAGGATGGGGTTACGCGGAAAAAAGATTGTGCTGGCAGCGAGCAATTCGGAGTCCAGCGAGTACGAACAGAAGGCATGGAGCCAAATGCTCCTGGCCACCCTTCCGGCGCGCTATACCAAAACCTTCAACGTAAACTGGCCCCGCCCCAATGAGGTGGGACCGGACGGCCAGGCAAAATATGTTCCGCACGGCCTGCGGATCGTCGAATCGCTGTTGCTTCAGAAATTTTCCGCCGACGACATTGCCGTCTGCTACCCGGAGCAACTTGACCGGTTTATAGGAGACGAAACGCGCGTGGTCGGCATCCACGCGCACAACCCGCTGGGCATCACTTTTGCTACGGACGTCTACCCCTATTTCTACGGTAAAGATGTCGAACCGATCAATGCGGCCGAGTTTCGAAAAGTCATTCGGCACCCCGCACTGCGCCGTCACAAGCCGCATTTGAAGCTGATCGTGGGCGGGCCGGGCTCCTGGCAATTGGAGCGGAAGAATCTGCTGGATGAATGGGAAGTTGATTGTCTGGTGGATGGAGAAGGGGAAGACGTGGTGCTGCCGCTTTTTGAAGGGGCGGTGCGCGGCGAACCGCTTCCCCGCAAAGTGGAAGGCAAAAGCCCCAGCCTCGACCGTATTCCGCCCATTCATCACCGCTCGACGTACGGCGTGGTGGAAATCACGCGGGGCTGTGGCCGAGGATGCCAGTTCTGTTCCGTGGCGCTGCGCGGCGGCAAAAGCATTCCACTTCCGCAAATCTTGCACAACGTCCGCGCACAGGTGGCCGAGGGCACCGATACCATTCTGCTGACCACCGAAGACCTGTTCCTTTACGAGCAGGGACCGAAGTTCCGGACGAATGTTCCGGCATTGAAGCGACTTTTTGAATCCGTCGCCGCGGTTCCTGGCGTGAAGCACATTAATCTGACCCACGGCACCATGGCTCCCTTCCTCGCCAATCCTGAACTGCTCGACGAACTCTCAGAGCTTGTGGTCGGCAAGAGCTCGAGCCAGCACGAGGAATCGACGCACCCGGACAAGCGCTACGCCATCATGTTTATTGGTCTTGAAACAGTTTCGCCAAGGCTGTTTAACCAATATATGAAGGGAAAGGCCTACCCTTTCCGGCCGGAGCAGTGGCCCGACGTCGTATTAAAGGGCATGGAATTGCAGAACAAGTACAATTGGTTCCCGATCTGCACATTTATCCTGGGCTTGCCCGGCGAGACAGAGGAAGACACCAAACAGTCACTCGACCTGCTGTTCGCTCTGAAAGACTCCAAATGGGTGGTGGTGCCAACGTTGTTCGTGCCGCTCGAAGACACGCGACTGGGCGTCAAGGAGAGCGCCACGATCTATAGCCTGACCGACCTGCAATGGGAATTTTTCTTTACCTGCTGGCGCTACAACTTGGACTTTTGGCGTCGGGAGCGCGCAACGCAATGGAAATTCAATATCGGCATCCCGATCTATTACTACCTGATGGGCCAAAAAATCTTCGGCAGTAAGCTAAAGTACCCGCTCTTCCGTCTAGCCCATTTCCCGGAATGGTTCTTGCGCCGCAGGCTTTACCTGGACTTCAGCGGCCGGATGCAACCCCGCTGGCAAGCTCCGGACCATGTACCTATTCCTGAGTACCGGCTGCGGCCCATGATTCCTGAAGTATCGGGCAGCACGCGCGAACAGGCTCAACTGCAAGTATTTTGATGAACTTTCAATTGCGCCGGCAAGCCGGTTGTGGCGCCGAGGCAATCCCGGCCACGCCTCCCGCTTGCGAAATGTGCCAACCCGCTGCGTGTCTATCTACTGTAAGGCGTCCCTTCTGGTGATAGGTTAATATAGACTGTCCCTAGATCTTATGGGATCAGCAAATAGCGCCTTCGGGAGGAAGCAATAATGGAGCATGTCATTGAGAAGCTGGTTCAGGATTTTGAGCGTGGTGGGATAACCCGCCGGCAACTGATTCAGGGCCTGGCGGTAGCGTTCACAGCGGCCACGGCTGCCGGCACGGCACAGGCAGCCGGCGAATCAGCGTTCAAAGCAATCCGCGTCAATCATATTTCGTACCGCGTAGCCGACTACGCCAAGACCCGTGACTTTTATGTGGATCTGCTCGGGATGAAGGTCATGCACGACGATGGAAAAGAATGTTCTCTGGTGTTCGGGGCCAACGATACGGTTTTGATTCCGCGCAACTGGCCGTCTGACACGCCCCGCGTCGATCACATCGGGTACACGATCGACCACTGGAATAGAGACCGGGTGGAAGCGGAGCTGAAACGTCGCGGACTCAACCCGGTGCCAGACAGCAAAAACAGCTTCCACGTGAAGGATCCGAACGGCTTCGATGTACAGATCTGCAGCAAAGCTATGAAGCCCTAATTGCCCTGAGCATGGACGCGTGGTTCCGCGCCGCCCAGACGGCAGCGTACGCTTTCGGCAACACGCTTGAGCACTTTGTGATGTGCTTCGCGGCGAGGCATCCCAGTTAAATCGCCAGATATTCTGACAGGTATTTGCTGACAGGAGCCGCTCATCGAGCGTGGTTAATCTTGAATTGAAGGAAGCAGCCACGCAAAGGCTTTCCCCTGTCAACTTTCCGGTCGATCACTTCAATGCCATCGTGCGCGACGGCACGCCGGGGGCTACATGTACCTCGGAAGTGTCACTGATCGCGCTTAAAGTGCGTGCGGGTATCAAACAGGAGAAAAACAAATGATCAAAGTTAGCGTGATGTACCCCAACACCCCGGGGAGCACGTTTGACATGGTTTACTACCTGGAATCCCACATTCCGATGGTTCGGCAGAAACTGGGGGCGGCACTCAAGGGAGTGATGGTCGATCAGGGAATCAGCGGCGAAGAACCGGCGACGCCCGCGCCTTATCTGGCGATGGCACATCTTCTTTTTGAGTCGGTGGAAGCTTTCGAGACTGCTTTCGACCCGCACGCGCAAGCCATTGATGACGACGTTTCCAACTACACGAACACCCGGCCGGCGCTGCAGATCAGCGAAGTGAAACTGTAGCTAGCCCCGTTTGAGCGGCACAAGGTGCCAGGGTGAATAAACACGGGCGAAACGGTACGCGCCGAATAACCAGAATCCTCTGCGAGTTCTGGTGAACAGAAGCCTGCACTCGCTTGATGGTTTCTGACCTCAGGCCCGTCTCATTTTCTTCAAAAAAAATGCACCCGTTCGTGCGGCCGTTTACGTAATGGAAGATAGAGGGAACAGTATTTGGCAGAGCCGACGGAAAACGTTTTGGAAGAAGCCCTTGCAAAGTCTCTGCGCGGCGACACCTCGGCGTTCGCCGAAGTTGTGCGGGCCCATCAGGCGATGGTTTATAGCCTGGCGCTCCACTTTCTGAGGGACACGCAACTGGCCGAAGACGTCGCGCAGGAGGTCTTTCTGGAGCTTTACCGGAACCTAGCGAGGATCAAGTCTGCCACCCACCTGCGGTTGTGGCTGCGCAAAGTCGCCTGCCACCGCTCCCTCGATCGCGCCCGGCGGAAGCGGTCGGATGGCATGTTGAGCCTGGAGCAGGCGCCGGAGCCGACCACGATGGCGCCAGCGGATGACCCGCTGCTTGAAGAACGGCTTTGGCGGCTGGTTGGCAGCTTGCCGGACAAACCTCGGATGGCGCTGCTTCTCCGTTACCAAGAGGATCTGACCGTTGCGGAAATTGCCGAGGTGATGGAGACGCCGCAGAACACGGTGAAAAGCCAGCTTGAACGGGCGCTCAAGATTTTGCGCGAGAAGCTAGCTCGCACGATGGGAGGAGTCAAGGTATGAAACCGCTTGACGAGCAACTTCAGAGCGTACTCAAGCGCAAAGAACCTCCAGAAGGTTTTGCGGAACGGGTGCTGGTTCGCCTGGAAACTGCGTTTCCAAAGCGGAACCTGATCCGGCGCACCATCCATCTATGGCGGTGGCCCGTGCTGCGCTGGGTTGCGGTGGCAGCGGCGTGCCTGGTGGCAGTGGCTGGCGCGGTACGATACGAGCATCAGCGGCGCGTGCACGCCCAGGCCGACCAAGCCGGTCGCCAGGCGATTCAGGCGCTTGAAATCGCCCGCGCGGAACTCAACTCAGCTTTGGAGCAGGCCCAACGCATTACGGTGCAAGCGCTCGCTGCTCCCCGAGAAACAAAGACGCGAATGGAGTGAATTATGAAAACGCTGAACAAATATACCGGAACGCGAAAGTACCACAGCAGGCTCCTATCGGCAGTGCTGTTCGGTGGCCTGCTGGTGTTCGGCGGCCCGGCAGCTTACGCTCAGAATGCCAAGCTCGATCTGAGCCAGCTTGACAAGCTGGCCAGCAAGGCTTCTAGCATAAAGGACGTCAACTTGGATGGTGCCATGCTCAAGCAGATAGGAAGCTCTCAGCTAAATCTTGCTGGACCAGCCGGCGAATTTAAAGATATGGCGAGCCGACTCCATGGGATATACGTGAGGAAGTATGAGTTCGATAAACCCGGCGAATACCCCCAGGAGGATCTCGATAGCTTGATGAAACAGCTTAGGTCGGGCGGGTGGACATCGATGGTAAGGAAGGAGAACAAGAAAACCGGTGAAATCAAAGGCGTCTATCTGATGAATAAAGGGGGAGAAACCGTAGGGATGGCGGTCGTAAAGGTGGCGCCGAAGGAAGTTAGCATTGTCAACATCGTTGGGCCAATCAACATTGGAGAACTCGGGGGGCTTGGGGGCCATCCCGGCAGTTCCAAACCCCAGTTGCAGCACCGGGACCAGACGAACCCGCCGCAGGATTTAAAGTAACGTATGCGGCGCGGCCGCTCGTCGTTGAGTGCCTCCAGTTGTAGCAGCGAAGCGGCGTCGGCGATCAGAGGCTTGAGGTGTGCTGTCCCCACGGCTTGGCTTTTCCCCAAAGAAACATGCGTGGTCGGGACGCCGCGCCTACAATGAAGCTCGCGACGGATGCGGGCGCTGAGGTCAGGACTCCTACATCGGCAGCCAACGCAAGACAATCTTCCCTGTTACATTCCTTCCAAAATCAAAGTAAACTTTCTGCGAGGAGGTTTAGCGATTGCTGATGGGTCCTGCAGAATTCATTACGGCGCTTCGCAAGGGAAGTCTTGAGGCCGCATATTTCTTTCGCGGTCCCGACCAGTTTCTCCACCAGGAGTGCCGCGAAGCCGTGCACGCTTGCATTCCTGAGGAAGCGCGGTCATGGTGTCTAACAGAAGTCGAATATGAACCCGGGCTGCTCGAACGTGAGTTGCAGGCTGCCCGGCAAATGCCCATGCTGGGCGGGCACTGTTTCTTTTTGTTCTCCGATCCTGGCGACTTCAAGCACGCGCAAGATGAAGATACGGAAGCGCTTCGCCTCTACCTGGAGCGTCCGTCTCCTTTTTCCACTCTGGTCTTTTCCGCTGCGGAACCTGACCGCCGGCGGCGCTTCACGCAGCTTCTTGAGAAGAAAATGACGGTAGTGGACATGCGTCCGCTCTCCGTCCGGCAGGCGGCGGCGTGGGCCAGGGAATTTTTGAATCGTTCGGGGGTGGAAGTAGAAGAGGGCTTGGCGGAAGAAATGGCTGCGAAATTCGAAGCGGGCGGCGACTCATTCCGACGCGAGGGCCCTGAAGGAGTAAATTTGCTCTGGATGCGCACCGAACTCGAAAAGCTGCTGACGGCCATGGGGGACAAGAAGCGCCTGGAGCCGAGCGACCTCGAGCTGATGGCTTCTTTCCGGGAGGAACATGAAATCGGCAAGCTACTGCGGGCTATCGCTGAGCGTCAATGCGAGAAGGCGCTGGAGTTCCTGCATCGGCTTGTGGCCAGCAAGGTGGCGGAAACGCTGCTGCTATGGTCGATCGGCGATCTTTTCCGGCAAGCCTTGAAAACCGCCGGGCAGACAGCCGGCTGGGGACGCCGTTCGAACCCTTACTCAACCTGGGAGATTGCCCCGCTCGCTCGCCGCCACTATACGCAAGAGGAATTGATGCGTGCCATCACACAGGTTCACGAGGCCGACATGGGGATCAAATCCGCATGGAAAGATTCCAGGCTGTTGCTGGAACTTTTGGTTTGGCGGGTTACGGTTGCACCCGAAAAAGTGCCCGAGCACGTGTCGTTCTAAGATGAACGATGCTGAAATGCGGAACCTTTGGCCAACTCAGGATGGCAGCTTCTAATGGCTTTAGGAGAGCGCATTCAACCGCGCGCTCAGTCTTGACTTATAACGCGCGGCCGTATTCCGATGCAAAATGCCCTTCTGGATCATGCGGTCAAGCATGGAAAGGGTCGGTTTGAACAGGGCTTCCGCTTTTGCCTTGTCTTTCGCGTCGAGAGCTTGCCGAAGCTCACGGATCTGATGCCGCAGCCGGGTGCGATGCCCGCGGTTACGCTCGGTTTGCGCGCGCGTCTGAGCAAGACGCTTTAGAGCGGATTTATGATTAGCCACAAATTCTCCTTTACAAAAGTGCTAGATTTTATAATCTAACAAACCCTTGCCAAGGCGTCAACGGCAGGAAAGACGAAATGACCGAGAGGATCACCGATCAAGCTATGAAAGTCCTGCTGTCGCGAGAACAAATAAGCCGGCGTGTCAGCGAGCTTGGCCTTGAAATCGCCAAGGATTATCGCGGCCGCACCCCGCACCTGGTGGGCATCCTGAAGGGGGCCTGGGTTTTTATGGCGGATTTAATCCGCCAGATCGACATAGACGTGACGGTCGATTTTCTGGGAATTACGAGCTATGGGGCGGGAGTGCAATCTTCTGGTGAGGTCAAAATCACCAAAGATCTTGACGTCAGCATCGAAGGGCGCGACGTTTTGATTGTGGAAGACATCCTGGATACCGGCCACACCTTTAAGTTCCTCCAGGAGGTTCTTTCAGTTCATCAGCCGCGTAGTCTAAGACTGGTCGCGTTGCTGGACAAGGCGTCCCGCCGCGTAGTGCCCGTCCGTGCCGATTATGTAGGCTTTGAAATCCCGGACGTCTTTGTGGTGGGCTATGGTCTAGACTTCAATCAGCAGTACCGGCAGCTCCCTGATGTCTGCGTTTTGCGCTCGCGAAGTTCTGTGTAACCCGTCCTGCTTTGCAAGAAAAAAACTCCTTTGCCCGTTCGGGCCTTCGACACGATATAATATCTCCCGCCAATCAAACGCATGAGTGAATTTTCAACCCCCCTAATGCGCCAATACAGCGCAATCAAAGAACGGCACCCGAACGCGTTGCTATTGTTCCGTCTGGGCGATTTTTACGAACTCTTCTTCGAAGATGCCCTGGTGGCCTCCAAGGAGCTGCAGATCACGCTGACTTCCCGCAACAAAGAAAAGGGCGTAGCGGTGCCCATGTGTGGCGTTCCCTATCATGCCGCCGAAGGATACATCTCCAAGCTGATCCGCCGGGGATACCGGGTGGCCATTTGCGATCAGGTCGAAGACCCACGCCAGGCCAAAAAACTTGTAAAGCGGGAAGTCACGCGCGTGGTCACGCCGGGCACCGCGACAGACGCCCAGATTCTTGAGCCCAGGGACCACAACTACCTGGGGGCGGTGGTCGAAGCGGATGGAACCATCGGGCTGGCCTTTGCAGACCTTTCAACCGGAGACTTTCGCGTCACGGAAATGGCGGGAGAAAACAGGCGCGAGCGGCTCTTTGAGGAACTGGAGCGAATGCGCCCCAGCGAGCTGCTGGTTCCGTCCTCCACGCGCTCTCTGCAATTGTCCCCAGACGCTCAGACCCGGATCACAGAGACTCACCTGGAAGAATGGGTCTTCGGCGGAGAATATGGCGAAAGGCTCCTTAAAGAACATTTCGGCGTGGTCTCGCTGGCCGGATATGGACTCGACGGACGTGCTTATGCTACCGGCGCGGCAGGCGCCATTTTTCATTACGTTCGGGAGACTCAGAGAGGCGGCTTATCCCATTTCAACGGGATTCGTTTCTATCAGGAAAACGATTCCCTGGTTCTGGACTCTGCAACCCTGCGGAATTTGGAATTGATCGAGCCCCTGGCGGGCGGCCCGCGAGACGCCACTTTGTTGGCGGTGCTGGATCAATGCGTGACGACGCTGGGAGCCCGGAAGCTGAAAACCTGGCTTTTGCGTCCTTCCACCGAGCGCAGCGAAATCGAGGGGCGTCTGGATGCCGTTGAGGAACTTGCGAAAAACACGATCGCGCGCGAAGAAGTGCGCCGCGTCTTGAACAGCATCCAGGATCTGGAGCGCATCCTCAGCAGGGTGATTCTTGAAACGGCCAACGCCCGTGACCTGCTGGCGCTTAAAGCCTCACTCGAGCAGTTGCCGCTCGTCCACACTTATCTCGGCAGTTTTCACGCTTCAAGGCTCCGGGAGCTTCACGGCCGTCTGGACGAACTTCAGGACGTTCACGGCCGTCTGGAGCGGTCGATTCACCCCGACCCGCCAGTACTGTTGACCGAGGGTAACCTGATCCGGCCGGGCTATCACGCTGAACTCGATTCTTTGCGGGAAATCAGCCTGAACAGCAAGCAACTGATTGCGGGTATTGAAACGCGGGAGCGCGAGCGCACCGGCATCGCGTCGCTCAAGGTGCGATTCAACAATGTTTTTGGTTACTACATCGAAGTCACCAAGCCCAATTTGCATCTTGTGCCCTCCGACTACGATCGTAAGCAGACTCTAGTGAACGCCGAGCGGTTTATGACGCCGGAACTGAAGGAGCTTGAGGCTAAAATTCTGGACGCCGAAGAACGAAGCCAGAGCCTCGAGCGCCAGTTGTTTACGGAGATCCGCCGCAGCGTGGGAACGGAGGCGCGGCGCATCCGGCAGACCGCCAACAGCCTGGCCGAGCTTGACGTCCTGGCTTGCTTTGCGCACCTTGCAGCGGAGCGGAATTACCACCGTCCGGAATTTTCCGACAACGGCGAGCTTGTCATCTTCCAGGGGCGCCATCCCGTGATTGAACATCTTGCGCCACGGGAGGAAGGCGGCCATTTCATCCCGAACGATCTTTACCTGAATCCAACCTCCGACATCCTGCTGATCGTCACCGGACCCAACATGGGAGGCAAGTCTACCTACTTGCGGCAGACGGCGCTCGTTGCCTTGATGGCGCAAATGGGCAGTTTTGTGCCCGCGGATAGCGCCAAGCTGCCTATTTTCGACCGCATTTTTACCCGCATTGGAGCCTCCGACAACCTGGCGCGGGGGCGCTCCACGTTCATGGTGGAGATGACGGAAACGGCGACCATTTTGAACACGGCGACGCCGCGCAGCCTTGTCCTGCTCGATGAAATCGGGCGCGGGACAGCAACTTTTGACGGATTGGCAATCGCCTGGGCCGTCGTGGAGCATCTGCTGATGCACACCCGGGCCCGGACGCTTTTTGCCACCCACTATCACGAACTGACGGAGTTGGAGGAACTCATCCCCGGCGTTCGCAACTATCACGTTTCCGTCAAGGAATCGGGCTCGAACATCATCTTTCTGCGGAAGGTTGAACCGGGCAGCGCGGACAAAAGCTATGGAATTGAAGTCGCGCGCCTGGCCGGGCTTCCGGCAACGGTCGTCGACCGTGCCCGCGAAGTTTTAAGACGCCATGAGCAGAGCGAGCATACCGTGAGCGGGGGTCTGGCCGAGAAAAAGCAGGTACCGAGAGATTTACAGTTAACCATCTTCACGCCTCTAAATGCTGAGGTGGTTCAGGCCATCGAAAAGGTGGACCTCGATAATTTGAAGCCGCTCGAAGCCTTAAATCTATTAGCCGAGCTGAAGAAACAAGTTCAGTCATGAGTCTCGATTCCGCATCGGGACGTGACAACTCGTCGTAGTCCGGTGCAAGCAATCGTGCCGTATGGTTTGAGGCTTTCCGTCGCGCTGAATCCTTCGGCAACCTGGAGGCTGGGATTGGCAGAGGAATTTGCGCGTTCTCGCTTGGCCGTCGGTTTGATGTCCGGCACCTCTCTCGACGCCGTGGACGCGGCTCTCGTGCGGCTGGCGGGATCGAGCGATAAGCCGCGGGTTCGGCTGGTGGCTTTTACTTCGGTTCGTTACTCGCTTGGCGTGCGGAAACGGATTCTCCATGTGGCGTCGGGCGAAGCAATTCCGGCCCGCGAAATCAGCCAGCTCAATTTTCTGCTCGGAGAACTTTTTGCGGAGGCGGCGCTCCGCGTCTGCCGCAAGGCGAGAATTTCTCCTCATCGCCTCAGCGTTATCGGCTCGCATGGCCAGACGGTTTTCCACCAGGGATTCGCTACGCTGGAAGCAGGCCGGAAAATCAGCTCGACTTTGCAGATTGCTGAACCCGCGGTGATTGCTGAAAGAATTCGCGCGCCGGTGGTGGCAAATTTTCGGACCCGGGACATTGCATCGGGCGGCCAGGGAGCGCCGCTGGTGCCTTTGGTCGATTACCTTCTGTTCAAAGATCGAAGCAAAGGGACCGTCACACTCAATCTTGGCGGAATTGCCAATGTCACCGTCATCCCGGCCGGAGCCGGGCCAGAAGAGGTTCTTGGCTTCGATACAGGCCCTGGAAACATGGTCATGGACGCCTTGGCGCGTCGTTTCACGCACGGTCGCAAGGATTATGATTCCGGCGGTCGCCTGGCCGCGCAGGGCAAGGTTCTTGAGGAACGCTTAAGCGACGCCTTGCGCTTTCCCTTTTTTCGCGAAGCGCCTCCCAAGAGTGCCGGCCGCGAACAGTTTGGAGACGAATTTATTAAGCGCTACTTCTTTTCCGGGCGGAAGCGTGAGAGCGCCCAAGATCTGCTCCGGACCGCGAACGAACTCACCGCGAGGACCGTCGCCGAAGCGCTGCGGAATTTCGTCTGGCCAAGGGCAAGTATCGGACGTTTGATTGTTTCGGGCGGGGGCGCTCATAACCGTTTGCTGCTCAAGAAAATCAGCGAACTAATGCCAGAACTCGACGTAGACCTTTCCGACGCATTCGGTATTCCCGTCGATGCCAAGGAAGCCATAGCCTTCGCCATCCTCGCCGACCGAACCCTGCAAGGTTTGCCCGGAAATCTTCCCGCCGTAACCGGCGCGCGCCGAGCAGCGGTGCTGGGAAGCATTCATCCACGGTGAAGCCGGCTGCTGACGGTTTGTCGAAAAAGCCGGCGCGCGTATCATCCTGCGGAGCCGAAGGCAACGAAGGATCTCGGCATTTGCTTGATCTTCAATGGAGGGATTTTTCACGGAGCTTACGCCGAGCGGAAATTGTGAGACCGTTCGTTTCGCGCGGTATGCCAAGCAAAGAAGCACGTAGCAAAGCAAAGGGGCTGACGATGAAGCGCCAAAACGTTTCTGACATGACTGTTACACGTGCAAACCGAGATGCCACAAGGTGATAATCAGCATTTCCCGCACCGAAAACAGATTGCGCGCGAAGGGATCCGCTTCAATGGGACTGGCGGGGGCTGGAGAACCGAAGGCATTTATGCCGAAGGATGAAAACATCAATTTGATCCGATAAAGGTGAAACCCGTCACTCACTGCAATACACGTTCTTATTCCGCGTTTTCTCAGCATGCGGACTACCGCGCTGACGCTTTGATAAGTAGTGTCGGCGTGAGTTTCCGTCAGAATCTTGCGGGCCGCAACACCTTGTTGAATTAAATAATCAGCCCCCACGCCGCCTTCCGTATAGTGCGGATCTCCGCCGCTCCCTCCCGTGGTGATGACCAGCGGGGCGAAGTGCTGCTCTTCCAAATCGAAGGCGTGGTCCAACCGCGCTTTGTAAACGGGTGAAGGGCGGCCATTATATTCGGCCGCTCCAAAAACCACAATGGCCCCCGCAGGTTGCGCCTCATCATGGGCTGCCTGACGCCGGATGGCCTTGTAAATTGACACTTCGCACAAAATCAATGCGGCGGTTGCGGCAACCAGACTGAGAATTATCCAATAACGTAAACGCACGGGGAAGCTCAGGCCAGGTAATCTTCCAGTTCAGACTCCGTAATGCCGCCGGGTCGCAGAATGCGCGCGCGGTCACCCCGGAGCTCTAATACTGTTGAAGGGCGTTGACCCGCTGTGCTGCCGCCGTCAAGAATAAGCGGCAAGCAGGCGCCAATCTGTTCCTCGACCTCGCCGGCCGTCGCGCACGCCGGGCGTTCGGACAAGTTGGCACTGGTTCCGGTCAAGGGCCGACCCAGGGCGGTAATCAAAGCTTCCGCCAGCGGAGAGCGTGGCCAGCGAAGGCCAACCCATCCGGTATTGGCCGTGATCTTTAAAGGAATCAGGCGAGAAGCAGGGACAACCAACGTCAGCGGACCCGGCCAAAACTTTTTCGCCAGGGTAAAGAAAAGCTGCGGCGGATCGGCAACCAGGTCCGACGCTTGATCTAGAGACGCTACCAGCAGAGGAATGGGGCGGTCGGAAGATCTTTGCTTGATGCGGAAGATCTCAGTGACGGCGGCGAGATTAAAGGGGTCGGCGCCAAGACCGTAAAAAGTGTCGGTCGGGAAAGCAATAACCTTCCCCGATAAAATCATCCGGGTGGAGTATTCCAGCACATATTCCATCTGCGAACTGCTGACTTTCAAAATCTCTGCCATGCGTCCATCACCGGTAGATGCATTCACGAATGACCATGACCGTAACATACCCCACTTAGTGGGTCAAGAAGACTGCTTGCGTCAGCGCCATCGCCGCTACGTCGGGCGGTGCGGTGCGGTTCAAATGTGAGGTCTAAGACATGGTTTAAGAATGCGTTTGAGAATCGAGAAGTTTTCTTTATTTCCAAAATTAGGCTTGACTTCCGGGAACAGGATAGGTGAGAATCTGTTTAATCAAGAGGAAAGGTGTAGTCACACATTTTCCTGTGGAAACGGGGGTGTTGAGCGTTTGGCCGAAATTCGACTGCAAGAGGGCGAGTCTCTAGAAAGTGCCCTCCGCCGCTTTAAGCGTAAGGTGCAACAAGAGGACATCATCAAGGAAATAAAGAAGCATTCTTTTTATCTCAAACCAGGAGAGCGAAAGAGGGTCAAGGCAGCCTTGGCGCGGAAACGAGCCCGCAAAAAGGCTAGGCACGACCAAGACTGATCCTTTTGGCGCACGGTGGTTATTTGCCACGAGGCGGGGCCTTGGTCGGTTAGGGGGCTAACCATGGAATACAGGGATCGGGTCCTCAAGTGCATCGACTGCGGAGCAGAGTTTGTTTTCACAGCGGGAGAACAACTTTTCTTCGCAGACAAGGGGTTTAAGAACGAGCCCAAGCGGTGCAAGACTTGTAAGGCAAAGCGAAGCCAATTACTCAGCGGTCAGGGGTATCGGCGCGTGGAAACTACCACAGTTTGCTCGCAATGTGGGAAGGAAACCACCGTACCCTTCAAGCCGACACAAGGTCGCCCCGTTTATTGCCGGGAATGCTTTGAGCAGCGGCGAACCGCGGGTTCACCGGCTACCGGCTTAGTTTAGCTTCAACGTTCCCTCCCTATTTTTGCCCGAAGGGAGACTAAATTTCTGAGTTCGGCGCCACCGAAGTGGCGCTGAGCCCGGAGTTGATCCGCGTTTAGCCGCTTCAAGGCAGCAGCCGCCTGATCTTCTGAACCCACGGCTCCTCACAACGATGCTGCGGAAACGCCGGTTGGAGGACTATTTTCCCCGTCTTCAGCCGCAAAAGCCCACCCGTGGCGCAACAGCATCAACTTCAGCTAACATGAAGTCTTGATGAGTACATTCCACCTTATCAATTTCGGGTGCCGGGCAAGCCAGGCGGACGGCGCCGCAATCAAGAAACAACTCATCCTGGGAGGACTCAAGGAGGCCAGTCCGGAAGACAGCCAGGTTGCCGTCGTGAACACCTGTACCGTGACGGCGGCTGCCGACGCTGAAGCCCGTCAGATGATTCGCCGACTTCACCGCCACAATCCCAATTGCCGGATTCTGGTAACCGGTTGCTATGCTCAGCGAGCCTTCGAGGAAATTGCCAAGCTGCCCGGCGTGGCATGGGTGGTAGGAAACTCTCATAAACACACGGTGGCGCAAATTTTACTGAGCGAGTTCAAGCGGTCCGACTCCGCAAAGGAGCTGCGTGCTCAGGCAAAACGTCCGACGAGCAATGAGGCGATGCTTTCTGCATCCAGCTCGCCCAAAACGTCAGCAACAGTACTGGTGGGTGAAATAGGGGACGCTTTCCATTTTGCTCCCGTCTTTGCCGACGATCACACGCGGCCCACGCTTAAAGTTCAGGACGGCTGCAACGCGCGATGCTCTTTTTGCGTCATTCCGCGCGTGCGGGGCGAAAGTCGAAGCATGGAGCCTGAAAAGGTGATCGACCAAGTCCGGGCGCTCGAGCAGGATGGGTACCAGGAAATTGTGCTCTCTGGTATCAACGTCGGAAGCTACGGCCGAGATCTGGACCGTCGACTAAACTTCCTCGGATTGGTGGAGCGAATCCTTGCTGAAACAAAAGTTCCGCGGCTGCGCATCAGCTCGATTGAACCTATGGATGTCAGCCGTGAATTCATCCAGCTCGTGGCACAAGAATCGCGCCTGGCGCAACACTTTCACGTTCCGATCCAAAGCGGCAGTAACAGAATCCTTCGGCTTATGAACCGGCGTTACTGGACAACCCAATACGCCGAGCGCATTCTGACGATTCGCGAGCGGATCCCCAATTGTGGTATCGGCGCAGATGTGATGGTAGGGTTTCCTGGCGAAACGGAGACAGACCACAATGAAAGCCTGCGGTTTATTGAATCTTTGCCTTATAGCTATCTGCATATTTTCCCTTATTCGGCGCG
Source organism: Acidobacteriota bacterium (assembly GCA_023474345.1). Taxonomy (GTDB): domain Bacteria; phylum Acidobacteriota; class Terriglobia; order UBA7540; family UBA7540; genus JAMCXS01. Next base: position 72,957 of record JAMCXS010000022.1, on the reverse strand, counting down.
GCCGGGAACTCCGGCGGCGAACCAGCCGAACCTGGTGGACGGCCGCCGGATTCGCGAGCGAAGTTGCGAGATCCGATCTCTGATCACCGCCAAACGCCAAAAATTTCTCGAGGCTCAGGTTGGTCAAACGCTGAGCGTGCTGACGCTTCATCAGGCTGAGCAGGGAATGCGCTCTGCCTTATCCTCCAATTACTTGAAGGTTTATCTGCCCGGCGCGGCAACACCAGCGAATACCCTCCTTAACGTGCGCGTGGGACGCGTTTACGGCGACCAGCTTGTCGGGTATCCGGATGTGTGACCGATTTGGGCATGTTGCGGCACATTTATCAGCCGCGTGATTGTGATCTGTTGGGCGGCCACGCAGCACGCACAGGAACCATTCTATGGTTTCCTTTACAGGACCGACATCGCAGTGCTGATTTTTCTCATTGGAAACGCAATTCAGGCCGATCTCTGTGTGACGTGCGATTTCATACGGAGTGCTGGACACGCAAGGATGTTATCCGTGAAAATAGGGTGGCATCTTAACCTGGACCCGAGGTAGCTTGCCTTGAACGCTTCACAAGCTTCCCTCCGCGAAAACATTCCGGTCAAGGAGTACATTCGCCGGGCCTTCGTACCTCTTTCTCACCTCGCGCATGGATGGGAAATGCATTCGGCGGTCCGCCTTACTCCTGCCGAAGAGCGCACTATGGCTCGGGAGCCGGTCGAGGCCGTGCCGGAATCAATCGCCCACCGGCTTGGCATGTTGAGGGTCTTGCTCGTTCCTTTTATCGGGTGCTTCCCGACAGGCGACGTGGTTGCCTTTTCCGACCCAGGTGGGGAAAAACACTCTGCGGTATGGCTTGAAAACCAGACTAGGATTGATTTGGTAGTTGCTTGCCGGGACTTCGATGCTCATGACACAGGATTTGAGCTTCTGGCAAGCGTCGCCGAACTGCTCCGTTCGCGGCTCACACCGAGCGAGCTGGAACGGTATACGAATCTTCTCAATGAAGAGTTCGACGGAGGCGTCGGCGGCGAAATTGATCAAGACGCCTATGAAGCGAAACAGCCACTTCGCGGCCGCCGGTCACGCGCTGGCGCAGCCTTCAGCAAGTACCGGGACATCTCATTTACGAGCACTTGCGCTGAATATATGCATGGCCTGTGGCATGACGTCCAGATTCGAGTTGGGCCGGAACATTTGCCCGTTCCTGCTTTGCGCAAGCGTATGATCTTGATGGCGGAAATGTTTCCGCCGAATGCCGGCTATCGCTTGTTTGCCGAAGGAGACGAGGGATAGAATCCCGCGCATACTCCGCCACTGCCTGCCCGATCTCTTACTTGCTCGATCACTATGGGCATTCGAGCAGAGGGATGCAGTGTGCCCGCCAGCCATAATTCAGTGAAAGGAAAGTATGCTTGGAGGAAGGCTGTTAATATTGGCGAACGGCGACGACGGAATCACCTTCGAAGGTGACAAAAAGCACGTGGGGCGGAAGGCCGTAAAGCCAGTCCTCCGTCTCATCACCATTGGGCTTGGTTTGACGGATTTTGCGGAACGGCGGTCCCTTGGAGGAAAGCACCGCATCGCGGTTCATTCCCACCAGAACCTGATGATTCTTGATGGCTTCTTTGAACTTCTCCGGAATCGAAGGGGAATAGAGCTCTGTGGGCAACTGGCGATGGAAGTCTAACACTTCGTGGAGGAGTTGCTTGGCTTGCTCAACGCTGAGATTAGGAACCTTCTCGCCTTCAAATGTCAGCGTGATCGAGGAACCGTAAGCCAGGCCCTGGTTTTCATTTCCTTGTACGACCGGTTGCGCCATCCCACCCATGCCGACTTGGATGTGCTGATACCACTTCTTCCCCTTCGCGCCATTGTTGATTTCAAAAATGATTCGATGAGACTTAAACTTTATCTTGGTAATTTCAACGGGCATGCCCGGGCGGACCGCCGTGCCGTTCGTCCTTAATTCCTCCTGGGCACGTTCCTGATCGAGTTGCCCTTTGTCATTGACAAACACCCCGTGTTTGCCCCGCGGCAGGGCGATCTTGGCCACGGCGATTTCCCGGTCGAGACCGCGAATCAAATCGATGCGGCCGAGCTGATTAAGAGTTTCTTTTGTTCCGTGCGCAGCCGCACTTATGCTGACAAGAAAGGCTGCTGCAACAGCCGCCAGCAACGCGTAATGCCGCCTGCGGTTCGTTCTCCGGAAGTTCTGCCGGGAAGTGTTTGCCCCTAAGCTCTCCCGGAAAGTCTGTAAACTTGTAATCGACCGGGGGCAACTTTTCTGCTTCATGGCGCCACCCACCTTTGGCACCCTACTTGGTACCGTTCCTTAATGTTTCTCGGTCGGAACAATACTGCGGCCCGTGATGGTGATTCCACCACTTCCGCCGGTTCTGGGACCGAGGACTAGCTCCCGCATCTCCTTCGTAACATAGATGCGGCGTGTCAAAAGGAAGTAGATGGTTCCCGCTAAAATAATCCCTAAGGTCAGGATACTACCTTCCGGCCCGTACGCGCCACCCGTTAGCCAGACCGGCCCGTGAACGGTGGTCACAAGAATGGGTTCCGGCAAAAGCAAGCCACTTACCGGAAACCCCAGCACGTATCCCTGGAGATAGTTCCAGGCAAAATGGATACCGATCGGCAGCCAGAGCGCCCGCGTGCGCAGATAGCAAACCGCCAGGAGCACTCCTACCAAGATGGTATTGGCCATTGAGATCCAGGTGTGGAAGGGATTTGCCAAGTGAGTTACGCCGAACAGCACGGACATGGCGACTACCGCCGCGATGGGTCCGCCGGAATCAACCAAGCGCTGAAACGGATAGCCCCGGAAAACCAGTTCCTCGCCAACCGCCGCCACGGCCAGAAGGACGATTAGAAACACTCCTCCGAATGCTATCTTTTCAGGGGACACCGGCGATAGAGAAAACCTTGCAACACCCAGCAGACGCTCCAGGCACCCAACGGCTACGATCATGCCGCCGCCGGCAACCAGACCAATGCCGAGGTCATTTTTCCACCGTCCGTAAAACGCCAGGCCCACGGAGCCCAATGGCCGGTGTTCCAGAAGCTGAGTCAAGACCGTGTAAAGGCCCAGCAACAACGGCAGCAGCAGCACGTTGTACCAGAACAACTGGGTGATTTCCGGATCCACATTTTTGATGGAAGGCATTTTCACGACGACGAAGCCCACCGCCGTAATCATCGTCATAATGCCTACAACTGAGAGGAGGAAACGGAAGAAGGGGCGGATCTGATCGTCCTCGACTATGATCTTCTCAAACATCTTCATTCCTGAGTTTCAGCCAAGACTCCATGCGCCCGCATAGGAACGCTATTCGTGATGATGCCATTGCCACTTTATTCTCGTGATTTTGAAGGCTGGATGCAACGGGGAATATAGGCCAGAAGGCATGGAGATTGGGAACTCCGCGGAAGCCAGGTCGCGACGATCCGCCGGGAACCGCTCAAACCTCGGCCGGTGCGGCTTGACGTCTAGCCTGCACGCTTGTCGGACGCGACCTGAAGCCTGTTATGAATTTCCCGACTGGTAATTTCTACCCGCTGTGCATAAACGGAACAGCAATCGCACGATACGGCCAGTTGCGGCAATTCAAAATTTATATAAGTCGCTTATTATCAATACGTTAATAAAATGGTGATTTTCACCCTGGAAAATCCCATTTGTCTCATTTGGGGGGTTGCAAGGGGCCTCATAAGGCCCTAATTCTAGCCTAGCAGACTCTCAGAAGCCCATCTGCGCCCACCGGCGGCACGAGCAGAAGATTACGCATTACTGGATCGGCAACGTTTATGATCCGTGATAAGCGTCGGCGCGGCCGGTCCCTGGGCTCCTCTCCGCCTCGCGAAGCCTCAGAAAGAAGGGGCGGACTCTGGTGCCATCCGCAGCCTTAATCGTCAAAGTGGCCGCTGACCCCGTGGAATCCTCGAAACGCCTGCTTGAGGCCCCAGCGGATTACGCGAGAGCCGTTATAGCAGTGGGAAAGAATGTAGTTGCACGTTGACAAGCAATGCGTGGAGCAGGTCTTTTTCATCTCGTCGAGCTGCTTCACGTCAAACTTGTGGTCGCCCACCGAGCCCCAGTCGTAAGTGGCCGAATACATGGGGAAGCACGGCGCCAGCGTGCCGTCCGGACGGATGATCAGGTTATTCTGCCCGGCGCGGCATGGCCAAGGCTTCACCTGTCCGTGCATTAGTTTTTTCATGCCGAGCATATGCTGTTGGGGATTGGCCATCTTATACCCCTGGCGGCTCTTGTCGATCAGGTAATCGAGCAGCGCGTCAACCTTGGGGAAATCCTCAGGCATCAGATAGGTAGTGTTCTCATCCATGTGCTTGAAGTGGCTTTGCTCGAGCATTGGCGCTTCGTTGATGTGATAGTCGGTTGCCAAGCCGTTTTCGCGCGCGATCTCCGTCAACTCCTTCACATCGTCCTGATTGATGTGGGTGATGTTGATGTTCATCATCACCGTGTACCCGTAATGCCGCTGCCTCTTAACGAGATAATCGAAATAGGGCCGGATGCGGTTGAGCGCTTTGGGCAGTCCGGGCTTTTCCTCCACGCAATCGATGGCGAGGTTGACAATCCCGACACCGGCATCCCCCATGCGGTCGATCACTTCCGGCCGCATCAGCCGGCCATTGGTCGGCAGGTAGACATAGAAGCCTTTCTTCGCGGCATAGTAAACAACCTTATGTACAAACCCCGGGCGCAACAGGGGTTCTCCACCCATCAGCGCCAGGACCCGGCAATCAATCGAGTGCAGCCAGTCAATCGAGCGCCGGGCGACGTCTTCATTCATGCCTTTGACGTTATTGTTAAACGACCAGCAGTAATGACAGTCAACATTACATTTAAATTCGGTAAACAGATAGGAAATGATCGGGCGCATTTGAGAGGGATGAATCCTGGACTTGACGAAAGGCAGCGCCCAGCACCGGAAGGCCCGCATCGTATTGATTTTCTGATATTGCTTTTCGGTGTAATCCTGGCCCTCGGGAAGCGAATGTTGGGGGTAAACAGGGTCCGGCAAAGTCAGGCCCTGAGCAGCCTCGGATGGGGAAGATCGAGGCTGAAGGGCGGGCGGGGCGGCTGACGTTTTTGCCGGTTTCATCACCAAGTCTTGCAGGTGAACATCTACTCGAAATTGAGGTGCGGTCGTGCTGGTCTGAACGGATTTTTCGGCGTCTCCCATCGAGCCTCCTTTTTTATTGCCTGTTACAAGGAAAAAGAAAAATTGCTTCAGTCAGGACCGGCATGCAAGCACTTTCGGTCCCAGACTCAGCCTCTATTCTAATCTAATTAAATCAGACAGGCTGTCCAAGCCAGTGTATATCTAATTTGTCACAAATTCAGAACATATGCTGTTAAAAATCAGGTCTTGGAATTTCCTTAAACCACATCTACGCCTTCGGAAAGGTAGTCACCCTCTTGCTTAGATAACCGTTGCCTCTATGTGCCAGCCCCCGGTTTACTTCTCATGGGGATGTTACCACAACCCGGAACCAGCTTCGAGCGGCAGCCGATAAGTGATGGGATGCAATTCTAACATAATTTGTTGCGGGATTTTGCCCTGCAAAAATTCGCCAATCCCGGCGGAGGTATTGGTGGCAGCGGGTGTGACCGCCTGAAGGAAAAATGTGCTGCCTGCGCCCAAGGGGATGTATATTTTCAATTTTCGGAAGGCCAAAACGGTAATCCCGGGTAAAATCAGGCGGCGGAAGGTGCTGAAAATAATTTCGCGTGAATCTCGTCTGATTGAGGAGGCGGCTTATGAAACGGCGTGAGTTCCTGAAAGGCGCATCGCTCGGTTTTGCCGCCGCTGCCCTTCCATCAGCCGCCCAGGCAGGGGATGAGACGGGTCAAGATTTGAGGAGTGAGGAGAATTGCCAAGTCAGCTCGCTGCTGGCGCGGCCCGAGGCTGTGCGCCCGCAGGAGAAAGAAGAGACTCTCTGGCAGCCTTATTACATTTGGCCTCGTACCGGAGAGCAACACCAGTTGCTCGACGGCGATTGGGAAATGGGTTATCTGGATACGCCCATTGTAAGTCCTCAAGACCTCCAGCCACAGTCGAAGTGGATTCGCGTGCAGGTTCCCAACTCGGTCCAGTGGGCGCTCTATGAAAGCGGCGAACTGCCGCATCCCTATCTGCACCTCAATTCGCGTTTGTATGCCTGGGTTCCGGAAAAAGTCTGGTACTATCGCCGCCAGTTTCAGGTCCCCGCTTTGCCGGAGACCGGTTACGTTTTCCTTTGCTTTGATGCCGCCGGTTATTATCTCCGGGTTTGGCTGAACGGCACGTTGTTAGGCCGCAACGAAGGGATGTTCGGCGGCCCGGAAATCGAGGTCCGTAAATACTTGCGTCCCGGTTCGAATGAAATCCTGGTGGAAGTCAAGGCAGGCAGTTACGGCGTCAAGAACTGGGACGCGTGGAACACCGGCAAAGTGGTCCTGCCATGGGGAGTCGCGGGCGGGCCCAAGCCTGTGACACCTGAGGGGATTAGTTTCAAAGAATTCGAGCCTTTCGGAATCTGGCGGAGCGTGCGGCTGGAGTTCGTCCCCCAAATCCACCTGGAGCGGCCGTTCCTGGTCACTGAGGCTGCCGGCGACCGGGAAGCCCGCCTGAAACTAAAGGCCGAAGTTTTTGTAAACACGCAGTCCCTCGACTTCCAACTCCATGCCTGGAACCGGCACCTGGGCATCCACTTCCGAAACTCCTGGACCTCCAGGCGCGTCGAAACGCCCGTGACCTTGAACGTGGAAATTTCCGAGAAGGGGTCCACCCGGCCCGCCCTGCGTCAATCCTTCCCCTTGCAGCTTTTTGAAGGCCGGAACTTCGTCGAGCAAGACCTGAGGGTTGCGTCACCCCGGCTCTGGTGGCCGAATGGCCTGGGCGAGCCGAACCTGTACCGCGTGAAAGTGGAGCTCGCGGTGGGCGGCGCTTCGATGGACCACCTGGAGTTCGACTATGGCATTCGGGTCATCCTCCACGAACCGAGCGCCGGACCGCGCATGGAAGACCGCTGGGCCAACTGGCAATTTGTCGTCAACGGCCGCAAGTTCTTCCTGAAGGGGATGAACTGGGCGTGGCCGCTGGACGTCCTTTATTATCTGCCGCACTGGCGCTACCGCTGGATGTTGAAGGCGGCGCACGCCGCGGGCGTTCAGATGATCCGCGTCTGGGGAGGCGGCAATCCGGAAACCGAGGACTTCTACGAGCTGTGTGACGAAATGGGAATCATGGTCTGGGAGGATTTCCCGCTCGCCAACCAGGAGGCGGCGCTCTATCCCCTGGACGTCTGGGAAGCGCAGGTCTTCCACACGCTCTTCAGGGTGCGGAACCACCAATCCCTCGCCGTGTGGTGCGGCGGAAATGAATTCAACCCTTACGACCCGAGCAACACCGCGGTGACGGGCGTTACGGAACGCACCGTGCGCGACTTCGACGGCACGCGTTTCTTCACCCGGACCACGCCGGACCCCGGCGACGTGCACATTTATGAGGACATGGACCCAACCTGGTATGCCCACTTATACCACTGGGTCCCGTTCGTCAGCGAAACAAGCATGCACAATATTCCGGAGGCGCAGTCGATCCGGGCGGTGGTCGACGCGCGGGAACTGCAAGGGCCCATCAGCGACATTTTCAGCCACAAGTTCTGGCTCGCTCATCCGGAGTTTTACCATCACTTCCAGGAACCGGGCGGCGCGCGCGCCGTGTGGGAACGCGGTACGCAGATTGATGACCTCGCGGCGCCCAGCCTCGACACGTTCTGCGAGGCACTGCAGGTTGCCTGCGCCGAGTTTACCAAAATTTACTCCGAGCAACTCCAGGCCAACTATCCCTTGACCACCGGGCTCATGCCCTGGTCGCTCACGGTCCCCTGGCCGCTTGTCTACCATATGTTCATTGACGGCCTGGATCAGCCCACGCCAGCCTACTATTTCCTGAAGCGAACCTACGAGCCGGTGCATGTGATGCTGCGCCTCCCGCATCTGCTTTGGGCCCCGGGAGAGAGGTTTCCCGCCACCGCCACGGTCCTGAACGGTCCTGAGACAGCCATGGGCGGGCTCAAGCTTTCAGTGACGGCTTTCGACACGGACTTTCGCGCGCTCTGGAGCCAGGAGCGCTCGGTCGAGCTGAAGCGCGGCGTGCCGGTCACCGATTTTGACCTTGGAAGCTTCACCCTTCCCGCCCGTCTCGAGGATAAGTTCTTCATTGTTGTGGCGGAGTTGAAGCGCGGCACGGGAGAGATCGTTTCACGGTCCAACTATTGGCCCCGATGCCTGAAGAAGATGGCAGATCCCGCTTTCCGCGCCAAATACCGCTCCGGGCCTCAGCCTTCGCTGGTGTTTGACCGGGGACCGTGGCTCAAGAAGGAAATCACCACGAGCCCCGCCCGAACGGCGTTAAGGCTGGATCTGATTTCGATTCGGGATCAGAGCCGGAACCATAGCCACATCGGCCTTCGAGTGCGCAACTCGGGTTCCCACCCTGCCTTCCTCACCCAACTGGGCGTCGAAGGGACCCAACGTGCATTCCTTGGAGCGGACAACTGGTTCTGGCTCGCCAGCGGCGAGGAGCGGTCTCTAGAGTTCGAGATCTTGTGGCACGACCCTGCGACTCGCGCCAACGCATCGCTGACCGCCGCGGCCTGGAACGCCAATAAGGTCAGGCTACCCCTGGCGACGCAAGCGGCGCAACACGCGGCCCCCTGACGCCCTTAGGCTGCGCTTAGGTAAACTCCGCCATCGCGAGGGGCCGGGAACACAGCAAGGAGATGAAGAGCCGCATCAGGCTTACAGAACCATGGTGCGCGGGGGTGCGACATAGAAGTAAGAGTCAGGCTGCGCCGGCTTCCGCCGTACCCGCAAACCAAGCTGACCAGAGACTTCATGACTCTAATTCCAGGACAGCACAGGTATAGGTTTGGAGTTGCGGTACGGTGAATCTGACTCGACCGCTCTCCACTTTAGGCGTCACCGTTTCCCGCTTGCCCCCGTCCGGCGTCAGCAACGTGACCTGCCGGATTTGTTTGCCCTGTGGCAACTCCACGTCGACGTCGATATTACTTACGGTTGATCCCTGCCGGGACGCATAGTTCAGCAAATGGACCAGCCGCCGGTTTTTCCCTTTCTGTTCCATCAGCTCCACCACGACGTTCAGCGTCTGGGGCGTCTTGACTTCCAGCGAGAGGCTGTCCCCGGCCGCCCAGCGCACCGCCGCAATCAGCTCTCTCCAGTTGAGCGGCAGTTTCCAATAGCGGCTGTCCATACGCACTGTGGGCGGCTTCTCAATCGCGGGCTTGATCGCGGCGAGGTAGCTTACGCGACCTCGCCCTACGTGGTTCCTTACCGGAGCGATTTTCAAATCTTCTTCCGGCCTTCCCGCCCCTCGCCACGCGGGCGCCTTCACCTGAAGCAGATCTTTCAACCCGAAATCCGGCCGCCGCTGCCGCCACGTGGTGTACAACGAGGTCTGCTCAGTTGCCACCAGCCCGCCGCCCTGTTCGACGTACTTCCGGATCAATCCCATCTGTTCGTCATCCAGACACTCCTGGTCGGCCAGCAGCAGCACGCGATACTTGGAGAGGTCTTTCAGGTTCTCGTCGAAAATAATATCGAAGGGGACTCTGGCCTGAATAAGCGCCTGTGTCGCCAGCATGAAGCTCACTGCCGGACGATCATTGTTGAACCCCATCGTTGCATACGAGTACAGCACGGCGACGTCGGCGAGGTTCTCAACATCCCGGTAGTTTTCGAAGTTCTGGTGGTAAAAGTTTATGTAATCCCGTTCCTCCGCGGGCAAGTCTATTGCATCCAACAGTCCGCCCACCATTCCCAGGCTTTGGCGGTTGAATACCATGGACTCCGCCATCGCCAGCCTGCCGCCTTCTCCCGCGCCGTAATGCCCGCTGCTTGCCGTGTACGTCAGGATTTGCGTGCCCAGGATGCTCCCCACCTTGTAGGTGCGGATTTTTGAGACAAGGATGCCTTCCGGAGTGACGGTGGCGTCATCACCTTCCTCGGTCCAACTGATGTCAAGCTGAGGGTAAAGCCCCGCGTAGTTCACTCCCTGGTCCCAGATGGTGTTCGTACCCGACATGCCGGAACTGGGATTATTGTCGATAACCACCGCCGGGTTTAGCCCTCGAATCAGTTGCTTCATTATCCCGTAGTAACGGTTCAATTGATGACAGCGAAAGTCCGTCCATAGCTGGAACAGGGGATCGTCAATAACCCGGAGCGGCCAGTCAAACTTGGGCGGCAGCACGTATTTCACATTCGAGAAGCCCAGCCGCTTCTTCAGTTCCTCCGGCGAATGCGTGTTTTGCAGGTACTCACGGAAGTCCTGGATCGCCAGCGGATGCTGTAAAATCGCCGGCCGTGCCTGCATGCTGGTGTTGTCGAAGTGAATCATGTCGGCTTTTAAGTCTTCGACGCCGAGACGCACTACGCGCTTGATGTATTCCACATAGCCGGGATGCATAAAGTAGACGCGCTTGCGGAAGGTCTGATGGTCGTAAATCACCGGCCTTCCAAAATAATCAGGAACAAACCATTCCTCCGCGTCCGGCTCTTCCAGTAGGAAGGTTTCATAGGCGATTGTACTGCCCACGTACAGCCCCACCCTGATGTCGTACTTGTGGCAAAGGGCCGCCAGTTTCCGCGCAAGATCGATATGTTCCTTTTCCGCCTGCAACCCAAAGCCTTTGAAAAAATCGATAATCGCAATGGTGACACCCACGTCCTTGAGCTTGCTCACCGTTTCTTCGCTGTGCTCCCGGCGATAATCGGCCTCCTGCCACGTAGGCGCTCCGCCAGTCCGCCGCTGGAAAATCGGCATGTCGTCCCAACTGCCCACGGCTATGAAGGGCGAGTTCTTTAACCAGGCCCGAGGGGAAGCCGCCTCGGCTTCATCCGCAAGCAGCAGGTTTGGAACCTGGGTAACCGATAAACCCGCGGCTACCCCGCGCATGAAATCTCTTCGATTCATCTTTTGCTCCTTATTCACTCGCGATCCTTGCTTACGTTCCGCAGAGCTTACCCTGGGATTCTTCACGAAGGCGTTAACGATTCGCGCCGCCAAGGCATACCAAAACGAATATTCTCTCCGCGGAGAGAAGGTAAAGTGTATAACATATCGTCGTGAATTACGTTGAAGCAGCTTTCTTCGACCACTCACTGGAAACCTTCAATTACCATGGCTTCGTTTTCATGCCCATTCCCGGCATCTGCCCTGGCCGGCTTGCTTCCGGCTTGGTGTGGCGCCGAGGCCGATTAAAGGGGCTCTTGTGTTTTCAAGACCCCGGCGGTATTCTCCTGCGGTTGTGTTCTATTGTTGGAATTGCCGTGCGGCGCTCACAATGGCGTCAGGCCAAAGGTTGTGTTGGATTGATGGTGGCAATTAACGCGGCAATTCCGTGGGCAGGAGGAACAAGGTGCGCTTCTTGACGTGTCGAAAGTGTGAATCCCGCGTAGCAAGTACACCGTCTGGCAGCAATCCAGGACGATCCCTGAAAGCGGGATGCGTCTTAGTGGCGCTTGGCCTTCTTGTCAGCCTGGCCGCGGCCGGCTTTCAAGGCCCGCAGCAACGTTCGCGGCCGATTCTGAATCCTGCCAACATTCCGCCCTGGTTTCAGACGGGCATGTTTCGCTCCGCGCGCTGGGACGGCGGGCCGATCGAGGCGGAAAAGGGAGAGCTTACGGGATGGCCAAATTTTACCCCCGATAGCCCCCTGCACGTGCTTCAGGCCACGCGGAATTGGTATAACCTGAAGACCATCCGGTTTCTGAAAATCGCGCACATCAACTGGGCCTGGGTGACTTGGAGCAACGGTTTTTCACCTGTGACCGAAGAAAAGCAGTGGCGGTTGCTCAGGGCGTACATCAAGGCGTGCCACGAAAACAACATCCGGGTTGCCGCTTACTTCTCCATCGGGAACATGTTCTGGGAGGACATGTTCGAACATTTGCCCCAAAGCATCGCCTGGGTGAAGCGAATGCCGGACGGCAGCCCGTGGTTTTACAGCCGTCCGAACCGCTACATGGCGGACATAACGAATCCGGGCTGGGTGGCGTTGCAAAAGGAACGGGTGACTGCCGCGGCGCGAGCGGGCGTGGATGCCTTCTGGATCGACAACGCTTTCAGTTACTACGGCGAACAAAATGTAGGCAATTTCATCGATGCAATCTATGCGGTTGTTTCCAAGATTAACCCCCACATCGTCATCATGTCGAATTACAACCGCAGCATTTACACCTGGGCCCGCTTGCAGAATGGCGTGACGACAGAAGACGGGCGGGAGCCCGGGTACTATACCGACCGGGCCACGCCTTACATTGTGACGAATGCCGGTCTGCTGCGCTACAACTACGCGATTGGAGAAGGCTGGAGGCCCGTTTCGGTCGAGGACGGCCAACGGCATGTGGGAACCCGGGAAGCCACCTTGATGGCCTCCCGGAAATGGCAACTGGCGATTGCGGAATGCGCCATGTACCACACCAGCCTGGAGATTTTTGTGGAAGGCCTGTTCTTGCGGGATCTCTATTTCCACGATCCCGTGGCCCTGAGGCAGTTGCGCGCGATCGGGGTGTATAACGGATTTCTGGAGCGGAATGAGAAGTACTATACGAAGCCGGAGTCGCTGGCGGAAGTCGCGATTCTGAGCGACACGACCGATAGTATTGTGCCTGCGTTGAACAGGCTCTCCCTGCAGCATCTGGACTACGACGTGCTGTTCAACTATCAGCGGCCACACCAGTCCGTGCTGGACCACTACAAAGTGATCGTGGCGCCCAATACAAATCCGCTCAGCGAGGCGTGGGACACGGCCCTAAGCCGCTGGGTCAAGGAAAAGGGAGGGACACTCGTCGCGGTGCAGGACGCCTCCTTGTTTCGTCCCGGGCCGGCTGGCGGGGACCAGGATTTCGGTCTGGGTGACCTGCTGGGAATTACGAAGCGGGCGATTCCGCGCGAGATGCAGGTGCGGCGCCAGGGGAAGGGCCTTGCGATCTACTTGCCGAAGCTGCCCACAGCGGCGGAAATGGCGGCACTGATTCGGCAGCACATGACGAAGGAAGCGGTGGAAGTGGAGCCGCGGCCGACCGTGTTCTCAAACGTTGCCTACCAGGCAAAGGACCGGCGAATCGTGCTGCACCTGCTCAATTACAAGCAGGATCTCCAGCAAGACATCCACGTCCGCGTACGATTTGCTGTGAGGCGCGTGGAGATTCTTTCACCCGACGCTTTAAGCCGGTCGCAGGCTGTCGTCCGGAGTATGGCGGGTGGGGCTGAAATCATCGTGCCGGAGCTCCACACCTACGATTTGGTGGTGATTTACCCGGGCGAGGATGTTAGCATTTCCTCCATTCCGCGTTATAGCGGGGTGTGCGGTGAGGAATCAGATCCTTCTTGCATGGATAGCCGTCGAAGGCTACATGCCCCATAAAGGAGCTGTGTGATGACCAGAAAGCTTGTGCTCGTTGTCTTCTTATTAATGGCGTTCAGTTCAACCCTTTTTGCCCAACAACTCGACCCGGTCACGAAGTGGGCCACGATTGCGGCTTATGAATACCAGGTCCATCCGAATATTGTTTATGGTAAGGCCAACAACGTTGATCTCAAGCTGGATGTCATCACGGCCGGGCCCGCAAGTCAGAAGCGCCCGACTGTAATTTATATTCACGGCGGCGGCTGGGTAGGCGGCAGCAAAGAATACTACGCACTCTGGCCGCTGCCTTTCCTTGCCAAAGGCATGAATGTCGTCAACGTCGAATATCGTTTGGCCCATGTATCGCTGGCTCCTGCCGCCGTTGAAGATTGTCGCTGCGCGCTTCGTTGGGTTTACAGAAACGCCCCGAAATATGGATTCGACACATCGAAGCTTGTCGTGGCAGGCCATTCCGCAGGCGGCCACCTTGCCCTGATGACAGGAATGCTCCCTCAGCACTCTAAGTTTGACAACGAGTGTGCGGGAAACGAGGACTTGAAAGTAGCGGCCATCGTCAACTTTTTTGGCATCACGGATGTCGCCGATTTGTTGCAGGGCCCTGACCTGAGAAACTGGGCGCTTGAATGGTTTGGGAGCCAGCCCAATCGTATGGAGCTGGCGAGGCAGTTGTCGCCGCTCACCTATGTTCGCAAGGGCTTGCCACCTATTATTAGTATTCAGGGTGATAAAGATACGTTGGTGCCTTATCACCAATCGGTAGATCTTGAAAGAGCCTTAAACCGGGCCGGCGTTCCAAATCAGCTTGTCACCATTCCTGGCGGAGGGCACGGAGGGTGGACCCGTAGCGAAAACATGAGGGCGGAGGAAGCTGTGTTTAATTTTCTTCAAGCCCATGGCGTATTGCCACAGTGATGTGGTGGAAAGGCATGGTCACCGGACTGCGATCTTTGTTTTGCCGGCGGGAGTTGAAGGATCGCCGCGGCACTCCCAATCACCGCTGCGGTTATTCAAGGGTCGGCGCAACCCAGTTTCTCCTGCACAACCGCTACCGGTAAGATCTGAAGATCGAAGCGCACCGTTGCATTGTGCTTCAGACCGTCTTCTGCCTGTAATTAGCTTTTTGGGGCGCCACAGTGTCGGCTGTCCATTGTGAACACTATGCGTCTACGGATCGGAAACGCTTTGGACATGCCGCGCCAACCACGGAGGAATCCTAATGACGAAGAAACTCCATCCCAATAATAGATTTAGCCGGCGCGACTTCCTTCGGCAGGGAGCTCTGCTCGCCCCGGTCGGAGCTATGGGTTTCGGAGGCAGGCCAGCTGGTTCACACCAGACCACTGCCCGAGGTGGCGCAGTTGCGCAGGGCAAATTGGAGTTTCTTCCTCGTCTCGCGGCGCACGGCGTCAATCTGGACGACCTGCAATCCTCCCTGCGGCTTGCCTGCACCTGGATCACGGACGTCGCCCAAATGAGGGGCGATCAGTTAACCATCGAAAAAAACTTCCACGACTTTCCATACAAACACTGGAGGGGCGCGATTCGCGGTGAGTACAGTGCGGCGCTTCGCCAATGGAGCTTTTTCGCCCCCGTTTGGCACACCGGCCAGGCCATAAAAGCCCTGGTGTTCGCCAACGAGATTCTTCAGGACCCTTCGCTCCTTAAATCCGCGCAACTCGGCGCCGGGTTTATTGGAGAAGCCCGCATCGTTGATCCTAAGAACAAGAATCATGGACTGATTTGGGGCGCTGAGGGCGACATCCACGGGGTGAATACGTCGTGTATTCTCGAGTGCCTGGACGGCCTTATGCTTCTGGCCAAAACGACGGGAGAAACAAAGTACTGGAAATGGGTGGAGGAAGCCGTCGCGTGGGTGGCCCGGAACGCCTACATGGGCCAGGGCGTGTTTAGAGATGATTATTCTGTGAGGCAATCGCGATGGGTAAATCCACCGGGGGACAAATGGTTTCCCTACATGCACGGCCGCCCTTTGATTGACGACGCCATTTTCCTGAAAGCCTTCAAGCACACTGGCATTCAGGAATACCGGCGCATCTTCTATGAAACGTCGGACCGCCTGCTGCGCGATGAGTCCCCGCCGGGAAACTGGATCAACTACCCGCCTTGCAATCCCTTGACGGGATCGTTTCACCCCCGGCAAGCTTACTGGTGGGGATATCCTCAGATTGCCGCCTACAAGGACAGCGGCAACGCCAAGTACCTCGACTGCGCCATCCGCTCCGGCGAATATTATATCAGCGCCATGCGGCACGATGGCGGCCTTTTCCGAGGCACCTACCGCGACTTCAATACAAATTCATTCGGTCAGGAAACCAGCGGCATAGAATGCGCGGTAATCCTCTGGCATGGACTATGGAAGCTCACCTATGAAGATCGCTGGCTGGCAGCAATGAGCAAAGCTCTGAACTACTGCATGAGGTTGCAGTTTACCGAGCCTTCCGATCCGAATCTTCGCGGAGCAATTTTGTCAACCGTGATGTACCCGGATGGTACTGACCGGTTGCCCTATCACCTCCGCGATCTGGGGACGATATTCTTTGTGCAAGCCGTTGCCGGCGTGCTGGGTGAAACACCTGAACGCGCGACGGCGGATCACATGAGCGGCTCAGGATAAGGCGTTTACCTAACTTGCTTAGGGATGATTTTTAAAGCACGGCTCTATTGGACGGAAGGAGAAACGATGAGCCCGGTTTCGAGGCGAAAATTCGGCAAGTCTCTGCTTTCCACCATGATGCTCCCTGCTGCGTTTCCCGGCTCCGCGCTCTCCTCGCAGGGCGCGTCTCCAGGCCGGCGGCCCAACATCGTTTTCGTCATTTGCGACCAGCACAGCGGACGCTTTCTGGGTCTGAACGGATTTCCCCTGGTTCAAACGCCTAACCTCGACCGCCTGGCGGCCCGCGGAGTCAATTTCCAAAACTGTTACTCGAGTAACCCGGTTTGCGTGGCGGCGCGAGCGAGTCTGATGACCGGGATGTTTGCCTCAGACGTGGACTCATTCGGCAACGCCACGCCTCTTGGTCCCAACACTCCCAGTTGGGGAAACTACCTCCGCTCGCATGGGTACTACTGCTGGGCCACCGGCAAAATGGACTTGACCCAGGGAGCGGATTACGGTTTTCACGAAGTTGATACCTCGAACGGCCATTCCCGGAATCCCGACATCACGGCCCTGTTCCGCGCACCTGTGTGCATGTATCTGCCTGAGCGTCCGCAGGTGAACGGGTGGTTTAAAGACCATGTGAGTCCGGATCAGAAAAGGGCCCAGCGGGCAATCGGTTTTCTTCGCCATGATACCCCGCAACTGCGCCAGCCCTGGGCGATGTACGTAGGATTTACGATGCCCCACCCGCGCTGGGTCGCGCAGAGAAAGTATCTGGACATCTACCCGCCTGAAAAGATGCCGCTGCCTGTGGTTCCCTTGAACTACCTCGATGAGCGGTCGGTTTCCTTTACTCTGCTCGCGAATTATCACAACGTATCAGCGCCTGTTTCCCGCGAGCGGATCGCGAGGGCCCGCGCCGCGTACTTCGGGATGATTTCGGAGCTGGATGAATACGTCGGCTGGCTGTTTGATGAACTCGACCGCCGCGGAGAGGCTGAAAATACGCTCTTTATCTACACCAGCGACCACGGTGAGATGCTCGGTAGCAACGGTCTCTGGTTCAAGGACGTGTTGCTGGAGAACGCCGCGCGTGTGCCTCTCATCATGGCAGGAGCGGGCCTGCCCCAAGGGAAAACACTCAGAGCGCCGGTTTCGCATGTCGATATGGTCGCCACGATCCTGGACGTAGCAGGAGTTCCACGTCCCCAGAAGCTGCGCGGACATTCGCTTTTGCCCCTGATCCGAGAACAGGCAGGAGCCATGCCGGAGTTTGTCTTCAGCGAGTCGCACTCCGAAGGCAACATCACCGGCTCTTTCATGATTCGGAAAGGCGATTGGAAATACATTTATTTCACCGGGGACAAGCCTCTGCTTTTCAATTTGAAGGACGACCCTGGAGAAATGCACAATCTGGCCGAGAAGCCGGAGATGGCCAATCTCCTCGTTGAAATGCACCGGCATTTGACTTCCCTGCTCGATCCCGACGCGGTTACTTATCGCGCCTTCGACAGGCAGCACCAGATCCTGATGAACCTGGTTGACAGCCTCGACGCCGAAAGTTTCCACAAGAGACTCGTGTCCCGGATGGGACCGGCACAATCTCGCGTTTTGACATACAAACTATATAAAGAGAAGGCAGCCAGAAAAAGCTTGTCATGAATCCCCTGGCTTTTTGCAGCCGGCGATGGGGATGCCGATGCGGCGACAACATGCTGACTAGAGAATGGGACAATCTGATTTGAAAAAACGCGCAGCGAGCAGCCAGCGAATCGTGTTGCTGCTGCTATTTGCGGCTACCGCCATCAATTACCTCGATCGGCAGACCCTTTCCATCATCGCGCCGATCCTCCACCATCAAATCGGCCTTACCACCATCGATTACTCGCGCGTCGTCTTCATCTTTTTGCTTGGTTACATGATCAGCCAGTCCCTGGCGGGCAAGGTTATTGATGTGATCGGGACGCGACTGGGCCTGTTCCTCTGCGTGGCGTTCTGGTCGGTTGTAAGCATCCTGCATGGACTTGTGGTTGGGGTCATCAGCCTGGCTGTGCTGCGGCTCTTCCTGGGCCTGGCGGAAGCGGGAAACTGGCCCGGAGGAGTGAAGGCAGTCAGCGAAAACTTCCCTCCGGAACGGCGAGCTTTTGCGGTGGGAGTGTTCAACAGCGGATCGACCTTCGGAGCCATCATCGCGCCGCCTATTGTGGCAGGGGTGGCGGGGATATGGAGTTGGCGGCTCATGTTTGTTGCCATCGGCCTGACGGGAATTGTTTGGGTGGTTGCCTGGCACAGGCTTTACAGACGTCCGCACGTTATACCCTTCCAGGAAGCTGCGGTTGTCGCTGATTCCACGGCGCGCCGCCCGTTCCGACAGTTTTTCGGCGAGAGGGCGGTGTGGGGATTTATGGTGGGGCGTTTCTTTGCGGACCCGATCTGGTGGTTCTATGCTTTCTGGCTGCCGGAGTATCTGGCCCACAGCCGAGGGTTCAGCCTCATGCAGATCGGGGCCACCGCCTGGATTCCTTTCTTGTTTGCCGGAATCGGCGGCTGGGTAGGCGGACATGCCTCAGATGTCCTGGTGCGGCACGGCAGGCCGCCTGTAACCGCCCGGAAAATTGTGATGGTTATCAGCGCGATCCTGATGTTCTCCGGCATCCCGGCATTCGAGGTTCACAGCAGCACCTGGGCTATCGTGTGGATCAGCGTTGTTCTTTTTGGCTACACAAGCTGGGCGAGCAATATCCTCAGCCTGCCGGCGGACCTGTTCCCAAGCGAAGAAGTGGGCCAGGTTACCGGGATTGCCGGCACCACGGCAGCTTTTGGAGGAATGCTCTTTACCCTGGCAACAGGCTGGCTGGCCCAGAATGTTTCTTATGGGTCCGTATTCGTGGTAAGCACCGGTATGATTATCTGTTCCGCCATCGTGATTGTCGTGGTCGTGCCTCGCTATCGCCATGGCGCTCCTGCCACCCATTCTCCCCGCGGCTAAAATTCTGACCAACGAATATTGCTTTTAGAATGTTAGCCTTATGTGACTCGCCTATTATCTGGATTACTTGAAAAGCGTCAGCGGGCTACTCGAAGGAAATCAAAATTGGGCTCAGGAGCGGTGGTGAATTCAACCGGGCATCGGCACAGGCTTTAATCAATTGGAATATAACGACTTAAGTCGATCAAAGGAGGGACAAATCGATCGGGCGAGAGGAATCTTGACTGACAGGTACAGAAAAGAATCTTGACTGGTGGGTATAGATTGAGTACTATAAAGCGTGGTTTAAGGTGGACATAAGGATTTGTTTTCTCGACTTGCGAGAGCCACCGCAGGCCGTACGAATATCTCAAGGGAGCATCGGTTATGCCTACGCCCGTAAACAACGTGGAAGAGCTTGCCACACGTGAGTACAAATATGGCTTTGTAACGGAAATTGAGCAGGAAACGGTTCCCCGCGGATTAAATGAGGACGTCATCCGGCTGATCTCCGCCAAAAAGAATGAGCCTGAATGGTTGCTTGAGTGGCGGCTGAAGGCCTACCGGCACTGGCTGACCATGAAAGAGCCGAAGTGGGCCAACATCAAGTACGATCCGATTGACTATCAGAACGCTTACTATTACGCGGCTCCGAAAACCAAGTCCAGGCCGAAGAGCCTGGCTGAAGTGGACCCGGAAATCGTCCGGACTTACGAGAAGTTGGGCATTCCTTTAAGGGAACAGGAGCTCCTTTCCGGCGTGGCCGTGGACGCGGTGTTTGACAGCGTTTCCGTGGCGACGACGTTCAAAGAAAAGCTGGCGGAGCTGGGCATCATTTTCTGCTCGTTTTCCGAAGCCGTCCAGGAACATCCGGATCTGGTCAAGAAATGGCTGGGGTCTGTGGTGCCTTATACCGACAATTTCTTTGCCACGCTCAACTCAGCGGTGTTTAGCGATGGGTCGTTTGCCTACATCCCGAAGGGCGTGCGGTGTCCGATGGAGCTATCCACCTACTTCCGCATCAACGCCAAGGAAACCGGGCAGTTTGAGCGCACGCTGATCGTGGCCGACGAAGGAGCCTACGTGAGCTATCTGGAAGGCTGTACGGCTCCCATGCGCGACAGCAATCAGTTGCACGCCGCGGTGGTGGAGCTGGTGGCGCTCGATAACGCCACGATCAAGTATTCCACCGTACAGAACTGGTATCCGGGCGACAAGGAAGGCAAGGGCGGAATCTATAACTTTGTGACCAAGCGGGGCAAGTGCCTGGGGGTGAACTCCAAGATTTCCTGGACGCAAGTGGAGACGGGTTCGGCGATCACGTGGAAGTATCCGGGCTGCATCCTGCAGGGAGAGAATTCGGTCGGAGAATTTTACTCCGTGGCCGTCACGAACAACTATCAGCAGGCGGATACCGGCACCAAGATGATCCACTTGGGCAAGAATACCCGCAGCACCATCGTTTCCAAAGGCATTTCCGCCGGGCACGGCCAAAACAGCTACCGGGGCATGGTGAAGATTCTTATGAATGCGACCGGGGCGCGAAATTATTCTCAATGCGACTCGCTGCTGATGGGAGACAAGTGCGGAGCGCACACGTTCCCCTATCTGGAAGTGAAGAACTCCACCGCGCAGGTCGAGCATGAAGCCTCCACCTCCAAGATCGGCGAGGACCAGCTTTTCTATTGCCGCCAGCGCGGGCTTTCCACCGAGGATGCCATCGGCATGATCGTCAACGGCTTCTGCAAGGAAGTCTTCCGCGAACTGCCCATGGAATTCGCCGTCGAAGCCCAGAAACTGCTGGGCGTGAGCCTGGAAGGCAGCGTCGGATAGTTCTGAATTCTGAATTGCGGGACGTGCGCATCCTTAGAGAAGAAGTGAAGCCATTAAAAGCACAGGCGGCATGGTGATGGAAAACCAGGAATTCTGCTTTGTCAATTTGACCGACGAGCACAAACCACGTGGACCAATCTCCGTGAAAGGAGTCATTGATCCTCCCGAGTTTTCGTAGGGGCGATTCATGAATCGCCCCTACATTCTGACTGAGGATGAAACCTGAATGCTTCTTGAGATCAAGAATCTACATGCCAATGTGGGCAACAACGAGATCCTGAAAGGGGTGGACCTGGCGGTCGGCTTGGGCGAAGTACACGCCATCATGGGGCCGAACGGCTCCGGCAAGTCGACCATGGCGCAGGTGCTGGCGGGCCGCGACGTTTACACAGTCACCGAGGGCGAAGTGCTTTACGGCGGCAGGGATCTTCTGGACATGTCGCCCGAAGAGCGCGCGAGAGAGGGCATTTTCCTGGCCTTCCAGTACCCGGTGGAGATTCCCGGCGTGAGCAACACGTATTTTCTCCGGGCCGCGCTCAATGCGGTTCGCAAGCAGCGCGGCGAGGAAGAGCTCGACGCCATGGATTTTCTCGCTTTGATTCGGGAGAAGATGAAGCTGCTTGAAATGGACGAGACGCTGCTGAACCGGCCCGTGAATGAAGGCTTTTCCGGCGGTGAAAAAAAACGCAATGAGATTTTCCAGATGGCCGTGCTGGAGCCGAAGCTGGCCATCATGGACGAGACCGATTCCGGGCTCGACATTGACGCCTTGAGAATTGTGGCCCAGGGCGTGAATTCCCTGCGAAGCGAGAAACGCTCGATTATCGTGGTTACGCACTACCAGCGATTGTTGAACTATATTATTCCTGATTTCGTTCACGTGCTTTCCAATGGCCGCATCGTGAAGTCGGGCGGGAAAGAGCTCGCGCTCGAACTCGAAGAGAGAGGCTACGGCTGGCTGGATGAGACTGTTCCGGCCGGCGAAAAAGCGTAGCAGGTAGCGCGACTTGTTCTGCAAGTCTGCGGCTTTTTGCCCTGTAAATGGCAAAGCAGATTCTTCGCTTTGCTCAGAATGACGGGCTGCGGGATCGAAGCAGGCCGCTTTGGCAAAAAAAGAGTTCGAAACCAGCAGTGTCCTGAAAAAAGCAAAGGAAACCAAGGTTCATGACGCTTGCAGTGAAAGAAAGTGAAGAGCTTTATTTGAAAAGCTTTCGGGAACTTGAAAAAAGCCGGGCCTCGGGCGCTCCAGGATGGTTCGCAAAGCTGCGCAACCTGGGTATGGAGGCTTTTGCTGACTTGGGCTTTCCGACCACGCGCCTGGAGGATTGGAAATACACCAACCTCGCACCGCTTACCGGGGTTAACTTTCAACCGGCGCAATACGATTTCAGCGACAAATTGGCAGAGCAAATCGCGAGCCTGCCCTTTGTGAGCTTCGAAACGACCCGCCTGGTTTTTGTGAACGGACATTACTGCAGGGAACTCTCGTCGCTCGCGGGACTGGCGGAGAGCGTGAAGGTCACAAACCTTTCAGAAGCTCTCAGGACCGGCGGGAGCTCGCTCGAAGCGCATCTCGCCCGTTACGCGGATTTTAAGAGCCACGCCTTTGTAGCTCTCAACACGGCTTTTATGGAAGACGGCGGCGTCATTGAAATCCCCAAGGGCGCGGTTCTCGAAAAGCCGCTTCATCTGATGTTTATCTCGACCGGCGGCGCTGAGCCATGGGTTGCTTATCCGCGCAATCTGGTTCTGGCGGGACGGGAGAGCCAGGCGGCGGTCATCGAGACTTACGCAAGCCTCGATGGGAATGTCTATTTCAACAACTCTGTCACCGAAATCGTTGCCGAAGAAGGCGCCCGCGTGGATTATGTCAAAGTACAGGCGGAAAGCGAGGCGGCGTTTCACGTGGCAACCGTACTGGCCTACGCCGCGCGCAACGCGGGAATCCAGACAAACTCCTTGCAGTTCGGCGCGCGCCTGGGGCGCGAGGAACTCAGCACGGTTCTGGATGGGGAAGGCGCGGAGAGTTTTCTCTATGGCCTTTACGTTACGAACGGCCAGCAGTTGCTTGATAACCATTCCGCCATCGACCACACCCGGCCCCACTGCTCCAGCCGCGAATTCTATAAAGGCATCCTGGACGGCAAATCGACCGGAGTCTTTAACGGAAAGATCCTGGTGCGAAAAGACGCTCAGAAAACTGATTCCAAACAGAGCGACAAGAATCTGCTGCTTTCCGAATCCGCCGCCATCAACACCAAGCCGCAACTCGAGATTTTTGCTGACGACGTCAAGTGCACTCACGGGGCGACGGTCGGCCAGATTGATCCCGAGGCGATTTTTTATTTGCGGTCGCGCGGCATCGGCTGGGAAGACGCACGGAACCTGCTGATCGTGGCTTTTGCCAACGAGATTATCGACCGGATCAAATTTCTGCCGCTTCGAGAGCAGCTCAAGAAGACTCTGGCGGCAAAGATGGCTGGAGGAACGCGCTAATAGGAGGCATGATGAGCACCGCGCGTGATGTGCTGAACGGAGTTGATCGTGAACGTTCGATCCGCTTCCCCGTCGAAAAAATCCGTCAAGATTTTCCTTTGCTGGCGAACGCCGTGCACGGCAAGCCGCTCGCCTACCTCGATAACGCCGCCACCAGTCAGAAGCCGCTGGCGGTGATCGAGGCCGAAGAACTTTTTTACCGCCGGGACTGTTCGAACATCCACCGCGGCGTCCATGAACTCAGCGAGCGGGCTACCAGATGGTACGAAGACGCCCGGACGAAAGTGCAGCAATTTCTGAACGCGCGCGAAAGCCGGGAAATCATCTTTGTGCGCGGAACAACGGAAGCGATCAACCTGGTCGCGAGCACGTTCGGCCGAAAGCAGGTCGGAGCCGGCGACGAAGTCCTGATCACCGCCATGGAGCACCATTCGAACATCGTTCCATGGCAAATCCTGTGTGAGGAAAAAGGCGCCCGGCTGCGCGTGGCCCCCATCAACGACCGCGGCGAGATTGTCTTTGAGGAGTACGAAAGGCTGCTGAGTCCGCGAACGCGGCTGGCGGCCTTGGTGCATGTTTCCAACGTACTCGGCACGATTAACCCCGTGCGCGAAATGGTCGAAGCCGCGCATCGGCGGAACGTGCCAGTGCTGCTCGATGGCGCCCAGGCGGCGCCTCACCTTAAGGTGGACGTGCAAGCGCTCGACTGCGAATTTTATGCCTTTTCAGGCCATAAGCTTTACGGTCCCACCGGCGTGGGCGTGCTTTATGGCAAGGCCGGCCTGCTCGACGCCATGCCTCCTTATCAAGGCGGCGGAGACATGATCCGTTCCGTAACCTTCGAGAAAACGATTTACAACACGCTTCCTTACAAATTCGAAGCCGGTACGCCTAATATCGCCGGAGCCATCGGCTTGGGCGCAGCGGTCGATTATGTGAATGGGATTGGGCTCGATAACATCGCCGCCTATGAAGGCGAACTGCTGGCCTACGGCACCCGGGTGGTTGGTGGAATTTCTGGCGTAAGGATTATCGGGACGGCGCGTGAGAAAGCCGGCGTGATTTCATTTGTGATCGAAGGCATCCATCCGCACGACGTGGGCACCGTGCTTGACCAGGAGGGTATTGCCGTGCGCACGGGCCACCATTGCGCACAGCCGCTGATGGAGCGCTTCAAGATTCCGGCCGCGACTCGCGCCTCGCTGGCGTTTTATAATACAACAAGAGAGATTGATGTGCTGGCCGCCGGAATTCGGAAGGCCAAGGAGTTGCTGGGCTGATGGCGGACCTGCGTGGTTTATATCAGGAAATGATTCTCGATCACAGCAAGCGGCCGCGCAATTTTCGGGCGCTCGAAGGGGCTGACTGTCACGCCGAGGGTTACAACCCGCTTTGCGGAGACAGAATCACCATTTACGTCAAGCTCGAGAATGACCGGATCAGCGACATCAGCTTTCAGGGCACCGGGTGCGCGATTTCGACTTCCTCGGCATCGCTGCTGACGGAGACCCTGAAAGGCAAGACGAGGGCGGAAGCGGATGCGCTCTTTGAGCAATTTCACGCGCTCGTGACGGGCAAAGGAAACGGCGACAAGGCGGGGGCAGTTACGCTGGGGAAGCTGGCGGTTTTTTCCGGTGTTGCGGAGTTTCCAGTGCGCGTCAAATGCGCGACCCTTGCCTGGCACACCTTCCGGAGCGCGCTCGAAGGCGAAAACAAAACAGTTACGACTGAATAGAGGCAGGCCATGGACGATTACCACAAAACAGACGACGCGGAAAAAACAGGTTCAGGCCACGTTGAGGGAGCAGAATCCGGTCAGTCAACCTCTGCGGCTGCCGGCGCTTCCAGTGGCACCGGGACCGAGGAATTGAAGCAGCAGGTGATCAAAGCGGTAAAGACCTGCTACGATCCGGAGATTCCTGTGGATATTTACGAACTTGGCCTGATCTATGAGATCCGTGTCGAACCCTCGGCGGAAGTTTCGGTGACGATGACGCTGACGAGCCCGGCCTGCCCCGCAGCCATGTCGCTTCCTGGAGAAGTGGAAGACAAGATCCGCACGATGGCCAAGGTGAAAGATGTGAAGGTCGAAGTGGTTTGGGACCCGCCCTGGGATCCCAGCAAGATGTCTGAGGCGGCCAGGCTGCAACTTGGAATGTTTTAAGGATGTTGCCGGCCACACGCGTTTAGGCCGGCCGGGACTACCGTTATGAAACTGACTTCCCAGGAAGAATACGGACTGCGGTGTCTTTTGCGGATTGCGCGGGAGGGCGAGGGCGGAAGCCTGACGATCCCCAAGATCAGCCAGAAGGAAGGCATCTCAAATTTTTACGTTGCCAAACTGATGCGGATTTTGCGCCGCGGCGGGCTGGTGAAGAGCGTGCGGGGACAGGCGGGAGGTTATGGCCTGGCGCGCCCGGCGGACCAAATCGTCGTGGGTGAGGCGCTGGCGGTGCTTGGAGGGCGGCTCTACGATCCCGCGTTTTGCAATGAGCATGCGGGCAGCGAGTCCACGTGCACGAATTGGGTGGATTGCTCGGTTCGCTCGCTGTGGCGCGCGGTACAACTGGTAATCGACCAGGTGTTAAGCAAAACCACGCTGAAAGACCTTCTCTCGGATGAGCAGGCGATGACGTCCTGGACCGGGCACCTGGTCAAAGTGACGCCGGCTCCCGGCGCTTTGGTAACGATTTCTTCAGATCCTCGCAAGTAAGTTTTGTGGCGCCGCTCGGCGGGAACTCACAACGTCTCTCATCTTCTTGTAGTCGCAATTCTTCGAGGCCTATCCACGATGGCTGATCCAATCCGGAGTCCGCTGGCTGATTATTATCTTTCGCAGGGCGCAACGCTTGGCGAGTACCATGGCGCCATCGTCCCCGCCCGATTTTCGAATTCCCGCGACGAACATCAGGCGGTGCGTACGGCGGCGGGACTTTTCGATTTTTCGTTCAGATCGAAGTTCGCCCTGAAAGGAAGGGATCGGGTCCGCTTTCTGCACCGGATCGTATCGAATGACGTCAAGAGTCTCGCGGCCGGACAAGGTATATACGCTACTCTGCTGAATCCGCAAGGGCAGATTCTTACCGACCTGCGCATCTATGCCGCTGAAGACCGGCTGCTGGTCGATACGGACGCCGACCTGCGCACCAAAGCCGTCGAACTCATCCGCCGGTACATCATCGGGGACCAAGTCGAACTGGAGCTGCTGGGGCTTTATGCTCTCGCTTTTGAGGGGCCGCGTGCTCGCGGGCTGTTGGAAAAGACGCTGCATGAGGACTTGCCGCCGCTCAAAGAATTTGAGCATTTTGCGACCAATTACGCAGGCTTTCCGCTGCGGGTGGTTCGAATGAGTAACGGCGGCGAGGAAGGTTACGAGGTTTGGGTCAGCGCAAAAGGCATGATGGGTCTTTGGGGAGCAGCGTACGGCCAGGCTCCGAGTTACGACATGCTGCCCTGCGGGACTGAAGCGCTTGAATCCTTGCGAATCGAGGCAGGAATTCCCCGCTACGGTTCTGAGCTTGGCGAGGATACATTGCCGCTCGAAGCCAATCTCCTGAACGCCCTGAGCTTCAGCAAAGGATGTTACGTCGGGCAGGAAATCGTGGAGCGGGCGCGAAGCCGCGGCCACGTCAATTGGAAACTTGTCGGCCTGCTTGTGGATGCCGGCGAACCTCCGGCGTCCGGTGAGAAATTGATTCTTGAAGAGAAAGAAGTTGGTGAAATCACGAGTTCCTGCGTTTCGCCGACCCTTATGAAAACGCTCGCGCTGGGTTACGTGCGCCGGGAGTATGCGCAGGCGGGCAAAAAGCTGAAAACGGCTTCCGGCTTTGCGGCGGAAGTCGCGGACCTTCCTTTTTACCGGCGCTCTTCGTAGCGCCGCTCGGCGGCATGATTACCCTCGACGGCGTTTTGTCTGTCGTGGGTTTTTGGCGCGCCCGGGACACATAGCCCAGGGCCATCCGTAGGCTACCGCCTCAATGCTTAATAGCCTGAGCGTAAGGGTGTTGCGTTGTGCGCTACCTGCGGCAGATAGTTCGTGTGCGATTGCCATCCAATTTGCGGGGGCGAACCTAAAAAAGACCGCGGGGCCAAAGCGCTACCGGCCCAAAGGGAACCGGCAGGGTAAAGGAACTTAGTCTCGAAAACCGTCCATTGGCCGCTTTGGAAATGACTCCCGAGGATGGTACAATGCGGCGATTTGTTTCCGCACAGGATTGAGGGGAATCACAGATGAGGAAATTAGTTCCAGCTTATGTGACATGCATTTTGATTATTTTTGTCTCCATCGCTTATGCGCGTTCCGGAGAGGAACCGGTGGACTACGTGCGGCCTGACATCGGTGGCATCAGCATTCTGCTAACGACCACCCGGCCCATGGTGCAATTACCGCATGACTATCCGCAGGTAACACCGCTGTTGAATCCAGGTATTACGGATTCGTACCTGGCAACGAAAATCTACGGCTTCCCGGCAGGTGGCGTGTCACTGATGCCGACAACCGGCAACGTCAAGACGAGTCCCAACAATATCGCCTCAAGTTTTGACCGCGACTTTGAAACACGAACTCCCTATTACTACAAAGGACTGCTTGGACATTACAACATCTGGGCGTCGTATACGGTCGGCCATTTCGCCACCTTTTACCGGTTCCGGTTTCCTTCGTCGGGGGAACGGCACGTCAATATCATGATGGAGAATCCAGGAAGCATGCGGATGGTTTCGCCTGCCATCGTCGAGGGATCTACTTCCATTCATGATGTTCCATATTATTTCTATCTTGAATTCTCGCAGCCTTCGGTTGGGAAATCGGCCTGGAAATACGATGGGAAGCCCGGCGAGTTGCAGCGATTAGAAGGGAAAAAGATTGGGCTCACGCTAAATTTTGCCGGTCCGGGGAGTGAGTTGGTCCAGGTTAAAGTCGGACTATCCTTTATCAGCCTCGATCAGGCAAGGAAGAATTTGAACCAGGCCATTGAAGGGAGGAACTTCAAACTGAGGAAACAGCAGACAAGATCAGCCTGGAACAAGCTTCTGGGAAAAATCGACGTTGAAGGCGGAACAAGAAAGCAGAAGATCATCTTCTACAGTTCTCTCTACCGTGCTGAGCAAAATATGATGAATATTACCGAGGACGGCCGGTATTACAGTGGATTCGATCATGGGGTTCACAGTTCGAACGGCAGAGATTTTTACACTCACGACCAGTTATGGGATACCTTCCGATGTGAACACCCGCTGCAGTTACTCCTGAACCCAAAACAGCAGGAAGACATGATCCAATCCCTCGTGCGGATGAATGAGCAATGGGGCTGGCTGCCTTCGTTTCCCAGGGTATGGGGAGAGCTTCCCGCCATGATCGGCGAGCATGCCGATGAGTTTATTGCCGACACTTACTTCAAGGGGTATCGCAATTTCGATGTTGAAAAAGCATATGAGGCGATGAAGCATGAAGCACTCCACGGCACAATGATTCCCTGGAGAAGAGGGAAGATGACGAGGCTGGGGGAAATATATCTGGAGAAAGGATTTTTTCCCGCCCTGAGAGAGGGTGAGAAAGAGACCGTTCCGGAAGTACACCATTTCGAGAGGCGACAGGCAGTATCGGTGACGCTTGAAGCGTCTTACGACGACTGGTGCATCGCCATGATGGCGAAAGCGCTGGGCCACACGGCCGATTACCATCGCTTCATCAAGATGGCATATAACTATAAAAACGTCTTCGACAAGTCAATTGGCTTTATGGCGCCGAAAGCGGCTGATGGTGAGTGGGTGAAAGGATTCAACCCGATTCTTCCAAAAGGACCCGGAGGCCGGGATTACTTTGCCGAGTGTAACTCCTGGGTGTGGACTTTCAACGTCACGCAGGATGTTGCGGGTCTCATCCAATTGTTTGGCGGCCGGAAGCCCTTCTTGAAGAAACTGGACCAATTGTTTGCGGAACAATATGGCGGGCTCCAGAAGTTTACTTTTCTGGCCAAGTTCCCGGATATGACGGGACTGATCGGAAATTATGCGCAGGGGAATGAGCCGAGCTTTGATATCGCCTACATGTACGACTTTGCCGGAGAACCGTGGAGGGCAGAGAAGATGGTCCGGGAAGTCATGGAAGTCTGGTATAACGATACTCCGCTGGGACTTCCCGGCGATGACGACCAGGGAGCCATGGGAACGTGGTATGTGTTTTCCGCGATGGGCTTTTATCCCTTTTGTCCAGGCGCCCCGTATTACGTGATTGGCAGCCCCGTGTTTCAAAAGACGACGATCCATTTGCCAAACGGCAGGACATTCACGATTAAGGCGGACAATGTCTCAAAACGCGGCAAGTATATCCAGTCCGCGACCCTCAACGGCAAGCCGCTGACTAAACCTTGGTTTACACAACAGGACATCGCCAATGGCGGAACGCTTGAGCTGCAAATGGGAGAGAGGCCGAATAAGAACTGGGGAAACCTGCCCGCCGACGCACCGCCTTCCTTGAGCAATCCCGAATAACGCGTGGCGACACTCAGAAATGCACTGAGTGTCGCTTCGTCAAAGCGGAAAAGCCCGCGGTTGGAAAGACGCCAACCGTGGCTGGCGCATCACAGGCCGGCTTCGGGGCTCTGCGATTTCAAGAAGGGACGGGTTGAGGACCGCAAATACCTCGGTCATAAGAGGAGAAAAATCGCCCGCCTCAAAACCTGAGTTTCGCCCTACACGTGGGCGCCGCCCGAGAGCTCGCGAACGATGTCGCCGACAAAAGCTTTGGCGTCGCCGAAGAGCATCAGGGTTTTTCCCATATAGTAGAGGCCGTTATCAATGCCGGCAAAGCCGGGACTCAAGCTGCGCTTGATCACCATCACGGTCCTGGCATTATCCACTTCGATGATGGGCATGCCGTAGATCGGACTGCCTTCTTCGGTTTTGGCCGCCGGGTTGGTGACGTCGTTTGCTCCGATAATCAGAGCCACATCGGTCTGGGGCATTTCGCTGTTGGCGGTTTCCATATCGATCAGCCGGTCATAGGGGATATCGGCCTCTGCCAGGAGGACGTTCATATGCCCCGGCATGCGGCCGGCCACGGGGTGAATGCCGAACTTTACATCGACACCTTTTTTGGAGAGGGCATCGTAAAGTTCGCGAACTTTATGCTGGGCCTGGGCGACCGCCATCCCATACCCCGGAACGACGATCACGGTGTTCGCGGCGCCAAGAATCGCGGCAGCTTCTTCCGCCGACGCGGTCCGCACCGTTCGCTCTTCCTTTTCCGCCGCGGCGGAAACCTGCAGCTTGCCGAATGCTCCAAACATTACGTTGGTGAACGAGCGGTTCATGGCCTTGCACATGATCACCGACAGAATAAAGCCGGAAGATCCGTCCAGCGCTCCGGCCACCACCAGCACCTTGATGTTGAGGACAAAGCCCAACAACGCCGCCGTGAACCCGACGTAAGAGTTCAGGAGCGAGATGACGGTGGGCATGTCGGCCCCGCCGATCGGCGTCACCAGCAGGACGCCGAAAATCAGCGAGATCAGGACCATGAACGGGAAAAAATAGACGCGAGTCGGATGCAGGATAAGGATGAGCGCGATCACGACCGCCGCGCCCAGCACTGAAAGGCTGACGTAGTTCTGCCCCTTATAAGTGATAGGCCGCTGCGGTAGGATCTCTTGCAGCTTACCGGCCGCAATCAAGCTGCCGGTGAAACTGAGCGAACCGATGATCACTTCCAGCGCGATTTCCGTCATCTCAAATTTGCTGATGTGTGGAATGCGCATGTAATACTCGGAAATCCCGATCAGAGCCGCGGCAAGCGCGCCGAAGGCGTGGCTCATGGCCGTCCGCTGCGGGACGGCGGTCATGTGCACCAGACCCAGGCGGATGCCGATCATCGTGCCCACCAGGAGCGCGATCAGGATCCACTTGAACTGGACGAGTTCGGGGTTGAAAAGGGTGGTGACCACCGCGATGGCCGCGCCGATCTCACCCGACAGCACGCCATGCCGTGCCGTGGCAGGTGAGCTCAACCATTTGAGCGACAGGATGAACAGGGCGATGGCCGCAATGTAAGCGAAGTCGGTGAGGTATTGCGCTGTAGGTGGCATCATTGTTTTTTGCGCCCGCTCAGTTTGAACATCCGCAGCATACGGTCGGTAATGAGAAAACCGCCAACCATGTTGCTGAATGCGGCGGCAACCGCGATCGCCCCGAGGGCGGCGGAAAGTGCGGTTCCATGCCGTCCGGCAATGACGATGGCTGCCACCACGACGATGGCATCAAGCGCGTTAGTCAAAGCCATCAACGGCGTGTGCAGCAACGGCGAGACCCTCCGGATAACCTCAAATCCGACGAATCCCGCCAGCACGAACACATATAGGTTAGTGATAAATCCCGCTGGCATGGTCTCCTCCTTAAACTCGTTATTGAGGATTGCAAGATATAGTCACGCCCTTTTCTGTGGCAGCGTCCCACTCAGCGTCGAAAACCGCCCGTGGGGACACCGGCTCCTCAGTCAGGTTGTCACTATGTTTTGCAACGCTCCTTAATGTTGGGTTATGCAAACCGCGGGCACACCCTCGCAGGCGGCCGCCGCAAACTACACTCTTCACTGCGCATTTTTCTGAGCTGAAATGGCAGGAAGAGAGTAAAACTGTCGTACCCGTTCGTTGACGATTTCCCCGCCCCGGGTTACCAGTGTTTCGCGAGTGATCTCATCATCCAGATTGAGCTCGGGCTTTCCACCCTTGAACAAGTGCTGGAGAAACGAAGTGATATTTTTTGCATACATCTGGCTTGCATGGTAAGGGACGCTGCTCGCCAGGTTGATGTAACCCACAATGCTCACTCCGTGCTCAACCACCACTTCGCTTGCCTGCGTGAGCTCGCAGTTTCCGCCGCGCTCGGCGGCCAAGTCAATGATCACCGAACCCGGCGCCATGCTCGCCACCATCTCCTTCGTCACCAGAACCGGAGATTTCTTGCCGGGAATCACGGCCGTGGTAATGACGACGTCGCTTTCCGCCACCACGCTCCCCAGCAACTCCCGCTGCCGCCGATAAAATGAATCATCCTGCGCCTGCGCGTAACCGCGGGCGTCCTGCGCCTGCTTCGCCTCGATCGGCAATTCGACAAATCGGCCTCCCAGGCTCTGGATCTGCTCTTTTACAGCAGGGCGGACATCGTAAGCTGAGGCGACTGCGCCCAACCGGCGAGCGGTGGCAATCGCCTGCAGTCCCGCCACCCCCGCTCCGATAACGAAAACGCGGGCAGGGGTAATGGTGCCCGCCGCCGTGGTCAGCATGGGAAAAAGCCGGGGCAGCTTATCGGCTGCCATCAGGACGGCTTTATAGCCGGCAATCGTTGACATCGAGGAAAGGGCATCCATGCTCTGCGCTCGGGTTATCCTGGGCATCAATTCGACGCTGAACGCCGAAACCCCTCGGGCGGCGATTTCCTGAACGGTGTCGACTGTTCCGAGCGGACGAAGGAAACCTACCAGGAATTGCCCAGAACGAAGGTGGGGGAGATCCGCCTTGCCGGTCTTGTCGTTGGACCCGTAACAGAGAACTTGAACCACGATGTCCGCGGCCTTGAACACCTCCGCGCGATCGGCAAGAATTTTTGCGCCTTTCTCGGTATAGTACGTGTCCAGGTAGCCGGCGTTCGAGCCCGCTCCGGCCTCCACAACCACCTCGAAACCGGCCTTGATCAGGCTGGGAACGACGGCAGGCACCAGCCCCACTCGCCGCTCTCCTGGAAAGATCTCCTTTGGAACACCTATCACCATAGACCCTCCTCTTCTGGCCCTCCGCTTGGAACCCCATTCTGTCCTTGAGTTCCGCAAGGGTTCGGAGGCTTCCGTTAAAAGATGCTACCAATCGCCTTGAGGACAGTGCCGGAAGGATTCATTATCCCGGCTGCCACGGCCGCAAGCCGCTACCGTATACAAGTCCTCCTTTATGTATATGAACCGGAAAAAACCGTGGAGCGCCACGCCCCAAACGCCCAAGAACCCCGTGTTTCTTACTAGCGCAACAGGTCAGAGAAGTCTTAAGCCTTATTATAACAGGCTTCAGGTACTGGCGACAGGCAAGCGGAATCTAACGCCTGTTCGCCCTCAAGCCGCCTGGCCCCCAGGCTCGGCGAAAATCTCACTGCTTACCAGAGGGGCAGCCTGCAAGATTTTCTGGCATCCCGGAGAATCCAAAATTACAGTGTCCGCTGGCCGCCGCATCAAGTGTATAATCCGATACTTATAAAGGAGACCGTATGCCAACTACCATCCGCAGATTGCCGCATCGCTTGCGCTGTGCTTACCTATCTCTGTTCCTGATCGTGAGTCCCGTTGTCGCGTTGGCGGCTGGGCCGCAACCCCAACAGAAACTTTCTCCGGCGGAGATCGATCGTCGCGTGGACGCGATGCTCGCCAAGCTGACACTTGCCCAGAAAATCAAACTTATCGGTGGTGTGGACGGCATGTTCACCCACGCCATGCCGGAGATCGGCCTGCCCCGGCTCAAGATGTCTGACGGCCCCATGGGCGTCCGCACCTGGGGCCCGGACACGGCTTACGCAGCCGGCATCGGCCTGGCGGCCTCGTGGGACGTAAAATTAGCGAGGCAAATAGGGGTATCGCTCGGTCACGACGCGCGGGCCCGCGGGGTGAATTTCATTCTCGGCCCCGGCATCAACATTTACCGGGCACCGATGGGCGGCCGGAATTTTGAATTCTTCGGCGAAGACCCTTATTTGGCCGGGCAAATCGCCGCCCATTACATCCTGGGCGTGCAGAGCCAGGACGTCGTCGCTACAGTGAAGCACTTTGATGCGAACAACTCGGAGTACGACCGCCATCGCTCGAACTCCATCATTGATGAGCGCACGCTGCGGGAGATTTACCTGCCGGCGTTCGAGGCCGCAGTCAAGGAAGGGCATGTCGGCGCTGTGATGGCTTCCTACAATCTGATCAACGGCGAGCATGCAACCCAGAATAAATTTCTGGATACGGACGTACTCAAAAAAGACTGGGGATTCCGTGGCATTCTGATGTCTGATTGGGGCGCCACTCACAACGGCATCGCCGCCGCCAATGCCGGGCTTGATCTGGAAATGCCTTCGGCGGAATACATGAATGCTCAAACACTCTTGCCCGCCATCAAAGCCGGCAAAGTTTCCGTGGCGACGATCAACGATAAAGTCCGGCGCATTCTGCGGGTGGCGCTTGAATTCGGGTTCTTTAACCACGTTCAGCAGGACCTGAGCATCCCTCTCTATGACCAACAGTCGCTGGCGGTCGCGCTCCGGTCGGCTGAGGAGAGCATGGTACTGCTCAAGAACGAAGGGAATCTCCTGCCGCTCACGATGAGCCAAATCCACACGATCGCCGTCATCGGCCCGAACGCCTATCCGGCCGTGGCCTGCGCAGGCGGCAGCGCCCACGTCACGGCCTTCGCCCCCATAAGCTTCATGACTGGCCTGAGTGACTCGCTGGCACCTGGGACCAAGGTCCTTTGGAACAGCGGGATAAAGACTGTAGAGGAAATTTTCAGCAGCAGCAATTTCGCAACCGATCAGCAAGGCAGGGAGCCCGGGCTCCAGCAGGAGGAATTCCCGAACGCTGACTTCAGCGGTGAACCAAGCAGCGTCTTCAGGGTGTTCCACCTGAACTCAGAGTCGTTCTCAAGCCCCCCTCCGGGGCGGGTTGTCCGGTCTGTCCGCTGGTCTGGCTACTATATTCCAAAGACCTCCGGGCCGCAGCGCTTCTTCGCTGCCGTTGGCCCCTGGGATTCCTACCGTCTTTATGTGAACAACAAGCTTGTGCTCAATGTGCCCCCGAATTTTGGCATAGCGCCCCGAGCCGCGGATGTTGACCTGACTGCCGGCCAGCCCGCCTCCGTGCGGTTGGACTACGTGCTGGCGCCGACCAGCAACAGATTACAAGCCCGGCTTGGCGTAATTCCAGTTCAAGAGATGCTCGAGCCGGACGTCAGGAAAATTGCTTCCCTTGCGGACGTCGTGGTGTTGTCGGTCGGCTTCAACGACAAAACGGAGGGCGAGGGCTTCGACCGAAGTTACCACCTGCCTCCGGGCCAGGAGGAACTGATCAAAGCCGTGGTGGCCGCAAACCCACGCACGATCGTGGTGCTTACCGCAGGAGGCAGCGTGGCAACCCGTGGATGGCTGGATCGCGTGCCCGTGTTGATCCAGAGTTGGTACGCCGGATCGAAAGCAGGCCGCGCTTTGGCTGAGGTGCTGACCGGCAAGGTCGATCCTTCGGGCAAGTTGCCCATGACCTGGTGGCAGACAGTGCAGGAAGATCCCACTTATAAAAATTATTACGAGATACCCGGCACGCACGATGTGAAATACCGCGAAGGCGTCTTTTTGGGCTACCGCGCGTACGGCCGGCCAGGGCAGGCGCCGCCGTTATTTCCGTTCGGCTACGGCCTTTCCTACACGCGTTTTGCCTTCAGCAACCTGAGCGTCACGCCCGAGGAAGCCAGCCCGAATGGCCCGATCACCGTCAGCTTTGACGTTCAGAACGTCGGCCAGCGCGCCGGCGCCGAAGTCGCCCAGGTTTACGTTGGGGATCCTTCCGCCACCGTGCCAATGCCGCAGAAGCAATTGAAGGGCTTCGACCGCGTCATGCTGGCGCCGGGTCAAAGCCAGCGGGTTACAGTCACCTTAGACCGTCGCTCGCTGGCCTATTGGAGTGACAAAGCCAACGGCTGGAAGGTCGACCCCGGCAAATTCATCATCTACGTCGGCGACTCCTCGGAACATGTGCCGCTGCAGGCCGGGATTACAGTCAGGTAGAATGTCGCCGGTTGCGGCGCTGTTTGCTGGCGGGAGTTGCGAGGCAAACATAACAGGCGGAGCCCGCGCGGAATACCAGGAACGATAGGCTGGCTCCCCCGCCGGCATCGTTGCTCGCAGGCTTCTCTTGAAGTGTTTTACCGGTCCAAGTTCCCCGGTTGTTATAATCTTCGGAAGAAGAATGGGAGCTGATGTCATCATTGCGGGAGGCGGACTGGCGGGCAGCGAGGCGGCATGGCAACTTGCCGAGCGTGGGGCGACCGTGGAGTTCTACGAAATGCGGCCGCAACGTCCGACACCGGCGCACAAGACCGGCCTCCTGGCGGAGTTGGTCTGCAGCAATTCACTCAAATCAAACGCCCCCGGCGCGGCTTCGTGGCTGCTGAAGGAAGAGCTGCGCCGCGCGGGGTCGCTCCTGCTGCGCATGGCGGATGAATGCGCGGTGCCGGGCGGAGCAGCTCTCGCCGTGGACCGGGAACGTTTTTCCGCCGCAGTCACCAAGGCCATCGATGGACATCCGCTCATCGAACTGCGCCGCGAAGAGGTGAAGGAAATCCCATTGGACAAATCCATGCTGGTGGCCACGGGTCCCCTGACTTCCGATGCCTTGGCCCGGAGCCTTCAATGCCTGACAGGCTCCGAGAACTTGGCGTTTTATGATTCCATCAGCCCAATTGTTGACGCTGAAACCTTGAACATGGACTGTATCTTCCGGGCGTCCCGCTACGGCAAAGGCGGCGAGGATTATCTGAACTGCCCCATGACCGAAGCGGAATATCGCGCATTCTATGAGGCGCTGATGGGCGCGGAAAGCGTGGCGGCCCACGAGTTTGAGGATCGGCAGTATTTCGAAGCTTGCCTCCCGATCGAGGAACTGGCGCGCCGCGGCTTCGACACCTTGCGGTTCGGTCCAATGAGGCCGGTGGGAATTATCGATCCCCGCACCGGCCAGCGTCCGTACGCAGTGGTGCAGCTTCGGTCAGAAAACTTGCGCTTTTCCAGTTACAACCTGGTGGGTTTCCAGAACCATTTGAAATTTCCGGAGCAGAAAAGAATCCTGCGCATGATTCCGGGCTTGGAGAAGGCGGAATTCCTCCGTTTTGGCCAGATTCACCGCAACACTTATATCAACGCGCCGAAACTTCTTGAAGCTGATTTAAGTTTGCGAGCGGCGCCGCAAGTTTTCATTGCGGGTCAACTTTCAGGAGTGGAAGGTTACGTCGAATGCATCGCAACGGGCTTGCTGGCAGGGTTGGCGCTGGCCCACCGAGTGCGGCAGAAGCCGTTTGCGCCTCCTCCGCGGACCACCGCCCTGGGCTCGTTGGTCCATTACATCACCCATGCCAGCCCGGATCATTATCAACCCGCGAATATCGCTTTTGACCTTTTGCCTCCCATCGAAGGGCTGCCGCGGCACATCGCGCGCGACCGCCGGGCTCGCCGGGAGCGTCAGTGTGAGCGCGCTCTTGCTGATCTCGCGGACTGGCTGCGCGAACTGCCGCTCGCTTTGCCTCCCAAGGCGATTGGCACGGATCCCGGACCCTATGCCATCCCGCCCACGGGCGGAAAGATAACGGACAGATTCCATGGATAAGCTGATCGAACGCTACGTCGAGTACCTGCGTTACGAGCGGAATGCTTCGCCGCATACGATTCGGAATTACCGCAGCGATCTCCTGCAGTTTCGGGATTTCCTGGCAGGCGAAAATAAGGAAGCCCAGGTTGATATCAGGGCCATCGACGCCCATAATATTCGCGGTTTCCTGGCATTTCTTTTTCAGAAGGAAGAGGAAAAAGCATCGATCGCCAGAAAGCTCGCCGCGATCCGCGCTTTCTTCAAATTTCTAAGTAGAGAACAGCTCCTCGAGGAAAATCCCGCCGCGGCCATCTCAACGCCTAAACTTGACAAGAAGCTTCCGCGAATCATGACCGAGGAAGAGATGAACACCTTCCTCGATCGCGTGGCACAAGCTGCCGAGGTCAGCGATCCGGTCATTCTGCGCGACCGCGCGATCATGGAGTTGTTATACGCCTCCGGCCTGCGGGTAAGCGAACTGGCCGGACTGGATTTGCGCCATGTAAATTTTGGAGACGCCTTTGTGCTGGTACGCGGAAAAGGCAGCAAAGAAAGGATTGTTCCTTTCGGTTCGAAGGCCAAGGCGGCGCTCGAAGGCTACTTGCCTTTTCGTGAGAAGCTTTTGCGGGAAACAAGGACCGGCAGCCCAGCCTTGTTCTTGAATGCCCGCGGGCAGCGACTGACCACCCGGTCCGTGGACCGGCTGCTCAAACGCTACGTAAAATATATATCTCTTTGCCCGCTGATAATGCCCCACTCCCTGCGCCACGCTTTTGCGTCACACCTGCTGGCCGAGGGCGCGGACCTGCGCGCGATCCAGGAGATGCTGGGCCATAAGAGCCTGGCCACAACCCAGAAATATACGCAGGTGTCCATCAAGCAATTGATGGAGGTTTACGATAAAGCTCATCCAAAAGCCTGAGCCCCGATTCCGGCCAAGCTCCCCGAGGCGCCGGATCGAGGAGGCGGTTGCGCTTATTTGCCTTTCGTCACGCTGCGGGAACCCGTGCTTGATATTGGGCATTACTTGCGGCGCTACCCGCCGCCCGAAAGATGTATAGTTGTAATTTGGACAAATCAAACCTGGTGTTCTATGACTACGATCCATACTCCCAGAGTTTCCGTCGTTCAGTATCTCAACACGGTTCCGCTGGTCTGGGGAATGCTGAAAGGCGAACAGAAAGGGAAATACGATCTCGACTTTACCGTCCCAGCGGTGTGCGCTGATGCATTGCGCCGGCGGGAGGTCGATATCGGCATTATTCCCTCCATCGAGTACCAGCGCATCGAGCATCTCCAGATCCTCAGCGGTCTCTCAATTGCCTCGAAAGGAAAGGTGAAAAGCGTTCTTCTGTTCAGCAAAGTGCCTGTTAAGGAAATCCGGTCGATTGCGATTGATAACTCTTCTCGGACTTCCGTGGCTCTCTTGACGATCCTGATGCGCAAATTCTATGAGCACCCTGTCGATTTTCTGCCTTCGGCGCCGAAGCCTGAGGCTATGCTGAACGCGGCCGATGCCGCCCTCGTGATAGGCGATCCCGCGTTGGCCTACGATGGTCCGGTGTCCGAAATCTACGACCTTGCCGCGGAGTGGAGGAAGTTCACAGGGTTGCCTTTTGTGTTCGCGGTTTGGGCGGGCCACGAAGACGCCAATATCGCCCGGTTCCGCAAGGACTTCGAGGCTTCCAGAGATTACGGCCTCTCGCATATTGACGAGATCGCGCGGGAATACTCAACCAGGTTGAATATGCAAGCCGAGGACGTCAAAGTTTACCTCACCCAAAATATCGATTATTCTTTGGATGAGGAAAATCGCCGGGGATTGCAGTTGTTTTACAGCCTGGCGAGTGAGTTGGGCATTATCAGCGGGCAAAGAGATATATATTTTGCTTAGCATGAAGCTGCACGGACCTCGATTGCTTCCGAGAGCGACGAGCGCGGAGAGGCCGCGTTAGAAAGAAATGTCCATGAGTCTTAAAGAATCACAAGCTCTGGAGATGTTGCGCTCCGACGACCTGATCGGAATCGGCATGGAGGCTGACGCGTTGCGGCGGCGCCTGCATCCCGGCGGCGTGGTTACTTACCAGATTGACCGCAACATCAATTACACCAATATTTGCACGGAGTACTGTTCTTTTTGCGCGTTTTATCGGCCGGTGGGCTCTCCGGAAGGCTACGTACTGCCGCTTGAAACAATCTATCAGAAAATCGAAGAGACGCTGGCGCTCGGCGGCACTGGGGTATTGATGCAAGGCGGCTTGCATCCCGATCTCAAGATCGACTACTACGAAAACCTTCTTTCCAGCATCAAGCGCCGCTATCCGCAAATCCATCTGCATTGCTTGTCGGCGCCGGAAATCCTCAATATTGCGGAGATTTGCGGACTGACCATTCGCGATACCTTAGCGCGCCTGATCGATGCGGGCATTGACTCAATTCCAGGAGCCGGCGCGGAAATTCTGGATGACGAAGTGCGCAAGCGGATCGCCCGCTTGAAGTGCAACACGGAGGAATGGCTTGCCGTGCACCGCGCAGCCCACCAGTTGGGACTGCGCACCTCGGCAACCATGATGTTCGGATGCGGCGAGACGTTTCAACACCGCGTCAACCATCTCGAGCAGATTCGGCGCCTGCAGGAAGAAACTGGTGGCTTCACGGCCTTCATCCCGTGGTTTTTCCAGCACGAAAACACCTCTCTTGGGCACTTCATTAAGGAAGAAGTTACCGCGGTGGATTATCTTAAGACGCTGGCGGTCAGCCGGCTTTACCTGGATAACATTGAGAACGTCCAAGCCTCCTGGCTGACGCCCGGCCACAAGGTTTGCCAAGTCGCCCTGCGTTTCGGGGGGAACGACGTGGGAAGCATCCTCATTGAAGAAAATGTGGTGTCTGCCGCCGGCTGCGGACGAACCTCCACCGAGGAGTTGCTCCGCAAGATGATTATTGACGCCGGTTTCCGTCCCATCAAGCGCGACACGCTTTACCGCAATTACTTCCTGAACTAAAGGGAGCCTCAGGGGTCCGCTTCGGATGCCGCGCGGAGCTTGAAATCTATGACTGAACTTCGCTGGAATCCAACCTTACGCGAATGGGTGTCCACAGCTTCCCATCGCCAGAACCGGCCCCTGATGCCGCAAGACTGGTGCCCGTTTTGTCCGGGCTCGGGGCGCGTCCCGGACAACTACGACGTCTATATTTACCCGAACGATTTTGCCGCTTTTTCGATTCCGCCTGAGGTTCCGTCCACCGAAGGCGACGGGTTTTACAGGGTAAAGCCTTCCCACGGCAAGTGTGACGTGGTACTTTACCATCCCGACCATCATACGTCTTTGCCTGAGCTGCCGATTCCACACCTGGGCCGCCTTGTCGGCGCCTGGCGAAAGAGATTTGTGGAGCTGAAAGAGACTCCAGGTATCCGCTACGTGTTGATCTTTGAAAACAAGGGTGCCGTGATCGGCGTGACCATGCCTCATCCTCACGGCCAGATCTACGCCCTCCCTTTGATCCCGCCTCTCATCAAAAAGGAGCTTGATTCCGCACGCGCTCATTTCCGGACGCATCACCGCTGCCTCTTTTGCGACATCCTGGAAAAGGAGCGCGGGGACGGCCGGCGCGTTGTGGCGGAGAATCGCGATTTCACCGCTTTCGTGCCGTTCTATGCGCGCTGGCCCTACGAGGTGCATATCTACTCCCGGCGGCATCTGGACGCGCTCGACCAGCTTAGGCCCTCGGAGGAAAAGGCGCTGGCGGAAATCCTCAAATGGGTGACCCTGAAGTACGATCATCTTTTCCAGATGTCGTTTCCTTACATGATGCTCATGCACCAAGCACCCACACGCGGCCACTACCCTTATTATCACTTCCATATTGAGTTCTATCCCCCGCATCGCAGCAAGGAGAAACTGAAATATCTGGCCAGTGTTGAAACCGGAGCTGGCACGTTCTTGAACGATTCATTAGCTGAGGAGAAAGCGGGTGAACTTTCCGCGACGCCGCCCATGACGCGCCGCGAAGTCGCCCAATCCTCTCGCGCCTAGGAGGGACAGTGTGATCGAGGAAGTCTTTGGCAAGATTTTCGGAGCCTCGCCGGACGCGGTCGTCCGCGCCCCGGGACGGGTGAACCTGATCGGCGAGCACACGGACTATAATGACGGTTTTGTCCTGCCGGCGGCCATCGACCGTACCATCGAATTTGCCGCTCGACGCCGCGAGGATCGTTTGGTGCGCGTCCACTCGTTGGATTTTCAGGATCAAGTTGAATTCAGCCTCGACGCCATTCAAAAGGATAGCGAGCATCCCTGGAGCAACTATCTGCGTGGGGTTTTCAAGTTTCTCGAAGCCGAAGGCTATCACGTGAAAGGCTCTGACGTGGTTTTTGGCGGAAACGTACCGCGGGAAGCCGGGCTCAGCTCATCCGCGGCCGTCGAAGTCGGAGCTGTGGCGCTTGCGATGAAATTGTTTGACCTAAAACTTGCGCCGCTTGAAGTCGCGAGGCTCGCCCGGAGAGCGGAAAACGAGTTCGTCAATGTTCCCTGCGGGATCATGGACCAGTTCATCTGCGCTTTGGGCAAGCGGGATCACGCGCTCTTTCTCGATTGCCGGGATCTCGCTTATCGCCACGTTCCTCTCCACGGGAACGTCAAGATCGTCGTCTGCAATTCCGGTGTCCGGCGGGCGCTCGCCTCGTCAGAATACGAAATCCGGCTGAAGCAGTGCCGGCAAGCCGTGGCGCAATTGCGAACCACCGGCTTGGCGGTAAATTCGCTCCGTGAAATTGATTTGGCGGACTTGGAGGTTGCGAGACACAGCTTGACGGAAGTGCTCTTGAAGCGCACCCGGCATGTGATCAGTGAAAACCACCGCGTTCTTGAGGCTGTTGAAGTTCTCGAAAAAGGGGATCTCGAGCGGTTCGGCGAACTCATGAATGCCTCCCACGAGAGCCTGCGCGAAGATTACGAGGTAAGCTCTAAGGAACTCGATGTTCTGGTGGAATTGGCCCGAAAGCAACCCGGTGTCCTGGGAGCGCGGATGACCGGGGCAGGCTTTGGCGGATGCACGGTGAATCTGGTTCGAGCCGATGCAGCGGACTCCTTTGCGGAAGCGGTAAAGGAAGGCTACCGCAAAGCGCTGGCGCTGGACGCCGAGATCTACGTCTGCAAGGCCTCGGACGGCGCTCTGGCCGGTCATGAAGAGCATGAAGCCGGAAGTGTTTAACAAGGAAAGAGCTCGGCAGTGGAGGCGGTAGCGGCTGTAATATAATATACGGCAGCGGAGGATGTGCATGTCAGCGCCGGTTTTTACACCAGATGACGAGCCATACTTGGGTCGTGAGCTATTACTCCAATTCGATAACCTCATTTGTTCTTGCCTAGAATTGAACTCGAAGTGTGCTCCCGCCTCTCATGATCGAGGACTGTCGGATTTCCAGCGTGCGTTGTGCATATTGGTGCCTCAGACAATAAGCCTGGGATTGTCAATTCGCGAACTAATTCGTCAAGGATATCTGTTCGGCGCGAAAGTTTTGATCCGGCCTTTCGTGGAACGTGCGGTAACAATGTTGTACCTGTTCCATAATCACGATGCGCTGGGGATTTGGAACGAAGGATGGGACCACAGGCGTCGTCCTGGTCTCAAAAAATGGTGGAGTACTTGAACGACAAGTTGCTAAACGGTGCGTTTGCATCCATGAAGGGATTCACCCAGGACTTCAATAGCGTAACCCATGGAGACCTATTCAGCGCAAAATGGAACACCGTGCTCTCCGAGGGTGTTCCGGTTTTCCTTGTCTCCAAGAATCTGCGTTCACCGCAACTGGCAGACGAGATATGCGCAGAGGTCATACCTTGGCTGGCGGCCACGATGGGGATGATGAGCGCAGCGCTCAGTCAGGAAAAGGCCGCCACTGACAGGCTCGACTGACCTCCTGCCGTGCTGTTCCCTTGTGATGCCGTTGGGTTTTGGCGAGCCGGTAGCGCGGTCGGCACATTCCCAACCGTGGCCGCCATTTGTAGAACCCACAGTCGGGCAATTCCTTTTCAATGATGTGCGGGGCCCCTGAGAAGCAGCATCACCGCACTCAGCAAAAAGAACACGAGAAGGATGAACAGCAAAGTCCTGGCCACCCGGCCCGATTCTCCCTCGATGAAAGGGCAAGCAGCTTGCGGGGTTCTCCGGCGGCTCAGGTACCAAGGGAAAATAAGAATCCAAAGTAACAGCGAACCCACACCCCAGCGGAGTGCTTTGGGAATGCCTTTTTTACGGGCATCGTAAAGGATCCAGGCAGAAGAAATCAG
Source organism: Acidobacteriota bacterium (assembly GCA_023474345.1). Lineage (GTDB taxonomy): Bacteria > Acidobacteriota > Terriglobia > UBA7540 > UBA7540 > JAMCXS01. The sequence continues at coordinate 28,905 of JAMCXS010000022.1, read as the reverse complement.
CACCACGCCCCCCAGCACAAACTGGCTCGGTTCATAACCCACAAAGCGCTGAAGAGCCACGGCCACAATAAACCAGGTTCCCAATACTGCAAAAAATATGCTCCAGGAAAACCGTGCCACCTCTTTCTGCGGCAAAGGAATTACTTGCTCGGCAATCGGAATCGAAACAGCCGGTCGCGCGATCTGGCTCGGATCGATCGGTTGCTTGCAGGAAGCGCACACCCGGACGGAAGGCGCCAGCATCTGGCCGCAGTGAGGACACGCAAAGGGTTCATCTGGATAACCCGCGGGTGGCGTCGTCCCCTCTGTGTTAGGTGATTCAGCCATGGATGACCCTTCCTTCTTTGAGTTTTCCGAATCCGCGCTCAAGGCTTCTCGTTCCATCCTTCGTGTTTTCTCCAGTCTAACACCTGTCGGTAAACTAGTGTGCGGGGAAGCTGATCAAAGTCCTGTATATTTCCCTCCATCCGGTTCCCGCCTTGCGACTGATAAAACCAGTTTGCTTCTTGGCCTAGCGCCATCACTTCGCCTGAAACATACAAAACGCGCTTCGCATAGTGGTACGGAGTGGGAGGCAAAGTCTTGCGATCATAGACCCTGTCGACATAGACCTTAACGTTTGCGGGCGAGAGGGCATGTTCCCTCACCAACTCCTGGAGCGCTTGGACCACAAAATAACCATTTACAATATGATCGATGTGCCCTTCGGCCGGTGGATGCGCGGTCACAATGACCTGCGGATGGAACTTCATAATAAGGGCTTTCACTGCGGCCTCAACCGACTTTCGCGCGTAAGGCAGGTTGGGCTGAAAGACGTCTTGATAAGGCGCGTGGTCACAGGCCAGCAAGACAGAAAGGTAAGGATTGCCGGGATCAAGGTGGTGATACCAGATTTCTCCGGAACCGCCGTCAGGCAATCCCAGAAAATAGATATCCCGTTTTCCCACGCCCAAGTGTCCAAGCGCCGCCCGCGTCTCCGCCATCCGCAGCTCGCCGAAGTTCATCGCCTCCGCGGGACTGCATGAGTGCTCGTAATACAGGTCGCAGGACCCGGCGTCTCCGCTGGTGAAGTAAACAAAGTGGATGGGAATGTGATTCTCCACCGCCGCCCGGATCAATCCCGTCCAGCCTCCCTCGTCATCCTCGTGCGCGCAGAAAATTAATATGGATTTAGGCAGTGAGTTAACCCCTATATCGAGCTCGCTTTGCGCGACAGCGTTTCCCGAAGGATCCCGGAGTGTGACTTCGGCATGGTAGAGGCCGGGCGAACCAGGCAAAGCAAAGGTTACGCTTTCCCTCATAGGAGCTTCGTGCGGCAGCAAGTCGCGACGCTCGGCGAGAGTCTTCCTTTCAATTTCCTTGCCTTCCGGGCCGAGCAAGCGCGCCACGACGGAAATCTGCTTCCACGGGGTCGTTCCGGGGTTCCCGACGGAAAACTTGATCGTTGCGTCGCGTCCCGGAACAAACATTGTGTGGCTGGAGTCAAACCGGACAGCACCTGAATTAAGGCCGGGTGGATAGAAGTGGCGATAGCTCGTCGTGTTCACGTCGCTGAGCTTCGTGTACATGTATTGCAGCGGGTAAGGCTCGGGCGAATCAACTCCCGGCGGCCGAATAAAGACCAGCCGGCTGAACGCGATGTCCAAGACATTTTTCCGGTCGTGGTCCCAGACCACCACGCCGTATTGGTGCACGGCAGGCTCCGTGACCGCTGGCGCGACGGCAACCCGGGAAGAATGAATAACCCGCTCTGAGCCGGCGGCGAGTGACAAATCTGCCGCCACCGTCACAATGCTGGCTGCAGCCTGCTGAGCGGGTCCGGCGATCCACGGCCAGTAACGGTTTGAGAACTCGACGCGCAGGCCGTGAAGCGAATGGTCGGTAAGGTTTTTTAAGGTTATGTTGCAAGCGACAGGGTCGCCCGGCACATAAAAGGTTTTTCCGAGCTTTATGCTCTCGACCTTGACCAGCTTGCGATGCACTGCAAAGGAGCCTGCCTGGTGAACCTTGATAACGATTTGCCCTGAGACCTTGGCGTACCCAACCAGGTCAATTTCATAGCGCCCGGTCCTGGCGTTTGCTGGAATTGTCCATAGGGGGGAATAAGAGCCGCCGGCCGAGCCCGTGGGAAGGCTCCAGACTTCGGAGGATGGGGTAGTAAATTCCGGCCTCGATTCTCCCGCGTAACGTACCGTTGGCGCAAAGACTACGTCCAGAGGGACCGCAGCCCCAGGCGCCGGCACGAGCCGCATCAAAACTTGCGAGCCAACGTTGTAACTGGTTTTGTCGGTGACCGCCCGGACCAGAGCCTCGGCCTGCGCAAGCCCAGGCAAAAGCAAGAGCCACGCTACAACCGCAAGCTTTTTGGAGATGTCGTGTCGCATCGCCCGCCGCCAGACCCCGGTGCAAAAACTCCAATTTATCACGAACGGCTGGGGCGAGGCATCGGCAAGGTTTTTTCTGTTCCTCGGCATCCGGGGGAAAGGCAATTCCCGGGGATTGCAGTTCTATGCTTCCGGTGCCGTCTGCAAATCTGTCTGAGGAATCAGGGCAGGCTGCAGTCCCGCCTTTGCAAGGATGAGGTAAATAACGAAGCCCACGATAAAGGAGAAAAGAACCGCCGGACGGTCGGCTTGCACCCAGCTTGCGGGCACTCCGGGAATTTGATTGAGAATGCCCACCACGAATCCCACCGCCCAGGCAATATATCCGGCCCAGTTGATCCCCGTGCGCGGCCCGGACCATTTCCGCCCCGCCAGCAGGTAATCGGCAGCCATTGCCCCGCAAATGGGACCGAAGGAAGCGCCCACAATCTGGAAGAAACCGATCAGGTTTTGGGCTACCCCGGTGATGGCCAGAGCCGCGCCGATGGTTGCACCTACCAGAGTGGAAACCGCGCGCGGGATTTTCGGCAACATGGTTTCAAAGCTATTGCCGGCAATAAATGTGCAAAACGTTGTGGGAGCTAGCGAAGCAGCGGCAAAGAGGAAAAACATCACCGGCGCCAAGCTCCCTACGCCGCGGATGGTTGCCGCGTAAGTGAAATCCGATGCGTCCCCAATTTTCCCGAGATGTCCCGCCACAGAAAGAACCGGCAATCCCCCCGCCACCAGAATAGCCAAAGCGATTCCCGTCAGGCCGCCCAGGAATACGTCGCGGCGGTTCCTGCTGTTTGTGCCGAAGTCAGCCCCTGCCGCTCCGGCGGTGGCAAAGAAGCCGATCACCATGGCGAGCATTGTCAGAAAGCCGCCCCAGGCATCGTTTTTGGGGGGATGATAGGCAGCGATTCCGTCCTTGTTAGCCCAAAAGACGACCACAATCATGAAAAGCGGCACCCAATTCAGAAACTGGGCAAGGCGCGCAACGTACGAAATCCCTTTGATCGATACCCAGGCCAACCCATAAGCCCACACAAGCGCAATCGCTACAAACAATCCTTTGGAATGGGCGTCAAGTCCCTGCATGATGTAATCGGTGGAAAAGTACGTGGCCACCGCAAACCAGCCCAACTGCAGGAATCCCATCAGCAGGCCGGGCATCAGATACCCGCCCTTCACGCCGAACGTGGAGGTTCCGACAATATAAAGCGGCCGTCCAGTCAACATGCCCAGCATGGCAGGTGCATAGTAGTAGAGTCCAAAACACAGAAGACCCGCTACTAAGAGCCCGGCCAGGCAGACCGCGGGGGTAGTTTGGCTGAGCGTGGGCGCGGACAGCCCCAAATAGAATCCCACCCACAAGAAAATCCCCGCGTACGCAGGTGCAGTGCTTTTGTACCAGGGGACCCGCTTGCTCAGAGGGTTGGAAACCGACGCTTGCAGGTATTTTGGAAGTTCCGAAGCCATCTTACCCCCTAATCACACATTCATAAGAGTTCAGATGGAGAGAAAGAATAGACGTTGAAGTCTTTTTGTGCAAGATAAAAGAGAGATTGGCGACGAGTGATAAACCTTGGGCCCTCGATAAAGGCGGTACCTTTTAAATTATCTTTTCTCCAACTTGCCGCGCTGCCATGAGGTGGTTTTTGCTGGGGAAGGGGTGTCGTTTCGCTGAGTCTGGCGTTGTAGCTGGCAGCGCATGGCTCCATTGCGGCTTGCGCTGCCAGCCATTACCTTAACTCACATTCTCGAACCTTCTGTAGCTTAAAAACCTCCGATTAGAAGTTGAGCTTCAACGCCATCTGCATTTCCCTGGGCGTGTTGGCCTGGCAACCGATAGTGCCGTATGTGCTACTGGCAGGATTAACGTCCGGGGGACAGAATTGAACCCGATTGAGAGCATTGTACATCTCCCATCGGAATTCCAGACCGAAGCGCTCGGTCAGGCGAAAGTTCTTCATCAGTGCCGTGTCCCAGTTGTTGATTGCATCAGCGCGCAAGCTGGCGATTTCCCAGGGCGCGGCGCGCAGCGAAAATGTGGGCAATGTGGTAAGAGCGGCCGTATTAAACCAATCGAGCCGGCCCCGGCGGCCTGCCGAGAGTGTGGGATTTACTCCCGTCAGAATCACCGGCGCATTCAGCGAGATTGGGAGGCCGCTTTGGAAGACTCCGTTGACGCTCAGCCGCCAGCCCCCGATTATCTCGTCACCCACCCCGCTTTTCCAACCCCAGGCTTGGCCGTGGCCAAAAGGAAGATCGTACACTGCGCCCAGGGTGAACCGCTGGGGCGCGTCATAATACCCGATCATTTTGCTGGGGCCGGGATCGCTGGCGTTGATAAACCGGTAACGGTCGATCGATTTCGACCATGTGTAGGCGCCCAACAGAGACAGTCCGTTCGAGTAGCGCTTGTCCACCGTGATCTGCAGCGAATGATAGTAGCTCATGCCACCAGTCCTCCGGGCGTCGTCGAGGCCCCCGAATTCCGGATAGGTCAAAAGGAGTTGGCCTTCGTGAATCGTGGGCCCGTTGAAACCCGCCGTGGAAATCAGGCCGTAGAACGGGTTCGGAACGAGGTTGTAGAGGCTGTCGCCCAGGGAGAGATACTTGGCGGGCAAGTAGTTGAGTTGGTAATCCTGTTCAGCATTGCCCGCGGGCGTGAAAATCTGACCCCCGCTTCCCAGGGGCAAATGGACGGCCGTCTCGCCGACGTAGTACGCGGAGAGCAGTGTGCTGGGAGTGATTTGCCGTTGGAAGCCAAAGTTCCAGCGGGCGTTGTAACCCGGTTGGGCGTTCTGGTCCAGAAACCCGTAGCTGCCTCCCAGATCCGTCATCAATCCCAGGCTGGAACCGGTAATCGGGGTAAAGCCCTCGGGGAAGGGATTATTGAAAAGATTGGTGGGATTGATACCGTTCAAGCTGCCCACGGCAAAAGTACTGCTGTTGAAGCCCGTTTGCCGGGCGAAACTGGTCCAGAACATCGATCGGAAGAATCCGAAGCCACCCCTCATCACGGTCTTATTGTTAATCTTGTATGCAAAGCCAACCCGCGGGCTCCAGTCGTTCCAGTATGTTCTGCCCCAGCGCCGGCCACTGGCCGTAGCAAACAGCAGGCCGCCGTTCACGTGAAACTGATCGGGGGGCAAAATGTTGCCCGGAATAGGATTCGCCGTGTAGTTGGCGATGGCTTGCGGCGCAATCGGATTAGGCGTATCGAAAGCGAAGCCGGCATTCTGATGGTTGAAGCGCTCTGTCGCCGGCAGCCAAACTTCCCACCGCACACCGAGATTCAGAGTCAGCCGGCTCGTGGCGCGGATATCGTCATTCAAGTAAGCCCCGTAGTACGGCGCGGTGGTCGCTTCACTGCTGGCAGACTGCAAGTAGCTGCTATTGTCCATGGTACCCAGCAGGAAAGAGGCCGTGCCGTAACCCACATCGGGGCCTGAGGTTGACGGGTCCGGGCCTTGCGTGTAACTGCGACTAAAGCTGTAGGTGCCGGTGTCGCCGTTAATCCCGGAATTATCTTGCTTAACTTGGAACTGAAAACCCCACTTGATGCTCTGGATGCCCAACATTTTCCTCATGTTCGCGTTGAACCCCCACGTGGGATCGGTGTCGTGATACCCGAAGGTCCCGTAGCCGAAGCTGCCCATATCGGCAATGCTGATCGAAGGTACAGTTTGCCCGGGCAGCAGGCCGATGAAGGAAGACGAAAAACCCAGGGACGACATGTCGAATGTTGGCGTGAAGCCAGGATTCTGCCAGCCTTCCCAACCCAAGGCAACGTCCAAGGCCAAGGTCGGCGAGAAGATATGGCTGTAGCCCAAACCCACGGAAATCTGTTGGTTCATGCTATTGGCTGCGGGCAGCTTCGGGTAAAGGCGAGAGTTTATTTGATCCGTTCGTTCCTTGGAAAAACGCACGAAAACCCGGTTGTAATCATTGATCTGGTGATCGACCCGGATCGTGTAATCATTCATGGGCGTGCTGTTGGTGATGCTCGTCGCATAGTTCTGCGCACCCGTGATAAGACCTGTCCGGTTGGGAAGAGGAAGTAAGGCGAGCACGCCGGCGCTTGCGGAATTGATCATGGACGTGGGGATGATGTTACCCGAAAACGGATCGCGAATGTAGCTTCCCGGATTGTTCGGATCGGGCCGGGTTGAAAAAGGATTGTAGATCTGGATCAGGTTCCCTTTGCTATCATAAGTTTGTGAAAAGTTGCCTTGCCGCTGAAGGAGCGTAGGAACCGTTCCGAGCACCGCGGAAGTATTTGAAGTCCGGATGCCTTCGTAGTTAAAGAAAAAGAAGGTTCGGTTGTGGATGATGGGGCCTCCGATCGCACCCCCAAATTGGTTATAGTGAAGGGGGAGCTTCTGCAGGCCTTCGAAGTTGCCGAAAAAGCCGTTGGCGTTCAATGCGCTGTTTTGGAGAAAGTCATAGGCTGTGCCGTGAAACTGATTGGTGCCGCTCTTTGTGGTCACGATCACGGTTGCGCCCGCGCCCTGGCCATACTGGGCATCCAAGGCGTTGGTCAGCACTGTGACGTTCTCCGTGTCAGCCACGGGGGGAATGTATCCCACACGGTCGGTTAAATTGTCTGGGACGCCGTCGATCATAAAACTGTTATCACGGTCCCAGGCGCCGTTACTGGTAAAGTAAGAAGACTGGTTCATGGCATTGACGTTCACCCCGCTAGGTCCCGGATTGAACGTCTGCACCACGCCGGGGCTGAGCCTTGCCAGCAGCAGCGGATTTCTGCCCTGCAAGGGCAGGTTCACAATCGCGCGATTATCAACCGTGGTCGTCAAAGCGCTCGTGGTTGCCTGGAGTAAGGGCGCTTGACTTGATACCTCCACCGTTTGTTTAGTACTCCCAAGCTGCAGTGTCAGGTCAAACGTAGTGGATCCGCCTGTCTGGACAGTCCCCACCTGCGCGATCTTCTTAAAACCTGCCATTTGAGCCTCGACGCGATACGTTCCGGGCAGCAGGTCCGGAACCAGGAAATCGCCGGTGCTGTTTGTCTTGGTTGTCTTGACGATGCCGGTTGCAGTGTTGGTGACGGTAATCGCAGCGCCGGGAACCACCCCGCCTTTGGGATCTTTCACCGTGCCCGTAATCGAACCCGTGGGGATCAATTGAGCCCAGGCTCCAACCGCCGTGGTCAGACAAAGTAGTGCAAAGAAGCATAGCTGCCGAGACACTTCTACCCTGGACGCGAAAATACTTTTCGCCATCTGTCATTCCTCCTTGTTTTTACTTGCTTGACTAGCCGTGCCCCGACGCGCTCGGTGATACTGAAAAGTGCTCAGTTGTTGTGTTTCTTGATAATCCCCACCGTGCTAAAAGACTGTAAATTTCCTACGTGTGCGACTACCCCGCGTTGAAGAATTCAGCGATACTGAAAATAAGAACTACCTCCCTGGCTATTGAGTATCATCACCCTCTACTCTTGTCAATGAGTATTTTTCATATTTCTTCGCAGCGATCCAGACACGGGAAAAAGTCGCTGCTATAAGCAGGCTTATGGGCGATCGAATCGTTCAGCGCATCCTGAACGATCCTGCAAAGCTGGTTGCTCGCCTCGTATTATTTACTTGCGGGTATCCGCACGATGGGTCGAGTCGAGATTGCCGCCCTTGTGGCAGTGCTGATTGCAATTGGAATTTCTACGGATTCCGAAGAGACGTCCGTGATCGGAGGCTCTCGGTGCTCGTGAGGATAAACGGCATTCATGAAAAACTGATTGGCTTTGCGGTACCGGAGGCGAGCCTTCACCGCGAGCGGCCCCGTTGCGCCTCTTGGCACCTGGAAATGGTACTCAAAGGATTCTGATTTGCCGGGAGAGATTGCCGGACGGTAGTTGGGACCCTGGGGGTGCCAGATGTCCGCCGTCATGATCGACTGTCCGCCTTCCGTGATGGCAATCGGGCGGAGGACATAGGACCCGGCCTCAACGTGGTTCTCACCGTCGAGCCCTCCGGAATGAAAAATTTCCCTTCCCGCCTGGTCGCGTACGTCCAATTCAATCCAGACTCGCACCACGTTGAGTGGCCCGGTAGGAAAGCTGTGACCGGCCTTTTCGTTGGTCAAGACGACCTGTAAATTAAGCTGTTTGCCCGGCTCCGCAGATGCCGGCGCTTTGATCGTTATCGGGACAATGGGACCGCGCGGCCAGACTTTTTGAATTTCCGGCACCAGCCGCTCGCCCGTCAGCCATTTCTTCACATCGCGAACCTGCTCCTCGGCGCCGGGCGAGGATATGGCCAGAGGCATGTATTGATTGGCGGCGGCAAAGCGATGGTTGTGGTATTTGAGTCCCAGCCCAGCCTCCAAGTCATATGGATCAGCTTCGGCGCGGCGCGCCACGCTCTGGTAGAACATATGACACTGCTGGCAACGCAACCGCTTGGCCGGGTCGGGATTGGTGTTCCACTTGTTGTGCTTCCAGTCGTCATACTGAGTTTCGACTTGCAGAAGGCCGGGATACTTGCCCACCACGTCAAATTCCTTGTGGCATGGAGCGCACGACTCGGCCTGGCGGGCAATCTTCAGGTTGTAATCGCGGTCGTGCTGCGCGGGATAAACGCGAATCAAAAAGTGATTGACCGCAATTGCATAGCGGGCCTTGCTGTATTCGTAAAGATACGGCTTCGGGATGCCCAGCACGTAACTTCCGATTCCGCGCTCGTCCACATGGCGCACGGCGTGGCAGACGATGCAGGAGTCGCCTTCTTTGTAGCCGGGAATGTTTTTCCCCAGCCGCGGGTCTTTGTACCCGGAAAGCATCGAAACCGGAGCATGGCAACCGCCGCATTTCTCTGTGGATTTGATCCCCTGCACTTGGGTAGTGGCGCTGCGAACCTCTTGAAAAAACTGATCTTCTTCCGACCAACGGTGAGCGCTTGCCTGCCAATCCTTGTAAATCGCAGTGTGGCATCCCGACGCCCCGCAGGAGCGCGAGTCGGCAATGGTCTCGGGCGCGACCGGGCCGCCGATTGTGGTTTCAGCGTGGCTCGGAGCAAACGGATTTGGTCCTGGCGCCGCCTTGAAGCTCGCAGGCGGTCGATAATTCTTGAATGATGGCGCGCGGTAAGCCAATGTCCCGGCCACGAGCAACGCGCAAAGCGCCGCAGCCACGCCAAAAACATGCTTCCACGTGCGGCGGCGGGCAGGCCCGTAATCTTGCGAGGGGACTACGACCGGCAACCCATTTGCGGCAACGTTCTCCTGCTTGACCGGCAAAACGTGGTAGACGAGAAACGGCAGAGCCAGTACCCCGCTCCAGAGATGAATTTCCGCCCAGCCGTGGCTGACGACGACCTCAAAAAACGCCTGCCAGGTAATGATGATGCCAGCTACCGTACTCACGGCCAGCAACCAGAATCCCGCGTAAGCGCTGATCTTTCTCGCGGCGCGCGGCTTTTTGCGGGTGGCCAGCCAGTGGCTGAGTTGCCAGAGCGCGAAAGGAACGAGTACCAGCAGTCCAAGCGCCGTGTGGAACAGTACCGCCATCTGGGCGCTGACGCTGAAGGGCAGCAGCCAGATCAAAAGGCCCGTAAGTGCCACAAATAAAAGTGCTCCGCCGACCCAGGCAAAACCCAGAACCCCCCGCTCGCTGAGAAAAGCGTGGCGAATCGGCGATGTCCATTCCTTCTCGTTTCTCATGCTTAAAATCACAGCCTCCTAAAAGCATCTGCCTTCCCTTGGCATCCACCGGTCCCCAAACACGGCAGAAAGCCCTGCCGCCATTTCCGGCTTTCAACGATAAACGGCGGGAACTCTTGTTGGAGTGATGTGCATCACACAGTCGAGTGACATACCTCATTGTCGGCTGTGACCTCCAGGCTTTATTCATGTTATTTATGCGCGTGATTTAGGTGTGAAGGGAGTTCGGATGAGTCCTAAGCTCACAAGGCGCGATTTCATCAGGAGTTCATCCCTTCTGGGGGCTGTAACAACCCTCGGGACTGCTCCTGCCCAAAGCGCCGAGCATCCTCCGGGCTGGCGCGGTACCACACGAGTCGAAACCATTGCCACCAACTGCGAGATGTGCTTTTGGCGCTGTGGCGTGCTGGCGGAAGTGGCCCATGGCAAGGTGTTGAAGCTTGAGGGCAATCCCAGCCATCCGCTGACCAAAGGGCGGCTCTGCGCTAAGGGCAACGCCGGGCCCAAGCTTCTTTATGATCCCGACCGTTTGAAATATCCGATGCTGCGCGTGGGCGAGCGCGGGGAAGGAAAATTCAAGCAGGTCTCCTGGGACCAGGCGCTGGATTTCCTCGCCGGACGTCTCACTGAGTTCAAACAGAAATATGGTCCTGAAAGCGTGGCGTTTTTCCCGCATGGCGTCGCGTCGGCTTTTTTCCATACCTTGATGCGAGCCTACGGAACGCACAATATCGCCGAGCCCGCCTTCGCGCAATGCCGCGGCCCGCGTGAGGTGGGCTATGCGCTGACCTTCGGCCAGGGGCTGGGATCGCCGGAGCCGGTTGATCTGGAAGAATCCAAGCTGATCGTTCTGATCGGAACGCACATTGGCGAGAACATTTTTACGTCGCAGGTCACGGCTTTTGCCGATGGACTTTCACGCGGAGCCAAACTGATTGTTGTCGATCCGCGGTTTTCCACCGCGGCGGCGAAAGCCGACTGGTGGCTACCTATTCGGCCCGGGACCGACACCGCGCTGTTGCTGGCTTGGATGCATGTCCTGATCACGGAAGAAAGCTACGACAAGGAATACATTTCCCGCTACGCGCAAGGGTTTCCGGAACTTGCCGCGCACGTGAAAGAGTTCACTCCCGAATGGGCGGAAACCATCACAGAGCTTCCGGCGGCCAAGATTCGTGCCACGGCGCGCGCCATGGCGGCGGCTAAACCGGCGGTTGCCTTGCATCCCGGCCGGCATACCACCTGGTACGGTGATGACACTCAGCGCGCGCGGGCCATGGCCATCCTCACGGCTTTGTTGGGAAGCTGGGGGCAAAAAGGCGGAATCTTTCTTCCTACAGCGATCAAGACAGGAGAGTTCCGTACGCCCGCTTTTCCCGCACCGAAGCGCGAGCGGGCGGATGGCGCGGGGACGCGTTTCCCGCTGGCTTCTGAAGAGCAAGGAGTCACCAACGGCCTGGTCGATGCCACCGTGAGCGGCAAGCCCTATCCCATCAAGGCGTGGATTGTTTACGGCCAGAACGTTCTGGAAAGCATTCCCCAGCGGCCTCACACTCTCGAGGCCATTCGGAAACTTGATTTAATGGTCGTGGTCGACGTTCTGCCCATGGAGCAGACCTACTACGCCGATCTGGTGCTGCCCGAGGCGACTTACCTGGAGCGGTACGACATGCCGCAGATTGCCTTGAGCGCCAAGCAGCCCTATATCGCCATCCGGCAACCTTCCGTCGAGCCGCTATACGAATCGAAGCCGGGATGGTGGATTACGCTGCAAATGGCGCATCGGCTGGGACTGGAAGCCTACTTTCCCTGGAAGACGCCTGAAGAGCACCTTGCGACTCTGGTCCAGCCGCTGGGCGTCAACATCGATACGCTCCTTACCCGCGGTGCGGTGGCTTTTCCGGGCCGGCCGTACATTGCGGAACGCTTGCCGGAAGATGGTCCGCTGTTTCCGACCCAGAGCGGCAAAATCGAGCTTTACTCGCCTCTGCTCAAGCAACTGGGGTTTGATCCTCTGCCCCGTTATGCGCCGGTCGGTGAACCTCCCGTCGGCTACTTCCGGCTGCTTTATGGCAGGGCGCCGGTTCATTCCTTCGCGCGCAGCCAGAACAACGCCTGGCTGGACGCTCTGATGGACGAAAATGTGGCCTGGATCAATGAGGACGCGGCTCGCGACTTAAGACTTGCCGAAGGTCAGCAAGTCGTGCTCGAAAACCAGGATGGCGCGAAAAGCCTGCCCATTCGAGTGAGCATTACCAAAGGCATCCGCCGCGATTGCCTGTACATGGTGCACGGGTTCGGACACGAGTCCCGGCGGCTGAAACTCGCCTATCACCGCGGCGCTTCGGATGCCGGCCTGATGACTCGCGTTAAGGTCGATCCCATCATGGGCGGAACAGGAATGCGAGTGAACTTCGTAAAGGTAGTCAAGTTGTAACGCCGGTGTCCCCACCGGCGATTCCCGGCGCTCGGTAGAGCGCCGTTACAGTGGAGCAAAACCGATGGCGCGCTACGCCATGGTAACAGACCTCAGGAAATGCGTGGGCTGCCAGGCCTGCACGGTGGCGTGCAACTCGGAATGGGAAGTTCCCACGGGTTTTGCGCGCACGCACGTTCACGCGACGGGTGTGGCCGGCGTGTTCCCGGATCTCGTTTCGAGCTTTTACGTCGCGCAATGCAATCATTGTGACCACCCCGCCTGCACCAAGGCTTGCCCGACCGGCGCCACCTACCAGGCCGAGAACGGCATTGTGCACATTGACCGCAACCTGTGCATCGGATGCGGCTATTGCCTGGAAGCGTGTCCTTATGGCGCCCGCTACATCAGCCCCACAATCAAAAAGGCCGACAAGTGCGATTTCTGCTCCCCGCGTCTCGAACGCGGGCAGGAACCGGCGTGCGTCCTCACCTGCACCGCCCACGCAAAGTTCTTTGGCAATCTGGAAGACCCGAAGAGCGAAGTCTTCAACATGGTTTACGAACAAGGTGCCCGGCGGCTTGAAACGCCTGAGGTAGCGATTGGGCCCAACGTCTATTACTTGGGCAAGAAAGAGAATGTGGATCTGGTTCTTGCCACCTTTCCGCCTCATCGTCCGCGGCTGCTCGCACCGGGCGAGATCTGGCGCGGCTACCTGAAGCCGTTTATCCTCGCCGCCGTGGGCGCCACGTTTCTGGGCCAAGCCGTCGCATTCTTCCACCAACTGAAGGTGGGCGAAGAAGAGTTCGAGAAATAGGAGGAACGATTATGGGGGCTCAATCTTTGCCACTCACGCCCGCTCCGCTGACCGTCGAGCAGGCGGAGGCGATGTCCCGACGGCAGATCAAGAAGCACCACGTGGCAATCATGCTGCTCCACTGGTTCAATGCCGTCGTGTGGCTGTTTGAGCTTTCGACCGGCGCCGCGCTGATCGCTTCGCCCTATTTTCGCGTTGCCCCTTACTGGTACATCAACATGGTGACAACCTTCTTCGGCTCCCGGGCCAACATGCTCCGGTTCCACATCGCGGTCGGGGTCACCTGGGTGATCGTCTTTGCGGTCTATGTTACCTTCGGGTTCCGAACTTACGTGCGGACTAGTGTTCTGCACGGCGTGCGGATCCACGAGCAGCCTGCCTGGCGAAAGTTTCTGGCCCTGCAATGCATTCTCTTCCAAAACGAGGAAGTCTGCCTCGATGCCGACGACGTGCGCTGGCTGAAGGCTCGTTTCCTGCGGGTGATGGGCCGCAACCATGAGCCTCTGCCCCCGCAGGGGCTTTACAACGCCGGGCAGAAACTGTTTGCCTGGCTCGTCTACCTGGCGATTCCGGTGATTATGCTCACGGGCCTGGTGATGGCTCTGCACCTGATCAGCACCATGACGGTGGCCTGGGCGGTGGTCCTGCATTTTGTTGCGGTCGGCCTGGTGCTTTCCGGGCTGATGATTCACGTATACATGGGCGCCGTATTTCCGGAAGAGAAGCCGGCATTCTTTTCGATGATCACCGGCATGGTGAGCGAACTCTACGCCTACAGGCACCATTTCAAATGGTGGAGAGAGGTCAAAATGCAGGAAGAAGCCTGGAAGTTGGAACTTCAGGGCGCTTCCGGATCAAGCGGGGTTGCGCCGCCCGTCGCGGGAGCCGGAAGCGTAGCAGCCAAGTGTCCGCTAGAAAGAACCGAAGCGAAGCGCGAAGGGGCCTGGACATTTAAGAGAATATTTCGCGCGCCGGAGTACTGGCCGCCTTATGTGGCAGGCGCCGGTTTGGGCCTCACCTTGCTCGCCACTTTTGTGCTGATGGGCCAGGGCCTGGGCGCATCCGGCGCTTTCACCCGCTATCTTGTCGCCATTCTTGCCTGGGTGGCGCCGAACTACGCAGCTCACAGTTCTTATTGGAGCAATTACGTCCAGCCCGGCCAATCGCCATTAATCGCCTTCCTGGTTTTCGAGATATTTGGCGCGATGATCGGAGGGTTTGTTTCCGGCTGGCTGGCGGGCCGCGTCCGAATCGCCGTGGATAAAGGCCCCCGGATTTCACGGCGCACGCGCTACGCGCTGGCCCTCGGCGGAGGAATTCTGACAGGCTACGGCGCGCGGCTTGCCCGCGGATGCACCAGCGGCCTGGCGCTTTCCGGCGGAGCCGTGCTCGCGGTCGGCGCCTGGGTTTTCATGCTCGCGGTTTTTGCCGCAGGGTTCATTGGAGCCTACTTTATGCGGAGGTATTGGTTATGAGCGCTCCCTACTTTTCAACCTTTTCACTGACAACCTACCTGGCGGTGGCCCTTCTGCTGGGTTTCTTTTTCGGGTTCTTTCTGGAAAGAGCGGGATTTTCGAGTGCGCACAAGCTGACAGCGCAGTTTTTTTTCAAGGATTCTGCCGTCCTTAAGGTAATGTTTTCGGCCATCGTGGTCGCCATGCTCGGAATCGCCTATCTCAGCTTTGTCGGCTGGCTGGATATGAGCCAAGTCTTCGTGCCGCCGACCTATATCTGGCCGCAACTCGTGGGTGGGCTTTTGCTGGGCGCGGGATTCATCATCGGCGGCTATTGACCAGGCACCTCTGCGGTGGCGGTCGCCATCGGAAAAATCGACGCTCTGCTATTTGCCGTTGGGATTCTGGCTGGAATCTTCCTGTTCGGCGTGACAGTCCCGCACATTACCAGTTTCAACCTCTCGGGGCATCTGGGAACCTTGACCATTCCCACCTGGCTCAACCTGAACACAGGCATTGTAGTTCTGGCCGTCGTGGTGCTGGCAATTGTGGCGTTTTGGGCGGCGGAGAAAAGTGAAGGCCCGTGGAACGTTTTCGCGCGGCTCTATGGAAAGCAGTCAAAAGGAGATGAACGCCGATGAGAACTGAAATCAAACTGACCGGCAAAAGCCTGGCGGCCGCCGCGGCCATCTTCCTCGGCGTGGTGCTGGCCGTGGCCGCCACGATTGCCCGCGGAACGGGTTCGGAGCCCTTGAACGCTCCTGCGCTGGTCCAGAACATCGTCCAGGAAAAAGACCGCGTCACCCCGCGCGAACTGGCCCAGTGGCTCGTCGAGAAGCGGCAGGATTTCCAGCTTATTGACGTCCGCCAGCCGTGGAAGTTCGATGACTACCACATTCCTACCGCCATCAATATTCCGCTGGCGCAGTTGTTTGAGCCCGATAGCCTCAAGCAGCTTTCGCGCGGAAAGAAGATCGTCCTTTATGGCTCCGGCCAGGGCCACGCCGCTCAGGCGCAACTGCTCCTCAGCATGAAAGGCTATAACGCCTATTCCGTACGCGAAGGGATCAATGGCTGGTGGTATGACTTGATGACGCCCACCAGCCTGCAAACCGCCGGCGCTTCGCCCACCGGATATCAGCAAGCCAAACAGTTGCGCGATTATTTCTTCGGAACCGCGGCTCCCTCCAAGGGCGCCGGTGAGGCTGCACCCGCCGCGCCGCCCCCGCCTCCTCCGCCTGCGACCCAACAAAAGAAAATTCCCGCCACCAGACTGAAACTCGGCCGCGGCTGCACATAGAAATCCGGCTGGCTACGCCCGAAGTTACGGGGGCGGAGATCTATGACTGCCGGTTTTCCCTCGCGCGGCCTGTCGTCCTGAGAAGGGTAGCAGACCCCGAAAACCGGCACTCCTCCGGCAGTACTTCCCGCTCGGATTATCCCTCCGCCGCCAACTCCCCGCTCCCGTGTCAGTGAACACCGAAAAAACCGGCCCCGAAAACAGGCGATAGTCTACCCAAGAGCTTCACTGCGTGTATGATAAAAGGCTGTTGAAAACATAAGACGGTTGAGGAAACAACCTCAAAGTGGTGGAACAGCCTGAGTATCGGGCAGAAGCTTGATCTGATGATGAGTGCGGGCGCCCTGCATGGAGAACAATTCAAACGGAAGTGAATGGGCCCCGGCAAATTGCGCAGGCTCGGCGGCTGGCCGAAAGCGATGATCTCGGCCGGCGTCGGTCGCATCCGCTCCAAAGCATGCCGGCGCCCGGAGAGAATACTGTTCGAGTGGCATTCGCCAGCTTGCCGCCCCGGCGTGATTTTGGTGCGAAGCAAGGAGCGGAAGAGCTTGATGAAATTCTGATTCAGGAGGTTGAACGATCATGGCAGAACACGAGAAAAACTTTCGCGCAGGGGTTACGCGGCGCGATTTTTTAGGGTCGGCCGTCGGGAGCGCCGCGTTGGTTGCGATGGGGAAAAAGGAGGCCGCGGGCGAGACTGTTCCGGCTACGGCAGAGGAGAAGCCCGAAGCGCTGGATACCGGGGGGATTGCAATCGAGCATTTTGAGAATGCCCGGAAGCGCGCCGCCGCCCTGGTGGCCCAGATGACGCTCGAGGAAAAAATCTCCCAGTTCGGCTCTACAGGTCCGGTTCCCGCCATTCCCCGCCTTCATGTGCCCGCTTTCAAGTATTACGGCGGTGAAGCGCTGCATGGCCTCAGCATTGGTCCTGTCGGACCGGTCACGTCGTTCCCTTTGCCGCTGGCCATGGGATGCTCGTGGAATCGTTCGCTGGTGGAGCGGGTCTTTACGGCGGTATCGGATGAAATCTGGGCGTGGCACAAAAAGAACGGTCTGAGCCAGCCGATGTTTTCGCCGCCCACCGTGAACATGGGGGCACGCGACCCGCGCTGGGGCCGCATCGCGGAGAATTATAGCGAGGACCCCTATCTGATAGGCCAGATGGCGATCTACACGATCCACGGGATGCAGGGATGCGACCGGCGCTACCTCAAAGCCATCGCCTGCGCCAAGCATTTCATCGGCAACGATACGGAGGATGACCGCTATTGGACGTCCGCAACAATTGACCCGCGCAGTTTTTGGGAATATTACACTCGCGGCTTTGAGGCTTGCGTGCGAGAAGGCCATGTGTTCACTGTCATGAGTTCCTACAACGCGATGAACGGCATTCCCACCACCGCCAGCCGATTCCTGCTGACGGACCTGCTGCGCGAGCGCTGGGGGTTTCGCGGCTACGTGGTTTCCGACTGCGACGCGGTACATGGCATCTGCCACTCTCATTATTTTGTGCCGACTTACGTTGAGGCGGCCGCGCTGGCGGTAAACGCCGGCTGCGACATCGATTGCGGCGACACGCTGCAGAAGTATTTGGGCGAAGCCGTGGGAAAAATGCTCGTCAGCGAATCGACACTCGACCACTCGCTGATCCGCTCGTATACAGGCCGATTCCTGCTGGGCGAGTTTGATCCGCCCGAACAGGTCCCTTACAGCAAGATTCCTATTTCCTGTTTGGAAAGCCCCGCGCACCGGCAATTGGCGCGCGAAGCAGCTCGTCAGTCGATTGTGTTGTTCAAAAACGAGGAGCACACGTTGCCGCTTGACAAATCTCGCCTGAAAAAACTTGCGGTGATTGGTCCGATGGCCGCCGTGTGCCACTTGGGCAATTATAGCGGTAAGCCTGACTTCCTGGTTTCACCGCTTCAGGGCATTAAGGAATATTTGGGGGCGGCAGGCGGCTCGACCGAGGTTACTTATGCCTTGGGGTGTAGCGTCATAGGGGAAAAGCAGGCGGCGCAGTTCGCCGAAGCCGTCCAGGCCGCTCGGGAGGCGGAAGTTGCGCTGGTGTTTGTGGGAGACGATCAGCAGGTGGATCGCGAGTCGCACGACCGCATCTCATACATCCACCTGCCGGGCGCCCAGCATGAGCTGGTTCAGGCCGTTTATGCAGCCAATCCGCGGACCATCCTGGTGATTTCTTCCAACTGTCCGGTAGCCGTGAACTGGGAGCAGGAGCACCTGCCGGCGATTGTGGGCGGGATGTTTCTGGGCGAGCAGCAGGGGAACGCGCTGGCCGACGTGTTGTTTGGCGATTACAATCCGGGCGGCAAACTGAATACCACCTGGTATCGGAGCTTAGACAACATGCCTAGCTTTCGCGATTACAATATACGCCATGGCCGTACCTATATGTACTTCCGAGGGAGGCCTCTTTATCCTTTCGGGCACGGCCTGAGCTATACGACATTCCGCTACGGGAACCTTCAGCTCAGCGGGAAGACGCTCGCGGCGGGGGGCAAAGTGACGATCTCGCTGGAGGTGACGAACACCGGGGACCGCGAGGGGGATGAAGTGGTGCAGCTTTACGTTCACTGCGAAGGGAGTAAGGTGGAGCGGCCCTTGAAGCAGCTTGTGAACTTCGAGCGGGTCCACCTGAAACGGGGCGAAACCCGCACGGTCAGTTTCGAGCTGGCGCATGCCGACCGGGCGCTCCAATACTGGGATGAAAGCAAGTATGAATTTGTCGTCGAGCCCGGCACGGTAGACATCCTGGTGGGCGCTTCGTCGGCCGACATCCGGCTGAAAGGGGCGGTACAACTGAAGGGCTGAGCGGAGATTCGCTATTTTTCGCTCCTGTTGCTTAGCCGCGTCATCCTTATTGGGCGTTGCGCTTATGCCACCAACGAAAGCGTCCAGTTTGGGCTGGAAGGAAGTCCCATTGGTTTCGAGAAGGAGGTCGAAGTGCAAAAACGATTTCTGTGTTTCTTCGTTTTTTTCAGCTTTGTGGCATTAAATCTTTCAGGCCAGACGGCCCCGTCCGTTTACAGCCCCACTCCTTTGGACCTTACGGCTCACATCCAACACCCAAGGCTCGAATCCGAACTGCACCATCCGCTGCCTGAGCAATACATCTGGGCCCAGGGACAGGAGAAGACGGACGGGCCGTACGGGCGTTTCGGAAGAGCTCCCCAATGGATTTATTTTCGCCGAGGCTTCGATCTGAAGAGCGTTCCTGGCACGGCAACGCTTTACGCGGCTGGGCCTGCGGATATGCGCGTCTATCTGAACGGCCGACTTTTGGCGAACGCTCAGCGGAATTTGATCTCCGGAATAATCCGTGTTTACGTTTTGATTCTCAATGTAAACGGGTCGCTTCGCCCCGGCCGTAACGTGCTCTCGCTTGCCGTGGCCGGTGGCTGGCGGCGGCTGGCCGTGAAAATCGTGCCCCGGCCGCCAGAGGAGAATGGGCCAGCCATTCTCATGAGCGGCAGAGGCTGGAAATACAGCACTCAGGAGCAAAACGGATGGGAGCAGCCCGGATTTGACGACAGTAGCTGGCAGGCTGCAGCGGTGCTGGGAGGGATCGAAAGCAACATCAACTTCTTCCAGGGCAATCAGGATACTGGAATGTATCGCTGGCCCGGCTATGACGGCATCTCTCCATTTCTGGCTCGCGTACCCGTGCGAGCAGAGGCGGTGGACGTCTTCAGGGGGCTCGGCGCATTCCATAACACGAACGTGCTCGCGGCCAAAGGAAATCAGCTCTCCGCTCCTCCGCAGCGCGATTTCATCGTGGATCTGCCTCCCGCCGGAGCGCTGAAGAGTGAGTATCCCAGCGTGATGCTTGATTTCGGGCGTGAAGTCGCGGGCCGGCTCGAAGTTGTATCCGATTCAGACGCACCCCTGCGGCTCGCCCTCCAATACGGAGAATCCCTGGGCGAGACTTTGCACCGACCCTACTTTGGCATAGACAAGCTTGATGTACCGCCGCACGCCACCGCCTACGGTCCCAAAAGCGCCTTCCGTTACGCTAAGGTGACTTTTCTCGGCGGCGCTTCGCCGTTGCGTTTCAAAGCCATCCTGTTGGATGACATCTATTATCCGGTGCACTATCGCGGCTCTTTTGACTCTTCCGACCCGCTGGTCAATCGCATCTGGGACTTGGGCGCTTACACGGACCATCTCTGCATGCAGGATGACATCTGGGACGCCCCCAAGCGCGACCGGGCACGGTGGATGGGCGACCTGGATGTGAGCGGGCACGCGATCGACGCGGTGTTTGCCGATCATTTCCTGATGCAGCAGACCATGGATTACCTCATCCGCGACGCCGGGCAGCCGGTGGATCGCGACGTGAATGGTATTCCTGGCTACTCGGCGTTCTGGGTGATGGGCGAAGCGGATTATTACCGGCATTTCGACAACCTCAGCTATCTGCGTTCCATTCATCAGCCACTCGTCCAGCTTCTTGACTATATGGCCAGCGAGCTCGATAGCCGGAGCGTCTTCACCGATCGCCATCGCGCCGGTATCTTTGTCGATTGGTCGCCGGGCCTGGCTCCGCAACTTCTCCCCAGCGCCAAGCTGCCGCTCAGCGAGTTCGCGCCCGATGCCCAGCGGGCCACGCAGTTCGAATTCTACGCGGCTTTTCGGGAAGGTGCATGGCTTCTGCGGCAACTGGGGGATTCATCCAATGCTGACCGCTTTGCGGCAAAGGCCACGGCAATTCGCAGCGCCGCTCTGAAATATATGCTCGATTCGCAATCGGAAACGTTTGGCGAACGCTGGCAGCCGAACGCCATGGCCATTTATTCGGGCCTCGCGGACAAAGCTCAAACCGAGGCGATCTGGCGCAACGTCCTTTCCCACCGCAATAAGTTTCGCATCACCCCCTATTACAACTATTACGTCATCTCGGCTATGGCTTCGGCGGGCCACTATAAGGCCGCCCTGGATTGGATTCGCAAGTATTGGGGGGGCATGGTGCGCCGAGGAGCAACGAGCACCTGGGAAGGGTACCAGGAGGGGCTGCCGATGCATGGGTGGCACGGAAACCTGCGCGCCGACAATGGCCGGGGTTATTTCGTGAGTTTGGCGCACGGCTGGTCCAGCGGCCCGACCATATGGCTCATGCAGTACATTCTGGGAATCAGGCCCGCCGCGCCCGGGTTTACACAAGTCACGATCCGCCCCGAACTTGCCGGGCTCAAGTGGGCAAAAGGAGCTGAGCCCACGCCGCAGGGCCTGATCAAGGTGGACTACCGCGCTGGCTCGCACGGCTTAAGCGCCACCGTCGATTTGCCGCCTGGCACACAAGCGACCGTTTCCATGCCGGTCACCCAGGGCGCGACTGTGGTCCGAATGAATGGCCGCACAGAATCCGCTACTTCCGCGGAGGGCGGCCGGCGGGCTATCGTTCACCTCGATCAGCCAGGCCACTATACCTTGCAATCAGAATGAAGCGGAACCGGCAACGCCTCATGCCGCACGGTTCTATCGGAGGGGGCGCGGCGATCGAGGACCGCGCAATAGGCGGACAGGAAAGGTGATGATGGCTGTCAGAAGGGCAAGCACGCCTTCGACGGCGATACCGAGGATTCGGAAGGGCAGCAAGAGGAGCCACACCAGCGGATAGAGCACCAGCGCCAGCAGCGCCAGTGGCCAGCAAAGAACCAGCAGAATACACCACAGCAGAAACTTGATCACGCCACATGCCTCCCGCGTACTTATAATCCTTTATACGCACCGGCACGGACAATGTTCCCTTGCAAAAGCGGGTTGCGAGGACCGCCCCCTTCATCGATGTGCCGGGAAAGAACCGCGGACCGAGGGCGCGCGCTCCGCGCTACCCGCTACGGCGTGATAAAATGAACGGTTTTATCGGCGGCCGCTGCCGCCGAACCTTCATCATTGGAGAGAACAATTTATGCGCCATCAAACGGCTGGTATTGACATCGGCAAACGGCATGCTCTTGGGACCTTGCTGGGGATCGGAACCGGCGTGGCCGGGGCGGGACTTCTTTTACCGGGAAAGGCTGTGGCGGCGGAGCGCGGCCCGGAAGCTGGCCGCCCGTCGTTTAACGTGCGCCATTTTGGGGCGACGGGCAACGGGACAACGCTTGATACGCCCGCCATCAACAAGGCCATCGAGGCGGCCGCGGCGGCCGGCGGCGGCACGGTCCTCGTGCCAGCCGGAACGTATTTGTGCTTTTCGATTCGCCTGAAGAGCAACGTCGCCCTTTACCTTGACGCGGGCGCGACCATCCTGGGCGCAACGCCGCCGGATGGCGGCCCCGGTTATGACCCGCCGGAGCCGGGCCCGGGCAATTATTATGAGGATTTCGGCCACCGGCACTGGCACAACGCCCTCATTTGGGGCGTCGGGCTCGAGAACGTCTCCATCCTCGGCCCGGGTCTGATTTACGGCAAAGGCCTGCTGCGAGGCACGGGAATCGGCATGCACCCCATGGGAAACACTCTGATCCCGTACAGGTACCACGTGGGGCGCACTCGACACCGCCCGCAGCCAATTCCGATTACCGGACAAGGCGACAAGTGCATCGCCCTCAAGAATTGCCACAACGTCATTTTGCGCGATTTTTCGATTCTGCAAGGCGGCCACTTCGGCATTCTCGCCACCGGCGTGGACAACCTGACGATTGACAACCTCCTGATTGACACCGAGCGCGATGGCATGGACCTCGATTGCTGCTGGAACACGCGGGTAACGAATTGCACGGTGAACGATCCGTTTGACGACGGTATCTGCCCGAAAAGTTCCGGCGCGCTCGGCTATCCGCGGCCGACTAAAAACATGACCATCAGTAACTGCTTCGTGACCGGCGGCTACGAAGTCGGCTCCGTGCTCAATGGGACATGGAAACGGTTCCCTCCCACCGCCGGAATCCGCAACGGCCGCTTTAAGTATGGCACCGAGTCCTATGGTGGCTTCATAAACGTCACCATCAGCAACTGCGTCTTCGAGAACACCATGGGCCTGGCGCTCGAAACGGTGGACGGAGCGCACCTGGAAGATGTCTCCATCTCGAACGTCACCATGCGGGACGTTGGCGTCGCGCCGATCTTCATGCGCCTGGGCAGCCGGATGCTCGCTCCGCTTTACCAAAGGCACAGTCCGCCCAGCACGCCGGTCGGCAAGCTGCGGCGGGTCAATATCAGCAATCTCGTCGTCTCCAACACTTCCGGACGCTGGGCTTCAATACTCAGTGGCATTCCCGGACATGACATCGAAGAGGTGCGATTGAACGGCATCACCATTCTTACCCAGGGCGGAGGAACCAAAGAAGACGCGGCGATTGTGCTCCCAGAAAGAGCCGAGGGCTATCCCGAGCCGACGATGTTCGGCACGACGCCCGCCTACGGCTTCTACCTGCGCCACATCAAGGGCCTGGACATGAGCGACATCGAAATTCAGTACGAGAAGGAAGACCAGAGACCGCCGATCATTTTGGACGACGTGAAAGGGGCCGACTTCTTCCACATCGGCGCCCAGCACGCTCCGGGTGTTGACGTTTTTGCGTTGAAAAACGTCAGGGATTTCAACGTCCTCTGGAGCAAATCGGTGCCCGATACCCGGCTGGAAACAGTCACATCAAAGTCCCTTTAGCGGTAGCGCGGTCCCCCGGTTTCGGGGTCCGCCGTTCTGCTGCGGTTCTTACGCCCGCAAGAAAACGCGGGCAGCGAGGTCGCGCAGAGTGGAAAAGGCCGCAGAGTAATGCGCTCCGCGCACAACTCCGACGACGTTATAGATGCGCTACCTGCTTTCAGCCTGTAGCACGCAGCGCGGTCCTCGGGTTTTGTCCGTGGGTTTTCGCTCTGTGATCCTCGAGCCCAACCTCGCCCCGGCAAAAATAAAAGCCGTAGAGTCTCTGGAGAGCGAGACTCTTCGCTACATGCTACCTGCTACTTGTGCGAGGGCAGCAGCTTCCAGATTCCGGGGTCTTCCATTCCCAACACCCAAGCGCTGAAGCCCTGCAGGCCGCGCTCTTTCACCAGGTCGTAGCGTGCCTTGAACGTTCGGACGTCCGTGAAGAACACCCACTCGCGCTTGTAGTCCCGGTAGAAGAAGAACCACGAGGTGAGGTCGACGGGATCCCATTGGATCTTGGCGCCGTAGGTTTGGGCAAGCAGCATGGCATCCGGCTCGCTGATGTAATCGACGGCGACATTGGCCTGGTCGTCTTTGGGCATGCCGGCATGCCAGTGTTTGCCGTAGAGCGGTATTCCCAGTGCGAGTTTATCCTTGGGCACCAACTTCAGCGCGAAGTTCAGATTGTCCACCACCCACGGATATCCGGCCACCGGGCCCGGCGGCGTATGCTGCCCGTGCTGGTCGTAGGCCATCAGGCAGATCAGGTCCACGGACTTGGCCAGCGCAGCGAGATCAAAGACGCCGGTCCAGTCGCGGTAACTCCAGTAGCTGTAGTCCGTCTGGCCGGGATAGCCGGGCGCGTTGGCCGAGGTGGCGATGGACAACTGGTAGCCATGGCGATGCAGGGCCGCCGCCGCTTGAGCCACCAGGCTGGAAAGCGCGTCGCGGTCGTTCCAGGCGAGGTGTTCAAAGTCGATCTGAAAGCCCGAGTAGCCGTAGCGCCTGCATTCCTTTGGCAGTGCGTCCACGAAAGCCTTTCGGGCGGCGGCATTGTAAAGGAAGGCATGGAATTCCTTGATGCCAAAACCCGGGGCGGAAACAATGGGCATGACCGGCACGTGATGTTCCTTCGCCGCCTTGAGCACCAGCGGATTGGGGCCGCCCCAGACCAGGCCGCTCCCGTCGACGCTGTACCAGGTGGGGACGACGATGTCGATTTTGTCCGCGTGCGCCAGGAATGAGCGCACGGAATCAGGATTGCGTGTCATGTAAAACAGCGATTTGGGACGCGCCTGCGCCGCAACGGCTGCCAGCAACAACAGGACGACTGCTCGGACAATTTTAACCATCTGTGTCTCTCCCTTCCCATCAATCATGAAAAAAGCTTTTGCTTTGAGCATGGGCATTCTATCGCACCTGCGCTCCAATCGAGCCATTAGCGCGATCCGCCGGTTTTGTGTCCGCGGGTTCTGAGGTGCACTTACGGCATCCCATTCGATAGCAAGCCACGGTCAGTGCCTTTCTGACCGTGGGCTTTTTATCCACGATACCCCTCCGGCAGCCGTACGTAATCGATCTGAATCGGGCAACATTGGACGACATCTTGCTGCAGCGCGGAATTATTGTAGCTTGACCATCACCATTCTTCCGGTTTACCGACAAATCCCTTCCGCACCGGGTTCAGGTGCATATAGTCCAACCGCGCACCGAATTCCTTTTCGTGGCGCACAAACCGGTCCCAGAATTGATGCTGCCAAACCGCCCCATCCGTTCCTCGTTGCTGGTGTAGCCGGCGCGCCGCAACCTTTTTCACGTCGTGGACGACCTGCGAAATCGTCGGCGGATAAGCTGTCCAGATCAACGCGTGCCAGTGGTCCGGCATGAGGACATAGCCGCACAGCAGAAACTCAAGCCTCGCTCGCGAACCTTCCAGGACGTCGGTCATCATCTGGTATTCGGTCGTGTCGAACGCCTGAACGGAACGGCGCAGGTTAACCGTCACGAAAAAGATTCGGTCCGCAGTCCGCAGCCGATGGATATGCGACATGGTTCCAGTAAGATACTTCAAAAGCGTTTCCGATTCGGAGCGATGGGTCATGCCCATGCCGGGGCGTTATGCGTAGCGAAGACCGCCGACTTTGCGGTCTGCGGGTTTTCCGTTGGGAGTGAGCGTGGACGTGGCCGCCCCAAGAACCGCAGACATCAGCACCGCCGGGATACCCGCTGCCAGCTTCACATGTCGCCGAAGCAGGCGCCCGGTGATGAAGAAATAGCGGTCGGAAAGAAATGGGCGACGCAGCCTGGACACCGCCATACAATACGGCACCGTAAGGACAATTGCCAAGAAAGAACCGCGGACCGCAAAACCGGCGGTTCGCGCTACCCGCTACACGCCTGCAGTAGATGTTTCCTTCGGGTTGGCACTTGGCCCTTCGCCTTCCAGTGCCATAATCCGATAATAAAGGCGGTCCTTGGCTTGTTTCGTGGATTCGTAATCGATAAAGTTGAACTGCCTTACGTCAAAATGCAATTGCTCTAAGTCCTTCTTGGGGCAGATCCAAAATACGTTCCTCCCAAGCCCTTGCATCATGCCAGCCTCAAAATACACTCCATGCCGCTGACCGGTAAAGTCGGCGACCATGAAGCGCGACCGTTTCACCTGCGCTATGATTTCGTCATCAATACGATTCACATGCTCATGTTTGTCAATCCTGAGAGGTTCGTACCCGGCCTCCCGGATCGCTGGTTCGATCGCCTTCTCGTAGACCTCATCAGTGCTAGTGTGGAACCACATGGCGACAAATGCCCTGTTCGACCGCTTACCCTCTTGACCAATTTCTTCAAACCGCCGCCAACCTTCTATTGTCACTATTGGTGGGTCATGAATCGTAACGTATCCGCGGTTCGGGTTCCTTAGCTCCGCAAGGTAGGAATGAACCTCGGCCGGGCCCGACATGATCACTAGCGGGTAGTCCTTCTTCAGATCGAACCCCGTTGGTTTGCCGAATTCAGATGGGCTCATACGGCACAACTGAATAAGCAAGTCGTCCAGTTTCTCGGGAGGCGTATACCGTGGAAGAACTCGAACGAACTCCCCAATGCTGCTAGAGGTAATCAGGATCGGCGGGTCCGCCCGCCTGAAGAAGCGTCGGGTATAGGCGGAAAGGAGCGGTTTGCTTTCCGGAGTCACCGCTTGCTCTGCTTCAACGTTGATTGCAAAGTTACCGCAAGTCGCGCATTCAACCCAACGCGTGAATTTTTCGTCGTAGTCCGTAACCTTAGCCTCGGTCCCACAAAGGGGACATTCTCCCGGCGATAAAGACCTAGGCATGATTCCTCTCCTTTGTACCGCAGGTACACGGTCTTTTCAGGCATCTAAAGAGCGGGTAGCGAGGACCGCCGGTTTTGCGGTCCGCGGTTCTTTCCTGGCAATCGTCCTCACGGTGTCGTATTGTACCGCTGTGTCCAGGCTGCGTCGTCCATTTCTTTCCGACCGCTATTTCTTCATCACCGTGCGCCTGCTTCGGCGACGCGAGAAGATGACGGACGCCGACTTCGTTCTGCTGGCGCAAGCCTTCAACCGCGTGCGATCCTTGCATCCTTTGCTGCTGACCGCCTGGGTATTTCTCCCTGATCACTGGCACGCCATCTGCGCGCCGCGACATCCGGTAACGATTTCCCTGGTTGTTAAATCCGTCAAGCAGAGTTCCACGATGGCCATCAATCGCCGCCGCGCGGCACCGGGCGAGCTCTGGCAGCCGCGATTCTTCGACCGCGCCCTGCGCACGGTGAAGGAGTACAACAAGACCGTTGAGTACCTTCATCTGAATCCGGTGCGCAGCGGCCTGGCGCGCTGCCCGCAAGACTGGCGCTGGTCGAGCTTCAACGAGTACGCCGGCGTGACTCCCGAAGAACAAAATCAGCGCTGCGCGCTGGTCATCGATCGCGTGTTGCCACCATCGGATGAACGGACGCGAATTTGAAAGGAAAACCCGCGGACCGCAAAACCGGCGGTCCTCGCTACCCGCTGCGGCACCGATTTCGTGCGTGGGCCTTTCCTTCTTATGCGTGCACCTAAAAACCCACGGCACAAAACCGGTGCCGTGGCTACTCCTCCCTCAGGAAATCCTGCGTGTCGGGTATGTCGCGAAGCTTCTGTCGTTTCTCAACTTCCTCATCCGTCAATCTCGCATCGTAAATGGATCGAGGCTCGATGCTCCGTGCAACCAGGGTAGCAATGGCAACGATGAGCAAAAGCGGGTAGCGCAGAGTTGTTCTGTAACTCTGCGGCTTTTGATTTTAATGAAACGAACCGCAGAGTATTGCGCTGGCCGCGCAAAACTCTGCGCTACCGGCTACCAGCTCAAAACCTACGGCACGGAAACGGTGCCGTGGCTACTCCTCCCTTAGGAAATCCTGCGTGTCGGGTATTTCGCGAAGCTTCTGCCGTTTCTCAACTTCCTCATCAGTCAGTCGCGCATCGTAAATTGATCGCGGCTCGATGGTGCGTGCTACCAGGGTAGCAATTGCAACGATGAGAATAAGCGGCAAGATGAAAGAGCGATCCATTCCTGTCAGCTCCATTATCAAAACCACCGCAGAGATCGGACCTTGCGTCGTAGCTCCGATGACGGCTCCAGCGCCGAGCAGGGCAAAAAGACCGGGAGGCACTCCCGGCCAGAAGTGAGACCATGCCTGTCCCAGGACGCCACCGAGCAATGCGCCCGCGGTCAGCGACGGCGTGAACATGCCACCCGGCGCCCCGCTGCGCATGCATAGAGCGGTGGCGGCGGGTTTCAACACGAGAAGCGCCAGGAGGAGAAGAGTCGCAACCTGCCCTGTGAATGCCAACTGCGAGACGTCCTTACCGTTGCCAAGAATTTGCGGAAACCAGATGGATGCGATTCCGAGCGGTCCCATCACCATGGCGGGCGCTACCAGCCGCTTCCAGCCTTCGGGCCGGTTGCGATCTGCCCAGGCAATCATGCGAACGTAAGCCACCGAGGCCACGCCGGCGATAGGACCCACGACTATTGCCCATAGGATCACGGAAGCGGAACTCGCATACGCAGGAATGATGTAGGTCGGCGCGTTAGGCAACACAAGCCACGACACTCCGCAGGCGATGAGCGCGGTAAGCACGGCGGGAAGAACGTAACGCAGCGCCAGCTTCCCACGCATCACCTCCAGGGAAAACAGCGCGCCTCCGAGCGGAACACCATACGCCGCGCCCATTCCGGCACCGGCGCCGCAGGCTACC
>JAMCXS010000023.1 GCA_023474345.1 Acidobacteriota bacterium | reverse complement strand
GGACGGATCCCCCCCACAATCTCATCGATAAACAGCAATTGAAGCTCGGGATCAAATTTGTTGGTTGACTTTTTCCTGGTCATTTCGGCAATGGCGGTAAGGTCGGGATGGGACAAGGGTTCAACATGAAGGAAGACGTGCCCATACTGTCCCCGGCCTCCCGTTTGCCGGATGTATTTGCCTTCCGCGTCCGCAGCCGCACTGATTGTCTCCCGGTAAGCCACTTGCGGACGACCGACGTTCGCGGCCACCTTGAACTCCCGCATCATGCGGTCCACCAGGATCTCAAGGTGCAACTCGCCCATCCCGGAGATCAGCGTTTCACCTGTGTCCCTGTCCGTGTGGACGTGGAAAGTGGGATCTTCCTGGGTCAGCTTTTCAAGGCACCCGGCCAGCTTTTCCTGGTCGGCCTTGGTCTTAGGTTCGATAGCAACTGAAATCACCGGTGCGGGAAATTCCATGGCCTCAAAAACCACCGGATTCGATTCCGCACAAACCGTGTCGCCCGTCGAGACGCTCTTCAGTCCCACCGCAGCCGCAATATCGCCGGCAAGCACCTCGCTAATCTCCTCACGCTTATTCGCGTGCATTTTCAGCAGGCGCCCGATGCGCTCGCGCCGGTCCCGCCGCGGATTGTACGCAGTGTCGCCGCTCTTTAGGGTTCCCGAATAGACCCTCATAAAGGCAAGCTGCCCGACATAGGGGTCACTCATGATCTTGAACACCAACGCGGAAAACGGCTCGTTGTCGTCCGCTCGCCTTACCACTTTCTGTTCTTCGTTTCTCGGGTTCACGCCTTCAATAGGAGGAATATCTGTAGGAGAAGGTAGGTAGGCCACCACGGCATCAAGTAAAGGCTGTACGCCCTTGTTCTTGAACGCAGAACCGCACAGCACCGGCACCGCTTTCAGATCGATGGTGACTCGCCGGAGGCTGGCCTGAAGTTCCCCGGCGGAAATCGCGTCGCCGCGAACGTACTTCTCAAGGATACCGTCGTCGATCTCTCCCAAGGCCTCAATCATCTTCTCTCGATGCTCACGAACCGTTTCTGCAAGATTTTGCGGAATTTCTTCAATGTCAAATTTGGCCCCTAAGGTTTCTTCCTTCCAAACCATCGCTTTCTCGGTGACGAGATCCACAACCCCCTGGAAATTATCTTCAGAGCCTATCGGCCATTGGATAGGAATGGGATTGGCGTGTACCTTCGATCGCAATTGGCTGATGCAGGCTTCGTAATCGGCGCCCACGCGGTCCATCTTGTTCACAAACACCATGCGCGGAACCCGATACTTGTCTGCCTGCCGCCACACCGCTTCGGTTTGCGGCTCCACACCTTCTACTGCCCCTAGAATAGCAATCGCTCCGTCAAGCACCCGGAGCGACCTCTCGACTTCCACCGTAAAATCCACGTGGCCCGGCGTGTCGATAATGTTAATGCGGTAATCGTTCCAGAAACAGGTAGTGGCGGCCGACGTGATGGTAATGCCTCGCTCCTGCTCCTGCTCCATCCAGTCCATGACCGCTGTGCCTTCGTGCACCTCTCCCATCTTGTGCGTGATCCCTGTATAAAAGAGGATCCGCTCCGTCGTGGTGGTCTTACCGGCATCGATGTGAGCCATGATACCGATATTCCGCGTTCTTTCTAGAGGTACAAGTCTCGGCATAATCTCTTATCTGACAAAACTCCAACTTGACCTTCGCCCGGAGGCAAGGTCAAGCTCTCATATCCAGTTGGCGTTGGAGGGTCGCTGGATACGACCCGCACGGCGGATCGTGGCTCGAGGAAGAACCACCTCCCGCCCTGCCCGTGTTGACCCCGGCTCTCCGGGATTACCAGCGGTAATGAGCAAAAGCCTTGTTGGCTTCGGCCATGCGGTGCGTGTCGTCCCGTTTCTTCACGGCACCCCCGCGATTATTCGAAGCGTCCAAAAGCTCTCCAGTGAGTTTCTCCACCATCGACTTCTCGCCGCGCTCCCGCGCATAGTTAATAATCCAGCGGATGCTCAGCGAAGTCTGCCGTTTGTGGTTTACTTCCACCGGAACCTGATAATTAGCGCCGCCCACGCGGCGTGTCTTCACTTCTAGCACAGGCCTTACGTTATCCAGAGCTTTCTTGAAGATCTTCAGTGGATCGTCGTTCGACCGCTGCTTGATCAGCTCTAAAGAATCGTAAACAATGCTCTGCGCCTTGGATTTCTTGCCGCCATACATGACACAGTTCACAAACTTCTGCACCAGCTCATCCCCATACAAGGGATCCAGCCTTGTCTCTCGCTGCTCAACATAACCTTTACGCGGCATACCCTTTTCTTCGTTCTCCTTGCACTCCCCTCGGTTTCTACGTTGGAAACCGGCGGGAAATACTTAGGAAGCCTTGGGGCGTTTTGCTCCGTATTTCGAGCGTCCTTGACGCCGGTCAGTCACTCCCGCAGAGTCCAGCGTTCCGCGAATCACGTGATAGCGGACACCGGGCAGATCCTTGACGCGACCGCCTCGGATCAAAACGATGGAGTGCTCCTGGAGGTTATGCCCCACTCCCGGAATATAAGTCGTTACTTCAAATCCATTGGTCAGCCGGACACGGGCCACCTTCCGCAAGGCCGAATTCGGCTTTTTGGGTGTCTGAGTATAAACGCGGATGCACACACCTCGCTTTTGCGGCGAGCTTTGGAGCGCCGGACTGGATGTCTTGTACCGTTGCATCCGACGGCCGCGACGAACCAATTGATTGAATGTGGGCATCTTTCTCTCTTTCTCTCCGTGTGTGCCGACCGCGAACTCCCTCCGCTGTCTTCCACACCCTGTCAAGCCTCGCGCTGCACTCGAAACCTTTTAAATGTACCAAACGGTTGCCCTACCTGTCAAGATTCTATGAGGGCAAAATCGTCATCGAGCACCCAAAATTTCCGCTTCCTTGATCTTTCCCTGCTCTTCAAGCTTCCCCATGAACTCGTCCGTGAGTTTCTGTATCTGCTCCAGGGCGCGCTTCTCCTCATCCTCAGAGGTTTTCTTGTCCTTAAGCAGCCCTTTCAACTCCTCGTTGGCATCACGCCGAATATTGCGAATCGCGGTGCGGTGATTCTCCAGCACTTTATGCACGTGCTTCACCAAATCCTTGCGCCTTTCTTCCGTCAGCGGAGGAATCGGCACCCGCAGAATCTTTCCGTCATTGACCGGGTTCAGTCCCAGGTCGGAAGAGCGAATCACCTTATCGAGAACCGCAAGCAGGGAGGGATCCCAGGGCTGCACGGTGACAAGAGTAGGCTCCGGGGTTCCCAGCGTCGCCACCTGGCTCAACGGCGTCGGCACACCGTAATAATCCACGCGCAGATGGTCAAAAAGGCTTACGGAGGCCCGCCCTGTCCGCAGGGTAGCGAGCTCCTGCCGCAAATCATCGATCGCCTTTGCCATCCTTGCTTTCGTCTTTTCCACTGTTTCTTTGATCATGGGAACGGCCTTGAACACAGGGTTTTAAGCAGCAACAACAGACCCTATTTTTTCTCCCAGCACAACCCGCTTCAAGTTACCAGGCACCGTCAGATTAAAAACGATAATTGGCAGGCTGTTATCCATACAGAGCGAAACAGCCGTCGTATCCATCACCGCCAGCCCGCGAGAGAGCACGTCCAGATAATTAATTCTGGCGAACATCTTGGCGTCCGTCACCTTGGCAGGATCAGCGTCATAGACCCCGTCCACTTTAGTCGCCTTCAAAATTACGTCGGCTTTAATCTCCATCGCCCGCAAGGCCGCGGCGGTATCTGTCGAGAAATAGGGATTCCCGGTCCCTGCTGCAAGAACTACCACACGCCCTTTTTCAAGGTGACGGATGGCGCGTCGCCGGATAAACGGTTCCGCGATTTCGCGAATTTCCAGCGCCGTCACAACCCGGGTAAGCGACCCGGCCTTTTCCAGCGCGTCTTGCAGAGCCAGAGCATTGATGATGGTGGCCAGCATTCCCATATGATCGGCAACCACCCGGTCAATCCCGTGCTGCGAGGCAGCCACTCCACGAATGAAATTGCCCCCTCCAACAACAATGGCAACCTGAACGCCCAATTCCCGCACTTCGTTAACCTCGGAGGCGATCCGCGCGGCAACCGCCGGGTCAACCCCGAAGCCCTGGGAGCCCATGAGGGCTTCCCCGCTCAACTTTAGAAGAATTCTTCGAAAAACGGGCTCGCTCATGCTGTGATTAGTGTCCCTTGCCAAATGCCATGCCAAGCGCTCAACTCGCGGCCCCGTCCGAGTCCGGTTTGCTTACTCCTTCGCCCACCTTGAATCGGGAAAACCGCCGCACCACGATGTTCTCTCCAAATTTGGCTACTTTGGAGGCAATCAGTTCGCCGACTGTCAGGCTTCCGGCGCTGTCCTTGATGAAGTGTTGCTCGTAAAGGCAATTCTCTTCGTAAAATTTGCCAAGCCTTCCTTCCACGATGCGCGCCACCACAGCTTCGGGTTTGTCGCTGGTCGCCGATTGGGCTCGTAAAACCTCTTTCTCATGTTCCAGCAATTCCGGAGTCACGTCTTCCCTGCGAATGAAGCGCGGGTCTGTCGCGCAGATCTGCATCGCCAAGTCATGCACCAACTGCTGGAATTCCGGGTTACGGGCCACAAAATCGGTTTCGCAGTTCACCTCGATAATCACACCAATTTTGCCGCCGGCGTGGATGTAGGCTCCGACAGATCCCTCGGCCGCGACGCGGCTTGCCTTCTTGGCCGCCGCCGCCTGACCGCGTTTCCGCAGAACCGTAAAGGCCTGGTCGAGGTCGCCCTCCGCTTCGTCCAAAGCTTTTTTGCATTCCATCATCGGCGCGCCGCTCATCTCGCGCAACTTTTTGACTGCATCCAGTGAAACTGCCATTCGATTCCCTTTCCCTCCAGACACGAAAAAGGTAGGCTGAGCTACCGTACTCGCCTACCGTTGCACGCAATCCCCTTACGCCAATCCTCAGGGCTCGGCCTCGTCAAATGCCGAGTCGTTTTCATCTTCCACCCGGCGTCCGCGAGGCTTGCCGGAAAACTTCTTCTTTTTGGGCACACGCACGCGCCCATCGGCGTCTTCCTGTGCGGCCTCGATCACCGTTGAACCCTCCGCTTCAGGCTCTTCCGTATATTTCTCGTAAGTTGCCTCGGCCTCGTAGCCGCCTTCCATTGCGGCCGCTTCTTCTTCGCCGGCGGCAATTGCCTCCGCCTCTCGCTGCCTTTCAAGTTCTTCAGCGGCCTTTTCCGCCGCAATCTTCTCTTCTTCCATCTGCTTTTCGATGGCCTGCTGGCGACCTTCCATAACAGCGTCTGCAACCCTGGAAGTGAACAGCCGAATAGCTCGCAGCGCGTCATCGTTTCCAGGAAT
Organism: Acidobacteriota bacterium; assembly: GCA_023474345.1. Lineage (GTDB taxonomy): Bacteria > Acidobacteriota > Terriglobia > UBA7540 > UBA7540 > JAMCXS01. Next base: position 85,327 of record JAMCXS010000023.1, on the reverse strand, counting down.
CACATAATTCACGACGTCCGGATTGCAATTCGTGTCCACAATCGCCACGACCGGAAGGCCCAGCTTTCGCGCTTCAAGCACCGCAATTTCTTCTTTGTTCGAGTCAATCACAAAAAGAGCATCGGGCAAACCCGGCATCTCTTTGATCCCTGCCAGGTTCTGTTCCAAATGCTTCCGCTCGTGCTCGAGCCTTTGGACTTCTTTTTTTGTCAGCAGATCGTATCGTCCATCCTGGCTCATCTCATCCAACTCCCGCAGGCGCTGGATCGACTTCTGGATGGTTGAGTAGTTCGTCAGCAATCCGCCAAGCCAGCGGTGATTCACATAAAACATCCCGCACCGCTTGGCCTCCTCTGCAATGGCCTCCTGGGCCTGGCGTTTAGTTCCTACAAACAGGATAATCTTGCCCTCACGGGAAAGATCGGCTAGAAACTTCGTAGCTTCCTTAAACAGCTTGAGCGTCTTCTGGAGGTCGATGATATAAATGCCGTTGCGCTCTCCGTAGATATACTCCTTCATTTTGGGATTCCAACGGCGCGTCTGGTGGCCAAAATGCACCCCGGCTTCCAGAAACTCTTTCATTGTAATATTCGACAAATCTCCTCCACCTTCAAAAAATCAGGGTCACTCGGCGACCTGAGCCGAGTACAGGCCTAGTGGTCCAAAGTCTGCATTGATTACCGCTTCGAGAACTGGAACCGCTTACGAGCGCCTTTCTGGCCGTACTTCTTTCTCTCTTTGGCGCGCGGATCTCGGGTGAGGAAATCACCTTGCCGCAACCGAGGACGCAACTCGGGATCATAAAGGACCAGGGCGCGCGCTATGCCTAACCTCGCCGCCCCCGCCTGGCTGTGAATTCCACCGCCATCGGCGTTCACTACGATGTCAAACTTGTCCGTGTTTTCCGTGAAAACCAGGGGCTGGCGTACCTCAACGCGCAAGACCTCGGAGGGGAAATAATGCTCAAAAGGCTGGTGGTTCACCTGAATCTTCCCGGTGCCGGGCTGCAATTTGACCCGTGCCACCGCTGTCTTCCTCCGGCCGGTACCCCAGTATTCGCTTGGCTCTGTCACCGCAACTCCTTCAAGAAAATCTTAAAACTCTCCTACACGCTCAGCCTGACAGGCTCGGGCTCCTGCGCCTGATGGGAATGCGTCGGCCCTGCATAGACTTTCAACCGATTCCCCAGTCGGGCGCCCAGGCGAGTTTTGGGAAGCATTCCAAGAATCGCCTCACGCACCAACTCTTCCGGCTTGCTTGCCAAAAGCCGCCGCGCGGAGACTTCCCGAAGTCCTCCCGGATATCCTGTGTAATGCCGGTAGTACTTCTGGTCGAGTTTTCGGCCGGTCAGCCGTATCTTTTCGGCGTTGACCACGATTACCCCTTCCCGATGATCCGTATAGGGCGTCCAATCGGGCGAATTTTTCCCCATCAGAACTCTGGCCGTCCGGGCCGCTAATCGTCCCAAGACAACTCCTTCAGCATCCACAAGATGCCATCGTATTTTTCCGTGCCGGGCCTTCAAAAAGTAAGTCTGCACCTTCTTATCCCTCAAGCTATAACGGCTGAACTCTTTTATAATCACCCGGCTTCCCAGTCTTTGTCAACACAATCGTCTTCCGCCTTCCTCAAACGCAGGCGAACTCTGCTTCAAACAACAAATCCTGAGTACATCACAGTGTGATATAATTATGCCATGAAAAAAATTACCACGTCCCCGCCGGTCGCACCGACCAGCAACCTGAGTTTGCGACAGCTTGCCGCCTTCCGCTACGAGCTCCGGCGCTTTCTGCGCTTCAGCGAAAAGGCTGCCCGATCCTGCGGATTAACGCCGCAGCAACATCAGCTCCTTCTTGGGATTGCAGGGTTTACAGGGCGCGGCTGCGCCACCATTAGCGAACTCGCCGAATTTTTGCAGGAACGCCACAATGCCGTCGTCGGCCTTGTCCAGCGGGCTGAACGCGGGGGATTGGTCCGCAAAGACCACGGCTCAAGCGACCATCGATTCGTGCGTGTATACCTTTTACCCAAGGGAGAAAAAATCCTGGCCAAGCTGTCGCAGCTTCACCAAAAAGAAGTCCAGCGATTCGAACGCGGACTCCTTAACGCGGCCGATGTCAATGTTGATGCCGGCGGGCAGGCGGGCGAGAAATTGGGGCTTCGGGGCCGCAATCTTGCTGGAGTGTCCCCGGCTCGCAAGCCGCCCAAACCTAAGGAGCATGGATGACGTAAGCATTGGAGTCCTCGTCCGGCTCTGCGAAAGCACGGAATTTGGGAGTTGTGGCGGGCTCGGTCCGCTCTCGGGTGGGCCTAATCCTCTGAACTCATGAAGATCGCTAAACACAAAGTCGAAATCCTCAAACGGCCGCGCTTCCGAAAGTATCTCGGTCTGGCCCGTCAGAATCTTGCAACGACGTATTTCCGCGACCTTCACAAGTGGCTACTGGCGGCCCCTGTGATTGGGGCGATCGTAGGGCTGGTCGTCACCGGAATTGTTGTCATTATCCTGGACGTGATTTGGCCTCCCTTACTCGTCTATTTCCTCCGGCATCACTGGGCCATCATCCCCGGAGTGCTTGCAGGGTTTATCCTGGCCGGCATCATCATGCAGCGCTTTACTTCCGACCCGAATGAGCATTCCACCGAAGAAATCATTAACTCCTATCATGAGCACCAGGGTGATATCGAGATGCGTTCGTTCGTCCCGAAAATTGCCGCGGCGGTCGCGACGGTCGGTTTCGGAGGGAGCGCCGCACTCGAAGGGCCCAGCATTTACAGCGGCGGCGCCATCGGCTCCTGGCTCTGGACCAAGCTCAGGCGGCTAGGCCTGGAACCGCGCGATCGCCGCATTATGCTGATCAGCGGGGCTGCGGCAGGGATGGCGGCGGTCTTTCGAGCGCCCTTAACGGGCCTGGTCTTTGCGCTGGAAATGCCCTACAAAGACGATCTGGCACATGAGGCTCTACTTCCTTCCCTTCTCGCCTCCGTCGTGGCGCATGCAACTCTGATCTCATTCTTGGGCTCCCGCACGCTCTTTGACTTTGCCGGCGTAGCCTCGTTTTCCAGAACTGACCTGCTGTGGTCAGCGCTCCTGGGCCTGATCTGCGGCTTGATCACCTTGGCGTTCGACATTGCCTACCGGCGCGCGCGAACTTTTGCGGTCCATTATCCAGTTCCTCACTGGATGAAACTGGCTGTGGGCGGGCTGTTGACCGGTGTATGTGGCTGGCTCTTTGTCTCCGTCTTTCCCGGGTCGCTGATTCCCCTCGGCCCTAACTACGAAGCGGTTGATAAAGTTCTTCTGGGGCGCCATACCGCCATCGAACTGGCGCTGTTTGGAGTGTTTAAGCTTGTTGCAACGATCTTTTCTCTGGGCAGCGGCGGGGTCAGCGCCATGTTTGTCCCCTTGTTTTTGAGCGGAGCCTCTTTTGGCGCTGCTTTCAGCCAATTGATCGCTCACAGTTCCGCACTGAACCTTTATGCTGCTGTGGGGATGGCGGCATTTCTTGCTGGTGGGTACAAGACTCCGCTCGCCGCCGTAGTCTTCGTTGCAGAGGCCACCGGTGGTCACGCTTACATTATCCCCGCTCTGGTGGGCGCCGCAGTCGCCTACGCGGTCTCCGGCGAAGTTTCCGCCTCCGGGAACCAGCGCTTGCATGAAGGAGTCAGAATTCAGGAGCTAGGGTATATCCCTGTCCGCAAGGTGATGCAAAAACAGGTCGTGGCGCTGCAAGCCTCCTCAAGCTTGCAGGATTTGGCGGTTGCCGCGCACAGAAATCATCACCATACCGTTTTCCCGGTCTGCGACAACGACGATTTGCTGGGTACGGTCTCCGTCTGGTCGCTCGGAAGGATCGATCCCAGCCAATGGGCCGAAACGCGGGTTCGTCAGGTGACGGAACAAAAAGTGATTAAGGTTCCTGAGGAGTGCGATCTCATGGAAGCTTTGCGCCTGCTGAGGGGCCAGAATCGCCAGCATCTTCTCCTTGTAACCTCGAACGCCGGAAAACTGGAAGGCGTTCTCACCAAAACTGATATTCTGGGGGTTCTGGAAAGTCATATAGATTCCTTCCGGCAGGCGGGCAACGATTAGCCGGAAGTGTTGTTCCGCTCGACGCCCTCAGGCTTGCCCACACGTCCTCGTCGGTCTGCGGGGATTGCCTGCTGTCGCGCCAGTTGGCTGAGAAGAGGGTTGAAAAGCTTCGCAAATCACGCGGGCCGATAAGATTTCATTTATCCCCCCACCTGCGATCCCTCCTGTTAGAATAAGAGTGCTAATGGAAACCTTGGGTTGGAAAGTATGTGTCTTGTTGGCGGGAAATTGGCGAACAGCCACCTCGGTTTTGGTGTCTAACGGAAAGCGCCACACAGTAATCGACACCGGCATGCCCCATGAAGCCCATTTGCTTCTACAGGCATTGGAGCAACATGGGTTACGCGTTTCAGATATCCACAGTATAATCAATACCCATTTTCATATTGATCATGCTCTGAATAACGCGCTATTCCCCAACAGCCTGATTTACGGTTCACAGGAATCGTGCGACTGGTGCTGCTCGCTATATTCTGACCTTCGTGACGAGCAGCGCTGGGAAAAGCTGGTATTGAATTACTATCCGGAGATGTCCAGCTACGATCACGCTTTGGAACACATGCATCAATTGCGAAAGCTCACGTTGCGCTGGTGGGATATGAATCGTCTGGGAGCACGCGCGCAACACCGCTGGATTGAGCAGCACGGTTTGCCGGACGGGTTTGAGGCGCTCATCACGTCGGGCCACGTCCCGGGACACGTGTCTGTCGTTATTCCCGACGGCGCCCAGCCGGCCATCGTCGCCGGTGATGCCTTCCTCAGCCGCGCCAATAACGATCGCATCTTAACCATGATTCCCCACAACCGCGTGCAGGCCGCGCGCGACCGGGAGATGGTTTTGGCGCGTCACGGACGGATTTTCCCCGGGCATGACCTGGACTTCACAAATTCGCCAAATAGTGACTAAGGTAGTCGGCCAAGGCTGACTGCCAGGGCCGGGGGAGAGAAAAACCCGCTTCTTTTAACGCCCTCATTTCCATGACGCCATATTTAAGCCGCTTGGCACGCCGGCCCATCAGGTCCGACGGCACCCCGATCACCTTGTTTGCGTCAAGTCCGGCAACTTCCGCAGCGTGTCTTGCCAGTTCATAGCGGGTGCAGGCTCCCTGATTCGAAAGGTGGTAAAGGCCGTGGCACCCGCTTTCCACGACGTCCAGGATTTTCTCCGCGGCGTCCAGCGTGTAGGTTGCCGAAGCCGTCTGGTCGCTTGCCACCGTGTAATCCTCGCCGGCCGCTATCGCTCGAAGTCCCTTCTCGATAAAATTCGCTTTCCCTGGTCCAAAAAGAACGGAAACTCGAAAGATCCAATGCTTCGGTAATGTTGCGACAATCTGCTCGCCCCGCAGCTTCGTTCGCCCATAGACAGTGTGCGGAATCGCTAGATCGGCTTCCGTATAAGGATGCTGTTTCCTGCCATCGAATACCGCATCGCTTGAGATATAAGCGAGTCCCGCGCCAATTTCGCTGGCAGCTTCCGCCACGTGGTGCGTGCCATGCACATTGACCAGATAAGCCAGCGCCGGGTTCGCTTCGCAAACATCGGGGCTGGGAATCGCGGCCGCGTGAATGACCACGTCCGGCCGCAACTTCAAGAACGCGGACCGTACCTCCTCGCGTTTGGTGATGTCGGCTTCCGTCCGGCTTATCGGCAAGACCGTGTGGCGACCCTGGAAAACCTGAACGAGGCCGTGGCCAAACAATCCCGTAGATCCGGTAATAGCAACTTTCACAGTATTTCTATCAGCGTTAATTCTTTCTGCCGCAAGACCACACGGCAGCACTCAACAGAATTCGTCACGACTGAGGTGCTGGGCCAGGAGTGGCTCCGTTTTCCGAAGAAAGGTAATCCACGTAGGAGCGAAGGGTTCTGAGGATTTCCTCTGCAAGTTCCTGGTTTGAAAGCCCCCTAGCATAAATTTCGCTATGCGTACCCTTGGTGATTTCGCGGTGGCCCTTCTTCGGTTTCTTGTCGAGAATATCGGCTTGCCAAACAGGTCGGCGGGTAACCCAATCCGCTACAACGATCCTGAACATGACCCCTCTGTCTTCGCGCCGCCGTTCGACTCTTCGGGGCTGCGGAACGCCTTGCCGCATTTCATACTCCACACTTCTTTCGGGTTCTTCGGCTTCCATCACAAGGTCAACGCCTTCGGGATCGCGGGTGGGCTTGTATTTCCCCCATGAGCGGAGATCGACGACAATCCAGGAGTCAAGATTTTCAGGCATGCGGCCTACATACATCAGCTTACCGTCGATGAGCGGGTTCGGCACGTTTCGGGTCGGTTGCTGCTGGCCAAGTGCCGGCGGCACGAGCAGAAACAAGGTGATTACACTGTAGACGATGGTTTTCATTCCTGCCCCACTTTGTCCATCGGTATCTATCATAAACTCAACTGCACCGCCGCGCAGCATCGTTTTCGCTGAAATGCGGGCAGGGTTCCGTTCCCTGCCCCGTTCACCTTCGCCATATCACAAGAGCCTTTGAATATCCGGATGGAGGCTGATATGCGAACACTCCAATCCATTGATCACGTAGATTCGGTTATCCTCGGACAAGGAAGCCAGGACTTCGTCGCGCTCTCGCGAAAGCAACAAGTAGCGGTTGACCTGATAATCTTCATCGAAGGCGGAGATAATTTTTTCTGTTTCGGATCTGGGAAGCCCGAGGAACGAAAGATGAACGGGCCGGCCGAAACCGCCGGCTGCTTCGACGTACTTCGTGACCAACTCGGCAAGGTTCATTGCTCACTGCCCTCGGACAGCCCAACTCGGTTCAAGCTCTGCCGGACACACATGCCCTCTTCCGCCGGCCTCCGCACGTTATCTGCCCCGTTCCCCGTTCGTTCGCCTGAAGGTTCAGAACGTTCACAATCCCAGCGCCTTGCAATCCGGCTCAGGCGACTCCACGCAAAGCGTCCAAAACCTCGCCAACATCGGGCAACTGCCTCAGCTCGTACATCTTTGCCCACGCCACCTTGCCGTTCTTGTCCACGATGAAAATCGCTCGATCGTTCACAAACGGAATTTCGTGCTTGCTTGGTGGAAAAATTCCGTAAGCTTCGGCGGTGGCGGCGTAAGGCCATCGGTCTGTCACAACAGGAAATTCCAGACCTCCCAGGGACTTCTGGAAGGCGATGTGGGAAAAAACGCTGTCCGTGTTCACGCCCACGACCTGGGCGCCTAAGCCGGCAAAATTGGCGAGTTGCGCCTGGAATGCCGACAACTCATCCTGTCAAACAGGTGTAAAGTCCAGGCCGTAAAAGGCGATCACCACCTTCTTGCCTTTCTGGTCGGAGAGCTTAAATTCGCCCTGATTTTCGCCTGTCGCCGACTTCAAGTTGAAGTCCGGCGCCACATCCCCCACTTTCAACGCCATAAAACCTCCTTTCGAAGTTGTGAGGGCGCAAAGGCTTCCCCCCCGCGCCCTCGAGCTATCTTTGCTCTCCCTACCGTACCAGCCGACACCCGGTCCGCCAGCTTACCGGATGAGGAACTTGGAAACGTAAGGAGAGTTTCTCGATAAGCCTGTTCCCTGGCGTCGGAAGTGGCCCGAAGGCCCTTCGCCAAGAAACTCGGAAAACCACGCTTCGTGCTCCACCTCTTCGTGGAGAATAGCGAGCGCAAGGTCGTAGGTTCGATGATCCTTTCCGGCGGTCATGTTGCAGATCGCATTATAGCCGCCGATAGCGCATCGCTCGGCCTTCACCAGGACCTCGAGCATCGCCTTGACGTCTCTGGGATCCTTGGGCAAATGGGCCGGCGGACAAGCCGACATATCGTGAAAAGCTTTCATGTCGTCGGGAATCTGGCCTCCCAGTTCGTAGATTCGCGGAACCAGTGCCTCGAAGTGATTCCGGTCCTCGATGCGGGCGTCCTCTGCAATCTCCTTTAAACCCTCACCATCCAGGCCGATCAAGTTCACGCGCAATATTGTGTAGTAGTAGAAGGTTGTCAGTTCTGCCGAGGCGTTGCGGACGAGCAGATCCAACAATTTGTCAACGTCAACGCCAGTTTTTTGCACTATTTCACGTGCCACCCGAGCCATAATGCATCTCCTTTCACACTCAACGCTGTTGGACGGTTCTTTGGTTCAATTCTTCCCCATCACATTTTATCTCAAGCTCCGGTGCGATGCGTAAAAGGCTTCCCAGATGCGGTTTTATAATTGTGTATTAATAGAGTGGTATAGAGTGGCGCACACATCGCGATGCTGGCAACACGTGCGATCAGATGTTAACCGCAGACAGTGCTTGCCTGTTCCGTGGGCCTTTCCAGCCGACAGCGCAGCGCCAAGGCCAAGCGTTTTGTGATTGAATCCTGCCGCCGATCAAAATTCCACGCTCAGAAAATCGCTGGCCGTGGCTCATGCAAGGCAAAACCAGCGTGTACAGTCTCCGTTTCAGGCTGCGGGCCAGCGGTTGAATTCTGGGTGGTCACGTGATACGTTGTTGACCGGGTAGAAGCAGATAATGGAAATTCCGGCTAAGCGGCAACATCCGTGTGCTTCAATCCTGCACCCACGCTCGCAAGTGCCCGGGGATTCTCGAGCGGAGGTCATCGATGAAACGACTCGTCATGCTGATACTTGTTTTTGCAAGTCTGGTAATTTGCGCAGTCGCGGCGGACAGTAGCAGGGGATTGATCCAACCGGCCGAACCAAAGTGGGGCGACAAGATCCAGATAATCTACCGGATCGATTCCTCCGGCACCCCGTTTCGCGCCACCGACCGAGTGGTGGCGTTCGTCAGAATCTGGTCTCCTGGAGACAACGTGGTGGAACACCGCTTCCAGTTGTCGCGTGTTGGCGATCATCTTCAGGCAACGATGACCGTACCGGAATCGGCTTCCTTTCTGCTTTGCTATTTCGTAACCGCAAATGCGTATGACGGGCCTGTGTACACCATGTTTTATACCCGCAAAGGATTGCCCGCGCGCGGAGCGTGGCTCAATTCTATGACGTTCCCTCACCTTCAAAAGGACTATATTGACCGCGCCAAACGTGAATTGGAGCTTTATCCCGATAACTGGGAGGTTTACGTTCAGAAATGGTTCTGCGCCGGCGCCTTCGATGCTGCGGAACAGAAAAACATGATCCGGGCGGAATTGCCGCAGATTGAAAAGAGGGCGGCGGGCCGTCCGGTGAGCGCCCTCTATTCCATGGTGTACGGGAACTTGTGGTTGGATCACGAAGAGGCCGCCCGCGCCATACTTCAGGAGATGGTCAAACGATTCCCCAATGATTCGCTCACCGCCGGAGCACTCAATGACTACCTTTACCAGAACTTCATCCACCATTTCCCGGGGGACGGCCCCACCGAAGCGGGCCAAGCGTTGACGGCATACTGTAGGCGCAACCCACGGAGTTACTGGACACGCAACGGGTTGGATAGTATCGCGGGCATGTTGCTTCCGTTGGGTACCAAAGAGAGGATCTGCAAGCTTTGGATACAGGATGACCCGAGCAACCCCACGCCCTACATGCGATTGTCGGAAGCAGACCTGAAGAACCACGTGAACTTGCCGGAGGCGCTTCGATTGAGCGAAAAGGCTCTCGACTTGCTGGTCGCCGGCCAACTTCGACTGCACGGCGATATCTTGGGAAAAATGACAGAATTGTATCTGCCCCTGGCCTATCTGACCGCGGCGAAGCTGGCCCGCCGGGAAGGTCAGTATGCTAAAGCTCTGGCGTATGCAAAGGCTGGAGAGGCCTTGAGTCCTGATACCCAGCCGAGCGGATATGAGGTGGAAGCACAAATTTGGGAAGCGCTGGGGCGGGCTCCGAATGAAAAGGCCGCGTTGATCGAGGCGTGGAAAAGGGGAAGCCAGAGCGCACACCAGAAGCTTGCCGAAAATTATCCCGAAGCGTTGAAAAACACGCCGGTGCCAGCCGCGGAACGAAAGCGCAAAGATGCCCCCGCTTTCCATGGGACAACCTTGGACGGGCACGAAATCGACTCCACCCAGTTGCGTGGCAAGATAATCGTTGGCAACTTTTGGTACACCGGCTGCGGACCGTGCGTGGCCGAAATCCCCTCACTCGACAAATTGGTTAAGAAATTTCAAGACCGAGGCGTGGTCTTCCTCGCATTTGACATCTGGGATCAGGATAATGCGTCGAGGCTTCGACCGTTCCTTAAGGAGTATCCATTCGACTACACAATCGTGCTCCACGCTGGTGCCGTTGCCGGCGCGTTCGGGATCCACACGTTTCCTTCCCACGTCATCATTGGCCGCGACGGCAAAATCGAAGCGAAACTTATGGGAGGACAAGGAGAATCGGACAATGTCGGGAGCCTGGAAACGACCCTATCGCGCTTGGTGGAAAGCAAGTAGCGCCGTCGTTGCTGCGGTCTGCGAGTTTTTTCTTGCATGGCCATATAAGTAGCCTACTCAGACTGCCTGGCAGTGCATGCTACATGGAAGACCCCGACCCCAAAATCGGCGGTCTGATGCACCTGCTACCAGTCTAATATCTCGGCATGGAAGGATCAACGTCGTGGGCCCAGGCAAGCACGCCGCCCTTAAGGTTGTGGATCTTCTTGAATCCCGACTTCATCAGGAATTCCACAGCCCGCGCACTCCGCGCACCCATACGGCAATGGACAACCAAATTGTCCGCGGAGTTCAGTTCGTGCATCCGCTTCGGCAGGTCGCCCAACGGAATCAGCTTGGCGCCGTCAATCCGGCAGATCTGGTACTCATGCGGCTCCCGAACGTCGACCAAAACAAAAGGCTTCTTTTCGTCCATCATCTGCTTCAGCTCTTTCGCCGTAATCTCAGGAACTTTGGTATCAGGAAAGTATTCTTCTCCCCGGATACCGCAGAACTGCTCGTAGTCGATCAGTTCGGTCACGGTCGGATGGGGTCCGCACACCGGGCACTCCGGATTCTTGCGCAGCTTGAGCTCGCGGAACTTCAGGTTAAGAGCGTCGAACAAGAGCAGTCGCCCGATCAGCGGCTTGCCCTTGCCAAGAATCAGCTTGATCGTTTCGAGCGCTTGAATTGAACCCACGATCCCCGGCAGCACGCCCAGCACGCCTCCTTCCGCGCAACTGGGGACAAGCCCGGGCGGTGGCGCTTCAGGATAAAGGCAGCGATAGCATGGCCCCTTCTGCGCATAGAAAACCGAGGCTTGCCCTTCAAACCTGAAGATGCTGCCGTAGACGTTCGGCTTGCCCAGCAGCACGCACGCGTCGTTCACCAGGTAGCGAGTGGGGAAATTATCGGTGCCGTCGGCAACGATATCGTAGTCTTTGATGATATCGAGCGCGTTCTCCGAAGTCAGGTGCGTTTCGTAAGGAATCACCTCCACATTCGGATTGATGTCGTGGATGGTGTCCCGCGCCGACTCCAGTTTGGGGCGTCCCACATCGTCCGTATCGTGAATGACTTGCCGCTGAAGATTGGTAAAATCCACCACATCAAAATCGACGATGCCCAACGTGCCCACGCCCGCGGCGGCCAGATAGAGCGCCAGCGGCGTACCCAACCCACCGGCGCCGATGCAGAGCACTTTCGCCTGCTTCAGCTTGAGCTGGCCTTCCATGGCCACCTCCGGCATGATCAGGTGGCGGCTGTAGCGAAGGATTTCGTCGTTGCTCAACTGCGGTGTCGGTTCGATCGTTAATGTTGCCATTTTCTGTTTTCCCTCTTCCTGAATATTGACCAAAAGGTCTTGATTCGATGTTTAAACTCCCTTGGGATCTTTTTATTCGATAGACTTCAAGGTTGAGTTTTTGCTAGGGGGATTAGCCCGGGATCCCGCATAGGCGGAACCCAGGCTAAGTACAGATGCAGCGGATCGAAAAGCCACCTGCGATGGAGGGCACGATGCTGATCACATCGTTTTCGTTGACAGGGGTCTGGCTCTTCTGGAGAAAGCGGATATCTTCATCGTTGACATAAACATTGACAAAACTGCGGAGGTTACCCTCTTCATTGAAGAGATGCTTGCGCAAGTCTCCGAACTGCGAAGTCAGTCCCGCAAGTGCCTCGCCAACCGTTCTTGCGTCAATTTCTACCGAGTCCTTTTTCCCCGTGTATTGCCGCAAGGGAGTTGGTATGACAACTTTTACTGCCATTCGTTCTCCTTAATAAGCCGTAAAGACAAAAACCGTAATCCTAAAATCAATTATCCCCTGAATGATTTGATGAAGATTAAGGCTTCAAGTTACCTCATCTTCAAATCTTCCTGCTCAAAGCGCGACCGGTCATTTGAAAGCACCCACGAGGTCACGTCCTTTGCCTCGGCGCGCTCAACAGATAGAATAACATAAGAATACCACGGCCAGGCATGTTCGCGATCATAATTTGAAGGCCGAGCGGGGTGGTCGGGATGGGAATGGTAATATCCCAGAACGTCCAAGCCTCTTTGGCGCGAGTCCTTCTCCACCCGCAACTGGTCTTGCGGATCGATCAGGAAGCGGTTTCTCTCAGATTCCCGGCTGGGGTCTTCCACGGGTAGAAGCTCCTGAGCCCGCCCGGGATCGTGACGAAGATTCCGCAGAGGCACAACCTCGGAAACCTCTTTGCTCTCCCCGTCCGCGTGCCCAAGAAGAATTCCACAGCATTCGCTGGGGTAATCCCGAGCGGCGTGAGCCCGAACATTTTCCAGTTCTTCGGGCCTGAAATTTATCGCCATAAATTACCACAAGCGTCGGGACCGCGTGTTCCGCAGGCATCGATAGCATGCCGCGCCATTCAACTACCGGCTCGGAGCATCATCCCAAAATCGTTCGCTTAAATATTTGTCGCCGCTGTCGGGGAAAATGGTGACCACGACTCCGTGGCGCAGCCGCCGGGCGACTTCCAACGTCGCGACCATCGCCGCTCCGGCGGAGACGCCCACCAGCAACCCCTCCTCGCGGGCCAGCCGCAACGTCATGGCATAGGCATCTTCGGTCGAAACCTCCAGATTCTCGTCGGCGATTGAAGGATCGTAGATGCCCGGAACGATGGCTGCCGAAAGGTTCTTCAGGCCCTCCAGCCCGTGAAACGGAGAGTCAGGCTGAACCGAGATGCAGCGGACATCCGGCTTTAATTCTTTCAGCCGGCGCGCTGTCCCCACAAACGTTCCGGTGGTTCCGAGACCCGCAACAAAGTGTGTAATCTTCCCTTCCGTCTGCTCGAAGATTTCGGGTGCGGTGGTCTGATAGTGGGCCATCCAGTTTGCGGGGTTGTCATACTGATTGCCGTAGAAGTAAGTCTCGGGCTCCTTCAAAGACAACTCGCGCACTTGCCGGATGGCTCCGTCCGAGCCTTCCATCGGGTCCGTGTAGACGATCTCCGCGCCATAAGCACTCAGGATGCGCTTGCGCTCCACGCTGACGTTGGAGGGCATAAACAGTTTCAGCCGATACCCTCTCGCTGCGCATATCATCGCGTAAGCGATCCCGGTATTCCCGGAAGTCGAGTCCAGCAAAATCTTGTCCGGGGTCATCAACCCGGCCCGCTCGGCATCCAAAATAATGTTCCATGCGGCTCGGACTTTCACCGATCCACCAGGGTTCATCCACTCAGCTTTTGCCAGAATTTCGACGCCGGGCTGGTCGGCAACGAGTTTTTGCAAACGGATAAGCGGAGTATTGCCTATCAAAGATAAGATGTCTGCCGCTGGCCTTAATCCAGAAAAAAACACTTCCTCTTTCGGTTCTGAAGTCATCATGGGTATCCATTGGCGATTCTATGGGGTAGCGTTGCGTGGTGTCAACTGCGGGGACCAGGATTGGTGGCATGAACCGCAAGAGAATGCCGGTTTCCGCCCGGCCATTCCTGACGAACACGGTAGATGGGCCGGTAAAGGATTTCAATTTGGATTTTCTCCAAATCATCCTCATGGAGCTCCAACACTTGATCGAAACCCTCTGATCCAACCGAAGCCCGTGCCGTGCCAAAGATCTGAAAGTGTTCTTCGATCACCTTTGGTCCGACAGACCGTTCCCGCTTCCGGTCGAAATCCAGGCACTTTTCAAACGGGATGTCAAATAAGAAAAGTTCCACTCGGACTCGGAACTTACGCCCTAAAGCCAGCAAGGTTTTGCGCGCGTCAGGCGTCAGAGCAGTCGAATCCACAACACATAAGCGGTTAATGGAAAGCCGCTGGCTGACGAGATAATTTACAAGCGCAAAGGTCTGCAAAGGATAACGCTGGTCGCGTTCATCGTCGCACACAAGCGCCCGGCAGGAGTCTGAAGAAATCACCTGGGTGGGACGGAAATGCCGGGCGGCAAACGTCGATTTCCCACAGGCCGCCGGGCCGCACAGGACAACCAATGAAGGTCGAAACACGCGAACGATCCGTTTTTCAATTGGATCCATGGCGCATCCTTAGAGCAACCTCCTTTGCTCAATAGCTAGGGAAGTGGCATGCAATGAACATACTGCAGTTGGCCAATATCAAAAACTGTCGAAAGCTTGATCGAAAAACCGTTACGTTGTAAATCGACGCGGCAAAATGCCCTTGGGTTACACGAAAAACTTACATTTTTTGCAGCAGGCGCCTGTTATGAGTTGCAAAAGATAGTAATCGGCTTTGCCCCGGGATGGGCCTATCGCCCGCTCAACCAAGGGGTGATGGCGCAAAGCCCGCACTCCCCGCCCGACGTAGTGGCAGGTTCACGCCGCCAAACTTGGCTTACCCGCAAAATTCTTAAGTGATCCAGCCTGGGTGAGTGAGGAAAGAACCAGCCCGTGTTTGCATCCGCGAGTTTCCGCAAGGCTCACCCGGAACTGAGCAACGCGCCGGGTGGCCTTCCGTGGCGTGCTGCTATAAGATCTTGATTGCTGACAAGCGCATGAGTTAGCTTCACTTGCAGGGCGCCAAGCGCAACGAAGGGAACAATGCGATGGCCAATAAAATCGTGGCAGTCGTTGAAGACCTGTTCTTCCTTGCCAAGATTCAACAAACAGCTCAGCAATTGAGCGTGACCGTCGAGTCTGTCCCTCCCGATGCGCTCGCGAGTTCACTCTCCAGGGGCGGCGTCTCTGCGGTTCTGCTTGACTTGAACCATCGTTCGGGCGCCGCTATTGACGTGTTGCAGGCCGTCAAGCGAGACCCAAACACCCGCAGCATTCCCGTGCTTGGCTTTCTTTCCCACGTCCAAGGCGAACTGGCACAAGCCGCGCGCGCCGCGGGGTGCGACATGGTTCTCGCACGCTCGGCCTTCAGCCGGCAACTCCCCGTTTTGCTCAAGAAATTGTCCCGGGAAGAACCGCCTGAACCGACCAACCCATAAAGGCCGCCGCGCCTTGCCATTCTTAGCCCATGGCATCTCATTTTGGGCGTAGCGAAGGATCTGCTTTTGTCCCCTGAGAGCAACAGATCCAGAACCTCTTTCAGTCCCCTGTTAAAGCTCCACGCCCGCGCCGCGCAAATCACTTTCAAGCTGGGCGGCGTTGCGGTAGCGTATAGTCTGCAATCCGGAGCGGCTCGCGCATTCGAGGTTCAATTCCCGATCGTCGATAAACACGCACTCTTCCGGTGCGCGCTGGCACAGGTCGAGCGCCAGGCGAAACATCTCGTCGTCCGGCTTTTTGACAGCCAGAAAACAGGAACTCAAAAAAACGCTAAAGCATTTTCGCAGGCCGAAGTGTTCAATCCGGTAGAGATTGAGTTCTCGCGATTCGTTATTCAAAGTTGCCAGAAGATAGCGTCCCGTGCGAGCCAGCCGTCCCGCTAAATCCAGTGTCCCTTCGATGGGCCGCGACTGCGCAAACATGAATTCCCTGAACTGGTCTTTGCTGAAATCGCGCGGACGATAGAAAATAGTTCGCTCCAAATAGCGTTCGAGCGTCAAGTGTCCGGTTTCAAACCGCGTCACCATAAGCTCGTGCCGGTCCTCAAAGTCCTCCCAATCAAGTTTGAATTCTTTCACCGCCCGCTGGCGGGCGCGCCGGTCCCAGCCATTGGTTAAAAGAACCCCGCCGACATCCCAGAACAACGCCGTGATTTTCGCCATTCAAGACCTCCATCTTTTCTTTTGGCTGCCCCCTGTCATGCTATGTTCTCACAAGAATTACTCATTGCGCACCCCAGGCGCGTCCGCTCGCCTTAGCCGGATAAGAGTGGCCGTTTCGGCTCTCTCTCGAAGAGCCGCCCGGACAGCCGCGCCGCTTCCCAGCCGGTTCAAAGAAAAGTGGTCTGTGCGCTTTCCTGCTTCACAGTTCCCAATAGACTTGTACAATACAGGATATGGCTGCAACCAGTGCTGGCGTACAGCGGATATTTTAGAGGCGAGGGCAACTTGAAACGCATAACGAAGGCATTTTCAAAATTATTGCTGATTATCCTGATTCTTCCCGTTGCCGGGGCTTTGGGGAGAGCGGCTGTGGCCGCTGGCGCAAACCAGTCGCCGGCCAAGGCTAGCCAGTCCGGGGCGTCAAGCGCCGGTTCTGAAACCGAGGACCTTAAGAATCCCAACCCCAAAATACGGGCCAAGACCGCGCGGGAACTCGGCCAGACCGGCGACCCCTCCGTGGTTCCGGCACTGGCTGCAGCCCTCAGCGATCCCAGCCCCAAGGTTCGCCAGCAGGTTGTGATCGCTCTTGCCTCGATTCGTGTTTCTCAATCACTTGACGCGCTGATCAGCGCCACGACCGACAGCAACGAACAAGTCCGGTGGCTCGCCATCAAAGGCATCGAAGGCTATTACACAGGCCATGCTCCGAAGAGCGGGTTTATGGCCTTCGTGAAGAGGCAATACCGCGGCGTCAAACGCCAATTTGATCAGACGATTACGGAAGTGCCTCCCGGAACGGTGGTCAGCGTTCGCGCCGTCGCCGCGCTCGACCGTGCCATGATGGACCCCCGCTTCCCCAGAGATTCACGCGAAGCTGCCCGCGCCCTGGGAATTCTCCGCGCCAAGCTGGCAGTTCCCGATCTGGTGACTACCGCCCACTCCTCGGACGCCGACCTGGCCCGCGAAGCGCTCAACTCGCTTTCCAAGATCAGAGACACTTCGGCGGGGCCGAAATTGATAGACTTGCTGGATTCACCCAACCGCGGCGTCAAGCAGGACGCCGCCGTCACCATCGGAATTCTCCGCACGCGCGCAGCTGTTCCCAAACTCCAGTCGATGTACGAGAACAGCCCCAACAAAGGAACTCGGGAAAAAGCGCTGGAGGGTCTGTCCTACATCGGCGACCCGGTTTCCGGGCCGATTTTCCTCAAAGCTCTGTGGGATCCAGACAATTCGATTCAGATCTCGGCCGCCGAAGGCTTGGGGCGTTCCAAATACCAGCCTGCCCTCCCTGACCTGCTCCGCGCCGCGCCTGCCGAAAAGAACGCCGAGGTGAGGGTGGCAATGGAATTTGCGATCACTTCCTTGGGCCGAAGCGATTACCTGAGCGCGTTGATCAATGACCTCGGATCAGGCTCGACAAACGATATCGCTCAGTCTTACCTGATTGAACTGGCGCGCAGACCGGGCTTTCTCTCCAAGCTCTATCCCTACATGGACAGCCGCGATGCTGAGGTGCGCCGCAGATTGTGCAACGTCCTCATGTACTCCGGCGACAGCACCAGCGTCCAGCCGCTCGAGCGCGCTTCGCATGACGCAGACGGGAGCGTGGCCGCCGCCGCCCTCCGCGCGCTCGCTGCGGTCCGCCAGCGAGTGTCCGCCAGCGCGCCTTCGGCCCGCTGACCGGAATTTAGCAGGTTAGTGGAGAAACTTAGAACTTCTATTCCGGGCCCTTCGGCTTCGCTCCGCGCCGCCGCTTTGCGGTCTTCCGCGACCGGTTGTAAAGCCGGGTTTCTACCCGGCGCCAGCCCGTCTGAAGGCGAACGCCATTCGGGCAAAACGGCAAGAGCATCGGCGGCTGCCCGCGATGGGTTTCCCTTCCAGCATGAAGATTCACCTGAGGTATACTGAACAATGGACCACGGGCAAAATGCGCGGGCGAAACGGCCGATCTTGCAGGCTTTTCTGCTGGCAGGATTAGTAGGAGCGTTGGCCTTTTCCCTTGCCGCTCAAACCTCCCCGCCAACCGACGCCGGAACCCAAGGGGCGCTCAAGTTTGCGCGCATCTACGGCCTGCTCCAGGAAAACTACGCTGACCGCATCAATCCCGATCACGCGATTTTTGACGGCGCCATCCGTGGCATGCTCAGCCAGCTTGATCCTTTTTCAGCCTTTTTCGACCGGCAGCAATTCGAATTGCTTCAGCAGCAAACTCGCGGCGAGGCCCTGGGGTTCGGCTCGATTCTTTACGTGCAGCCTGGAAAGGTTCTGGTTCTTCAGACCGCTCAAGGCTCGCCTTCCTGGAGAGCCGGCTTGGGGCCTGGGGACCAGATTCTCAAGGTCAATGGCGAGCGCGTCGACAGTCTCGACTTTCAGGCCCTCATCCGGCTCCTGAGCCAGGCGCGGTCACATCCCGCGCGCTTGGAAGTCCTCCATCCCGGCAAACTCGTGCCTCAAGACGTGGACCTGACACCCGTCGAGGTGACGATGCCTACAGTGGACAACGCTTTTGTTTTTCCCTCCCGGCAAATTGCCTACATCCACCTCTCGGGCTTCGACAAAAAGACCGTCGAGGAAGTCGAAGATGCCATGGAACGGCTGGGCGGCCCAAAGCTGAAGGGGCTTCTGCTGGACCTGCGGAACAATCACGGCGGGCTGGTCGATTCCGCGGTAGGCGTGGCAAGTTTGTTTCTGAAGCCCGGCTCTTCAGTCCTCACCATCCGAGGCCGCGCTGAGCCCGAGAAAAGGTACCAGACCATTGCCATGAAGGATTATTTCAACCTGCCGATGGTCGTGCTTGTCAACGGCGAAACCGCCAGCGCCGCCGAGGTGCTCTCCGCGGCGCTTGAGGAACACGATCGCGCGGTCCTCGCCGGAGAGCCAACCTTCGGCAAAGGGGTCGTCGAGAGCATCTTTCCGCTGTCCGACAAAACGGGCCTGGCCCTGCTTGTCGCTCAGTACTTCACACCCAGCGGCCGGTCCATTCAGCGTCCAATCCCCGGCACCGCGCTTGCCACCAATGACCCGGGACTCACCAAGACATCCCACTTCCACACCGACGATGGAAGACCCGTTGCCGCCGGAGGCGGAATCACCCCTGATGTTGTAATCCCCCCTCACCAGCTCGATCCGTGGGTCGAGTTCCTGAACCAGGGCGGCCGCTTTACGGATTTTGCCTCGCAATACCTCACGTACCACAACAACGTGGGGAAATCCTTCGAGGTAAATTCAAGGGTCCTGTCGGATTTTCACAATTTTCTTATCGACCAGGGGATCCGGGTCCCGTTGGAATATTGGGCGATGGATCAAGACTACATAAAGCTCAGAATCAAGACCGAAGTCTTCAACCTGCTCTACGGACTCGCCGCGGGAAACCAGGTCCAGACTGAAGGCGATCCGCAGGTTCAAAAGGCTTTGACGCTATTCCCCAGCATCCCTGAAATCCTCAAGGGTCCTCATACCCCTGGCGCGACCCACGCCAGCCGCGTAGCGCGCCTGCCAAGGAGCCACACGTCAAACCAAAAAGGCTGACGCGCGATGGCGCCGAAGCGCCCCGGAGAGCATTTCGCGCCTCCGGCGGGCGCAGCCCAACAAAGTTTTCAGGCTACCGCGACGGCTTCGATTTCGACCAGCATGTCCGGGTCGACCAGGCGCGCGACGCCCACTAGGGTAGTCGCCGGATGCACTTGCCCAAAACATTCGGCGTGGCCCTTGGCCACCTCCTCCCAGCGCTCCATGTCCGTCAGATAAACACGCGTGCGAACCACGTGCTCCAGGCCCAGGCCCAGCCGCTTCAAGGCGTTTTCGATGTTGCGGGCCGCCTGGACGGTTTGCGCGTACGCGTCGCCCGGTGAAAGGACCTTTCCGGAGGGGTCGGTCCCTGTGGTGCCTGACACGAAAACGGTGTCGCCCACCTGCACGGCTCTCGCATAGCCTACTTTAGGTTCCCACGGGGTCCCCGTAAAAATTTTGGTACGCTTGTTTTTCATCGGCGCCTCCTCAAAGCAGCCGCTTTGGCCAGCCCCCGGAAGGTTGAGGGTTCCGCTGGCCCGACTTTCAGCCGGCTACTGGTTGGTTTCTTTTTTTTGTTTTTCGAAGTATCGACGATGCGCCCGGGCGGCGGCCGCCAGACGGTAACGGCGCCTGGCCAGAGCCTCCCGGTACTCCTGCTTTTCCTCCGCAGTTCGTGGAACCACAGGGGGAACTTTTGTCGGGCGTCCTTGTTCGTCTAAAGCCACGTAGGTGACAAATGCCGAACTTGTCTGCCGGCGTTCCCCGGTAAGGAAATCTTCACGGTACACTTTGACGCCCACTTCAATCGAGGTGTGGAACGCCCGTGTCACATGGGCGCACAGGATGATGAGCTGGCCGACGCGGATCGGATGCACGAAGTCCAGGTTATCAACCGAAACCGTCACCACCACGCTGCGCGTATGGCGATGTGCTGCGATCGCTCCCGCCATATCAATCAGATGCATGACCTTCCCGCCCAGAATGTTGCCCAGCGGATTTGCGTCATTGGGCAGAACCACTTCCACCATCTCCACCTGCGATTCGCTTACCATCCCCCCTCTTGCCTTCTCCATTCGCCCAAAACCCCCTGGCAACACATTTGTAATTTCCGGCCGGGCAACAACCGATCCTGCCTTGATCCTCCGGCGAAATGCTCTCACCCTGGCGCAGCCACCTTTCGACAACACCAGACCGCTGCTCCGCGCGCGGAGCCAAACTCCCAAAAGCAATTGACAATCGTCTATCTTCGGACCGAGTGCTTATAGTACGTCACTCGCGAGTTCGATACAACCCGATTTGTCGACGCAAGCCGTCGAAATCCGCCTTGGACGCGGGGTCCAAGGCTGGAACGTTACCCGTGGGCAAGGTCCGGCGCCGTAGCGACCGTTGCCGCGGCCCGGTTTTGGATGTTACGTTTCCAGTCTTCGAGATACGGTCCCTTGATGCCCTCCGCGCGTTTGCGGAGCGCATCCATTTGCTCGGGCGCGAGCGGTTTAAACTGCTGTGCAATTCGGACATCGTCTTCCAGTTGGCCGATCGTGGTGCAACCGAGGGCCGTGCAACTGATCGGGAGGCTGAGGACATAGTTCAAGCACTCTTCGGCGCTGAAGGCCTGCAGCAGCTTCGCGTTGGCAAAGTTCTTCATGCCCTGGATTCCCATGTCGCGTTTCGCGGCCTCCGGCAGCGCCAGTTTTTCGAAGCTCAAGTAACCCGGGTCCGCCACATTCAGGGGCATCAGAATGGCGTCGTACTTGTCGTAGGCGCGAAGCATTTCAAGGTGAACGTAAGGATCGTGGTGGCCCGTAAACCCGATGAACCGGCATTTCCCCGCTTTCTTCGCCGCTTCAAAAGCCTCGATTGCTCCGCCGGGCGCAAAGATCTTTTGCACGTCTTCCTTTTCGCTGACGCCATGAATCTGCCAGAGATCGAGGTAATCGGTCCGCAAGTGCTTCAAGGAAAGCTCCAACTGCGCTTCAGCCCCTTTGCGGGTTCGAGCAATCGCTTTGCTGGTGATGAACACCTCTTTTCGGAAGGGTGGAAGAACGGCCCCGTATACTTCCTCGGACCGCCCGCCCCAGTAATTGTGCGCGTTGTCAAAGTAGTTGATGCCCAGGTCATAGGCGCGCAACGTGATCGCCTTGGCCTCTTCAAAGGAGATCAAAGGGAACCGCCCGCCGGCCAGTCCAATCACCGTGAGTTTTTCGCCAGTTTTCCCGAAAACCCGGCGGGGAATGTCACCTGCTCTTGGCTTGCGCGCTCTTGCGCCAAATGCGGTGCTGGCCGCCAGGCCGGCAAAGACACTGCCAAAGAAGGATCTGCGCCGCATGGAGAACCTCCTCGTCGGCGTTTTTACTTCGCTTAAAAGCAGACTATTACAGAAATGATCGAAAAGCCACTTGTCGCGGCTGCCAGGCTCTTCTGTAGCGGCGATCTATGATCGCCGGCCTTGCTTTTCTGTAGAGGTTTATGCCGTATCGTTTCAGGCTGCGTACGAGCATTGCCGGCCTTCGTCGGCGTAGGCGCGGACCAGGCTCGGGTCGGCGTCAAAGAAGTGGTCGGAAGGGCACAGGATATAACTCCCGCCCTCGCCGGCGGTCTCAAAGCATCTTTGCACGGCTGCCCGGGTTGCTTCCGGCGTGCAGTTGATCAGACAGTGGAACTGGTCGAATCCGCCGATGATGCAAACGCGGTCGCCGATGCGGCGCTTTGCTTCGGCCAGGTTGACATCGCCGCCCATGTCCGAGGGGGTAAAGGTTTCCATGGCGTCGGGCTGCATGGCCGCGATCCTTTCAAGGAAGGGCATCATGCCGCCGCAAGTATGGTAGACAATCCGCTGGCCGGCCTGATGGGCGAGCGCGATCAGTTGCGAGTCATAGGGCGCCACGAATTCGTCAAAGATCTTGGGTGAAATCACCGTGGACGACGCCGCGCCGCCGCCCAGTTCCGCCACGTCAATCTTTGCGCCCGCCATCGACCGGATGTACACTTTTTTGCGCTCGATCAGGATGCCCAGGAATTCGTGGACCCAGGCAGGGTCGTCGTAGGTTTCAAGGATAAGTTGCTCGGTGGGATAGAGGCAGCAAGCGTCCTGCCAGGTGCCCGGCTGCCCGAACACATCGAAGCAGGGGATGTGGCTGCGCACCAGGCCGCGCTCGCCGTAATCCTCGGCAACCTGATTGAAAGCCTCCACGTCGCAGAGGGGTTTAGTGATGAATTCACCGATCAGGTCGATGTCCCGCTTGTTCTTGATCAGGTATTCGCTGACCCAGGTAGTCTGCGCGTTCGCTTCCGTCACCATCGTCAGCGTTCCTTTGGGCGTTACAAAGCGGTAGCGCCGGGTCGTGTATGCTGTGTTCGGAATATCCTCCCACTCCGTCCGCCAACTGTCTGACCAGATGCGGCGCGCTTCCAGAAAGCCCGGCTCGCCCTGTATCGGATCGTAATAATCCCCCGAGCCCGGCGCGGGCTTGTGCAGCACCTGCCAGGTGATCGGGTCCAGGCCGTAGCGGTCAAAGAATTCCTCGCTGGAAATTCCTCCCTCATACGTGTCCAGGTAATACTGCATCAGGTGGTGCGTGGTCACCGGCATCCGGTCGGCTTTTCCGTGTTGAATGGTGGTCAGAAACCGTTGCTTGGAAGTCATCGACATTAGAAAACCCCCATCTGAAGGATGACTTAGGGGTTCCTGGCTTTGGCGTCATCCGTCTCCAAGACTGATACCACAAATCCCCGCCGCAAGCAACCAAACCACAACCCCGGATTGTAGCGGCGGTCTCCCCACCGCCGATTGTAGCCCTGATCAGTCCTGCTTCGGCGATCCGGCAATAGGAACGAGGAGACCGCCATCGACCGTGACGATGGAGCCGGTCATGAAAGAGGCGCCGTCACTGGCGAGGAAGGCAACGACCTCTCCGATCTCTTCCGGCTTGCCGATGCGCCCAAGGGGATGCATCTTGTTGAGGATGTCTTCCAACTTTGGCGGGTCCGGATCCAGACTGATGGTGTGGCGGATCATCGGAGTATCCACCGTGCCCGGACATACGCAATTGACGCGCACGCCGCGCGATGCCAGATCCACCGCCATCGACCGCGTGAGGCCGATCATGGCATGCTTGCTGGTGACGTAGGCCATAACGTTGGTTTGCGACGCCAGTCCTTGTGCGCTCGAGATGTTGACAATCGAGCCCTTGCCCCGCTTCAGCATTTCGGGAACCGCCGATTTCGACATCAGCCAATGGCCCTTCAGGTTGATATTCATGGTCCGGTCCCAGACTTCTTCCGAGGTCGTCAAAACGTCCCCCCAGGTCTGGATGCCCGCGCAGTTCACCAGAATGTCAAGGCCGCCAAATTGATCCACGGCCATTTTTACGGCGGCGCGGCCGTCGTCGGGCCGGCAAATGTCGCCCGCATAATAGCCAAGTTTCTCGCTGATGCTTTTCAGTTCCGCCGCCGTTTTCTCAAGGGCCTCCCGGTCAGTATCGAAAAAGACGACAGAAGCCCCCTTGCGGAGCATGCTTGCGCCGCTGGCTTTCCCGATTCCCTTCGCCCCTCCGGTCACAAGCGCTACGCTGCCATGAAGTTCCATATTCACCTCCGGAATTAGAAGTAATTTCAAATGAACTTGTTAAACACCTCGTGATACCGACGCAACGAACCATCTGCCTCAATAAAAGCCATATAGCCGGCAACACTCACCGGCCCGTACTGTTCCCGGTGACAATCCGCCACCAGGCTGTGGTGCAGAACGTGCGCAAGAAATCCGATCCCTGCTTTCTGCAACTCGCTTAACTCGGTCTCGATAATTCTTGCTCTTTTCAAATCGTCTGTGGAGCCCCAGCAACATTCGGTCGCCAGCACCGGCTTGCCGGTCTTTTGTCCAAGATCGAGGGCCTCAGCGAGAAACTCTCGGTTTCCGTAGGGATGAATTGTCAGGACATCGCTTACCGGCAGCAGGAGCCTCAGGTGATCCATGCTGGGAGGCGTACCGACGCCGATGGGAGCGGTGGCTTTTAGCTCCTTGCATTTCCTGTAAAGGAATTTCAGCCACTTCAAGAGTTCGGGCGTCACTCCACTGTCAAAAGGCTCGTTGCACAAGTCCCATATCAAAATACGGTGGTCAGCCGCATGCTCCCCAACGAACTTCTCCAGGTAGGGCACAAAGACGTTTCTTGGGGTAGTTGGGTACCGGTCGTCCATCCAGTTTTTGACCATTTCCTGCGCGACCCCGCCGAAATCCGGCACGCTGTGCCAGCCGTTGAACAAAGTGGGGATTACCTTCAGATCGTACTTGTTTGCGATGCGTAGCGCAGTTTCGAAGTGTCCGGCGACCACTTCCTGGTTCGCAACTGCCCCGCCGATGAAGGCATCAAAGGAAAGCCATAAACGGATAGTGTTAATCCCGGGAAAGTATCTCTTCCCCTGGCCCAGTTCCAGATCAAAGAGTTCGGGCTTGAACTGTCGCCAAATGACACTTCCATTAAAATCCCAACTCGGCTGGTAATTAAAGCCGCGAATGTGAGCGTAAGTTTCAGACTGCCTGGGCGCCATGGAAGCCTCTGCAGACCCTAAAATACCACTTTTTTCTTGCAAGGCCCCTGCACTTGCCAGGCCGAGGCCCGCTTTTAACACCGTGCGTCGAGAGACCGCCGCGCTCTGGTCCTTAAGCTTTTCTGGTTTTGCCATACCCATCACCCTTCCGAAAAGCTGACTTGAATGCGATTCTCTCCGAATCCGGGAGATTGCTGTGGCATGCCGGCAGGCACACCCCTCGGAGCTTAGTACTGCCAGGTTAACTATGCCATGACTCTGCTCTACTGCGGCGCTTTTCTGCCCCACCTTACCTCTTTCATGACTCTGTGACAATGAATATTCCTAAAGTCACAGCCATTTCCTCATTCACAAAATAACTCTGCGCTCATCTCACCCCATCGACCGCAGCGGCATCTATAACGCGGGAATTCCTGTAGCGAGGCAGCGCAAACTTCGCGCCTTTCGAAGTCTGCGCCTTTTTTATTCCCGCAAAATCCGCTTTTGTAGGGGCAATTCATGAATTGCCCTTGTGGATGCGGTCGCCGATTTCCGTGCCAGGGCGATTCGTGAATCGCCCCTACCTTCGCACGCCGTCGCCCTGTGGCCCTTGTAGAGACGTTCCGCTGGAACGTCTCAGTTGGCAGCCACGGACTGAGCCTTCCTGTCCGTGGGCCTTATGAAACACGACGAACCCACGCTCAATCAAGCCCGATTGAGCGTGGTTACCGGCCACACCAGGTCCCACCCCCTGCCCTCAACTGTAATTCTCGGGGTCAGTGTCCCACCGGGCGGGATTTGTGCGGATATATTCCCGGATGCTCTCGAGCTCGTGTAAGTTGCGGATGATGTGTTCGTAATAATTGCGCTGCCAGACGGCCGCGCCGGGCGTCCTGCGTATTTCATTGACGCGCTTTGCAGCCGTCATTTTGAAGCGTCCCACGATTTTTGACAGGGCCATGCCGCGCCGTCGCTCCCGTAGGGGCAATTCACGAATTGCCCCGCCGCTCGTGGTTGGCCAACTTCCGCTCCGGGCCGGTTCGGGAGTCGCGATTTCGATGAGGCCGTGAACGTGGTTGGGCATCACCACGAACGCATCCTGCCGGACCTGCGGATAACGATGTTCCAAATCTCGCCAATATAATTCCACCACCTTCCCGAATTCGCTGCGGCACATTCCCCCTTCAACGACTTGCCCCAACAGGTGCTGCTTTTTGTGCGTGCAGATGGTGACAAAATAGGCTCCAGGAAGGGAATAATCGTATCCGCGCAACCGAAGCGAGCGCCGGTGATGAACTTCAAATTCCATCCTTGGCATCCGTAGGGGCAATTCATGAATTGCCCTCGTAGATGTGGTCGCCGAATTACCGCGCCAGGGCGATTCGTGAATCGCCCCTACCTTCGCACGCGGTCGCCCTGCGCGCCCTTGTAGAGACGTTCCGCTGGAACGTCTCAGTTGGCAGCCACGGACAGAGCCTTCCTGTCCGTGGGCCTTTTGAAACACGACGAACCCAGGCTCAATCAGGAGGCCGATTGAGCGTCGCTACCAGCTGCAATGTGCCTGGCCGCCGCGCGATAACCACAAAATTATGACCTTAACTATATACATCCCAGGCGGGTGAAATGCAATGGAACTTACGCGTCAGGGGTTTAGAGAAATAAATCGAAAATTACAAATTACAGATTGCAAATTACGCGTTCTGAATTCCGGGTTAAAGGCGACGGGCGATGGCAACGGGCTAGGCGAAGACGAGGCGGCCTTTGGGCTGGGGAATGGGGCGGCCCAGTTCCTTGGCCGTTTCGATCCACTCCTCGATGACGACTTCGACGTTGGCGAGGGCTTCGTGGTAGGTTTTGCCGTCGGCCGCGCAGCCGGGTAACTCCGGAACCTCGGCGATGAAAGCCTGATCTTCCTCGCTCCAGTAGATAATCACTTCATACCTGGGCTTTGGCACTCGGCTCGCCTCCCATACGGTATTTTAGTATAACATGCCGGACTTGCTTGACTTGATAAGGCTTAGCTTTGTTGCCCTTGGGCTGCAGGTTGAGAATCTCCGCCACTCCCTCGCGGGAGAAGAGGTGATGACCGCCTCGAACTCGCTCGTCGAACCCCAGGTTCCGCAGCACGCCCCGCAAATCGGCAAAGAAAATATTGGCGTCGGAAGTTCCGCGCAGAATCTTTTCAAGTGTCTTCTTAGTCGCCAAGTGTCTTCCTTTCCATGTGGGGCGCACCTGGCGCGATGCGCACAGCCGCGCGGTAACCGCAAAATCGAAACCCCAACTATATACATCCCAGGCGCGGGAAATGCAACGGAGCTTACGCGTCAGGGGTGGGGGCAAATGAATCGCAAATTACAAATTACAGATTACAGATTGCGAGTTCTGAATTGGTAATTGCCGTACGGGCATTTGAGATTTGAAATATGAGATTTGAAATTTGAGATTGAAGATTTGAGATTCGTATTTGAGATTCGAGTTGGCCACGCATGCCTTAGATGCCGTGGGTTCGTAATGCCTTGGCCTTTAAAAGGCACAAACCCGGTGCCGTCGCTGCCATCTGGATTAAAGTCCACGGCCGGAAGGGGCGAAAATCCTGCACTCAGGGAAAACTGCAAGGTTGCCGAGCACGGCGCGAACGAGGATGGCCGGGTATTCGCAGTAGCCGCGCGCTCCGCCGGGCTTGACGGTGTTGCCTGCCCCGGCGTGATAGCGCTCATACCAGAGCCCGCCATCCTTCTGGCCCCGCTGGCAGACTTTTACGACAGACTCCCGCAGGCGCTTATGGTCGCGCATGCGCTGGCAGGCCAGCACTTCCAGATACCAGACGCGCCCCATCGCCGCGACGTCGTTCGTCCAGGAATCGTAATCAAAGGGCACCGGCTCCGACAATTCCCACCTTTTATACGTGCGGGGCCGCGTCACCAGATGCGTCGGCATCCCTCCGCGCCAGAACATCGGCTGTGCGAGGAGAGCGGGCCAGAGTTGCTTGATCTGGACGTCCGTGGCCACCTCCAGCCCGATGGCCGCCCAGTTGGCATCGGCGAGCCCGTGCGAATCGACCACGCCGTGCTCCGGATGAACGTATTCGGCAAAATGATCGCCCTGCCAGAAGACCTGCAGGAACCGGGCCTGCAGTGCGTCGGCATGACGGTCCCAGACGGCCGCGGCATCCCGTTTGCCCAGGATTCCACCGAGCGCCGCAAGCTGCCGAAATGCGCGAATGCCATAGCACTGGGTGACGCCGTCCCATTGGTTGCGGGGCGGCGATTCAACGTAAAAACCCGCGCCGCCCAGCAATCCGTTGGAACTGATCCGCGTCAGGAGGTAGTGGCCTGCGGCCTCGAGAGCAGGCATCTTTTCCGCCAGCCACGCTTCGGATTGGGTGGCCGCAAAAATCTCCTGCCCGGTCAGAACAAAACAGATCGGTGCCAGCACGCTCAGCGGGTTGGCAATTTCCTGCCAGTGCGTGAAAAGACCGATCCATTTGCGCGCGCGTAGGTCGGAGTACTTCGGCTGGCCCGGACGCACCCGCGGCTGGTAGGTGTAAACGTCCGCGGGATACCGGAGGCCGCGAAGGGTCGAGTGGTCCAAATCCGTGAAAGGCTTGTCCGCCGGGAAAATGGCGAAAGGCACGTTGCCGCGCGCATAGAACGTGTCTCGATCCGAGCAGGGACGCTGCGACGCCTGAACGAAATCGAAGTAATCAAGCATCTCACGGTGCTTGCCCAGCAGCAGATACGCTCCGGCCATCTGCCAGGAGTCCAGGCCGGGCCAGGTGGTCTCCGCGCCGTATTGCTTGCCGTCCGCAACAATCGTGAAGTGGCCCGGATATGCCCGCTCGCGCAAAGCAGGATAAAGCGAATTATCGAGAGCCGCCCTTACGCCGACAATAATGGCAGCCTGGTCAGATTCGGCAAGGTTGCCGCCGGAAGCCCCGGCCTCGGCTCCCAAAGGGCTCTGAATGACGGCGGGCACCCCCGACGCCAGCGAAACTTGCAGGAACTCTCGCCTTTTCATCTCCGCCTCCTTAAACGTTCTTGCTCACGTAGATCGACACATTCGGGCCGACTACATCTTGCCACGAGCGCAAGCTCCGTGGGAGATGATTTGAGATTTGAGATTCACGATCCGGAAGCGGCAAATGGGCGCGCGGCGGATTGATGATTGGCGCGGCTGAAAGCACTAACAGCTTAGCCACCGAAAAAAGCCATTCGGGATGCATTCTACCCCTACTGAGCCTCTTAATGTAGGCTAGTATGCGGCGGGGTAGGCGAAAATGGGACAAATGGGACATCGGGAATCGTAAAACGTTATTTTTTTAACATGTTGATAATAAACGAGATATAAAAATTTCAAAGCCTTAAAAATACAGCTCGAGGCAAAAGTTGTATCTTTTCTGCACACCGGGTAAAGATTACCCGCTCGCGGGCAGTCCATGATAAGCGGAATACTGCGACTCCGGCTATAATACTTGAGCGATGCCAACCCTTGAGACCTTGAATGCCAAAGGCATGCCGCTGCGCGAAAAGCAGAGCGTGGCGCTGTTGTCCGTGCTGGCCGCTGCGGGTTTAACCGCGCTCAAACTCGGTATTGGCCTGGCTACAGGAAGCCTGGGCGTTTTGTCGGACGGCGCCCACTCAGCGCTTGATCTGGTCGCCGCCGGGGTGACGTACTTTTCTGTCCGGGTGTCGGACAAGCCCGCGGATTCTTCCCATCCTTTTGGCCATGGAAAGGTCGAGCACCTTTCCGCCTTTATCGAAACCACCTTACTCCTTTTGACCTGTGCGTGGATTGCGTTCGAAGCCATCCGCAGGTTCTTCTTCCGTGAAGTTCATGTCGATCCATCCGTATGGGCATTCACGGCAATGGGCGTTTCAATTGTCGTTGACACTTATCGGTCCAGATCGCTTTCGCGTGTGGCCAAGAAGTACAACAGCCAGGCGCTCGAAGCCGATGCCTTGCATTTTTCGACCGACATTTACAGCTCAGGCGTCGTCATTCTGGGTTTGCTTCTGGTCTTCGTTTCCGAGCGGTGGGATATCACATGGCTGAAGTTTGCGGATCCGGTGGCAGCCCTGATCGTGGCGGGAATTGTGGTCAGCATCAGCCTGCGCCTGGGACGGAGAACCGTGGATGCCCTGGTCGATGCGGCACCCGAAGGCGTCGCGGCTTCCATCCAGGAGGCCGTATCAACGGTCGATGGTGTTCTGCATGGTGATCGCATCCGCGTGCGTCAGAGTGGAAGCCGCCTTTTCGTAGACCTGCGCCTGACACTCGAAAGCAACATCCCGCTTGAACATGCTCAATCTGTCATGGACGTCGTAGATGCCAAGGTGCGCAACCTTTTCCCGGCCGCGGATGTGGTGATCCACGCGACTCCTCGCGAGCCTGCCTCAGGTGACTTGGTGGAAAAGGTTCGCGCCGTGGCAAATCGCCTCAACTTTCGCGTTCACGATGTCACAGCTTACGACGCCAACGGGCACATCAACGTTAATCTGGATCTGGAGGTCGAGCCTGACCTGAAGCTTACGGCAGCCCATACTCAAGCGGACAGCCTGGAGGTAGGGATCAAGGCGGAACTGCCCGAGGTGGACCAAGTCAACGTGCACCTTGAACCACTTTTGAGGCGGGTCGAACCCGCCAACAGTGCCCCTCTGGATCAAGGCGCCATCGAGAAAAAACTCGTGAGCATTGCGAGAGAAACCCCCGGGCTCGAAGACTGCCATTCTGTCGAGGCGCATCTGGTGGGCGGGAGCATCCTGGTCAGTCTTCACTGCACTGTTGGAGCTGACTTGCCCATTGGCCAGGTGCACGACATTACAGAAGACTTAGCCTTCAGGTTCCGCGAGGCCTTCCCCCAGATATCAAAAGTGAACATCCACGCCGAGCCAAAGAGCGCAAGATAGCTTGCGGCGACACCAATGGGTTAGCTCAGGCTCCTAACGGCAGGCTGCAACAAGTTATGCTGACGCGGCTGACTAACGCTTGGGCTTTGGACTTGCCTTCGCAGGCGCGCCAGCGTCCGCACTGCCTCCTCCGGTCGCTGACGAAGCCGCCTGCACGGGGTTTTCGGAGTTATACAGGTTAACAATTTCCGGAGTAATGTTGACGCCCTTCCCAGCATAATAGACAGGAACTTGGCCTGAATCGATGACCAGAGAATAGCCGTTTTGCGACGCGTACTGATCAATGACCTTGATCATCTTCTGCCCGATCCTCCGCATCAGGTCGTCGCGGTCGTTCTGGAAATCTGATTGAGCATCCTCGGTCATTCTTCGCAGGATCTTCTGCTTCTCCTCGAGTTCGCGGCTCATCCGCCGCTGTTCGCTATCGCTCAAGGTCATCATTTGTTTCTGAAGCTGCTCCTGTAACTGCTGGACCTCCTGCTGCCTCCGTTGAATCTCCTGTTGGCGCGGCATGTACTTGCTCTGGAGATCCTGCATCGCCTTTTTGCCTTCCGCCGTGCTGAGGATCGCATCCTGGATATTGATCACTGCGACTTTTCCCCCCGCGCCAGAAGGAACCGAACTCTGCCCGGCAAGGAGAAGCGGGCTAGTCAGCAAGGCAAAAGACACGAAAATAGCATAGGCTCGATTTCTCATCCGTACTCCTTTTTCTTTCAAAAAAACTCATCCTTAATCTTGCCACTGTCACCGGAATCGGTGTCAAGCTAAAAAGTTTGGGACACGGTGAACCCCACCATCGATCTCCGCTCGGCGTATCGAAAGGGTTGAAAATACGGCATGATCTGGTCATACGTTGCGGTATTCGGGAAGAGCGAAGCAGGTGGAAGATTTGCACCCTCTGGTGGATTTATAATCTCGTTCAGACGAAGCCAATTGTAACCATAGTAGACTCGGAATGGGATATTAAAATGCGGGACGATCACCGCAACCTGCACGCCCACCGAACTGCGAGGCTGATAGTTTGTCCCCGCCACAATCGGCAGTTGCTTAGGAACCGGGAAATAAGAATAGTTCTGGGTAATCGGCAAAAGCGCGCTCGGCCGCAAGTTCAATTGGCTGGTATGCCAAATGAAGTCCATTCCCGCATCGATGAAAGGCTCAAGGGTCACCGGGCCGATGATGGGAATACGATACTCGAAATTCGTGACCCATTCCGTATCCCCACCGGGGAACGTGACGGTATTCACAGGAAAGCTTGTGTACGACCCGCAGGCACCGGTCGAATTCCCGCTGGAGTCCAAGGCAGGAATGGTATTGCCGGCGGCATCCCGGTTACAAACCTGAGCCACTGTCGGGAAGAAAGCAATCGGGCTGATGGAATAAATGTCAAATCCCCGGATGTCGTTCTCGCCTCCCATGTAGAATCGCGAGAAGGGCGGGGGCACCCGGCCGCCGTATCCCGCGACCGTCGAAAACAGGGCGTGGAAGGCCAGCGTGTTCCGATTGTGATTAATAGGGTGGTAATACTTAGCCTCCACAGTTGGTGTTATGCTATTGACATTTCCCCCCAGAAAACTCCCGGCAAATTGCAACGAAGCATAAAGGGACTTCCCGCGGTGGGGACTCATGTAATTGTCCACAGTGCTGTAATTAAAAGTCGGCATCACCGCGCTCGTTCGGATGCCTGTAAGGGAATTCGGCCCCGACACGATGTTTTGAAAATTGAGGGCTGAGAAGTAAGCCTGGGACGCCAGGCTGAATGTCTGCAAGCTGTCCGTGGAGAAACTATACGTCAGGCCCAAGCGCGCAAAGTGGCGCTTAAGAGGGTAGCTGGCAAAAGCCGTAAAGCCTGTTGAATTCTCAGCGAAGTTTTGAAACGAACTGGCCCCGAATGCCGAAACCAGCGATGTCTGGCTGACGCCCGAAAAAACGCTCGTCTGCTGCAGTTGGTTGAAATTGATATCGCTCTTGAAGACGGTGAAACCAGTTGTGATAGGCCGGTCAACAATGTACGGCTCAGTAAAGCCGAACTGATACATTTTTTCGTACTGTCCGGTTTGCACACTCGCACTAAGTGTTTCACCGAGACCCAGGAAATTGCTTGTCGAGTAATTAAAACCGATGAAATTTCCCGACAGCGCGCTCGTTCCTCCGGAAAAGCCAATCGAGTTACGCCCCTTTTCCTTGACCTTCAAATCGATATCGACCGTGTTGTTCTTGGCATTTTGCCTGATGTTATAGTCTTCCTTCTTGATTGGGTCAAAAAAGCCAAGTTGGTTAACTTTCAAAACGCTCAAATCCCAAAGGCGGGTGTCAAAAACTTCTCCTTCGTTCAGCAACAGTTCACGCCGAATGACCTTGTCACGCGTTTTGGTGTTGCCTGAGAAGTTGATCCTGTGAACAAAAAATTGCTTGCCTTCATCAAAGTCCAGCGCCAGGTTAACAACACGTTTTTTGCGGTCGGGCTCCGGGTCCGGAGTTGCAACAAAGTTGATATAGCCGAACTCTCCGTAGAGCTTGGTCAGGTTGTCGATTGCTTTGCGAACCTTGGAGAGATCGAAGACGTCCCCAGGCTTCATCCCGAGGAACATCTCCAATTGCTTTTGTTTAAAGAGCTTGTTGCCCCGGATCGTAAACTTCCCGAGCTTATACTGGTGACCCTGCTCAATAGGGATGGTAACGTCCACGGCTTTCCCGTGCCCCCAACTCCAAAAGAAAAACGGCCACCGGTGCACCGTGTTCCGCATCTTCACTTTTGGCTCTTCCGGAAGGGCAAAGAAATAACCGTGATCCTGGTAAAGCTCGCGCACTTTTTCCAAATCGAAAAGAACTTTGTCATGATCGTAAGTCTTATGAAACCAATAGAACCAGGGCGGGACACCCGCGGGTCGAGACAGTTTCATCTGCCGAACCAGCGTATTGTTCGAAAATACCGTGTTCCCTTGAAATCGAATGTTGCCGACCTTGACTTTAGGACCCTCTGTAATGATAAATGTGAGGGCCACGGAGTTTGGAGGAATATTGCGGGTGCGATGCCGCACGGTCGCAAACTGTCTTCCGTGGGCGGCAAGCATATCGTGAAGAACAACCTCAGCCCGTTTGATAACCACAGGGTCGTATTGAGAGTCGATCGTCAGGCCGATCTTGCGCTTCTGGAACGCCTCCATGACGTCTGATTCTGATATAGTGCTTAAGCCTTTATAACTGATCGCCCTGATCAATTTCTTCTCGCGCACATAAAAAATCACAATCTTCCCCGTCTTCCCATTCTCGACTTCTAAACGGATGTCATCAAAATAGCCGGTGTTCCAAAGAGCCATAAAATCGCGCTCAAGGCTATTGATGTTATAGACCTCACCCGGCCGAGATAGAATCCGCGCTCGCAGGACGGAGGAAGGAACGCGCCGATTGCCTCGAAATTCGATTGCCTCAATCAAAGGGACCTTCGGCTTGGTTGGCTGAACTTTTTTTGAAGGCTTTTGCGGCTTCGGAGCCGTTGGCGTTTTGAGTTGAGGAGTTTCAAGCTGCAACTGTTCGAGCTCTGGTGCGGGAGCCTGGGTGGGGGGCGTCTGATTGGGAGCCTTCTTCTGCTCATTTTGAGGCGTAGCCGGCTGTTTCTGCGCGGATGGGGGAGGAGAACTCTGCGCGCGAAGCTTAGGTCCAATAAAGGCAATGAAGATTACGGTCAGAATCGTGGTCGCGAGACAGATTCCCACCTCGTGTGTCTGTTTTCGGCGACTACCTGTAGAAAGCCTCAAGAAACAGCCTTTCTCCCCATTCTCGATGAAAACTTAAGCATCTCCGATGCGGTCAATTTCTCTAGAGTTGGCTGGCGTCCTTGGCTTGAAAGGACTGAGCTCCAAAGCCAAATTTCTGAGGATGCGTTGGGTATTCAGATTCTTCGCGGACTCTCCGGCGCCCATCGGAATTGAGTTGCACTAGTGAGAGAGTGGCGTGGCCGCGACCAGCTTATCGTTCACAGGGCGGTAATACAGCGATTCGTTTTCGACAACCACCTCCAGGACCGTCGGGGGTTGGACTTCGCCCTGAATCAACGCTTCCGAAAGCGGATCCTCGATGTATTTCTGCAACGCCCGCCGCAAAGGCCTGGCCCCGTAAGAACGGTCCGCACAAGTCTTTTCCAGAATCCACTTCCCTGCCTCAGGGGAAAGCGTCAACGAAATATTCTTTTGCGCCAGATGCTGATTCATCATGCTAACAAGCAAATCAAGAATCTGAAGCAAATCATTATCGTTTAGAGCATTAAAGATGATCACCTCATCAAGACGGTTTAAAAATTCGGGATTGAACAGGCGTTTCACCTCGGCCATAACGAGGTCGCCAATCTTTTTCTCGGTCGCTCCTTCCGCCGCCGACTGAAACCCCAAATTGGACCGTCGCTCCAGGTACCGGGCCCCGATATTGGAGGTCATGATCAGGATGGTATTCTTAAAATCAACTGTGTTGCCCAACCCGTCGGTCAATTGCCCGTCCTCAAAAACTTGCAAAAGAATATTAAAGATGTCCGGATGCGCCTTCTCGATTTCATCCAGCAAGATCAGTGAATAAGGCGTACGCCGCACACGTTCCGTAAGCTGTCCGCCCTCCTCGTAGCCCACATAGCCGGGAGGAGAACCAATCAGCTTTGAGACGGAGTGTTTTTCCATAAACTCCGACATATCAAAGCGGATCAGCGCTCGTTCACTGCCGAACAGAAACTCGGCAAGTGAGCGCGCCATTTCCGTCTTCCCCACGCCGGTGGGGCCCAGGAAAAGGAACGATCCCACGGGACGGCCCGGGGGCTTCAGTCCGGCGCGTGAACGCCGAATGGCCCGGGCGAGCGCTGAAATCGCGCGGTCTTGACTGATAATGCGCTTGTGCAACTCATCTTCAATCCGCAGCAGCTTCGACGTTTCCTCTTCTTTGATCGAGCTGACAGGTATCCCGGTCCAGCGCGACACTACTTCTTCGATATCCACGCTCGTTACCGAACCAATCGAGGTCTCATCAATATTGTACTTTTCCCTCAGTAGGCGGAGGTTCTCGCGCTCTTTCCGCTCTTCGTCGGAATAAAAACGCGCCTTTTCAAATTCGTGATTGGCGATGGCGTTCTCCATGCGGTGAACCACAAACTTGATCCGCTTCTGAACGTCAATCATCTCTTCCGGCAAGGTGCTCTGCCTCAACTTCACCCGCGCGCCCGCTTCGTCGATAAGGTCAACAGCTTTATCGGGAAGGAACCGGTCCGGGATGTAACGGCTGGATAGATAGACAGCGTTCGACAGAGCTTCGTCCGTATAGGTAACTGCATGGAATTTCTCGTACCGCTCCTTGATTCCGAACAGAATCTTGACCGCTTGAGCTTCGTCCGGCGGAGGCACCTTCACCGCCTGAAACCGCCTTTCAAGCGACCGGTCCCGCTCGATGGATTTTCGGAATTCCGCCGGCGTCGTCGCTCCGATGCATTGAATCTCACCCCGGGAAAGCGCCGGCTTAAGAATATTCGCGGCGTCCAGCGAACCTTCAGCCGAGCCCGCCCCCACCAGGGTGTGCAATTCATCGATAAAGATAATAGCATTTTGCGCTTCCATCAACTCTTTCATGATGGTCTTCAGGCGTTCCTCAAATTGTCCGCGGTACTTCGTGCCGGCCACAATCAATGAAAGGTCGAGCGCCAGGATGCGCTTATCAGCAAGAAACGAAGGCACATCCCCTTCGGCAATGCGTTCGGCCAAACCTTCCACAATGGCCGTCTTGCCAACCCCCGGCTCGCCGATCAGCACCGGATTATTCTTGGTCCGCCGGCAAAGGATTTGCACCACACGCTCGACTTCATTCTCCCGGCCGACCAGTGGGTCAAGCTGATTTTCAAGCGCGGCCTGAGTCAGGTCCCGGCTGAATTCAGCCAGCAATGAAGTCTCCTTGGAACGGCTCGAGGATACTTTTTCGGTCTGCGCCCGGCTCAACTCTTCCCGAAGCGTTGATAACCGCAAACCCCGGTCGTGAAGAATCTCGGCGGCGAATGATTTGTCCTCGCGCAGCAGCCCCAGTAAAAGGTGTTCAGTGCCAATGTGTTTGTGCGATAAGCGCTCAGCTTCTTCGGCAGCATAGGCGAGGACCCGCTTGCACTCCTGACTGAGCGGCAGCTCAACGGAAGTCGAGACCTTCTCCCGAATCGGAGTGCGCGCCTCCACCTGCTTGCGAATCGATTCAATGGACGCATGGGAACGTAAGAAACGGTTGGTAAGAGCCTTATCTTCACGCAGCAGACCAAGCAGCAAGTGCTCGGTCTCGATGTAGGGGCTGCCAAACTGGCTGGCTTCGTAGCGAGCGAAAAAGATAACACGCCGGGCTTTCTCTGTGTATCTCTCGAACATAGCTCCTCAGTTCTTCCTATAGACTCCGCCCCTCATCCGTACTCAGAAGAGCAGGCTGTCAGTTAAACCGTGGAACTACAACCTCGGAAAGTTGCCTGTTCTCCAGGCGCAACATCCGGGTCGCGCGTTGCGCGAGTTCCATATTGTGCGTGGCTAACACCGAAGTCAGTCCGTGAACCCGGTGCAGCCGTTCGAGCAGATCGATGACAAGCTCTGCCGTGTGGTGATCGAGGTTCCCGGTGGGCTCATCGGCTAGCAGCAGCGATGGACCGTTCACCAACGCCCTCGCCAGTGCGACGCGCTGCTGCTCTCCACCGGAGAGCTCGCCTGCCCGGCGCCCTAAGGCCTTTTCCAGCCCCACCTCCGCCAGGAGTTCCCTGGCACGGTTCTGTGCCACCTTGGCATCCCCGCCTGCAATAAGCTGCGGTAACATCACGTTCTCGACCGCACTAAATTCGGGCAGCAAATAATGCATTTGCCAGACAAAACCGATCCGTTGATTGCGGTACTCGGCTTGCGCTTCAGCGCTGAGATCGCATAACCTCTGCCCAGCAAAGTATAACTCACCTTCTGTAGGGGTGTCCAGAGCCGCAAGCAGGTGCAACAGCGTGGTTTTGCCTGTTCCCGACTCCCCCACGAGGGCCACCAACTCCCCTTGCCGCACTTCCAAATTTAGGCCTTCAAAAACAACCACCTCTTCTTCGCCCGAACGGAAGATTTTCGAAAGGTTCCTGACGCTCAATATAATGCCTGGTTCCATGAATTAGAGACCGCGTTAAGTTTCCCGGAGGCGCGTGGCCCCTGGTCCGGGTAAACCGCCTTTCAGAATCGAACCCTTACCGATGCATCGAAAAGATGTTCTCAACCCAGTTCCGTCTCGCACGCGCAAAAGAGACATCCAAGCAGTCTGCGGGCATGCGTGGCCGTCACTCGTAACGCAAGATTTCAGCCGGGTCCAGCTTTGTCGCCGCCAGCGATGGGTAGAGTGTCGCGAGGAAGCTAACACCCAGGGCCGCAGCAGCTATCCACAGGCCATCCCATGGTCGGGGATGGAACGGCACCGACGAGAGGCCATAAATACTCGCCTGCAGCGGTATAAGCTTGTAATGTTGCCCTGCCCAGGAAGTCCCGTAGCCGAGCGCCAGGCCCAGCACCGTGCCCACTAGGGCAATGAGCAATCCGTGCAACGTGAAAACAGTCCAGATCTGCCTCTTCTTTGCACCCATAGACCTTAAAACCGCAATATCGCGGTTCTTTTCCATGACCATCATCACCAACGTGATAAAGATATTCAGCGCTGCAACCAGAACGATCAGGCCGATGGTAAGAATCGTTACAAGGCGCTCCAGACTCAGAGCGTGAAAGAGCGAACGATTCTGGTTCATCCAAGTGGTCGTCGTAAATCCGGGTCCGGCGGCTTTACGGATGACCTTCGCCACGGCATCCGCCTTATAAACATTATCCAGCTTGAACTCAATGACCGAGACAACATTCTTTAAGTCAAAAAGCTGCTGGGCGGCACTGAGATTGGTAAATGCCCAGGTCGAGTCAAAATCGAAGAAACCGGAATCGAATATACCCACTACACGGAAGTGTTTGTACTTTGGCACAACTCCAAAAGGTGTGAGCGCCCCCTGAGGGCTCGTCACCATCACCGTGTCACCCACAAAAACGCCCAGAGATTTCGCCAAATCTTTCCCTATAATAATCGGATCGGCGCCGGGAAAAGTTTCTGAAAGCCCTTTGAGTGAGCCTTCCGTCAAGTGCTGCAGCAGGTCGCCCACCTTGACCTCACGCACGGGATCGACTCCCTTGAGGACCACACCCTGAGCCCGCTGCTGGCTTGATATCAGCACCTCCTCGTAAAGGGCCGGGGCCGCAGCCACCACATGCGGCAACTTCGAAAGCCGCGCCGTCAACGCTTCATAGTGTCGAATACCGTCATTCTGTGTACGGATCAGGTTAATGTTGGACGTGGCGCCGAGGAGATTGTTCACAAGTTTCTCACGGAATCCGTCGTTAATGGCCAACGCCACAACCAGCGCGCAAACTCCGGCCATTATGCCAACCACCGAAATGGCGGTGATCACCGAGATGGCAGCTTGCCGCCGCTTCGCCTTCAAGTAACGCATAGCAACGAACAGTTCAAAACGCATGGCTACTAAGTATTATCGGTGACATTGCAGCCTATGGAAAGTTCATTTAGATCGAACACCCAGCCTCCTTGATGCAAAGCCCCCATAAGGATTGTCGAGTTCAGGCTTGTGCGCCGGATTGGGGAAATAGAAACACGTGCGTGATATATGAGTGCTGGACCTGAAACATTCCTCGAATGCGCAAAAGAATACCTTGGAATCACCGGATGCCATCAAGCCGAGGTCTTTTCAGGACGTAGCAAGGGAAACAAAATCACATCGCGAATGGAATGGGAATTGGTGAGAAGCATCGTAAGGCGGTCGATTCCGATACCTTCCCCGCCCGTCGGCGGCATGCCATAACTCAAAGCGCGGATATAGTCTTCATCAATAGCATGGGCGGAAAGATCCCCCTTTTCCCGCAGAAGTTGCTGGTATCGGAAACGGTCGCGTTGCTCGGCGGGATCATTCAATTCACTGAAGGCGTTGGCAATTTCCATTCCACCCACATAAAGCTCAAAGCGCTCAACGAAGTTGGGATCATCCGGCTTCTGCTTGGCAAGAGGCGAAACTTCCAGCGGGAAGTCCAGGATAAACGTGGGTTGAATCAAATGCCGCTCAGCCACAGTTTCAAAAAGCTCCTGAAAGGCTATCCCCGGCGCTGTCCCTGGCGGCACGGCAAGGGGAGGATGCGAGCCTTCAGATTGTTCGGCCCATTGGTTGTACACTTGCGCCCATTCAAAAACGGCTTTAGGTTCGGCGAGGCTTTCGACCTTGGGCTTTTTCGTTGCTCCGTCCGGCCAGAACCGGACAACAGCCTCCTTCATCGTGTAGGACTCAAACTTTTCAAAGGAGATGTGGTGCTCGCCGTAGGCGAAATCGACTGAACCCAGAACGGCTTGGGCCACATGCCGCAAGAGACGCTTAGAAATCTCGATCATATCCAGATAATCCGAATATGCCTGATAGAACTCCAGCATGGTGAACTCAGGATTGTGCTGGGTCGAGATTCCCTCGTTACGAAAGTTGCGGTTCAATTCGTACACACGGTCGAGCCCTCCGACAATCAGCCGCTTCAGGTAAAGCTCCGGAGCGATGCGAAGGTAAAGATCCATATCGAGGGTATTATGGTGGGTCACAAACGGCCGGGCCATGGCCCCGCCCGCCAGGGACTGCATCATCGGAGTCTCGACTTCCAGGTAGCCCTCGGCCTCAAGAAAATCCCGCAAAGATCGGATCAGCCGCGACCGTCGCTCGAAAACCCGGCGCACCTCGTTGTTAACCATCAGATCGAGATAACGCTGCCGATAACGAATCTCCACATCCGCCAAGCCATGCCACTTTTCGGGCAGCGGCAGAAGCGCTTTAGCCAGGAGATAAATGTGCTCGGCATGAATCGTAAGTTCGCCCGTTCGCGTACGGAACAAGTACCCTTCAACGCCGATCGGGTCTCCCAGATCAAGCAGCTTGTACAACTCAAAATCGCGCTCTCCGACGGCATCCAGGCGGACGTAGATTTGCAGCCGTTCCCCTCCGCCCTGCAAATGCGCAAACCCCGCCTTGCCGTGGGGACGAATCGTCATAATCCGGCCCGCTACCCGGACGTTAACCTTCGCTGCCGCTAGGTCTTCGGCACTTTGCGCGGAGTACAAGGACAAGATTTGAGGAATCGTATGAGTAAAATCAAATTTATGCGGGTAGAGTTCAAAACCCAGTTCTGTGATTGCGTGCAGCTTCTTCTCTCGCTGTAGAACCAGTTCCCGGCTTTCACCTTCTATCGTAGACAAAGATTAGACCCTCGCGCCGACCTCTATTAACCGTTGGGTTCGAAAAGCTGCATTATAGGAAGCCATCCAAAAACGTGTCAAGGTAAAGGCTTCTTTCAGTGTCACTTTGCGTGCCCGGGCGCGCGACCGTACGCTCAATTATCCGCTTTAGAATCTTTGGATAGCAAGCTTCCGTTACCCTCAAGAATCTATTCTGCCCAGTGCCGATCGAGAATCCTGCACATCACCTTACGCCTTCCGGCCAACCCTCTTTGCCAATCAAAGGGACAAACTGGCAGGGGTCCAGGTCGCACACCGAAGCTTTGTCCCCATGTTTTGAAATTAACTCGAGGACTTGCTGGTGAAGCGTCCCCACCGGGATCACCAACCGGCCGCCGTCGTCCAGTTGATCAAAAAGGACCTGTGGCACTTTCGGGGCTGCCGCGGTCACTAAAATCGCTGCATACGGAGCGCCGGCGGCGTAACCTCCGCTCCCATCTTCAGCAATAACCTGGATGCCACCGTAGCCTAAACGCACGAGGCGTTCCCTCGCTGTCGCCGCAAGCCACGGGTTACGTTCCATGGTAATTACTCGAGCCCCGAGATGCGCCAGTATAGCCGCCTGGTAGCCCGACCCGGTGCCGATTTCGAGCGCCTTATCACCCGGCTCAATCCGGGCGGCCTCCGTCATGGCCGCCACGATGTAAGGCTGCGAGATTGTTTGTCCTTCCCCGATAGCGATAGGGCAATCATCGTAAGCCGCCTCCCGGTAAACGGCAGGCACAAACTCATGGCGCGGCACTTCAAACATTGCGCTGAGCACCTTCTCATCCTGGATCCCGCGACGGCGCAATTGCCGGTCGATCATTGCATGCCGTTGTGCCTCAAAAAGGACCGTGACGCTCATAGGTCATTTTGACGTGGTTGAGGTAAATATGCTCCCTTATCTTCTATCATCCCCGGTTCAGAAGCCTGCGTCGAGCCCTATTTTGTCCACAGCTCTGCTTCCACCAAAGACTTCTTGCAGCCGTATGGGAGGTCTCCAAGTGTGCCATAATCCTAGGGGAGGCTGGAGCGATGGCCGCTCAATTCCACGGGTGAAGTTTGACTTCTTTGTACGCATAGGTCATCCTCAGTCCATCCCCGTTCCCTGGGTTTAAGTGAGGCTATGAAAAAGATTCAAATTTACGACACAACTCTTCGTGATGGCTCGCAAGGCGAGAGCATCTCCTTCTCTTTGGAAGATAAGCTGCACATTGTCAAGAAACTGGACGATCTGGGGGTGGATTATATCGAGGGCGGTTGGCCCGGTTCGAATAGCAAAGACATCGAACTCTTCCGCCATGCCCGCGACCTCAAGCTAAAGCATGCAAAGTTGGCGGCGTTCGGCAGCACCCGTCATCCGCGCCACAGTGTGGCCCAGGACCCTAACCTCCAAGCGCTGGTCGAAGCCCACACGCCAGTGGTAACCATTTTCGGAAAAGCCTGGGACCTCCATGTGAAGCTGGCCCTCGGGATTTCACTCAAAGAGAATCTCGACTTGATTCGGGAGTCCGTAGCTTTCTTGAAATCCAAGGGGAAGGAAGTGATTTACGACGCCGAGCATTTCTTTGATGGGTTTAAGGCTGATTCCGCCTATGCGCTGGCCACGCTCACGGTGGCCGAAGAGGCGGGAGCAGACCTCTTGGTATTGTGCGACACGAACGGCGGCACGCTGACTTCCGACCTTCGCGAACGGTTCCAGTCGGCTTCCCAACACGTTAAGTCACGCTTAGGCATTCACACTCACAATGATGCCGAGATGGCCGTCGCAAATGCCATTGCCGCCGTGCAACTGGGAGCAGTGCACGTGCAGGGGACTATCAACGGTTATGGAGAACGCTGCGGGAATGCCAACCTTTGCTCCGTCATCCCCAATATCGAGCTGAAACTGGGAATGCAATCGATTGGAAAAGAAAACCTTAAGCAACTCGCGCAAGTGTCACGCTCCATCAGCGAGTTGGCCAACTTGCCGCCTCGCCAGGATCTCCCTTACGTGGGGAAGAGCGCGTTCGCCCACAAAGGCGGTATTCATGTGAGTGCAGTGATGAAAGCCGCCGCTGCTTACGAGCACGTTGATCCCGCGCTGGTCGGCAATGAACGCCGCGTCCTGGTATCGGAACTTTCCGGAAAGAGCAACGTGCTCTATAAGGCCGCCGAACGCGGGTTAAAGATCGACAAATCCTCGCCCGCCGCCAAGCTTGTGGTGGACAAGCTCAAAGAAATGGAGCATTCCGGTTATCAATTTGAGGGGGCCGAAGCTTCCTTTGAAATTCTGTTCAATAAGCTGGTGCATAACTCCAAGGACTTTTTCGACCTGGACGGCTTTCGCGTTATTACAGAGAAAAAAGGAGCCGCCGAATCGTTGTCGGAGGCCGTCATCAAATTGCGCGTCGAGGGAATAGAAGAACATACAGCCGCGGAAGGCGTGGGTCCCGTCAGCGCCTTGGACCGGGCCTTGCGGAAGTCGTTAACTACGTTCTTCCCCTGCATCCGCGAGCTTCGCCTGACCGATTACAAGGTTCGCGTGTTGAACCCTGAAAGCGCCACTGACGCCAAGGTTCGGGTGCTGGTGGAATCAAGCGACGGCCGTGAGAGATGGAGCACGGTGGGCGTGTCTGAAAACCTTATTGAGGCAAGCTGGCAAGCGCTGGTGGACAGCATCGCCTACAAGCTCAAAAAGGAATACGGCAGCAAGGGAAAGGGGACCAAAGGAGCCTCAAACGAGTGACTTGTTTCGCGACGGGAAAAGTCCGTGAAGCGTTTGTTGGGTCTTTTTGAAAGCAAATAATGGGGCTGCTTAGTATGGCGTTGTGCGAGTTTGTCAGCAACCGGCTAACGCTGGCAATTCCGCTGCGCTGACTATGCTGGGAAATGTGCCATGGGCGTTTGCAGCGTGACTGTTGCTTGACGAGACGAGAAGCAACAGGTTATCGTATGAGTTTAAGCCTTGAGTTATCAACTTAACAGGGA
The DNA here is from genome assembly GCA_023474345.1 of Acidobacteriota bacterium. Taxonomy (GTDB): domain Bacteria; phylum Acidobacteriota; class Terriglobia; order UBA7540; family UBA7540; genus JAMCXS01. The sequence continues at coordinate 41,042 of JAMCXS010000023.1, read as the reverse complement.
GCCAGCACTTTGAAGAGGACGTATCAACCCAATCGACGCCGTCGTGCCAAGACTCATGGATTTCGTGTGCGCATGCGAACTCCGGGAGGACGTCAGACGCTAAAACGCAGGCGTCAAAAGGGTCGCCAGCGTCTGACTCCATGAATCCAGGTTCAGGTGCTTTCCCCAAGAAATTCCGGCTGCTGCGCCAGGTGGAATTCCGGCTAGTTTACGAGGAGGGGCAGCGCCGAAGCGCGTCGGTATGCACAGTATTTTTCCGGCCAAACGGCCGAGCGGAAACGCGCCTGGGGGTCACCGTGTCGGCGCGTCTGGGCGGAGCAGTGCTTCGCAACCGCATCAAGCGACGGGTTCGAGAAATTTTCCGGCTGAACCGGTGGATGCTTGCGGAGGGCTGGGACATCGTAGTCAATCCCCGCAAAAAGGCAGCCACCATCGCTTATCCAGTTCTCAAGGAGCAACTGTTGCGTCTGTTCCCCAGGCAAGCGCCGAGCGCATCCTCTCGCGGGTATCCAACGCGCTAAGGTTTCTGGCGCTGGGATTAATTCGTTTTTATCAAGTCTGCCTTTCACCCATTACACCCTCCTCGTGCCGCTATTATCCAACATGCTCGGCTTATGCTTATGAGGCTGTAGAAAAATGGGGCGTTTGGCAGGGAACGCGGCTGATTGTTAGGCGCCTCGCGAGCTGTCGGCCCTGGGGCGGGCAAGGATACGATCCTGTCCCCTGCGACTTGAGTGCGGGGCTTAGGCAAAAGAGGAAAGCTTTTCGATAATGAACACTGAAAAGCGGATGCTCATCGCATTTGCGCTCTCCTTCATACTGCTGATGTTATGGCGAGTGCTGTTTCTGAAAGAGGCGGTCCCGCCTCCCTCATCTTCATCGGTGACCATCGAGCATGGCGCAAAGCCGCAGACTCCTGCTAAAGCCGCGAAGCCGCCCGCAACTCCCAAGATTCCACCTCCGCCGAAGATTCCGGTAGTTCAAGGCACCCAGGCGCAAGACATTACGGTCGAGAGCAGCATTTACCGAGTGGTGTTCTCGACTCAGGGTGGCGTGGTGAAGAGTTGGATCCTCAGAAAGTACAAGGATGAGAATGGCAAACCTCTCGATATCATTGATACTGCGGCGTGTGAGCAGCTTGGCTACCCAATGAGCATCACCACTGCGGATTCCTCCCTGAACCAGAAGATCAACCAAGCTCTGTACGTCGCGACGCCTTCAGTGACAACTCTTAAGGTCCCGACAACGCTGACATTGACATACAGCGACGGGCACGTCCAGGTTCAAAAGAAGTTCTCCTTCGGTTCGGATTACAAAGTGCACATCAGCGTGAGCGTGGCCGAGGACCAGCACTATGTACCCATCAAAGTCGCCTGGCGCGGAGGATTCGGAGACCACTCCCTGCCTGAAGAAACGCAGATCGCTCAAAGCAACCTGGTATATGAGTCGGACGGAAAACTGGAAACGGTTGACCAGCACAAAATTGAAGAAGTCCGGCACCTGTCCGGTCCCTTAGCTTTTGCGGGGCTCGAAGACCGCTACTTTGCCGGAATCTTTTTCCCGGGCTCCGGAGAACAGGACTTCCTTGCGGGCCAGCAAAGCTGGACGCCACAAGGCTGGGGGAAGAAAGAACCACCAAAAGCGCTCTTTGGCGAGTTGGGAAGCCAGCAGGCGCAGCCGCTTGACTTCCAGTTGGCAGTGTTACCCAAGGATTTGAAGATTCTTAACGCTACGGACCCCGCGCTGGAAGCTTTGGTGAATTTCGGCTGGTTTAGCATGATCGCCAAACCCTTATTCCTGGCCATGCGGTACGTGCATAACCACTGGGTTCACAACTACGGCTGGGATATTGTGATTCTGACCTTCTTTATCAATATGGCGCTGTTCCCCTTGAAACTCAAAAGTATCCGCTCCGCGCAGGAGATGCAACGCGTCGCGCCCTTGGTTAAGAGCATCCAGGACCGTTACAAGCAGTACAAGTTCAACGACCCGCGGAAACAGCGCATGAATCAGGAAATCATGAAGCTCTACCAGGAGCACCACATCAACCCCCTCGGCGGCTGCTTGCCAATGTTGCTGCAGTTGCCCATCCTTTACGGTTTCTATGAAATGCTCGAAACACCGATTGAATTTCGGCAGGCGCCGTGGATATTGTGGGTCAAAGACCTTTCGATGCCGGACAACTCGCACATTCTCGGCATTCCGATTCCCATCTTGCCTGTAATCATGATCGTGAGTATGTTTATTCTTCAAAAGATGACGCCCATGGCCACGGTCGACCCCGCGCAAAAGCGCATGATGATGTTAATGCCGCTGGTCTTCGGGTTGATGTTCTTTAGGCTGGCGAGCGGTTTGGTGCTTTACTTTCTGGCCGCTAACCTGATCGGTATCGGTCAGCAAGTCTTCATCAACCGGATGATGACGCCGAAACAACCCCCTTTGGTTCCGGAAAAGGCAGTGGGTGCGAAAGCCTAGGACTCATACAATTATGACAACTTCTTCTGAGCAACCCACAGATAACTGTTTGAATGCAATCGATTCACTCCTGGGAAAAATCATCCAGCACGGTAGTTTTGACTTGAAGTTTACGATCCGGAGGTGCGAAGCCGCCGAGCAGGAATTTGAAACCCCCGGAACGGTTGTGGATTTTGAGGGGGCAGACACCGACTTGCTGCTCGAGAAGAACGCCGCCCTGCTCGACGCGCTCGAATATTTGGTACTCAAAGCGGTGCGCGCCGACGAAAACATCTCAGGCAGAATTATTTTTGACTGCCAAGGATGGCGGCGGGTGCGGGCGGAGGAACTGAAACTCACGGCCTCTATTGCGGCCCAGCAGGTGATTGAAACAGGGAGCCCATTTTATTTGAATCCCATGAACCCGCGCGAACGCCGCATTGTTCACCTGGCGCTCAAAGACGAAGCCGGGGTCCGGACCCTGAGCGAAGGAACAGGTGAGCATCGCAAAGTTGTCATCTACCCCGCCGCATCTCCCTCCACGAGCTGATCCGCTGGTCCTGACGTGATGACCGAAGACACCATCGTGGCCATTGCTACACCTCCCGGTCGCGGGGGCATCGGCGTGGTTCGGCTATCCGGGGATCGTGCCATGGAGCTCACCTTGGGACTCGTGCGGCTGGGGAAACAGCCTCCCGATACTCAGCGCTCGACTCTCGGCACGGCGGTGGACCCGGAAACGGGCAAAATTCTGGATGAGGTCGTGGTCACCTGCTATCGCCAGCCACATTCCTATACCGGCGAAGATGTGGTGGAGATTTCCTGCCACGGCGCTCCGGTGATTTTGGGTTATCTGGTTCAATGCTGTCTCGAGCGGGGAGCAAGGGCCGCCGAGCCCGGCGAATTCACAATGCGCGCTTTTTTGAACGGGCGGATTGACCTGACTCAGGCCGAAGCCATCCGTGACTTAATTGAAGCTCGCACTCTTTACCAGGCTCGGGTCGCCGCAACCCAGCTCGGCGGCGGTCTTTCTGCCCGGTTGAAACCTCACAAACAAGCTCTGGTTGAGCTGATCGCCATCCTCGAAGCGGGCATCGACTTCGCTGACGACGACGTCGAGGTCGTGAACCGGACGGAAATTCTGAAGCGCCTCGACGCGGTCAGTGCGGACTTGGGGAAATTAGCTGAAGGCTTCGGTTATGGCCGGATTGTCCGTGAAGGGCTGAGCCTTTCCATCGTAGGACGCCCGAACGTCGGGAAATCAAGCCTCTTCAACCGACTTTTGAATATGGATCGAGCCATCGTGACCTCTGTTCCCGGAACCACACGGGACCTGGTGACGGAAACCGCGTCAATTGGGGGCATTCCCGTTTGTCTGGTCGATACGGCGGGGATCCGCAAGGCCAGCGATGATGTGGAGAGGATCGGCGTCGAGAGATCCCATCAGGCAATGGCCGATTCCGATCTCCGGCTGCTGGTGGTGGACTCCTCCCAGGATTGGACTGAAGAAGACACCGAGTTATTCCACAAGACGCGACATCTTGGAGCTATGCTGGTAGCAGCGAACAAGGCAGACCTGCCGCTCCGCACTCCGAAGGCGAAGATTGAAAACCTGCTCCGGGCTGAAAGCGGCGAAGGAACTCCGCCCTCGGAAATTATCACTACTTCCGCGCTGACGGGCCAAGGGATCGAGGAACTGCGGGACAAGATTCTTCAGAGTGTGGCGGCCGGAGAAAATCTCGGTTCGGAAGGTGAACTTGTCACGAACCTTCGCCACCAGCAACTGCTCAAGGCGTCGGTTGCGGCGCTGCGCCGTTGCCACCGTGCTGCTGAACTCGAGGTGCATCACGAAATGCTCCTTTTGGACCTGTATGATGCCCTCCACCAATTGGACACACTGACGGGAACAACCGACGTAGAAGATATTTTGGGAATGATCTTCTCCAAATTTTGTGTTGGAAAATAACGCAGCGCAGCTCTACCGCAGCCAAATCGGGACTTTGTTCCTCTGCGCCTCCCAAGCTTCAACAAGGAGCGCATGGAGTGTCGCAGTGGCCACCAATTTGAAGCTCTTCAGGTCACCGGATGCGCGGAAACAACTTGATTTGTGGACAACCGGGGTTCCCCAGCCCCCTATTGCGCAGGATCAACTTTCAGGACTACGTTGTGAGCGCCATGGCATCGGAAGCGATTTCAGGTAGACGTCGATTTCCCTAATGCGAATTAGTTTTGCAACCGCCCAAGTCAAGGCTAAGCCGACAGGAGTTGCGGCAATCAGGATGAGGAAAGCGCCCGTGGTGGTCTGCCAATGGATGCGCGTCTCAAGCCAGCGAACGATTTCGTATGCACCCGCCGCTCCCAACGACGAAGCCGCTGCAAGCTTCAGGAAGAACCCCACCACCCCTATCGCCCCTGGATTACCAGTGCGGCGGTAGAGCAAGACAAAGAGAACAATCACGTAAGCTGATATGCCGATTGAACTTGCAAGCGCCAACCCCTTGTATTCGAGCGGTTTAACCAACAGCCAGTAAACCGGCAGGTTCAGGGCTGTAAGCGCGGTACCGATCAGAGCGGGCCGCAAGGTATCACGCTGCGCGTAAAAGCTCCTTCCCAGAATACTTTGCGCGCCCCAGGCAAACATACCAAGCGAGAAAAACGCCAGAGCGGCGGCCGTGGCATTCAGGTCAGGCCCACGCAGGCGCGTGTGGGAAAAGACAAAATAAACCAACGGACGGCTCATGCTAATGGTAAGCGCGGAAATCGGTACAACGAGCAGGAGCAATCCCTTGAGCGTGGTATTCACAATGCGGTTGAATTCGTCATATTTTTTCTCTGCATAAAGCTGTGCCAAAAAAGGGAACGAAGCCACACCAACAGCTTGGCCCACAACACCGAGAGGGACTCGCATCAGGTTTTTTGCGTAGCTTAACCACGTGATCGATGCGGGCATCAAGTACGAACCGAACCAGCGGATGATCCAGTCGTCGGAAAAGACCAGCGAGAACGCCAGCATGATGGGGATGGTCAGCTTGATGAACATGCGGAAACCCGGGTGCCGGAAGTTGAGGTTCGGCCTGAAACGAGCGCCAACCCGCCGCGCCCCGTAAATCTGAAGCAGAAAATTTCCGGATAAAGCTCCCGCCAGAACGCCCACTGAAAAGCCTGTAATACCGTATCTCGATGAAAGCAGAACACCGCCGAGAATGATTCCAAGGTTGTAGATCACCGGGGCAAGAGACGGGATGAGGAAACGGCCTTTCGCGTACTGGACCGCGCTCAGGATGCTGCCAAGATAAAAAAAGATCTGTGCCGGCATCATCAGACGGGTCAGGAAAATGGCGCGAGCTTTCTCCGAAGAATGGAATCCAGGAACGATCACGCGGAGAAGACCGGGAGCAAAGAATTCCCCCGCCACAACCAGGACCAGAAGCAAAAGAGTCATGCTGGTTATCACGGTTGAAAAAACCCGCCAACCTTCATCCTCGCTGTCTTCTGCCACGTATTTTGTAAAGACGGGAATGAAGGTGATGCTGAGTGAGGCGCCTGCAACCAGGTAGTTTACAAAGTCGGGCAGCGTAAAGGCCGCGTAATATGCATCAGTAATGGCGTTGGACCCGATCTGATGGGCAACCGTCCACTCGCGCAGGAAGCCGAGCAGTCGGCTTGCCAACACGCTGGCCATCACGATGCCCGCCGAGAGCGCGATGCGGCGGTTTAAGGAACGTGTAGTCATGGGCGATGGTGTACCACGTTTTGAGGTATTTTGGCCACAATTTGATCTCTAAAACGAAAGAAACTCCGGCGAAAACCTCGCACAAAAACCTTGTCGGGCGCCGGAACAGGCTGAAGCAACGGCCACCCACCCAGTCCTTCATCAGAAGGAAGAAATTGGAAATCGATTTTGGCACTTGCGGCAGCGGGCCATGGGAGAGCGGCGGTAAAGACGCTCGTGCCAGCGGCGCTTTGACCTGCGGTAGTCAGGGCTGCCACAGCGTGGACATCTGACGACGTGGCTTCGTTTCGGCTCCAAATCGGGAGTCAGTGGCATCGGAACAAACGTTTTCGAACTGCTTCGCACGACAGGGGCGTCTGGATGCTCGTCAAGATGAAGCAACCGATAACGCCGGCACCGTGAACAGGTTCGCAAACGATAGTTGAATTTCTTCGCAAGTAAATACAAAAATCCGTGGGGAACGGATTCCGTCTTGGTTGCTCCGCACTTTCGACAAGGAGTTGCCATGGACGAGCCGCACCGAGCCTATCAGAAGACAAAAAATGTTTCAAGCATCCCCCCTTTCTAAGCTCAGCGGCACGTGGAATTCGCCATCGTGCACCAAGTTTCCTTCCTGCAGCTTGCGCTGAGGCGTTCAGGACGCTATAATTTGAAAGATGGCAGGAGTTGGGGTGGGCGTAAGCCCACTTTTTTGTTGGGGCTGAGTTGAACGGTTGCTATGACGACGCCCAACTGACGGCGGTTTAGAACCGTTTCCATACGAGATGAGCGTTGACGTAGGGAAGATCGAAGCCATCGCCACACGCGTGGCGAACGGTGAAGGATTGACGCTTATCGATATCGAACTGAAGGGTGGAAAGTCCAATCCGCTCTTACGAGTTTACATCGATAAGCCGGGTGGCGTCTCTCACGCGGACTGCGCGCTGGTAAGTGAGCAAATGAGCGCTATCCTTGACGTGGAGGACCCCTTCCCGGGGAGTTACTTGCTTGAGGTGTCGTCGCCAGGGCTGGACCGAACGCTGGTGAAACCGCGTGAGTATGCTTATTTTGCCGGGCGGCGAGTCAGGGTGGTGTTACGTCAGCCGGTTGCGGACCGTAAAGTTTTCGAAGGCATGCTGGTGGGACTTGAAGAAGGGCGCGTCAAACTCGACCTCGGTAACGATGGTGTGGCGGAGGTTGAACTTTCGAACATTTTAAAGGCCAAACTTCTGCCAGACCTTTAGCCGGGATGGCCGGATTTGGCCACTCAGTTCTGCCGAGGCCGATTGACAAGGTGGCCGGAGGCATGGCAGGCGGGGGGAGATAATAGTGGCGACCAGTCTTCTGTATCAAACGATCGACCAATTGAGCCGGGAAAAAGGCATCGATCCTCAAGTTGTGATTGCCGCTGTTGAGGATGCCATCCTGGTGGCAACTCGAAAATACTATAAGAGCGCGGAAGACCTGGAATCGCATTTCAACAAAGATTCCGGCATAGTGGAAGTGTATGCGGTCAAGAAGGTGGTTGAGGAAGTAACCGATCCTGACCACGAAATTTCCCTGGTCGAGGCTCGCAAGTGGAATTCTGAGGTCGGGGTAGATGGCGAGGTCCGAATCCCCAAGGCCACGGACGTTCTGGGACGCATTGCGGCGCAGACGGCCAAGCAGGTCATCTTTCAAAAGGTGCGTGAGGCCGAGCGGGATACTGTCTACGCAGAATACAGCCAGCGGCTAGGGGAGTTGGTAAACTGCGCTGTCAAGCGCATGGAAGGCCCGGATGTGATTATGGACCTTGGCCGAACCGAGGCGCGCATGCCCCGGCGCGAACAGTCGAGACTTGAAACTTATCAGATCGGCGACCGTGTGCGTGCGGTCATTACCATGGTGGATCGGGCCGCGCGGGGACCTCAGGTGATCGCCTCCCGGGCCGATGCGAGCCTGGTACAGAAGCTTTTTGAAATGGAAGTGCCTGAAATCTACGACGGTACCGTGGTGATCAAGGCCATTGCACGGGAAGCCGGAGAGCGAACCAAGGTTGCGGTTCACTCACGTGATCCTGACGTTGATTGCGTGGGCGCCTGCGTGGGCATGAAAGGTATGCGCGTGCAGTCGGTGATTCGCGAATTGCGCGGCGAGAAAATCGACATCATCGAGTACAATGAAGACCCGGTCGTATTCGCCGCAAATGCGCTGAGTCCCGCCAAAATCAATCACGTTTCCGTTGTCGACCCCGAGCAGAAACACCTGGAGGTGATCGTCGACGATTCCCAGCTTTCTTTGGCCATTGGCAAGAAAGGGCAAAACGTTCGCTTGGCTGCCAAGTTGCTGGGCTGGCAGATCGACATCAAGAGCGAAGAGGAGAAGCGTCAGGAAATCGAGTCGCAGATGGCGGCAATGGCATTGCGCGGGGCGCCCATTTCGGAACTGGAGGGGCTTGGCGAAAAGACCCTGGAAAGGTTGCGGAGCCACGGTATCGAAAGTGTCGAGCAATTGGCCCAGATGACGCCTGAAGACCTTATGGGAATCCAGGGCATCGGCGATAAGACCATTGACCGGATAAGGCGCGTGGTCACGGACTACTTCGAAAAGGGCCGCGAAGAGTTGGAAATGGCGGAAATTCAGGAGGGCATCGAGGCGGAAACAGGGGAAGTGCTTCGGGAAACTCCCGAAACCGTTGAGACGTTACCCGAAGGGGAATCGGAAGCGGCAGAAGAGGGTGCTGCGGAAGAGGCGGCGCCAACCCCAACCGCCAAAGAAGAAGAACCTGGGGAGACTGAACTTTTGAATGACGAAGAAACGGAGGGAACCGGGGACGAGAAGGAGTAATTTAGTCACAGTTACGTTACACTAAGGGGTTGGTGAGATTTAAGCCCCAAGCGTTTGTGATTTGAAGGAAACGAAGAAGAGGTGAGATGGGCGGTATCCGAATAAATGAATTGGCAAGAGAGCTGGAGGTAAAAAGCCGGGCAATCCTGGACTGTCTCGAGGAACTGGGAGTTACAGAGAAGAAATCGCACTCAAGTTCAGTTGACGACGAAACAGCAGATCGAGTCCGTGCATACTTCAGCAGCCAGGGTGAACCCCAAGAGAGCAGCGACGAAAAGCCAGAAACGGTACCCGCCCCGGAAAGTAAAACGCCGCCTCCGGACGCGAACCAGACGCAAGCAAGGCCTCCGGAGACCGGACCAGTGCGACAATCGTTTAGAAGGTCGATTGCTGAAATCAAGGCGGCAGCACGCAGGACCGTAGCCCCGCCGCCACCACCTCCTCAACCTCCTCCCCCACCGCGCCCTGTGAGACACGAACAACTTATTACGGAGGCTCCGGCAGGCCCTGTTGTGCGTCCCAGCCCTGTGCCAGCCGGTGAGCGAGTTTTGGCATCGCCAACAGCGGCTGTGGCCAGTGTTAAACCGGTTGAGTCAGTCACGCGAAAGCCCAAGGCCCCAGTCGCCGCTAAACCTGCTGTGACCAGTGTTCAATCGGTTGAGCCAGTCACCCAAAAGCCTAAGCCTTCTGTTCCCGCCAAGCTTGCAGAATCGGTAGCACCGGCTGCCAAACCTGGCAAAATGACACAACATTCCAACTTGGCTTCTGTTTTAAAGCAGCCAATCTACCCGACTGCTGGTTTGCCCAAAGCTGTTCCCAGTCGCGCCCACAGTTTTCGGCGGCCCGGCGAGCCGCGTCCGATGCATCCAACGGCTACACGGCCCGCTCCGGCTAGTGCGCGGACAGCGGCAAAACCGGTGGCTCGAAGGCAGCCGGCGGCTCCGTCCGCAGAGCGGCATCCAGTTCCGGCGCCATCCCATCCCGTAGCCCCTGAAGAAACTGTGGTCACGCGCACCATTACGATTACCGAAGGAGTCAGTATAAAGGAACTTTCCGAGAAGCTGGAAGTCCGTGCGCGCGACGTCTTAAAGAGGCTGTTGGACAAAGGGATCTTTGCCACGATCAATCAGACGCTGGACAGCGAAACAGCTTCCGAGATTTCCCGCGCCTTCGGAGCTGAGACTAAGGTGATCAGCTTTGAGGATGAGGTTTTCCGAGAAAATGAGGAGGCAGAGCGGGAGGAAGAACTGGTGCCGCGTGCCCCGGTGGTCACCGTCATGGGGCACGTCGACCACGGTAAGACCTCGTTGCTCGATGCGATTCGGGAAACGAAAGTGGCGGCTGGCGAAGCGGGAGGAATCACCCAGCACATCGGGGCTTACGAAGTTGAGACTCAGGGGCGGAAGGTCGTTTTCCTGGATACGCCCGGCCATGAAGCCTTCACGTTGATGCGCGCCCGCGGGGCCAAGGTAACCGACGTCGTCGTTTTGGTTGTAGCTGCGGATGACGGGGTAATGCCACAAACCCTCGAGGCTATCAACCACGCCCGTGCCGCTCAAGTCCCCATCGTGGTCGCCATTAATAAGATTGATAAACCGGAGGCGATGCCGGAACGGGTAAAAAAGCAACTGGCAGACCGTGGGCTGATGGCAGAGGATTGGGGTGGCGATACGGTAGTAGTGGAAGTTTCCGCCAAACAGCGAAAAAATTTGGACCTTTTGCTCGAAATGATTTTGCTGGTAGCCGATATGCAGGCGCTCAAAGCGAATCCTGCACGGTTGGCTTCAGGAACCGTTTTGGAGGCAAAGCTGGACAAAGGCCGTGGACCGGTTGCCACGGTAATCGTGCAGAATGGCACATTGCATGTGGGGAACTCTTTTATTGTCGGCGCAATCTACGGAAAAGTTCGGGCCATGTTTGACGACCGCGGTCGGCCATGCACAGAAGCTCCGCCAAGCACCGCGGTGGAAATCCTGGGTTTGGACGATGTCCCGCAGGCCGGCGACCGCATGCAGGCGCTTGAGGACACGACGAAAGCACGCCAAATCTCCGTGCATCGACAAACCAAGCTTCGTGAAGCCGCCCTGGCCAAGTCCGCGCGGCTTACCTTGGAACAGTTGCACGAACAGATGGCGGCCGGTGAAGTAAAGGAGCTGGCGCTGGTCATCAAGGCAGACGTTCAGGGTTCTGTCGAGGTGCTTGCTGACACGCTGGGCAAGCTAGGAAACGAAAAGGTCAAGACCAAGGTCATCCATGCCGGCGTGGGCGCTATTACAGAAACCGATGTGCTTTTGGCGTCGGCATCGAACGCTGTGATTGTAGGATTCAACGTGCGGCCAGAGCGTAAGGCCAACGAGTTGGCGCAGCTCGAAGGTGTCGATATCCGTCTTCACACTGTCATCTATGAGGTGGTCGAAGAAATCAAGAAGGCGATGGTCGGTCTGCTTTCAGCGGTCTACAAAGAGACTTCTTTGGGGCGAGCGGAAGTTCGGGATACCTTTCACATCTCCAAAGTCGGCACGGTGGCCGGCTGCTACGTGCAGGAAGGGAAGGTCACGCGGGACGCCAAGATTCGATTGCTGCGAGATAACGTGGTGGTTTATGAAGGGCGTGTCCGGTCCGTTCGCAGGTTCAAGGAAGACGTTCCGGAGGTGAAGTCCGGCACGGAATGCGGCATTGCGCTCGAGAACTTTAACGACATCAAGGTCGGCGATGTCCTCGAAGCGTACGCCGTCGAGCGGGTTATGGAACCTGCCTTGGCCTGACGGGGTGATATCTCAAAAATGCCAGTCGGCCTGTTGACCTTGGAAATCCATCTGCCCTACGCGCATTCCCTCAAGGAGAAGCGAGCGGTGTTGCGCAAGATTCGTGACCGCCTGCGGTCCAGGTTCAATGTGGCTGTCGCGGAACTAAACCATCGTGACGTATGGCAACAGGCCACGCTGGGGGTCGTTTCTATATCGGACAGCCAACCGCTTCTCGATTCCGTCCTCCAACAGGCTCTCCGGGAATCTGAGAATATTCTCGGGGAGGATGTAGCCCACCACGTGATCGAGTTCTTCTGAGCACAAGCCAGGGTGGAGGAGCATTGGAATGACCGTCTCCGGACGCCGCCAAGAGAGGCTCGCAGACCAAATCCGGACGGAAGTGGCGGAGATCATTACGCTGGAACTGAAGGATCCCCGGATTGGTTTTGTAACCGTAACCCATGTTGAGCTGAGCCGTGATTTCCGCACTACGCGCGTTTGGGTGTCTGTCTTGGGCGACGAGGAAGCGCAGCAAATGACGCTTGAAGGATTGTTGTCGGCGGCAGGATACCTCCGGCACGAAATCGGCCTTCGGCTCCGGTTGCGGCGGGTGCCGGAGCTGACTTTTGTCTTGGATCGCGGTGTTCAGGATGCTCTTAAGGTCGAATCCTTGCTCGAAAAGATCAACGGGCAAAACTGAGGGAGACGAAAATCCGTGTTCGCCTCCCGAAGGCTGAATCGCGACTCGCCTCTTACCAGCTAAAGAACGGGGTTGGCGGCGGGTGTTTCAATTGTTTGTAGCAACGCTGAAAAGAATCGCATTACACATCTGATTGTTTGCCAGACGTATCCATGGATCGAGAAATTTCTGGAGTTCTGATCATCGACAAGCCCGACCGTATGACGTCGCATGACGTAGTAGCCCACGTGCGACGCCTTGTGGGAATACGCCAAATAGGGCATTTCGGAACGCTTGATCCCTTCGCGACCGGTGTGCTGCCCCTTTCGGTCGGCAAGGCCACGCGTTTCGCCCAGTTTTATCTCAAATCGAGAAAAGCCTACGAAGGCACAATGCGGTTAGGGTTTTCCACTGACACCTATGACGCCACCGGTAAGCCCACTTCCGAGGCGGTTCGCGTTTCGGTCGAGATGGCTGAACTAGAAAAACTCTTTCGCGAATTTACCGGTCGCCTGATGCAGACTCCTCCGGCATACTCAGCCAAGCGGATCGGGGGGGCGCGGGCCTATGATTTGGCACGGCAGAATAAGCCGGTGCAACTGACTCCGGTTGAGGTGGAAATTTACGCTTTTGAGTTGTTGGCGTTCGATGGCGAGCGGGCACGCTTCGCTGCCGAATGTTCCGGAGGAACCTATATGAGGTCGCTCGCCCACGATGTCGGCCGAAGGCTGGGGTGCGGAGCACACCTGGAGACCTTACGGCGCACGACTGTAGCGGAATTTACGCTTGACCGTGCGGTAACGCTGGAAAGACTGGCGGAATCAGTCCGTGAGGGAGAACTCCGGAGTTGTCTAGTGCCTCTGGAAGCTCTTTTGCCGGATTGCCCGGAACTGGTGGTGCGCGGTCGGGAAGAGAAAAGTGTGCGCCACGGGCACCGGTTCGAGCTTGCGCAGGCCGAGCGGTTTGGGCGTGGGACAGGGCGCCTTCAGGCAGTGACGCTACTGAAGATCATGGATGCGGAACGGCGTCTGATTGCCGTGGCGCGGCACGTAAAAGGGAGCATTTATCATCCGGATCTTGTTCTGGTCTAGTGCGCGTTGACTCGCGCCGCTTCACACCCGCGGTTAAAATTGTTCCCAAGGCTGAAAAGAAAGCGGTGTCTGTATTCGCTTCCTTACGTTCGGTAAGCAGAGATACTGGTCACGGCAAACATAACAATGGACCTGTTATTACTAGGGCTTGGGATGGGCATTGTAGGAGGCTTGGTCCCCACCCCTCTGCATCTTATTGCTTTGACGCAGGCTACGTTGGACCAGTGGATGCGGACTACTTTGCTTCTGGTCGGCCCACCGATGCTGGTGGACGGTATTTTCCTTGTCACGACTTTTTTCTTCTACCAGTATATTCCGTTCGGGATCGCGCACTATACCGCGTACGCCGGTGGCGTAGCGCTGGCGGCATTTGGAGGATTTTCACTTTGCAATGCTCCCCCGAATAATCCAGGGGAGACAGTCCACTCCTGGGCCCTGACGCACCGCAGCGTATCGGTAGCGACGCTGGTTGAAATCACAGCTCCGGGAACATGGGTGTACTGGCTGACAATCGCGGGGCCGATTATCGCTGAAGGGCGCCAAGCAGGTTACTGGCATGTGGCCCCATTTTTCGCCGGGAGTCTGGTGGGCTATTACGGAAGTGCATTCGCCTCAGTCTGGCTAATGGCTTGGGGTACGGGGCTGCACAAAAAGTTCAATCGCCACCTTTTTCGCGTTGCCAATATCCTCCTTCTTGTCCTGGGTGCTCTGTATTTTTGGCGGGCGTACTCGGGGAGCTAGGCGGAGATCGGTTTGACCGTGGTATTCTTTTCCTGATAGATATGTATATTTCGGGTTTTGGAAACTGTTTTTTCGAGAAAGGCAGGTCTGAACCAGGCTAGCACTTTCTGACCTTGGCGAGAGAATCTATATTTCACTAGGAGAACTGATCAACAATGGCTAGAAACGGCAAGGAAGCAATCGGTATTTTAACAGGGGGTGGAGACTGTCCCGGACTGAATGCGGTGATTCGCGCGGTGGTTCGGCGCGCTTACATGCTGGGTTACGAGACGATCGGGATCAAGAACGGATGGTATGGTCTTGTGAAAGGTTTGGTTGAACCGCTTGATCTGATGAAGGTCTCAGGCATCTTGCCCCGCGGCGGCACCATTCTTGGCACTTCGAGGACAAACCCTCTGAAAGACGAGAATGACAAGAAAGCTGTGCTGGAGAACGTGAAACAGTTGGGCCTTGATTACTTAATCGCCATCGGAGGCGAAGATACGCTGGGCGTCGCGCGGAGCCTTGCTAAAGAAGGAGTAGTCAAGGTCGTGGGAGTTCCCAAGACCATCGACAATGATGTGGAAGGGACCGATCAAACTTTTGGTTTTGATACGGCCGTTTCGATCGTGACCGAAGCGATCGACCGCCTGCACACCACGGCGGAATCCCACCAACGTGTCATGGTAGTTGAGGTTATGGGCCGGCATACCGGCTGGATCGCGGTTGTCGGAGGGCTGGCGGGAGGAGCCGATTGTATTCTGATCCCAGAGCACCCGATGAATATCGACGAGATTTGTGAAATTCTGGCCAAGCGCCACTCCCGCGGCCGATTATTTTCCATTATCGTCGTGGCAGAAGGCTTCAAGCTGGAGGGCGGCGAGGAACTGGTGACTAAGAACCAGAAACTCGATCAATTTGGCCACGTTCACTTGGGTGGAATCGGAGAAGTGATCGCTGATCAGATTGAAAAAAAGACGGGTTACGAGACACGCGTGACGGTGCTTGGACACATCCAACGCGGAGGTTCGCCCACGGCATTTGACCGCGTCCTTGGCACCCGTTACGGCGTCAAGGCTGTTGATCTGATCCACGAGGGCAAATTCGGAAGCATGGTGTGCTTAAAAGGGAATAAGATCACGGACATTCCTCTCTCGGACGCCATGCGCAAGTTGAAGTTTGTCGATCCTGAGTTGATCCAGACGGCCGAAATTTTCTACGGGTAGAAATTGAAGCGGGATTATGGTCCGCTCCGGCGGAATCCACCACGCGCGGAGTGGACCTACATTCGTCGGCAAGAATTTTCCCTTCAAGTTTGTAGATGGCGAGGTTTATCGAGTTTATCGAGCTGCGGGAACCAGAGGTTTTAACACGCCGTGGTTGATGAGGTCTTGAATTTCAACATTGACGTCGGCCAAAACATACCCGGGCAGGCAGGATAACTCCGCCCGTAACGCGAGCAAGGTTTCCTTGGCAAGCCGGTCCAGATCGTGAAAGTACAAATCGAGTTGCGTCAAAGTGTATCCAAGCAACTCGCCATCCCCATCCGTTCTGCTGCATGTGCGATGAAATTCTTCACTGAGCATTGCAATGGCCTGACGCTGCAGCCGGAGATGTAATTGGAAACGAAGTTTTGGACGGAAAACGAATTGATCCACGAAACCATGGAATCTGACGAATTCGATCATAGTTCCTGACCGGAAGTGGCCAGCATCCAGGTTGCGTGCGGGGACTGGCAAATCCACCGCGGGGAGATATTTGAGGGCCAATTGTTGCAGGTCCTGAACCAGCCCGGTCAGGCGGTCCCATTCGCTGGCGAATAAACTGACCATGCAGCAAGCCGCTTCGAATTCCCCAGCCTTTTGTTCTTCGAAGGCGTCGTTAAGGGAGACGGCAAGGATTGTACTGCGAGCTTCAATTTCCGAAGCAACCGGCCGATAAACAGGTTCGACTTGCGGTGTGCGTCGCCGGGCCAACGCATCAGTCGAAATGTCGTGGCAACCCATGTGCAGTACACGCCGAAGCCCAAGGGCAACCACCAATAAAATTCCGCCTTCCCAAAGCCAGACCATAACTGGCGATGTAATATATTACAATCTTCAGAAATGTGCAAGGGCTAAATAGCAAGGCAATGTGGGACGGTTTCCAGTTCGTTTTCCCAGAACATAGCGTGTTTCATGGTTTGGCGGTTAGACTGCCTTTAGCCTAGAATGCCATTGCAATCCGGAACGCTCCCGAATTATAGTCTGCCTCGATGGCTACGCCATACTTAAGTATCGTCATTCCCGCTTACAACGAAGCGTCGAGGATGGGGGAAGCGCTTGAAGGCGTGCGGAGGTACGTCGCTTCGAGGCCATTCGTCACCGAACTGATCCTGGTGGACGATGGATCGAGCGACTCCACACCCGACTTGTTCCGTCAGCTTCAGTCCTTGTGGCCCCACACGCGGATCCTTCAAAACGAGGTAAACCGGGGCAAAGGGTTCAGCGTGCGGCGCGGGATGCTTGAAGCGCACGGTGACGTCATCCTGTTCACCGACGCCGACCTGTCCGCTCCAATTGAGGAGACCGACAAGCTGCTTGCGGCGATGGAGTCGTCGTCGAGTGACGCGGCCGTGGGGTCCCGGGCGCTCGACCGGAAGTTGATTGGCATCCACCAGCCATGGACTCGCGAGTTCGCCGGCCGGTGCTTCAATTTTTTTGTGCGCCTGCTTACCGGCCTCAACATTCGCGATACCCAGTGTGGCTTCAAACTGTTTCGGAGGGCCACAACCCGGAGGGCTTTTGAGTTACAGCGGGTGGAGCGATTTGGGTTTGATCCGGAGGTGTTGTTTTTGATCCACCGCATGGGCGGAAAGATCGTGGAAGTGCCAGTGCGGTGGAATGATAACCCGGCCACGAAAGTCCACTTTCTGCGCGATTCAATTCGCATGTTCTTCGATCTGCTGGCACTGAGGTGGCGTTCCTGGAGGCATCAATACTTCGCCTGAAATCTTTTCCATGCATTTTTTTCTTGACTCAACTTCTGGAGGCCTTTAATATCGGAGTCACGCTAGAAAGGAGGTGATCCATGCAAATTGATTGTAACTGTAGCGAGGGTGCTGAGGCTTAGGCGCTCGCTAGTGCTAGTTTGTAAGGACCTCTCGCTAGCGAAGAGAGGAATAATGGCACGGCGCTAGGCAGCGCCAGTTCCCTGCTAAGTTCGGGGAAGCCAATCCTAGTCAGTATCCGCCCCCTGGTCTTGCTGTCCGAGCAAGGCCAGGGGTTTTTGATTTTGGGCGCTGGAATCTGAGGTAGCCAAAGCCCAGGCAAGGTTTTCACAAAGCCTGTTCTGCGTCTTTGGGGGCGGATGGGACTTTTGGGGATTTTTCGGCGAACTTGAAGGCACGAGCGATCACCAAGGCCGCTTTCTGAGCGACGCAGTAGTCCGGCAACTCCTCACGTTTGACCCAACGGGCATCAAGCACGTCGCTTCCGGAGTTCAATCGCCCGCCGGTCCGGCGGCAAGCATAGTCGACGATAACGTAATGGTATTGGACGCGCGGTCCTTTTTTTTGAATGCGGTCAAAAACACCGAGGATTTCCAGCGGTTCCACGTGCACTCCGGTTTCTTCTCGAATCTCGCGGCGCACTCCTTCGACCAGGCTTTCTCCCAGTTCCAGCATTCCGCCGGGAATCGACCACTCGCCCTTGTGCGGTTCCCGCCCGCGCCGGACCAGCAGAACGCGGCTGCCTTGAATCACCACGCCGCCCACAGCGACGATAGGTTGCTTAGGATATTCACGCTTCATGGAGCCTGCTCTATTGATTGGCCGCCCTTGTCACCACTTCAAAAAGTATTTTCAGCCCTTGCCGGAGTTGCTCGACCGGCACTCGCTCATTCGCGGCGTGTTGGGTTTCCTCCACTTCCGGGCTTACCTTAACCGGGCTGAATCCGTAAGCAGTGATTCCAAGCGGCCGGAACATCTGGCTTTCGGTGTAACCGCCATTGAGTTCGGGCGCAATAACCGCCTGGGGGTCGTGCTGGTGAACAACTTCTTCGATTACCCGATAGAGCATCGTCGTGATAGGAGAAGAATTGGGCGCTCTAAATTGCCCGACGGGTTCCAGATTAATCGCGGGATCTCTAACAACTTTCCGGAGTTGAGCAAGGAAATCCTGCGGATCATCCCCCGGCAGCAAGCGTACATCGAGTTCGGAATAAGCCGCGTCAGGAATCACATTGGTCTGCTCGCCTGCACGCAGGACAGTTAACGATACCGTATCGCGCAACAAGTAATTGAAGTCCGAGTCGCTCAGGAGAGCGTTGCGAAATTCGGGGTTCTTAAGAGATTCACGAAGGTTTAAGAAATCATCTCTGAAGGGCTCTTCCTGCAATCGGGCAATCTGGTGGAAATACTCTTCGACCACCGGCAGCACGTGAATCGGCGTTTGCCATTGGATAACGCGATCCATCGCCTCCACCAGACGATTAGGCGCCGAGTCAGGAATGGGAATGGCCCCATGGCCTCCCCGTCCCCGAGCCGTGGCTCGGATCCAAAACGGTGCTTTTTCCGCCACATCGATCCCATAAAACGCGCCCTTGCCGGGATACGTCACGGACGTTCCCCCCTCCGTCAGAAGATAGGCTGCGTGACGGAGCAAATCAGCGTGGTGAGCCAGAAACCACAGTGTGCCAGTATCACCAATTTCTTCATCCGCAGTCCCGAGGAAAATCAGGTCACGCTTGAGATGGAGCTGCTCATTGGCCACTATGATCATGACCATGGCCTGCAACAACCCGATATCCTTCATGTCCAGCGCCCCCCGGCCGTACATCATTCCGTTCAGGATTTCGCCCGAAAATGGCGGGACTTTCCAATCCTGAGGGACCGCCCGGACTACATCCATATGGTTCAGCAAAATAATCGGGCGGAGGGTTCCGTTACCCTTCAGGATGGCGTAGATGTCCGCTCGCTTGGGCGCCACGGAGAAAACCGTATTAGGAATGCCGTTTGCGTCGAACAGGCGGTGAAAGAACTCGGCCGCTTCCAGTTCGTTCCCGGGAGGATTGGAAGTCTCAATCCGGAGGTATTTGCGCATCAGCCGAACAGTCGCGTTCTCGTATTCCGTCCAATTAAGGCAGGGCGCGGCATCTGCTGACGATTCGACCGGCAAAGCCGCAGAAAGGCGAATCCCAAACACAAAAAGCATTGCGACGGAGAGGACGCTTTTCATTGCCAACCTCATAACGGGATTTTACGGCATTCTGAGACGCCTGGGGACGATACCTTTAAGGGAGAAAGCCGCGACCCGTTTAATTATGAACGTGACTGTCACCATTCGCCTACCTGCAGAGTGGCCTGTTTCTGTTGTTGGAAGCGTGTTGGGACAATCCGCACGCCCCCCAGATGAGATTCGGATACAAGCGCTCCAAATTTTTCTTCCCGATGTGGCGCAAATACTTTATAATTAGCCGTTTGCAACTGGCAAGGGCCGTCTGCACAGGGAAAAGACTTGGCAAAATCTGCTATTCCTCGCATCTTTGTTAGTCTGCCAGCGACCAGTTTGGACACGGTCGAGAAGCACATCTCTTCCCTCGGAACATCTCCAACGTTGGGCTTTGAGCTCCGTTTGGACTATCTGCGCGATTACGACGGGCTTGAATCTAACCTCCATCAAATGCTCGTTCGTTTGCACTATCCGCAAACTATCGCTACGTGTCGGCGCCAAGCGGCAGGAGGTCAGTTTCAGGGATCTATTGAGGAGCAACTTAACATCCTGAAGGCGGCGGCTCGCGCCGGTTGCCAATGGGTGGATATTGAAATTGAGTCCGTGTCCACCTTGCGGGACACTTGGGCCAAGCAATTCGCTTCTTCCAAGATTATTGTTTCCTATCATAACTACCGCAGTACGCCGGCGCTGGGGGCGATCTATCGCAAACTTGTTCGTCTGCCGGCCCAGGTGGTGAAGATTGCAAGCTACGCACGCACGCTTCAGGATAACTTGAAGGTTCTCAAGTTGCTGAAGGCGCATCGTCGTCGCCATCACCCGATGCTGGTCGCTCACGCCATGGGAAGCGCCGGCATTTGTTCCCGGCTGCTGGCTTTCCAGTGGGGTTGTCCGTTCACGTACGCCTCGACGGGGAACCACACCGGAGTCGCAGATGGGCAGCTTCCGGCGGAAGTTATGCGCGGAGTTTACCGTATTGAGCATCTCGACCGTCACACGGAATTGTTCGGCGTGGTTGGGACCAAGGCCTCGATGTCGCTTTCTCCCGTGATGCAGAACATCGCGTTCCAGGCCAAGCGCGTGAATGCATTGTATTTACCTTGCCAGACAGAACATTTGAGGGATTTCCTCAATTTCGCACGTTCCCTCGGGTTTGCGGGATTCAGCGTCACCATGCCTTTCAAGAGATCCATCCTGCGGAAACTTACGTGGGTCGATCCCCTCGCGGCGGAGATCGGGGCGTGCAATACGGTGGCTATTCGCCACGGCAAATGGATGGGTTGGAACACCGATTCCGCAGCCGTCATCGAAGTCCTGACCAAGCGGTTGCGGCTCGAAGGGAGCCGCATCTTGATCCTCGGCGCGGGTGGCGCCGCGCGGGCTGCGGCGTACGCGTTGCGCGCCAAGAATGCGCAAATTCTTATCGCAGCTCGGCGCGAAGCGGCGGCGCGCAGCCTCGCTCGTTGTGTTGGCGCTCAAGCCATCCCATGGGATAGCGCTGACGGCCTGGACGTGGATGCGGTCATCAATGCCACTCCGGTAGGAATGCCTCCTTACACGGAAGTTTCACCTATCGACCTTGCACGGCTGCGGACCCGAGTGGTCTTTGACATGGTCTACTACCCTCTTGAAACCCGCTTTCTCTCCGATGCCCGCGGGCGCGGGTTGGTAACAATCTCCGGAATCGAGATGCTGGTGGCGCAAGGAGCGCGGCAATTTGAGATATGGACCGGCCAGCCAGCCCCGCGCGCGCTTATGGAACAAGCTGTCCGCCAGGCGATTAATCATTCCGCCGCCGGCTAGACCAAACCGGGCAATCTCTTTCCTTTACAAGTGGCTGGGTTATGCTATTCCTCTGCGGAGAATTCCGAAAGTATCCGCCGGCTCAGCGCTTGCCATTGCAGCCTTGGTTTGACATCTACCGGGAGAAAGTCTTAAGTTGTTGAAGTGCCCTCGGTTTCTATCCCCCAGCTAACCGGTTTGGGCAAACGGGCGCGACCCATGAAATCCTGCAAGCGAGTTTTGGTATGTTACTAATTTCTATGCCCCAGACTCTGTCGGTATCCAGTTTGTACGCGCTCGTCGATCATTTTATTCGGATCATTGCAATCCTGCTTGCCGCCTTCGTCACCGCCAAAATTCTTAACAAATCAATTCCCAAGATCAGAGTGCAGATTGTTGACAACATGAAGCGGCGTGGCAGGGCTGATATTGAACTGGAAAAACGCGCCGCGACCTTGAGCGGCCACTTCCGCAAAACGGTCGTGGTCGTAATCTGGATCGTCGCTATCATTATGGCGCTTAAAGAAGCCGGGTTTGACGTAGGTCCCATACTGGCCGGGGCAGGCGTAGTTGGCTTAGCAATAGGCTTTGGCGCCCAAAACCTTGTCCGTGACTTGGTTTCCGGTTTGTTCATGCTGCTCGAGAACCAAGTGCACGTAAACGATGTGGCGATTATCAACGGCACGGGTGGTCTCGTGGAACAAATCAACTTGAGGACCATTGTGCTCCGCAGCTTGGACGGGACCATTCACGTCTTTCCAAACGGTGCGATTACGAGTCTTTCCAATATGACGCACGGGTATTCCTATTACGTATTCAATATCGGAGTAGCGTACAAAGAGGATACCGACCGCGTCATTGAAGTCGTCAAGCAGCTTGGCGACGAGATGATGGACGAGGAGAAGTACAAGCCGCTGATTCTGGAGCCCTTGGAGGTTCTCGGCGTTGATGAGTTCGGGGATTCGGCAGTCATCATCAAGGCCCGGTTTAAGACGCTGCCCATTCAGCAATGGACGGTGGGGCGCGAAATGAATCGCCGCATTAAAAAGAAATTTGATGAATTGGGCATCGAGATGCCCTTCCCGCACAGAAGCATTTATTTTGGAGAAGCCAGCAAGCCTTTTACGATTCGCTCAGAAGATGACCGTGAGCAGTTGAAATCGTTAATCCGCGAGGTGCTTGATGAACGCTCTCAGCAGGCGCTAGTGAGGCCATCTCGTGAAGCGCAATCGGCGGAGGCGGAGGGAGAGAAAGTGAAGGAGGATTAGGCGTTCGGTGGCATTACGCCCCCCGCAACCGGCAGCAATCACTCCTTAACCCCATTGCCAGCATGACTGAGACAACCCCCAACTTTTCAGAATTCCGACACTTGGCGAACCAGGGCACGGTTGTGCCTTTATACCGAACCATTGTGGCCGACCTGCTCAGCCCGGTTTCTGCCTTCCTGAGGCTTAAGCCGCAAGCTCTTAAGGGACCAAACCTTCAGGGAAGAAACAATTCCCACTACTGTTTTCTGTTGGAGAGCGTGGAAGGAGGAGAACGGGTTGGGCGTTATACGTTTTTCGGTGTTGATCCGTTTCAGGTGATTTCCTGCCGCGGCGATCGAATCATATTGGTTCGAGGGCGGCAGAAGACTGAGGAAACAGGCAACGTCTTCGAGTTCTTGAGGCGGGTAGGATCAAAATACCGATCGGTCACGCTGCCCGGCTTGCCACCCTTCACTGCCGGAGCAGTAGGTTATCTCTCTTACGAGGCTGTACGCCAGCTTGAGCGCTTGCCGGCGCGGGTTGAACCCGATATTGAAACCGACGACGCTATTTTCATGTATTTCCGGACCTTGGTTGCTTTTGACCATGTCCGGCACCGGCTATTCCTGATCTCGAATGTGCTCACAGAAGAAGACCCGGGCGGCCTTCGCGCCAAGTACGATGCCGCTGTGCATGAACTCGACCGGTTAGAGCGAAAGCTCTCGCGCCCGTTGCGGTTGCCCCGTATTCGCCCCCCACAAGGGAAGCTTCAGGTTCGCTCGAATATGCTGGAAAAACGATATGAGACGATGGTTGAACGCGGCAAGGAATACATTCGCGCCGGAGATGTTTTCCAGGTGGTTCTGTCTCAACGCTTGACGGTTCCTGTCCGCGTACCTCCCTTCCAGGTCTATCGGGCACTGCGCGTAGTGAACCCGTCACCCTACATGTACTACCTTCAGCTCGGCAAAGTGACCGTGCTCGGGTCTTCGCCGGAAATGCTGGTCAAGGTGACAGGGCGCGAAGTCGAATACCGTCCGATTGCCGGCACTCGGCCGCGCGGCAAAACAGAAGCTGAAGACAAACGCCTGGAGGCCGACCTGCTCTCTGACGAAAAAGAGCGCGCCGAACACATCATGCTGGTTGATCTGGGACGCAACGATGTCGGGCGGGTGTCGGAGTTTTCCTCGGTCCGTCCGGAACGTATCATGTTCGTGGAGCGCTATTCGCACGTGATGCACCTGGTTTCCCTGATTAAGGGACAACTCAAACCCGATGCTGATAGTTATGCGGCGCTGGCCGCCTGCTTTCCGGCGGGAACTTTGACGGGGGCGCCCAAGGTTCGCGCCATGGAAATTATTGATGAACTTGAACCCACCAGGCGCGGCCTTTACGGCGGCGCGGTCCTCTACGCTGACTTTTCCGGCAATCTGAATTCTTGCATTGTTATCCGCACGGTGCTTATCAAGGATTCAAATGCTTATCTGCAAGCCGGCGCCGGCATTGTAGCCGATTCCGTCCCCGCGCTCGAATACCAGGAATCCATGAACAAAGCTCGCGCCATGCTGAAGGCCTTTGAATTGGCGGAGAAAGGACTTTAGCGTGCGTTCCGGCGGAGATCTGCCGCCGCTACGCCGTCTCGTATTCCCACAGCCGCCGATAGTAGTGCATCAAGCGGATGGGTTCGCAGCTTTCCGGGATTTCCGCAAAAGTATACCGGCTGTAGCCCGCGCTCCGGAACAAGGCGAAAAGTTCCCCCCACGGATATTGCTTCTTCCAGAGTTCGTTGATATGGCAACTGCGGAGCCAGCGGCCGATTAAATCAAAACTCGGTTTCACAGAATCTCCCACTACGTCCGTGGGGTTCGAGTTCCAGCAGATGCCGACCGAAGGATGGTCGGCAACCTCCATGATGCGGCGAATGTTCTTGGGAAGCTCGGTGCCCCGGCCATGGACTTCCAACCAGATTTCAACGCCGTTCGACTGCGCAATACCCCCGCACTTCGAGAGCGCGTGCCCGATTTGTTCGAGAGTTTTTGCATGAGGAATGTTGGGCGGAAAGCCATTCGGCCGCACCTTAATGCCGATCGCGCCGACGTCGTGGGCAAGCTCGCAGAATGTCTTGGCCACCTCGATGTTCTGCTCGACAACGGCCGGGTCAGGTGATTCGAACTCACAAACTGTACCCAGGCTGACCAAACGTACGGCCGAATCCTCAAATCGCTTGCGAACTTCCGCCCGTTCGGCCTTGCTGATCGTAGGTTCTACACCGTGTTTGTGGGTGGTGCGCAGTTCCACTCCCTTGAAATCGCAGATCTCGCAGTTCTTGATGATGGTATCGATATCCCAGTTCCTGGCCAGGTTGTAAGTCACTAGGCCCAATTTAAAATTTCTCGGTGCTTCCGGGTTCTCCGTAGATCCCTGCGGGCGAGCTGCCGCTAACGGCGCGTTGATGGCCGTGCCGGCGGCTCCCAGGCCGGCAAGGCTTACAAGTCCATGCTTTAAGAACGAACGACGAGCTGATTTTTTCATGGGTTTCGTTCTCTCCTCTCCTGAATATCAGCGTATAATGAGCACATTGGGGACTCGAAGGCAAGCGAATGATTCTTGTTATCGACAACTACGATTCGTTCACCTATAACCTGGTGCAATATCTCGGCGAGCTTGGTGCCAAACTCGAAGTTCACCGCAACGACCAGATCACGCTGGACGAAATCGAACACCTCAAGCCCGAACGCATTGTGATTTCTCCGGGCCCGAAGACTCCATCCGATGCCGGCATCTGCCTGGATGTTATCCGTACGTTTTCCGGCCGCATGCCCATTCTGGGAGTCTGCCTGGGCCATCAGGCCATTGGGCAGGCGTTCGGCGGTAAGGTAATCCGAGCGCCGGAAATCATGCACGGCAAAACCAGTTCAATTTGTCACGACGGTAAAACCATTTTTTCCGGTCTGTCCAATCCTTTCCTTGCCACCCGGTATCATTCCCTGATCGTGGAGCGCGAGAGTCTTCCCGGCTGCCTTGCTGTTTCCGCCACCTCGCCCGATGGACTGATCATGGGTTTCCGCCATAAAAAAATGAAAGTGGAAGGCGTTCAGTTCCATCCCGAATCCGTTTTGACCGACTCCGGGAAACAGCTTCTGGCAAATTTCCTTAAACTCTAACGGGCTGGCGCGCGGCTCGGGGATTCCATGCGTTCGAAGCCGGTCCATAAACCGCTCCACTGCGGGAACCACGCCAAAACCATAATCGGCTGCCGACAGGGCCGTTTAAGGCGTTGCCATTAACGCCCGAAAGCTTTGGTAGTAATGAATGGCGAGTCCGCCGAAGCTCGAGTATTTTCCCAGCCACTCGGCTGCTGAGCGCGATTCCTCTTCGAAAACTTTCCGGCCTAGTCCGCGGAAGGTGATTATCGAAGGGGTGCCACGGATGGCCCGGAAGGCTGCAACCATCACGTCCGATCCGGACTCACGAAGTTCCACCGGCTCAAAATCTTTCCACTCAGGGTCCATGGCAATAGCGGAGCGGGCTTGCTGGATTCCTCTCTTGACGGAGAGACGATCTCCGGACTTCACGGCGAACATCCTTCGAAGGCGCGTAAGCGCAACCTCAATCGGCACCTTGGGAGCGAAGCCCGAAGAAGGCGACGGCCCGAGACCGATAAAGACCACGGTTTCTGCTCGCAAGGCATGCAGAGTGTAACCCTCGAATGAGCGCTGGTCGGCGAGATGCTTTTCCTGCAGTTTGGCAAGGAATTCATTGGCGGGCAGCGCCACGACAAACTCGACGGAGGTCTCTTTTTCCGCCGACGTTTCAAGCCCTACCTGGATCTTTTTGTGAACTTTAGCCGCGTAGGCCAGCGCCTCGGTTCCAGAGGCGATGATTCCCCCCGCGCCGTCGGCTTCATTCCGATAGTCCATGATTGTCACGGAATCAAGCAGGTCCGTAACGTGCTTGCCTACGGTCTCTTCCCTGCCTTGGAAACTGACGGTGAACTGTTCGCGTGCGGCAGGGGTCACAGGATAAAACCACCATGGAATGTCACAGGTGAAAGCAATGTGCTCCCGTCGGGCAGCTTCGGCACATTCCGCAACCATTTCGAGATACTCTTCAAGAAGGCGTTTCCGGTAGTGCGGCACGGCAAAACCCAGCAACAGGTAAGGCTCAACGTCAAAGTGGATGCCATCAAATCGCTCCTCAACAGCCGCCACGGCATTAAACTTGACAATTGCCCGAACTGCGCCAGTCGCTCGCGGATGATTCGCGCTTGCGGCCCAGGCGGGGGCCCCGGCCAGGGCTTCGACGCGTAGTCCGCGCTGATGCGCCATCCTGAGAAAATTCCCATAACGCCCGGCGTCCTGGAGCGATGCGGGGACCGAACTCGCGGAAGACGGCTCGAAATCCACGGAGAGATAAATCTCCTTCAAGCCCATGTGGGCGCAGAAGTCAAAAAAACGGTCGGCCGCCCAGGCGCTCGTGAGAAGTTCTACCGTGTTCCAGACCCACATCGAGTGGTATGCCATCATGTCTTCATTCGTTAAATGTTCCTGCTCATTTGCGAATGGCGCGACGTCAGGAGAATTGATGGAGGATTCGACCGCGATGTCATCCACATAGAACTGGTAATCGCCCGGCACGGAAAAAATGAACACCAGCCGGGCCAGCGAACCAGGATCCGTTTCAGGGAAATCGGCAAGGGGAATCGCGACTTTCTGCCAACCCGTGGTAATTCCCATGGGCAGATAATCGTGAAGCGGCTGCGTGGCGGCAACGCCATCGCGCCTTTCGCCTCGCGCATCGACAATCTTGATGTCAAAATCTCCGCCGGGCTTCGCGCCCTTGATCCAGAAGCTGAGATACGGATAAAGGCGGGCATCGAAGTATCGCTTCGGGATGGAGGCGGCCGGATAAAAATCGAACCAGACTCCGCAGAACCCTTCGGGCTCACGATGGGCCGTAATCCGAAGCGAGTGGCCCGACGCAAACCGATGAACAATCGGGTCCAAATAAGTTCGTGTCCAGGAGGGTTCCATTGAGAATGCGTTATATTGGCCGCCTAAAGAATTAGTGAGGCGATGGTCAAAATTCCAGATAACCCGTGTGCGCGGTGAACTGCTCGCAACGGGACAAGAAACGAGCGCGCCGATAACGGCCAGCAGACCGGCAAGAGCATTCGCTCCGCGACGGCGGACCCAAAATGATGGTTGCGGAAGCGACTGAAAACGGAATCTCATAAGCAGACCGCAAACTTCCTCCGTTCTGAAAGACGTAAACTCCATTCTGCGTGCCGGGCAACCGCACAGACAGAACAGCGACACTTTGTTTCGCACTTAAAGTAGCCATCGGCTCGAAGTGGAAGAAAGTTTACAATCGCCGCCAAAAGCGGTAACGTTTTGCGTTTGAGCCGGGGCGGGTGAAAGCATCCCGGGCAAGTCTCGCAGTCGGAACAGCGAAACCCGCAGAAATTTATCAGGCTTGTGCAAGGAACAATGAATTCAACCTGCATAGGCCCCGCTCAAAGCGGCATCATCGGACAAGGATACAAATGACGAAATCACTCACACGCGTTTGCGCTTTCCTGGCCATTCTGTCGGTGCTTTCAGTCTCAGGCTGGGCGGCGAAAAAAACTCTTACACCCGAACTCGTCACGAGCGAGCAACAGATTGTTCCGCTCGCGATCAGTCGCGTGCGCTGGCGGCCCGGGAGCGAGCAGATTAGCTACATCCGCCACAGGGACGAAGATGACAGCTTGTGGATTTATGATGTCGCAACCCGCCAGAAGCGTCGCGTCGACGTATCTTCGACCGCAGGAGTAGACCTTGACTCTTACCGTTGGTCGCCCAAGGGTGACAGGATTCTCTTTGAGGGCGGGGGCAATCTTTGGCTTTTTGACCTGGCGAGCGGCAAAACCAGGCGTCTGACGGGTGGAGCGCAAAAAGCGGAAGAACCCACTTTTTCTCCCACGGGAGATCGCGTTGCCTTTGTCAGGCAGAACAACCTCTTCACCCTATCCTTGCAGACCGGGAAAATCACCCAGCTCACGAGCGATGGAACGCCGCTCATCCTCAACGGCAAACTCGACTGGGTTTACAAGGAAGAGCTTGCGGATCGCGCCACAGGGCGGGCTTATGAATGGTCGCCCAACGGAAAAGAAATCGCCTATCTTCGGCTCAACGACACTCCGGTACCCGAATACCCGTTGGTTCATTTCCTTTCGACCCATGTGAAGTTTTCTCTGCAGCGATTTCCTCAACCCGGCGACCCCAACCCGCACGCCACCTTCCATGTGGTTTCCGTCAGCACTCGCGAGAGACACGACTGGGTTCCCCCCCGCAATTCCTTGCCCATTGAATATTTCGGTCCGTCGTTTTCCTGGACGCCGGACTCGAAGGCCATTGCGTTTCTCACGCTGAACCGGGATCAAACCGAGATGGCAGTGCATCTCTGGAACGCGGATTCCGGGAGCAACCGCGTGTTACTGGTAGAAAAAGATCCATATTGGATCAATTCCCTTTATCCTCCCGGCTTCCTCGGTGACGGGCGTTTCTTGTGGCTCTCCGAGCGTGACGGCTGGTTGCACCTATACCTTTATAGCCGCCAGGGCACGCTACTGAGAAAACTCACCAGCGGAAATTGGATGCTGGACCACCCGCTCTTCTCAAGCCTCCCCATGTTTCAATATGGAGGGGACTCCGGCTGGGTTTATTTTCTCTCCACCAAGCCCGACCCGCGCCAGCGGCAGATCTATCGCGTTCGTCTGGACGGTTCACACTTCGAACGGCTTTCGAAAGAACCCGGAACTCACACCTTGCTTCTTTCACCGGACGGCCGCTTTTACGTGGAAACCTTTTCAGATTACAAAACTCCCCCCATCACGCGTTTGTTCAAATCGGACGGCGCTTTTGTGGCCACCCTTGACAAGCCTGAAAACCATCTCCACGATTACGCGCTGGGCCAGACCGAATTTGTCACGGTCACGGCTCCCGACGGAACCAAGCTTTATGCGCGGCTGGTCAAGCCGCCGGATTTTGATCCCCACAAGAAATATCCCGTTATCGTGAACGTCTACGGAGGGCCGGAGGTGCAGATTGTCCAGGATGCATGGGGAGTGACCTCGCTTCAGGATCAGCTTTTTGCCGAGCACGGTTTCCTGCTCTGGTCACTCGATAACCGCGGATCGTGGGGACGGGGCCACGCCTGGGAAACCACCATTTTTGAGCACCTGGGACGGCAGGAACTCAGCGACCAAATGGCCGGCGTGAATTATCTGAAATCTCTTCCTTACGTCGATTCGAACCGCATGGGCATTTGGGGCTGGTCATATGGAGGCTTTATGACGCTCTATACCCTGACCCACGCGCCGCGGGTTTTCAAGTGCGGAGCGGCGGGCGGTCCGGTTACCGACTGGAGGTTTTATGACAGCATTTATACGGAGCGCTACATGAGAACGCCGAAAGTAAACCCCGAGGGGTACCAGGAATCCTCACCGCTCGACGCCGCCGGCAACCTGCGCGCCAAGCTGCTGCTGATGCACGGCGTGGACGACGATAACGTGCATTTGCAGAACACTATCAACTTTATCGAAGCGCTGATCCGCGACGGCAAGTCTTACCAGCTCTATCTTCAGCCCGGCGAAAAACACGGCTTCGTCGGTTATTCTGCTCGGCTGTATCTTGTCGATCGTCTGCTCAAATTTTTTGAAGACAACCTGCAGCCAGAAAGCAAGTAGAAGCGGCTTGAGTCAAAAGTCCACGGACAAAAAGGCTTTGTCTGAGAGAACCGTGCGCGCCACGAACATTGAATGAGTTTGGTTTTAGCGGCGATGCTTACCCGTAAATTCGATCAATGATAAAAGGGTTTGCCGCGCGCCCCCGGAGTCGATGGCTTCCTGGGCGGCGGCAACCCCCTCTTCGAAGCCGCCGGCCTTTCTGGCCGCCACCAGCGCTGCGGCGGCGTTGGCGAGAACGTAATTCCGCAGTGGACTCTTCTTTCCGTCCAGGATTTCGGAAAGCAGGCGCGCATTACTTTCGGGATCGCCGCCGCGTGCTTCACTGGTGGAAGCGCGCGCGAGTCCGAAATCTTCGGGATGAATCAGGCGCGTCAGAATTTTTTCCGAATCGTATTCCGAAAGCTTGGTCGGACCGGTCAGGGTAATCTCATCAATTCCGTCCGAACCCGAGACGACAAAGGCCCGAAGGGTTCCCACGGCGCCCAGCGCTTCCGCCAGCATTTCGGTGCGTGCCTGGTCGTAAACGCCGGCCAGTTGCGCGGAGGCGGCCAGCGGATTGGTCAACGGGCCGAGAAGGTTGAAAATGGTTTTCGTCTTGATGCTACGCCGCGCGTTCATCACGTGCTTCGTGGCCAGGTGCAGGTGCGGCGCAAAGAGGAAAACCATCCCCACTTGCTCAAGGCAGGCGGGAATGAGCGCGAGCGGCAAGTCAATGGCTACGCCCAGCGCTTCCAGCACATCGGCGCTGCCGCAGCGGCTGGAGATGGATCGGTTACCGTGCTTGGCCACCGGCACTCCGCAGGCTGCCACCACCAGCGCTGTGGCGGTTGAAATGTTGATCGTTCCTCGCCCGTCGCCGCCCGTCCCGCAGGTGTCGAGCAGCGCTTTCGAATCGATGAACTCCTCAGCTCGCACTCCGGCGTCCGCCAGGACCTGTTTGGCCTGGGCCCGCATCACCTCCGCAAAGCCCACCAGTTCATCGGCCGTTTCGCCCTTGTCACGAAGCGCCGTAAGCAGCGCAACAATCTCCTCATCCGGCGTGTGCCCGGAAAGAAGCTGCTGCATGACGTCGCGGGCCTCCGGGCGCGTAAGGCCCTCGCCTTGCTTCAGCTTTTCGATCGCTGCGGTTAGCTTGTTTTCTCGTTTTGTTGGGTTCCCGATTTGCTTTTTCAGCTTACATTACCTATACTGTGAGGTTCTTCGAACGTTGCATTTTTATATTGTACGATGGAAACCGCATTCCTTTACAAAAGTTTAAGCTAACGCCGTCCAAAATCTCGCCGAATACCGGACGTCCGGGGCGAGATCAGGCAACCACATTGGTCAACCATGAAGATCCACGAATATCAAGCTAAACAAATTCTAGCCCGCTTCGGCGTCACCGTCCCCCGTGGCGAGGTCGCGTATACGCCCGAAGAAGCGCGTGAAGTTGCAAACCGCCTGGGCGGAACGGTAGTGGTGAAGGCCCAAATCCATGCCGGCGGCAGAGGCAAGGCCGGCGGCGTGAAAGTCGTTCGCAGCGCCGTTGAAGCGGAGCGCGTGGCTGATGGAATCCTGGGCAAGAAACTGGTCACGGCGCAAACCGGCCCGGAGGGCAGAATCGTCCGGCGACTGCTGATCGAGGAAGGCCTGGACATTGCTCGGGAATTTTATCTGGGTCTGGTCATTGACCGCGTGGCGGCGCAGCCCGTGTTCATGGCCTCAAGCGAAGGCGGGGTGGAAATTGAGGTTGTGGCCGCCAAGCATCCGGAAAAGATCCTGAAGGAAGGTATCAATCCCGCTGTTGGACTTCAGCCATTTCAGGCCCGAAAGATAGCCTATGGACTGGGCTTGGACCCGGCTTTGGTCAAAGGGGCCGCGCAGTTCTTCTCTTCCCTTTACCAGGCCTTCCGCGCCACGGACGCTTCACTGGTCGAAATCAATCCTTTTGTGCTCACCAAAGACGGCCGCTTGCTGGCCCTCGATGCCAAAATGAATTTTGATGACAACGCGCTCTTCCGCCACAAAGACATCCGCGAACTGCGGGATCTGGATGAAGAAGATCCGCTGGAGGTCAAGGCGTCGAATTACAACCTGAATTACATTCGCCTGGATGGCGAAGTCGGGTGCATGGTGAACGGCGCGGGCCTTGCCATGGCCACCATGGACATTATCCAGTACGCGGGCGGACAGCCGGCCAACTTCCTGGATGTGGGCGGCGGCGCCAACGAAGAGCAGGTTCGCCGCGGATTCGAGATCATCCTGGGTGACCCTCACGTGCGCGCCGTGCTGATCAATATTTTCGGCGGCATCATGCGCTGCGATATCGTCGCCAACGGCGTGGTAGCGGCTGCAAAGAGCCTGGGAATCAAAGTGCCCATCGTCGTCCGTCTCGAAGGCACCAACGTGGAACTCGGCCAGAAGATTCTGCGCGAGTCGGGACTGAGCTTCAGCGTCGCGAACGGCATGAAGGACGCAGCGGAAAAGGCCGTCGCGGCGGCGAAGCAATAAATGATTTTTGATTTGCAATGGGTGATTGCTGCAGTATTACGTGCCAATCTCTAACAGGTTGTCTATATGGCTATTTTAGTTAACGAAGAAACGCGATTGCTTGTTCAAGGCATTACGGGCCGCGAGGGCATGTTCCACACTCAGCAGGCGATAGCTTACGGCACCAGGGTGGTGGCCGGAGTCACGCCCAGCAAGGGCGGAACGACGATCGACGGCATTCCGGTATTCAACACCGTGCGCGAGGCGAAGGATGCCACCGGAGCCAACGCCTCGGTGATTTTTGTTCCTCCGCCCTTTGCGGCGGACGCTATTATGGAGGCGGCGGACGCCGGGCTGCCCCTGGTGGTGGCGATTACCGAGGGCATTCCGACCCTCGACATGGTGAGCGTTGCACAGTTCCTGGCTGGAACGCAGACGCGACTGATCGGTCCCAATTGTCCCGGCATCATTTCACCTGGCAAGTGCAAGATCGGCATCATGCCGGCCTCAATCCACCGGCCGGGAAACGTCGGCGTCATTTCGCGCAGCGGTACTTTGACTTACGAAGCCGTCGGGCAGCTTACGGCGCTCGGCATCGGCCAATCCACGTGCATCGGCATCGGCGGCGACCCCATCATCGGAACGAACTTTGTGGACGCGCTCAAGCTGATGAACGAGGATGAGGAATCCCACGGCATTGTCATCATCGGAGAAATCGGCGGCAGCGCCGAAGAGCAGGCAGCCGACTTCATTAAGGCCAACGTGAAAAAGCCGGTCGTCGGATTTATCGCCGGACGCACCGCGCCGCCCGGACGCCGCATGGGCCACGCCGGCGCCATCATTTCCGGAGGCAAAGGCACCGCCGCTGACAAGATCGCGGCCTTTCAGGCGGCGGGGATCAATGTCGCAGCAAGCCCCGCGCTGATCGGGGAAACCATGGCGCGCGCGCTCGGGGCCAGGGCGGGTTCAGCAACCTAACTCCGCTGCATGAGATAATGGACTAGTCCTTCGTTGGTAATTTGTAATTCATAATTTTGTCATTAATGCCGGTATCTTATTGCCGAGCATAGATACAGAGAGGCACATGGCGCTCGAACGTACGCTTACCATCGTCAAGCCCGACGCTGTCGCGGCTTGTCACATTGGCGACATCATCAAAATTTTCGAGGCGAATCATTTCACATTGGTTGCCGCGCGCCTCGTGCGCCTGACCAAGAAAGAAGCGGAAGGTTTCTATGCGGTGCATCGGGGGAAGGGCTTCTTTGAAAGCCTGACCACATTCATGTCTTCCGGCCCCGCGCTGGTGATGGTTCTGGAAGGCGAACGCGTTATCGCGCGCCTGCGCCAGGCAATGGGCGCCACCAATCCCGATCAAGCCGATCCCGGCACCATCCGCAAGCTTTACGCTCAAAACATCGAGCGCAATGCCGTCCACGGCTCCGACTCACCCGAAACCGCTGCTTTTGAAATCGGTTATTTCTTTCCCGGCGTAGAACTCATTTAACCCTT
The DNA here is from genome assembly GCA_023474345.1 of Acidobacteriota bacterium. GTDB lineage: Bacteria > Acidobacteriota > Terriglobia > UBA7540 > UBA7540 > JAMCXS01. Next base: position 6,867 of record JAMCXS010000023.1, on the reverse strand, counting down.
CCTTCACAGCGCCGGAGCGTTTCGTGGCGCAGGCCGATGGCCGCACTATATCCGGGAAATTGCCGGCGAAAAGCGCCCAACGACTGTTGTGGCAAGCATCAAGCAGAAAACCAACCCGTCCGTAAGGCAAGAAAGGGGTTGTAGGGCATTCAGTAATCGGTTTAATGCATTGACTAGATTATTACTTGAAAATGCAAGGTCCTTGTGCTACTAGTAACACGTTCCAGCATTTTAAGTTTTTGAGTGCGCTATGCTCATGCCACAAAACCAGCAATTGCCGAGTCCAGGGGGAAATCATCATGTACACATGGATGGATTTAGCTGTGGTGTTCGTATCTGGTTGTGCTTTGGGGGGTATTCTGTCTAGCCTTCGGTCAAGAGCGGAACTCAGGCTTTATAAGCAATTTATTGAGGAGCGTCTCAAGTCAACTAATATACCACCAATCTGTCCTACCTTGCGTGACCAAGCCGGGCGCGGCTGATCGACCGCTGAGCTTTCGTTGGCTTCCTTTTTACAAACGGAGGACTTCCCTGCCCTGCCGGAGCGAACGCGATAGGCTTTCTTTGAAAGCCTGAACACATTCATGTCTTCCGGGCCCGCTCTGGTGATGGCTCTGGAATGATGAAGTATCTACCCAGGCAGAGCATTCCGCGGTAAAATATACTTTTTAGTATGGAATCATCCATGTCCAATGAAGATCATCGGACTGCTGTTGGGTTGTGTGCGGATGGCAGCCCCATTGAGCGAGCGAACCAAAGGGCTCAGGACTTGGCCGCGGGAGTTCCGTCTGCTGGCTCTTATCTCTATGTGTGGGCTGCGCTTCCCGGCCCTGGCCGGCCGGAGCCGGGTGCCCCTGAAGCGCGGAAACATCCGGGGGTAGAGATTCAGCCTGGCCAATCGTTGGAGGATCATCCGGAGATGGCATCGTTCGTCCTCGGCAGGGCTCAAGAAGTCTCGGAAGGAGAAATTAAGGCGGACCTATGAGTCTTTCCCACCATGAAGCCTTTCTTCGCAGCGTTCGGTACACGAACGAGCGGACGAAGCACTTCGAGTTTCAGGTCTCAAACGGCCACCGGTTCGATTTCCAACCTGGCCAGTTTATCTCGCTGGAGCTCGAGCCGAACGGCAAGAAAATCCGCCGGCCATACTCGATTGCTTCCGCGCCGCGCGCCGACAACGGGTTCGACCTTTGCGTAAACATTCTTCCGGAAGGCCGGGCGTCTTCCTGGCTTTTCCACCTGAAGCCCGGTGACGCGATTCGCTTCTCAGGACCTTTCGGTTTTTTCACCTTGCGGGAACCATCTGATGCTGTTTCCGCTTTTATCGCCACCGGCACCGGCATTGCGCCCATTCGCGCTATGCTGCAGCAGCTCTATAGCCGCCCGCATCATTCTGAAGTGTGGCTCATCTTTGGCGTTCGAAAAGAGCCCGACATTCTTTATCGCGAAGAGTTTGAGAAGATAGCTGAAGAGCATCCCGGTTTTCATTTTGTTCCTACGCTCAGCCGTCCCGATCCCGGCTGGACCGGCCACACCGGCTATGTCCAGCGCCATGTGGTCCGTTATCTGGCGGACAAAAAGGGATTCCATGCCTATATCTGCGGCCTGCGCAAAATGATTGATGACGTCTCGCAGGAACTCCGCAGTATGGGCTATGACCGCAAGGCACTCAGCTACGAAAAGTACGATTGACTTTACTCTGTAGCGGCAGTCAACGATCGCCGGATTCCATACCGCTGATTGCCGGCAATCACCATCTGCCTGAGTGCGGGATTGCTCCGCGGGAGTTATTTGCCATGACCACGACACGAACGAACTCGGTTTCAAGACCGGGGTCACTTCCGGAGCGAAGTCCGGAGGAGATCTGGGCTGGCCTGATGGCAGGGAACAAGAGATTTCAGGACGGCAATCCCGCGCCCCGTGAATATGTTCACCGGCGCGCGGGACTCGCCAACGGGCAGCGCCCGCGGGTCATCGTGCTGACCTGTTCGGACAGCCGCGTGTCCCCCAGCCTGGTCTTCGATCAGAACCTCGGTGATCTCTTTGTGATTCGAACGGCAGGCAACGTGGCTGACCCGGTGGCTCTGGGCAGTATTGAATACGCTGCGGAGTTCCTCGACGCCAGGGTCCTCGTCATCATGGGCCATGAGAAGTGCGGCGCAGTTGCGGCGGCGGTCTCGGGTGAGACGCCACCTTCCCCGAATCTGGAAGCGATCGTGGACAAGGTTCGTCCGGCGCTCGCAAGCGTCAAAGGCCGCGCCGGAGGCGAGGAGTTGCTCAGGCTGGCAGAGCAAGCCAACGTCCACCAAAGTGCCTCCGACCTGTTGCGCAACAGTCCGCTGCTCCAGCAAAGAGTCAAGGCAGGCAGGCTCACCCTGATCAAAGCCCTCTACCAGTTAACCACGGGGCAGGTCATTCATTTGCCGGACTGAGTTGTGGTGGCGCTTAGGCCACGCTTTTTGCGACGTGTGGATGCAGAGTCGGATCTCCCCGATTCATCGGGACCGGCTAAGGCTGATACGGCTGCGGGCTTCCTGTTCCTTGTTATCACCAGCGCCGCGACCCCGACAGCCATCAGCAGGATTGAAAAGATCTGGTATTCGGTCAGCCCCCACAGCACGCGGGGATTGATTCGCCAGAATTCCACCAGGAAGCGCGCGCCCCCGGACAGCACAAGGAATGCGTAAAAGACTCGCCCTTCGGCCCAGTGTCGCTTGCGCATCGCCCAAATCAGGAACACGGCGATTGCCACGTAAAGCACTGCTTCAAAAATCGGTGTGGGCTGGACCCGCACGCCCGGGTAAAAACCTGAAACCAGTTGGTCGTGCGCGTTCAGCTTGAGCACGGTTTGTGAGTTCCACCCTACGATGGCATGAGGGAAAGACATGCCCCAGGGCATTTTGGTTGGCAGGCCCCAGTCGCCGTCGCCTGAAAGCAGGCATCCCATTCGGCCGAGCGCCTGCCCAATCAGGACTGCGGGGGCGGCCATGTCCGCCGTGGTGAGAAAGGGGACTTTGTAATAGTGCGAGATAAGGTAAACAGCCAGGAGCCCGCCCAGGAGCCCGCCGTCCCATACAAAGCCTGAACTTGAGAAAATTATCGACAGCGGGTGTTGAGCGTAGCTTGGGAACTGATCGTATACGTCCCACAGCCGTGCTCCCGCCAGTCCGCCGATGGCCCCCCACACGATAATCGACGAGGCGAAGTCCGAAGATAGTTTTCGGCGCCGGCACTCCACCACCAGCAGCAGGTACGCGGCAATGAATCCCAGCGCCATCATCAGCCCATAGCTGTAAATGGTAATCGGGCCCAGTTTGAAAAGAATTGGAATCATGTTTTTAATTTAACGTCACGAAATTAGTTTGAAGCCAGAAGGCCCTTTCGGGCTGCCTGCGGAAATTTGCGGACTCGTTTCCCCACGCGCTTATTTCCGAATTCCGAAGTCTCTGCGCATTCAAATTCTCTCGCGCCCCTCCACTTTTCTCCCGCACACATCCTCTCGTTCCATTTTGGCATATTTAGCCTGTTGAGCGCTCTTCGAAGTTTGGAGTCCCTCACAAGCAAACGAATCAGGGTTGGAGTTCAAACGCCAACCTGAGTGGCAGGCCGAAAAGAGGCGGGGACGGGCCTCAGTTCCCTCAGCGAAACCGCGGGCCCGCCCCCGGAAGTGAACAGATCCTTTACCGCAAACTTACTTCCCATTCAGTTTGACTGGCACGCGCTGAATCAGCATCGGCGCTTCAGCAAGCTGCGTGTAGGCGCCGCGGCTCCCTTTTTGCGCCAGGATTTCCGCGCCGCGTGGCGCCGCGAAGCTTACCGACTGGCCGATCGCCGCCATCTCGAGTGCGCGGACAATAAGTGTGTTGCTTCCGCGAGCGCAGACGAGCGCATCCTTCGTGGCTGAAGTCTGGCTACGCCCCTGGACGAGAAGCACGCCATGCGGGCCTCCCTTGGCTTCGCCCGCGATTGCCACTGCGTAGGCTCCCGCTCTGTCGATCACGCGCCCATAGCTCAGGGTGTAATCCCCTGCCGGCAGGGTCATGCTTCCCCACTGAGCTTCGAAGGGAAGAGTAAAGCTGCCGCTAAATTCGGTTGCCGCGATTACAAGATTCTGCGCTCTCGCCACTGTTACAGCCAGGGCGGAAAGCAGCAGAGAAAGCCCAACCAGGGTCATCAAACTTCGAATCGTTTTCATCGCCCACCTCCATGCCCAGTCTGCTTTGGCCGGTTTCCGGTGGATCCGCAAGCTCTCAGCCGCCGTAGCCGGCAGGCAGCATCTGGTTCGTTGAGCCCACTTTTACATGGGTCGCGGAGCCTTTCAATGCACAGTGGATCATCGCGCGCGCAATTGCACGTCACCGTATAATCCATTCATGGCACAGGACTTCATGCCAGGCATCCGAAGTTCTCATCATTATTGAACGGCCGTTCGGCGTGTGGTAAACTCTCGCTATAAACGGGAGGTCTAGCGGTGTCTGAGATCGCCCGTCCCTCAAGTCTTGTCCGCTTCGGAGTGTTCGAGCTAAATCTCCAAGGCGGAGAACTGCGTAATCACGGTCTGAAGGTCAAGCTGCAGGAAAAGCCCTTCCAAATCTTGGCGATCCTTCTCAATCATCCGGGCGAGGTGGTCACCCGGGAGGAATTGCGCCGGCAGCTTTGGCCGGCGGACACCTTTGTGGATTTCGACCACAGCGTCAATACCGCCATCAACAAGCTGCGGGAAGCGCTGGGCGATTCGGCGGAGAATCCCCGCTTCATCGAGACGCAGCCGCGCCACGGCTACCGTTTTATCGCCCCGACCCACGCGGCAGTAGGGGCGATTCATGAATCGCCCCTACCGGTGACGATCGAGGAGCGCCATGAGGATTCCCTCAGCGCGACTGCCGAGACAGCGCGCGAAGTGCCTCCGCACGCTTCACCGAAAAAGCTGTGGCTGGCAGGGCTTGGCCTCGGGGTCGTTGGACTGCTCGCCGTTATCCTCTTCCGCACAGACTTAGCCCGCCGTGGCCCGCCGGCAGCGGCCCCGATTCCCGCAATCCACTCCCTCGCCGTCCTGCCGCTGGAAAATCTCTCCGGCGACCCCGGCCAGCAATACCTGGCGGACGGTATGACCGACGAGTTGATCACTACGCTGGGCCAGGTCAGCGCTTTGCGGGTAATTTCACGAACTTCGGTGATGCAATACAAGGGAGCCAAGAAGCCCTTGCCGGAGATTGCGCGCGAACTCAACGTGGACGCCATCGTGGAAGGCTCTGTGCTGCGCTCCGGCGACCGGGTGCGCATCACGGCGAATCTGCTTTACGCGCCCACTGACCGCCACCTCTGGTCTGAAACCTACGAGCGCAACCTGGGCGACGTGCTGGCGCTGCAAAGCGAAGTGGCGCGCGCCATTGTCACGCAGATTCGCGTCAAGGTCACGCCGCAGGAGCAGGTGCGCCTCGCCAGCGCCCGCCCCGTCAATCCCGAGGCCCACCGGCTTTACGTGTTGGGACGATTCTACCTAAACAAGCGAACTGAAAAAAGTTATAAGCCTGCCATTGACCATTTCCAGCAAGCCATAGAGATTGACCCCGGCTACACGCCCGCTTATACGGAACTCGCGGAATCATATGTGGAGCTCAACCGACAATACCTCGCGCCTCCGAAAGAGTTGTTTCCAAAGGTGAGGGCCGCCGCGCGGAAGGCGCTCGAAATCGACCCAGCGTCGGCCGAAGCTCACGCTGCTCTGGCGTGTTCCTACTTCGAGTACGACTGGGACTGGGCAGCGGCTGAGAAAGATTACAAGCGCGCCATCGAACTCAACCCCAATTCCGCCATGGCGCACCAGCGGTACTCCGTATACCTTTCGTCCATGAAACGGTATGCGGAAGGTATCCGTGAGGCGCAGCGGGCGCAGCAACTCGACCCCCTCTCGCCGTGGATGAGCAGGAACCTGGCTATTTGCTACATTTATGCGCGCGAGTTCGATCAGGCGCTCCAGCAGTGTCGAGATACGGCGTCGTTATTTCCCGAGTACAGTGGTATTTACCAAGACTTCGAGGCCATTTACATTGCGCAGCACAGGTATCAGGAAGCGGTTGCCGCTCGTCAGAAGGGCTACTTACTTGGGGGAATGAGTGCAGCCGAAGTGGCGACGCTCGGGCAAGCTTACGCAAAGGACGGCGTCCGAGGTTACTGGCTTTGGCAAATTCGGAGATGGCGGGAAGAATCAAAGCACCGCTATGTCCCCGCGTCTTGGTTCGCTTACCTTTTTGCTGGCTTGGGTGACAAAGACCAGGCTTTTTCCTATATGGAAAAAGCTTACCAGGAACGCGACCGGCGTTTTACCATACTCCAAGTCGCCCCAGGGTGGGACCCCCTGCGCTCCGACCCGCGCTTCCAGGTTTACCTGCGCCGCATGAACTTCCCGCCGTAGAACCAGGCGGATGTCGATATGGAAAACGCACCTTCGCCAACTCGCGTGCTTGATTTCGGGCCTTTTGAAGTTGACCTTCGCGGCGGAGAACTGCGCAAGTACGGTCTGAAGGTCAAGCTGCAGGAAAAGCCCTTTCAAATCTTGGCGATCCTTCTCAATCATCCGGGCGGGGTCGTCACCCGGGAGGAATTGCGCCGGCAACTCTGGCCGGCGGACACCTTTGTGGATTTCGACCACAGCGTCAATACCGCCGTCAACAAGCTGCGGGAAGCGCTGGGCGATTCGGCGGAGAATCCGCGCTTCATCGAAACGCTGCCGCGCCACGGTTACCGTTTTATCGCCCCGACCCACGCGGCAGTAGGGGCGATTCATGAATCGCCCCTACCGGTGACGATCGAGGAGCGCCATGAGGATTCCCTCAGCGCGACTGCCGAGACAGCGCGCGAAGTGCC
>JAMCXS010000020.1 GCA_023474345.1 Acidobacteriota bacterium | reverse complement strand
ACAGGGAAGTATTTGCGGGTTTCCCCCCCAGAAGGCCAGGCTGGTAGTCGACCTGATTCGCGGGCAAAACGCAGGGGCTGCGGTGGATACGCTGCGTTTTACGAAAAAGGGGATAGCGCGGGAAGTGATGAAGATTTTGCAGGCAGCGATCTCAAATGCCGAGCAAAAATCAGAGTCGGTGGACGTCGATGAGCTGGTGGTTTCAAAGGCCTACGTCAACGAAGGGCCGCGGGTGAAGCGGATTCGTCCGGCTCCCATGGGGCGTGCTTATCGCTATCAACGTCGCATGAGCCACATCACGGTGGTGGTTGAGGCCCGGGAGCGCGAGGCTTAGAAGATTTATGGGCCGCTCGGAGTCGCGCCGTCGCGCCGATAAGGACGCGTTGTTCGAGCGGGAGAAGCAGGGTTGCTGAAGGAGGTTATTGGTGGGACAGAAGGTACATCCTTACGGATTCCGCCTGGGACACATCAAGACGTGGAAGTCGCGCTGGTTTGCCAAGAAAGGTTATGCGGACCTGCTGCATGAAGATTTAAAGCTGAAGCGCCAGCTCAAGGCTCAGCTTCGCAGCGCGGGGGTTTCTTCCATTGAGGTGGAGAGGCCAGGAAATAAACTAAAGATCTCGATCCATACGGCACGGCCGGGTATCATTATCGGACGTAAGGGAGCGGAGATCGACCGGCTGCGGCAGGAAGTTCAAAAGCGCACGGGCCGGGAAGTTTTGCCTATCAATATCCAGGAAGTGCACCGGCCCGAGTTGGATGCGCAACTCGTTGCTGAGTCGATTGCTCTGCAACTTGAGAAGCGCGTGGCTTTCCGGCGGGCGATGCGGAAGGCAGTGGATGCCGCCCTGCGGTTTGGCTGCAAAGGCATTCGAGTCAGGGTTGGCGGTCGCCTGAACGGCGCGGAAATCGCACGATCAGAGTGGTATCTGCAAGGGCGGCTTCCTCTCCACACTTTGCGCGCAGATATTGATTACGGACTTGCCGAAGCCATGACGACTTACGGCGTGATCGGAGTGAAGTGCTGGATCTATAATGGCGAAATCCTTGAACAAAAGCGCCGGCCGTCAAAGGCGCCGACGTCCACGGAAGTTGCCGGACCTGCTGCCGTTTAAGCTGGTGGGCCTCAGAATGCCCGGAGGTAGAGAGCCGGGCCTAAGGTGAACGAATTATGTTAATGCCGAGCAAGGTGAAGTTCCGTAAACAGCAGCGCGGGCGTATGCACGGGAAGGCCTGGCGGGGTTCGCTTCTGTCCTTCGGGGATTTTGGGCTGAAAGTTCTGGAGCCGGGCTGGATTACGGACCGTCAGATTGAAGCCAGTCGCGTGGCCATCATGCGTTTTGTAAAACGCGGCGGCAAATTGTGGATCCGGATATTTCCGGATAAACCAGTGACGAAGAAACCGGCCGAAACGCGTATGGGTAAGGGGAAAGGCGCCCCTGAATTCTGGGTAGCGGTTGTGAAGCCGGGTAGAATTTTATTCGAAATCGAAGGTGTGACAGAAGCCGAGGCCCGGGAAGCCTTCAGGCTGGCGGGTGACAAGCTGGCTTTGCCGACCCGATTTGTAACGCGGATGGAAACCTCGCACTGAGTTTCGGAGGAGAGCAAGGCGTGAAACTGGAGAAGGACAAGAGATGGAAATGGCCCGCCGAGAACATGCGGGAATGGACTGATGATGAGCTTGCGAGTTCCGAGCGGGAGTTTACCCAGCAGCTCTTGCGTCTGCGGTTTCAGCTCGCAGGCGGCCAGGGGGATGTACTTCCTGTGATACGCCAGCTTCGGAAAGGAATTGCCCGGGTGCAAACGGTGCGGCGGCAGAGAACATTAGAAGCGCGCGCCAAGGCGCAAGGTTAAGGTTTCGCCAGAACGAACGGGCATATAGATACTAAGGTCGAGCCGGAATGCCGAATCAAAAACGACAGCAAAAAATCGGAGTAGTTAGCAACAATAAGATGCAGAAGACCATCGTCGTAACGGTGGATCGGAAGACTATGCATCCCTTGTACAAGAAAGTCATTCGGAGGTCGAGCCGGTTTTTGGCCCATGACGAAAAAGGCGAGTGCCGAGTGGGTGATACGGTGAAAATTGAGGAAACCCGTCCACTCAGCCGCCGCAAACGCTGGCGGGTGGTGGCGGTTGTTTCCAAGGCTGCTCAGATCGGTGCAGGCCGGGAGGTTGAACAATGATTGGAATGCGCACCCTTCTGAGAGTCGCCGACAATTCCGGCGCGCGGAAGCTTTCCTGTATTTTGCCCTTGGGCGGAGGCGCGGGGTTGCAGGCCGGGCTGGGCGATGTGATCACAGCGGCGGTAAAGGAAGCGGCTCCGGAGAGCCCGGTTCCGAAAGGGAAAGTGGTGAAAGCCGTCATTGTCCGCATGAGGAAAGAGCAGCGGCGGCGGGACGGCAGTTATATCCGCTTTGACGAGAACGCCGCCGTGTTGATCAATGACGCAGGCGAACCGGTGGGAACTCGCGTGTTCGGACCGGTGGCCCGCGAGTTGCGCGAGAAAAAGTTTTTGAAGATTGTTTCCCTGGCCCCGGAGGTTCTCTAATGGGCGCATCGCTGGATATTCGGAAAAACGACCAAGTGCAGGTGATCGCCGGACGCGACAAAGGGAAGTCCGGGCGTGTGTTGGCGGTGGCACCTCGAAAGCGGCAAGTATTTGTTGAACACGCCAATATGATCAAGCGTCACACTCGTCCAAACCCGGCCAAGCAGATTCGGGGCGGGATTCTGGAAAAGGAAGGCCCCATCAGTGTCTCGAACGTGGCGCTCATTTGCAGTGAGTGCGGCCCCACGCGCATCCGCCATCAGCGGATGGCGGGAGGCACCAAAGGCAAGAAGGTTCGCCAGTGCGCGAAATGCGGGAAGCTGTTGGATTCTTAAAGACTCAGAAAGATTAAGGGAATATGGCAGCGCGACTAAGAGAAAGGTATCAAGCGGAAGTTCTTCCGGCACTGATCGAAGAATTTAAGTACCCGAATTCGATGGCTGCACCGCGCCTACGTAAGATTGTGGTCAATATTGGCCTGGGCGAAGCCATCCAAAATGTTAAACTGTTAGATGCGGCAGCGCGAGAGTTGGGGCAAGTGACAGGTCAGAAGCCGGTCGTGACGCGAGCCCGGAAATCGATCGCGAATTTCAAACTGCGCAAGAACATGCCGATCGGGACGATGGTGACCCTGCGCGGCGACCGAATGTACGAGTTTTTTGACCGGCTTGTTAATGTGGCTCTGCCTCGCGTTCGCGACTTCCGAGGCCTCTCGACCAAATCGTTTGACGGACGGGGCGGCTATACCTTGGGGCTCCGTGACCAACTGGTCTTCCCTGAGGTGGAGTACGCGAAGGTTGAAAAGGTCAAGGGTATGAATATCTCAATTGTTACAGACGCGCGGACGGACGCCGAGGCGTTAGCGCTGCTGCGCCGTTTGGGCATGCCCTTCCGTTCTGAAGGGCCGCGGCGCCGCGCACCGGGAGATTCCACTGAGCAAGCAGGAGGATAACGAGTGGCACGTTTATGCCAAATGGCAAAGCTAGTTCGGAAGCCTAAATTCAAGATCCGGCACAGAAACCGATGCCGTATCTGCGGCAGGCCCCGTGGTTATCTGCGGAAGTTTGAGATGTGTCGGCTTTGTTTCCGGCAGCTTGCGCTCCGCGGTGATATTCCGGGTGTTATTAAATCGAGTTGGTAAATGGAGTTAACGATCGCGGTGTAGGAGATCAGGCCGCGACGAGTTTTTTGAATTGGGAGTGTTATGTCCGCTGTCTCTGATCCGGTCGCTGATATGCTGACGAGAATTCGTAACGGGTTGCGGGCCCGCCACCAGCGCGTGGATATGCCCTCGTCGAAGTTGAAGATTGAGATTGCCCGGGTGCTGAAGGAAGAAGGCTATATCAGCAACTATAAGGTTGCCGAGGAAGGGAAGAAGAAGAGCCTTCGCGTCTTTCTTCGTTATGGAACGGACGGCTCAGGCGTTATTTCGAAGCTTGACCGAGTTTCCAGGCCCGGCCGCCGAGTTTACGTCGGGTCACGCGAAGTCCCCAAGGTGCTTGGGGGGTTGGGAATCAACATCCTGACGACTCCTCAGGGAGTAATGACAGGCAAGGCGGCTCGTCGCGCCAAGGTCGGCGGCGAAATCCTTTGTAGCGTGGAGTGAGCCCGAACCTCGGGCAAGACTGAAGGTTATGTCAAGAATAGGCCGAAAACTTATCGAAGTTCCCTCCGGGGTGACGCTTCAGGCGGACGCATCAGCAGTGACTGTGAAGGGGCCCAAAGGAACCCTTCGGATTCCTCTTCCGCAGGGGGTCCGCCTTGAGAAGCAGGACGGACACTATCTTACGCAGATGGAGCATGAGGATCAGGTGGCGTTGCGCGGGTTGATTCGGGCGCAGGTTGCAAACGCCATCGTGGGAGTAAGCAAGGGTTTTGAAAAGCAACTGGACATCGTTGGTATTGGCTACCGGGCTGAAGTCAAAGGAAACTCAGTAGCGTTCACTCTTGGCTACTCACATCCTATCGAAATGCCGATCCCGGAAGGAATTTCGATTAGCATCGAGAAGCAGACTCACTTGGTGGTCAAGGGAGCCGACCGCCATCTGGTGGGTCAGTTGGCGGCCAATATTCGCGGTCTTCGCCCGCCCGATCCGTACAAGAACAAAGGCGTCCGATATACGGGAGAGCGGTTGAAGAAGAAGGCAGGCAAGGCTGCAGCGGGTGCCGGTGGAGCAAAGGCTTAGGTCTGTGGAGGAACAACAAACGGTATGTTGACCCAGGTTTCAAAGAACGTACGTCGGCAGAGGGTTCACCGGCGAATTCGCAGTCGGGTGCGCGGGATCTCACCGGCTCCGAGGTTGAATGTGTTTCGCTCGCTGAAACATATTTATGCCCAGGTCATCGATGATGCTCGAGGCCAGACTCTGGTGTCGGCTTCTTCCTGTGACCAGGAAGTCCGTAAGACGCTCAAGAACGGCGGTAATATTGCAGCGGCTAAAGTGGTGGGCCAGGTGTTGGCAAACCGGGCGATGGCTGCTGGCATATCCCGAGTGGTTTTCGATCGTGGTGGCTATGCTTATCATGGGCGTGTAAAAGCTTTGGCGGATGAAGCGAGAAAGCAAGGCTTGAAGTTTTAAGGCGAAGGAGAGGCGTAATTTGTCTGTTGGCATTGACCCGAATACGCTACAACTGAGAGATCAAGTGGTGTCCATTAACCGCGTCACGAAAGTGGTGAAGGGCGGGAAGAATCTTAGCTTTTCCGCGCTGGTCGTGGTAGGGGACGGCAATGGTCACGTGGGCTATGGCACGGGGAAAGCGCGAGAAGTGCCCATGGCGATTCGCAAGGGAATCGAGCTGGCGAAGAAGTCTTTGCGCAAGGTGAATATCAGCGCAACAACCATTCCTCACACTGTCGTCGGCCATTATGGCGCGGGTAGAGTTCTATTAAAGCCTGCGCCGGCCGGTACTGGCGTGATTGCCGGCGGGCCGGTTCGTGCCGTGGTTGAGGCGGCGGGTATCCAGAACGTGCTGACCAAGTCGCTGGGTACGACGAACCCTCATAACGTCGTCAAAGCCACGATGGAAGCTCTGCTGAGCCTGCGCAGCAGCGAAGAGGTTGCTGCAATGCGCGGAAAGCTGGTAGAAGACATTTAGGGAGGCCAGAGCGCGGTGCAACAGAAAACCGGAACAATTCATGTCAAGTGGGTGCGCAGTGGGATTGCGTTTCCGCGCCGGCAGAAAGAAATGGTGGCAAGTCTTGGCTTGCGCCGTCTGAACCAGGTAGTGGAACTACCCGACACGGCGCAGGTTCGTGGGGTTATTTCGAGGATACCGCATTTGTTGCAGGTGGTTCCCGCCCCTGTGCCTCCGTCGTGGGCTGCGGTCCCTGAGTATGTGATTGTGGAGGCCGAGGCTCCGCACAAGGCGGAAGATGTGAGTGCGAAGCTCCCCGAGGAAGCCCCGGCAGCGGCGGTAGCCGAGGCGCCGCCGGAAGCCAATGAAACGCAGGTTGAAGCTGAGAGTGCTGCCTCTCGCAAAAGAGTTGGGGCTCGAAAAAGGCAAGTTGGCGCCACTGCTAGGCAAGCTGCCGCAAAGGATCAGGATGAGAACGACGAAAAGCGCCAGATAGCAGAAGGCGAAGAATCTAAGTCAGCGGAGAAAGGCAAGAAGTAGCGGATATGGCTTTACACGTTGGTACACTACGGCCTCCGCGCGGTGCTCACAAGCACCCGAAGCGAATCGGCCAGGGGATGGGTTCAGGACACGGGAAAACGGCCACGCGGGGAAGTAAAGGTCAGCGATCGCGGGCAGGAATGCGGATGCGCCCCGGATTCGAGGGCGGCCAGATGCCTTTGCATCGCCGCTTACCGAAACGAGGTTTTAAGCATATCTTCAAGAAGCATTACGCTGTGGTGAACCTTGAGGATTTGGCGGATTTCGATGCGCAGGTGAAGGTAACACCAGAACTTTTGGTGGAACGCGGTGTGGTCAGGAATTTGCTGGACGGTCTTAAGGTTTTAGGCGGCGGCGAGCTGAAGGCTCCGCTTCATGTGGTAGCTCACCGCTTTTCAGATTCAGCTCGGGAGAAAATCCAGAAGGCTGGTGGAAAGGCTGAGGTTATCTCCGCATGATGGAGAATCTCAAAAGCATTACTGAGATTCCGGACCTGCGGAAACGCATCCTGTTTACGCTGTTGATGCTCGCTGTGTTCCGGTTGGGGGCGTTCATCCCCACGCCAGGCATCAACGCAGACGTTTTTGAGCGTGCCTTCAGTCAATTGGGAGGCACCTTGTTCGGACTGCTTTCCATGTTTTCCGGAGGCAGCCTAAATCGCCTGACAGTTTTTGCCCTCGGAATCATGCCGTATATTACGGCATCCATCATCCTCCAGTTGTTAGGGGTGGTTTCGCCGCGTTTGGAGAAGCTGCAAAAGGAAGGTGAGCTGGGGCGGAAGAAGATCACCGATTACACGCGCTGGATGACGGTGGGGTTGAGCGCCTTTCAGGCCTTCGGCATCGCCATTGCCCTGCAGCGGGAAACCAGCGCCAGTATGCCGTTGGTGAACCATCCGGGAGCAGGCTTTATCTTCAGCACCGTGCTGACGCTAACCACTGGCGCGGTTTTTGTCATGTGGCTAGGAGAGCAGATCACTGCTCGGGGTATCGGCAACGGTATGTCGCTCCTGATTTTTGCCGGGATCGTGGTAGGGTTGCCGCACGCCATAGGTAATATTTATCAGAACGTCTTTGTTACCCGTGTCTGGAGCTTTCCCGTTGTTGTGCTGCTTTTGGCGTTCATGCTGGCCATAGTGGCCTTTATTGTGTTTGTAGAGCGTGGGGAACGGCGCATCCCCATTCAATACGCGAAACGGATCGTCGGGCGTAAAGTTCTCGGTGGCGTTTCCACACACCTTCCGCTTAAGGTCAACAGTGGTGGAGTCATGCCCATCATCTTTGCAGTCTCGATCCTGACTTTCCCGCAGACCATCGCGCTATTTGCGGGTACCCACGGCACCCTTGGCAGAGCGCTCACATGGTTCAAGACGGCGTTTGGCTGGGGCGAACCGCTCTACACCGTGACTTACGTTCTTCTGATCATCTTTTTTGCGCACTTTTATCTCTCGATTATTTATAACCCGGACGAGGTAGATCGGAAGAGCACACGTCTG